>JADHOC010000020.1 GCA_016779205.1 Planctomycetota bacterium | reverse complement strand
CGCCCGTCCACCTCGACCTCGCTCTCCTCCGCGGTGAAGGGCAGGTCCAGGAACGCGAGGGCCAGGAGCGCCTCGGTGGCGGTGCGGGTCGCAGTCGGGAAGTGAGCCGAGTAGAAGGCGCCCTCCGCCGCGGCGAAGTCCGCCCAGAAGGGAGAGATCGGCACGAGGCCATAGGTCATGTTCTCGCGCCGTACGCGCCAGTAGTGCGTCTCGGCCAGCGCCTGGGTCGGATCGAGGTCACGGTAGAGGGCGCGCGACGAGTCGCGATCATCATCCGCGAACCACACGCCTTCCAGGCCGGCTGCGACCTCGGCCTCCTCGTTGACCTTCCCTTTGAACGTCTCGGTCTGCTGTTGCTCCCGACCCCGCTCCACGGGCCGGCCCCCTAGGCCTCGGCCGAGAAAGAAGTCATCGGCCCCGGCCTCTCCGCCACCGGCATATCCGAGCGCACCGAGCTTGTCCTGGGTCATCGTCCTGGTGTCCGGCGCGGGCGAGGCGGGCCCTGCGGGCCCCGGGCTCGACGGACCTCCACCGCCACCGCCGCCCGTTGGCGGCGCAGGCGCGGCGGATTGAGAGGGCGCGACCTGCTTGCGGACCTCCGCCAGCTTCGTGTCGAGGAGGGAGCGCTCTCCATCCATGCTCCGGCTCGCCAGCACCGACGCGAAGACCCTATCCAGGGAGAAGACACCCGCGGGCACCGTCGCCAGGAGATCCTGCGCGGATCGGTCGGCGTCGAGGCCCAGCCGGCGGAGCAGGAGGATGCGCTCCACCGCGTTCAGCTCGCGGAACCGCCACGGCTCGAGGTAGCCGGTGACGTCTCCCCCAAGGAGCCAGTCGTCCATGAACGTCTTGGCCCCCTTGTTGGCGAGGTAGGGCCCGACGACCTCACGGAAGAACACCGGGTCCTTCTCGTGAATGAAGACGTTGACCTCGTGGCACGCGAACTCCGAGTAGAGCGCGCGCTTCTCGTCGGCGTCGAGCGCCGGCCAGCGGGTGAGGAACTCGAAGGGCTCCAGCGCGGACCGCCCGGGGGCGCCCGCCGCCATCGTGGCGTAGAGCCGGAACACGTCCCCGAGGGTCTGGAACGTCTGCGCGTCGGCGTTGGGACCATCCCGGATGACGAGCGTATCGCCCGCCTCCAGGACCTTGATCTGACGCTGCTGCGTCATCGGCCGCGCGGGGTCGAGGCCATCGGTCAGCCGCTCATCACGAAGCGCGATCGGGCGCGGAGCGCGGAGCACCTCGCGGGAGGTGGTCACGGCGCTGTCGAAGGCCACGATGCGGAACTGCTGGAGCCCATCGAAGGCCCCCGCGGGGATCCGCACGCGCCCCTGGGCGTCCGGGGTCAACCCCGCGAGGATCACCGCGGGGCTCGCGAGGAAGTTCAGGTCGAGGGACTCGACGCGCTCCCGCTTCTGCTTGCGCGCGCGACCGCCGCGACGACCGCCGAACTTCCCACCGGCGCCGCCCCCTAAGCCGATCAACTCGTTGGTCACCTCGAAGGCAGACTCCATGCGGTCCGTGGTCTCCGAGAGGACCCAGGGGTTCAGGAGGATCGAGGCCCGGGCGAGCATGTTGCCCGGATAGATCTCCTGCGCGCGTCGACTGAGGATGTAGCGGTACTCCTCACCGATGGCGCGGCCAGAGTCGTAGGTGGTCGCGGGGCTGACCAGGGTCCGCGGTGAGCGGCCCGACACGTGTCCAAGGGCGAGCTCCTCCGCGGGGTCCTGGTGTCCCTGGTAGCGCGACCCGAGGACCGCCACCTGAGTGCTCGCCGAGACGCCGGCGAGCTCGACGGTGAGGCCGTCGCCAGTGGATTGGACCTGCCGGATCGTGAGCGGCGCGTCGCTCGAGAGCGGCAGGGCGCGGTGCTGACTGAGCACGAACCCCGCGCGCACCTCGCCCTCCTCGACCTGGACGCGGAAGGACTCCCCGCTGCGGCGGATTCGGAGCGCGTAGCTCCCTCGTTCGAGGCCCTTGAGCACGAGGTAGCCGGGCTCGAGAGAGAGCGCGGAGAATCGATCGGCCACCGGGTGTTCGGCCCGGAGCTCGACCAGCGAGACGTCGGACGGCTCGAGCCCATCCGCCACCTCGAAGGGGACCCGGAGCGCCCGGCCCACGGTGGTGTTGAGCTCACCGGCCAGCCCGCTCACCTCCCTGTCCGGGAGCGACCAGTCGTTCGTCCCGATCCCCTCGCCCGTGACCCGGATCCTCGTCGCCCCCTGGAGCGCGCCGAGGTCGAGGTGCCCCAGCTCATTGGAGCGCAGCTCCTTCGTGATGGATCGGGAGGAGTAGCGGGTCCAGACGGAGACGCGCGCCGCCCGATCCGCGAGGGCCTCTCCATTCCGGCCCCGCAGCTCGATCTTGAAGGCGCCGGGGTCCCGGCGGAGCATCGCCTGCCCGACCGTCGCGGTCCGGGCCATCCCGTTGACCGCGATGTTCCGCTGACTCGAGGAGAGCTCCACCCGCTCCCCGTCCACCGAGCGGCGGACCTTCCCCTTGAGCTGAACCCTCAGCTGACGCAGTCGCTCGGGGACCTGGATCTCCGCCACCAGGATCCCCTGCGACGCGGCCCCTTCCCCATCGGACTCGAGGAGCGCCGCGGACGTGGCCCGCAGGTCATCGACCGTAAGGGTCGAGATCGCCTGCTCGAAGTCCCAGGACTCGATCTCCAGCTGGAGGTCCTCCACCCGGTCCAGCGAGAGGCGCTGACCGTTCAGCGTGAGGCGCGGGCGCACGATGATCCGCGCGCGGTTGCCCTCGATCAGGGTCTCCGCGGCGATATGGGTCGCGCCGTCAAGCGTGTACGCCTCGGGGCGGTGGCGGAACGTGGAGACGTCCGACAGCGCGCCCGAGCGGACGAGCACCCGCCGGTCTTGCGCCTCGGTCGTGAAGGGGACGCGGATGTAGCCCTGCTCGTTGGCCGTGAAGTCACGCTCGCCGAAGCGCAGCACCGCGTCCATGACCTGCTGCCGCTCGCCGTCGAAGACCGCGAACACGTGCCCGTTTGGTCCGACCCGCTCGATGAGGTCGAGGCGTCCCTTGCGGACGATGGCGCGGCTGGCCACGCCGCCCCCGATCAGCTCGACCACATAGGTCCCCGGCTCGTCCACCGCGGGCAGGTCGATTCGGCGCTCCACGCGCCGCATGGGCGGAGCGTCGAGGTCGACGCTGAACTGGTCGTTGGTGACGAGCCCGTCCAGGTTGATGTTGGTGGAGATGGAGCTGTTGAAGAGGTCGAAATAGGCGACGGGGTCGACACGGAAGACCTTGATCAGGAGCGAGTCCACGTTCTTGAGGCGCACCGAGAGGGAGACCGCCTCATCCGCCTCGAAGCTCGTCGGGTTCGTCCGCTCAAATTCGAGCTCGACCAGGTTCCTGAGCGCCTCGGCCTCGGCGGGGCCGCCCAGCATCTCGATCAGCCCGTCCTGGTCCCCCTCGCCGCCGTAGAGCAGCTGGGTCCGCGCCCAGGCACGGCGCACGAAGCGCTCGGGGAGGACCGCGAGGTAGTCCTGATAGCCGGACTGACCCCGGAGCGACAGCTCCAGTAGCTCCCGGACCAGGGGCTCATCGTTCCCGACAGCCGGGAGCCTGGTGGCCCCGCCGACGGCATCTTCGAGGCCCGCGGCGGCGGCCCGCGCCTGGGGCTCGAGGTCCAGGTAGCCCACCTGGCGGGGTAGGCGCAGGTAGCGCATGAAGCGCTCCCGGTTCACCGCCCCCTGGTCGAGATCGAGCACGAGCCGGTGGTAGAGGAGGTGGACCTTCACCGAGTTGAAGGCCTCGGGGAGCTGATCCGCGAAGGCGAGCGCCCGGTCGAGGAACGCCTCGCGCTCTGCCCGGTCCCCCATGGAAGAGCCGTCCGCTGGCGCGAGGCGCCGGAGCACCGACTCCACGTAGAGCCGGTTGGAGAGCAGCTCGGGCCGGCGTCGACGGAGCTCCTCGAGCTGGTCCAGGAAGAGCCGCTGATGGATGGCCCGCGACCCGAAGGTGGCCTTGGGGTGCTCACGGAGGTCCGCTTCGATGGCCGCGACCAGGCCGGGGACGTCCGGCCACTCGAGCTGGTCGAGCACCGCGCCGCGCTGGGCCTTGGTGAGCGTCGTCCCCGTCAGGAGCGTGCGCTTGACCACCTCGCTCAGCTCGTTGATCGAGCGTCCGTCCTTGCGGTTCAGGGCCGTCCTGATGAGGGCGCTCGGGCTGACCGCGTCCTGATCGAAGGCCCCAGGGAGCTGGGTGACCGCGTCGGGCGACTCCCTGCGGTGGTTGAACTTCAGTCCGAGCTCGTCCTCGAGGAACTTGAAGGTCCGCGCCGGGTCGTCGGACGCGCGCAGGAGTGCCTGCCGGGCCTCGATCTGGCGAAGCGCAGGCGTGGACCCCGCTTCACGCCAACGGCTGATCATCTCGTCCGCCCGATCAAGCGCCCCGCTCTGCTGGAGGTGCAGGCACGAGTAGAAGTAGTGCTGCGGACTCCCGGGCAGGAGCTGCTCGAGGACCGCACCGCGGTCCTCGGCGAGGGCGAAGGTCTCTTCGAAGCCCACCGGCTGTCCGACCTGACCAGAGGCGGGGACAGCGAGGGAGAGGAGAACGAGGGGAAGGGACCGAATCGAGAGGTTCATAGGCATCCTCGGGCCGCCGGCGGTCCTCCCGAGCGGAGGGTCGTGGGCTGACTCGACAGGGGCAACGGTAGGCAAACCGCCCGGGTTGGTCACATTCGGGGAATTTTGATGAACGGCGGTCCACGACGGACCAGGGCCCCTGGCGATGCCCACGGGAGGTTCGAGCTCCCCATATCGACCCCGCGAGCTTCAGTCGAACCGGCGCCGCAGTCGATCCAAGCGGGAACGGATCGCGTCATGAAGTGCACCTCCAACGCCCCCGCTGTCCCCCAGCCCGTCGCGGCGGGGACGCCCTTCCTCGCCACCACCCGCCAGGTGCAAGGCCGTGGCTGAGCGACGCCGAAAGCGGGTCCTCGTGATCGGCCCTGTGCCGGCGGATGAGGAGTTCGTGAGCGGCATCCAGCTGTCCTTCGCTTCAATGCTGGAGGGGCTCCTCCGGGAGCCCTCGCTCGAGGTCCTCGTCCACGACCTCTCCATCGCCCGCGAGGGCAGGAGCTCGCTCCGACAGTCCATCGACGAGGCGCGGATCTTCGCCAGCCTCGTCGGACGCATCACGACCCCCTGGTCCCGCTTCGACGCGGTGCTCTTCAACACCTCCGCTGGCGGCCTGCTCCGCTCCGGGGGGATCGTCCGGTCCGCCTGCAAGGCGCGCGGCATCCCGTTGATGATCCGAGTCTTCGGGGGCGACCTCGACCTGCTCGCGGACGAGGCCAACGAGCGGACGCGCCAGACGTTCGAACGCTCGACCCTCATGGCCGACCGCGTCCTGCTCCAGACCCACTCCCTCTGCGAGCGCTTCAGGAGCTCGGACGATTGCCGCCGGGTGCGCTGGTGGCCGACGACCAGGAACGCAGCGCGCTTCGAAGGCGCCCGCGCGGACCAGGCGCGCCGCTTCCTCTACTTCGGTCCGATCCGCCCGGAGAAGGGCATCCTCGAGGCCATCGATGCGTCCAGGCGGCTGCCCGTGGACGCTTCGCTCACGCTCATGGGCCCGACCCATGGCGACTTCACCCTCGACGGAGTGGACCTCGGGGATCGCTGCCGCTACGTCGCCGCCCCGCCCGAAGGCGGCGTGGACGAGGTCCTCGGGAGCCACGATGTCCTCGTGTTCCCCAGCTACCACAACCGCGAAGGGATGCCTGGGGTGATCCTCGAGGCCATGCAAGCCGGGCTGCCGGTCATCTCCACGCGCTGGCGTGCGATCCCTGAGCTGGTCGTCGACGGCGACAACGGCGTGCTCGTGGCGCCGAAGTGCCCCAATGGCCTCAGCGCGGCCATGCGCCGGATGGTCGAGACGCCCACGCTCTTCCGCCGCCTGAGGGAGGGCGCACAGGTCACCGGCGAGCGGTTCCGATCGGCCCACTGGGAGCCCAAGCTGGTGCGGTGGATCCACGAGCTCGTGGAGGAACGCGCCGGGGGCGGCTCGGCGGCCGCCACGGATCGGCGCTCCGCGAGCTGACACCTCCATGGCGGCGGAGCCCGAGTGGGCCGCGCCGGAAGGGGAGCCGCACGAGAGGCCCCCAGGAGGTCAGCTCATCTGCTCGGCCTTGGCCCGCTCGATCCGGAGCTCCGCAAGCAGCTGCGCCGCGGTGTGGGTGCCGATGCCCCGCTCCTCTGCGAGCTGGAAGACCTCTTCGAGGTTGTCAGCGATGCGGTGGATCTTCTCCATGGCGACCTCCTCGTTGTACCCACCCTCGTGCCGCTCGACGCTGACGTTGATGATGCCAGCGGCGTTCACGACGAAGTCGGGGGCGTAGAGGATGCCACGCTGGCTCAGCTCGTCGCCGTGCCGCGGCTCGAGCAGCATGTTGTTGGCGCACCCCGCGACGATGTCGCAGGTCAGACGGGGGATGGTCTCGTCGTTGATGCCGGCACCCCGAGCGCAGGGGGCGTAGATGTCGCACTCCTCGTCGAGGTGGTTCTCCTCGGAGACCGAGCGATAGCCGAACTCCTCGCAGAGGGCCGCCACGCGGTCCTCCTTGATGTCGCAGATGATCACGTCCGCGCCGCGCTCCTTCAGCAGGCGAGCCATCTCACCGCCCACCGCGCCGACGCCCTGGATCAGGATGCGCTTCCCCGCGAGGTCCGAGGATCCGTAGCGGTGCTTCGCGGCAGCCTCGATCCCGACGACGCAGCCGTACGCGGTGTAGGGACTCGGGTTGCCCGAGCCGCCCTCCTCCCGCGAGAGCCCCGTGACGTACGGGGTCGTCTCTCGTACGTGGCGCAGGTCCGCGATGGAGATGTTCATGTCCTCGGCCGTGATGTACGACCCGCCAAAGTTGTCCACGAAGCGGCCCATGGCGCGGAACAGCTCGGGGGACTTGATCGTCTCCGGATCGCCGATGATGACCGACTTTCCGCCGCCCAGGCCCGTGTCAGCCACCGCCGACTTGCGCGTCATGCCCTTGGCGAGCCGGACCACGTCGAAGAGGGCGTCCTCCTCCGACTCGTACTTCAGGAAACGCAGACCGCCGAGGGCAGGGCCGAGGGTCGTGTCGTGCACCGCGATCAGCGCGTGGAGCCCGGATTCTTGGTCGATGCACCGCGCGACGCGCTCGTAACCCTCGACGGGAATGTCTGTGATCTCCATGCTTGGTCAGGCCCGAGATAGGTCCTGTCGACGTCCGAGCGCAGGCCGCCCGGAGCTTCCGACTCGGATTTGGGGCAAGCAGTCTAATCGACACCCCCGATCCTCCGGAAGTGCCCTGCGGCAGATTGAAGCGACCGAGCCGCCCGGAGCCAGGGCCCTCCCCCCCCTGATCACCCCCTGACGCCTCCTTTGACCCATCGCAAGAGAACCGTAGCGCCCGGAGATCGACCGGGGCCCTCGGGCGAAGGGGGGAGGCCCGCCTGCGTCGTGCTCTGGGCAAGCGGGACGGATACCCGGCTCGACGGGGTCCTACGCATGGCCGCGGTGCGCCGCAGCGAGGCCGGCGAGTGGGAGTCCTTCGAGACCTATTGCGCGCCATTCGACGACGACGCCGGCGCCACCCGGCGCATCGTGGCCCGCTTCGGGGTCGGCTCGGGAGCCCTGGAGGGGACCCCCACCATGGCCGAGGCCTGGCGCCGCTTGAGGGAGTTCACCGGTGGCCGGCCGGTGCTCGCCGATGATGGTGCGCTCCTGGAGGCCTGGGCCCGGGCCCTCGACCGCGAGGCCATGGTGGAGCAGGCGCCCCTCGACGTGATCGGCCTGGACGACGTGGTCGCGCTGGTCGAGCCCGGGCACCTCTCCTCCTGCGCCCCGGCCGAGCTGATCCGCACCTTCCTCGAGGTGGGCGTGGCGCCCCAGCCCGTCGCGGCGGTCCAGCCGCCCCACGTCCTCGCGGCGCTCGCCGAGGTCGTGGCTCGCTTCCAGGACCATGGCCCTGCCGTGCACGCCATCTGCGCCAGGGGGTGGCGCCGCGCCCTGGAGGGGCTGGAGGGCGAGGACCTGACCGCGAGCCGGCGGCTCAGCAGGACCCTCGAGGTGATCGAGCACCCGGGGCGCTGGGGCGGCGACACCGAGGTCTTCGCCGGCGGCCGCCTCCGGGACGGCATCCTCTCCGACGGCGCGCTCGAGGACCTGGACGAGGATGACCCGCTCGCGCTCCTGGACCCGGCGGTGGCGAGGTCCCCGGAGCTGGACAAGGAGAGCAAGCCCCTGGACGCGGACACCGAGGACGCCGCGCCCTTCATCGACGAGGACCTCGTCCTCCTGGACGAGCTCTTCAGGACCCACCTGCCCGACCTGTTCAACGAGGGACAGACCAAGAGGCCGAGGGCCGAGCTCTATCGAAAGAGCCAGCACCGGGTCGCGGAGGAGGTCGCACGCTGCCTCGGCTCGGACGAGCTGCTGTTGGTCCACGCCCCAACCGGGACCGGCAAGACCCTCGCTTACCTCTTGCCCGCGCTCATCTGGTCCCGCCGCTACGGGGTCCGGGTCGGCATCGCCACCTACACCCGCGCGCTGCAGAGCCAGGCCATGGAGCGAGAGGTGCCGAGGGCGCTGGCGGCGCTCTCACGCGCTGGCCTCCCCGGCGGCTTCAAGGTATCGATCCTCAAGGGACGCGAGCACTCCCTCTGCTGGCGTGCGCTGCGGATCCAGACGCCCCAGGAGGGGGACGACCCCGAGACCTGGCTCGCGTGGACCTCCCTGGCGTTGTTCGGCCTCCGGGACGGCGAGGGAGACCTCGACCGCTTCCCGCGGCGCCCACCCGTGCGCCTGATGGGCACCGGCGCCTACCGGGCCTCGCTCCGCAGCCTGCTCAACCACGCGAAGGGGCGGAGCGGCTGCTGCTCCACCCAGGCCGACCGGGCCGTCTGCGCGGCCGAGACGGCCCGGCGCAAGGCGGAGCGGAGCCACGTCGTCATCACCAACCACTCCTTCGCCCTCGCCAGGCCGGAGTTCTTCCGCCGGGTGGTCTTCGACGAGTGCGAGCACCTCCACGACCAGGCCATGAGCGCCTGGAGCCACCGGGTGTCCTTCCCGGACATGCGGCGCGTCCTGCGGCGCCTCCATGAGCCGGGGGCCAGGTCCGGGCCCGGCCGGCAGCGGCCCGCCCTGGATCGGCTGCAGAAGAAGCTCCTCCTTGGCTCCGCGGCCCACGACCGGCTCAAGGCCGCGCTGGTCCTGTGGACCCACGCCTCCACCGCGCTCTCGGACCTGGAGGCTCAGGTGCTGGGTTACGAGGGGTGGCGGACAGCGGCGCTCCTCGGTCGCGGCGAGTCGGAGCAGCACGGCCTCTTCCGTGAGTTCGTGGAGACCTGCGAGGACGCCGCCGCGATGATCACGGCCCGGGTGGCCCTGGAGTCATCCCTCGCACGGCTCGACGGCGCCCTGGCCCAGCTCTCCGAGGAGCTGGAGCTCGCGCCGATCCGCCGCGGCGAGAGGGTCCGGCGAACGCTTGAGCTCTCCCGCGTGGACGTGGCGGACATCGGTCGCGCGGTGGCCTCCTGGCTCCCCATGGACAACGGGCTCCCCAGCCTCGGGGACCGCGTCTTCCATGACGTCGAGCGCAACGTTCGTGATGAGCCGGTCCTCGCCGCGCTCGTCCTGCTCCCCGGAGACGCCCTCGGCCGGCACTACTACCCCGAGCTGTCCTCCGCCGCCTTTGTGTCGGCCACCACTCGCCTCGGCGGGAGCTTCGACAAGGCGCGCCGCTACCTGGGCCTCGACCGGGTCGCGGCCCGCGATCCGGAGACCGGCGACCTGGATCACACCGCCGGCTGTGAGCGCGTGACCGCATTCCACGCGCCGGAGGTGTTCGACTACAGCCGGGTGATGGTGGGCGTCCCCCGAGGGGTCCCGTCGGTCCAGAACCGCGAGGCGTACCTCGACTTCCTGGCGCGCTACCTTCCCTGGTACGCCGAGCGGACCCGCGGGAGGATGCTCGTGCTGTTCACGAGCCTGCGGGACGTGCGCGAGGTCGGTGAGCGCGCCGCCGCGGCCTTCGAGGAGCGTGGGCTGCCCCTCTTCTGGCAGGGAATGGACGCCGCCGGCAAGGAGGAGCTGTCCAGCCTCTTCCGGGAGCGGGTGGAGTCGACCCTCTTCGGTGTGGACACGTTCTGGTACGGCGCGGATTTCCCCGGTGAGACCCTGGAGACCCTCGTCCTCGCGCGGCTCCCCTACGGCGTCCCGGACCGCTACCACCACGCTCAATGCGCGGCGATCGGGCGGATGGCCCAGCACAACGGGATCTACATGCCGCGGGCCCTCGCGAAGTTCCGCCAGGGCTTCGGGCGCCTCATGCGTAAGGCCACCGACCGGGGCGTGGTGCTCGTGATGGACTCGCGCGTGACCGAGCGCCGACACCGGGAGTTCATGGGAGAGCTCCCCGTGGAGCGGCCCGGCCAGTTCGACGCGGAGACCCGGGCGCGGCTCGTGCGCGGCGACATCGACCTGGTGGGCCGCGAGGCCTTCGCCCACCTCGGCCTGCTCTCCGACATGGAGCGCCGCGGACTCGCCCCCCACTTCTCCGGGCGGCGCGCCCCGGACGAGGCCTCATTCGCCCGCGCCGGCAGGGACGCCCCCATCCGGACGCAGCTCGAGGAGCCCCCGGGGCCCATCGAGATCAACCCCGAGGACCTCCCCTTCTGATCCCCCCGGCCTCCTACCGTGGACCGGGACAAGCGGCGCCGGACCTACAGGCCAGACTTCTCCGCGGCGGGCGCCTCCTCCGGCTCCTCCTCGGGCGGGTCGAAGTACTTCTCGCGGATCCACTCGGGCTGCCACCGATCCGGCTTGCGCTCGGCTCCGGAGAGGTCCACCCGCAGCTCCCCGGGCTCCGCCACGGAGAGCGGATCGGGGTCCCCGGTCAGCCGGCGCCAGGTCGCCATCTCCCGCTCGAGCCGCGCGATGTGCGCCGCGTAGGCGGGGTTCCTCGCGAGGTCCATGGTCTCCAGCGGGTCGGAGGCCAGGTCGAACAGCTGCCGGTGGGCCACCTCGGGATACACGCAGAGCTTGAAGCGGCCGTCCGTGACCGCGCGCTGGGTCTTGCCCATGGAAAGGAAGACCGAGTCCCGCACCTGGGTCGCCTCCCCGTCCCACAGGAGCCGGAGGTCCTCGCCGTGGATCTGCTCCTCGACCCCGACGTCCACGAGACCGAGCAGGGTGGGATAGAGGTCGTAGAGGTAGGTGAGCGCCGTGAGGTGAACCCCCTCCGGGATCCCGGGCCCTGAGATCATCATGGGCGCCCGGAGGCTGTGCTCGTAGACGCTCTGCTTCCCGAGGAGCCCGTGGCTGCCCACGGCCAGCCCGTGGTCTGCCGCGTAGACGATGATGGTCTCGCGCTCGCCGCCGCGGGCGTCGACGGCGGCCAGCACGCGCCCCACGGCCGCGTCGAGGTGCTCGATCAGCCCGTAGTACTCCGCGAGCTGGTCCCGCACGACCTCCGGGTCCCTCGGCCACGCCGCGAGCTTCTCGTCGCGCACCTTCAGGAAACCGTTGTCGAAGTCGTGCTGTGCGCGGAAGTTCCCGGGCAGAGACGGACGCTCACGGTCGCGCCATGCGGGCGGCGGGTCCCGCGGGTCGTGCGGCGCGGTGAAGGCCACGTAGCAGAAGAACGGGGAGTCCTCCGGCGCGGAGGCGATGAAGTCGGCCGCGGCAGCGGAGAAGATGTCCGAGGAGTGCCCCTCCGCCCGCCGCCCCTCGCTGAATGTCCCGTCGTCCTCCATGTCGACCACGGGCACCTTGTTGTGGTCCGACATCCCGCCGAACATGATCTCGCGTCCCGCGGAGAAGCTCCGGGTGAAGGAGTCTCTCCCGTTGTGCCACTTGCCGGTGCCGAAGGTCTGGAAGCCCGACTCGCCCAGGAGTTCTCCGAGGGTTCGGCACCCCTCCATCGTGCGGTGATCGATGGCGTGGTAGGCCCGCCCCGTGTGGAGCATCGCCCGGCTCGGCGCGCAGACGGCGCCGTGGGAGGAGCCCATGCAGTACGACCGCCGGAAGGAGACGCCGCCGGCCGCGATGCGGTCCATGTTGGGCGTCTGGATCGCCGGGTTGCCCCAGGCCCCGATCGTGTCCACCCGCTGGTCGTCCGCGAAGACCAGGAGGATGTTGGGCCGGCGGTCCGGACCCGCAGGCTCCGCCTCGGGCGAGGGGGCCGTGGGGGCGGCGGGTTCCGCCTCCTGGGCTGCGGCCGAGCCCGCGAGGGCAATGAGGGCAAGGGAGGAATGGAGCATCCCCCGAGTCTATCGGTCCCTGCAGGTCCGACAGCCTCCGTCCTGGTGGGTATGCTCCAGCGCCCAAGACCCAAGGGACCGATCCACCGCCGCACACCCCGCCATGACCCTCCTTCGCCCCCTCGCCCTCCTCATCCTCGCAGCCCCCACGGCCCTGGCGCGCCCGCTCGCTGATCCGGTGAGCGCGGGTCCGCCCGTGGCCCCGGCCGCGACCCTCGGGCACGACGACCGATCCGACCTCGTCATCCTCAAGGACGGCAAGGAGGTCGAGTGCCGCGTCATCCTCGAGGCAGACGACTACATCCTGACCAAGCGCGGCTCGAAGAAGAAGCAGTACGCCCGGGACGAGATCGCGGAGATCCACTCCGTGGAGCGGAGCCTCGCGCAGCTGTTCGAGCGCTACGACGCGCTCCCCTCGCGAGGCCCCGCCGAGCTGGCAGAGCTGGCCCTCTTCTGTGAACAGAACGAGCTGCCCAGCGAGGCGCGGAACCTCTGGATCCAGGTCCTGACCATCGACCCCGAGAACGAGCAGGCCTGGAACGAGCTCGGCGGCGTCTACACGAAGCGCCGGGGCTGGCGGCTCAAGGTGCGGGGACGCTTCTACACCGTGGACCAGCTCCGCGAGCGCGTCTCCGACTGGAAGCACGCCATGGAGATCCCCACGGCGCACTTCCTGCTGAAGACGGACATCGAGCCCGAGCGGGCCCTGAACATCGCCCTCAACCTCGAGCGCGCCTACATGACCTACTACGAGGTGGTCGGCGAGGCGCTCGCCCTGCAGGTCTTCGACGAGGTCCCCGAGGTGCACGTCTTCAAGGACCCCAAGGACTACCCCACGCCGCGCTTTCAGGGCGACCAGGCCTGGTTCAGCCGGGGCGAGAACACCGTCTTCGTCAACGGAGCGGGCCCCTCGGTCGCGAACGACGCGGTCTTCAAGCTGACCCACGCGCTGGTGCTCAACTCCTTCCGGCGCACGATCGGCGGCAACGGGAGCATCGCGCCCTGGACCGAGCGCGCCCTCGCCGAGGCGTTCTCCTACGCGCTGCGGATCGAGGACGGCGTCGCCTCCTGGGAGTTCGGCCGTCCCATCGAGGAGTACTTTCGCTTCCAGGCAGCCGACGACAAGCCCCTGGGGATGAAGCGCCTGATCACCGCGGGCTATGGCGCCTTCAACAACGGGACCGACGCCCAGCGGTACAACGCCGAGTGCCACACCCTGATGTTCTTCCTCCTCCACGCCGAGGATGGCAAGTACCGGCAGGGCGTCGCTGACTACATGCGCAGTTCCTTCAAGGGCCAGAGCGCCCCGACGCACTTCGAGAAGGCCCTCGGGGTGAAGATCAAGGACCTCGAGCCCCAGTGGACCGCCTTCGTCGAGGCGACGGCCGCTCGATGAACCGGGCCGTTCGCACACCAGGACCCTGGCGGCGCGCCGCGCTTGTGGGCCTCGCGTGGTTGGCTGCTGGCTGCGTCCTCACCGAGGACCAACGGATCGACAAGGAGCTCGCCGAGGGGCACTTCGAGATCCACGCCGGGCAGCCGACGAGCGCGCTCAAGGCGCCAGCGACCTTCGCCTACGCGCCGGGCTCCACCGTCCACCTCGCCGACAACCGCTTCGACTCCTTCGAGATCGAGGGCCTGCTCCGCTCTGCCCTCGCGGCGCGCCTTGGGAGCCTCCGCCTGACGGCCGCGCCCGGGGCCACGCCCGACTACCTGGTGGGGTACCTCGTCACGGCGGATGAGGGCGCCATGGTCGCCGAGGCCATGTCCTCCATCGGGATGCCAGCGCCCCGCCAAGGGGAGGACCGGAATCTCCCGCAGGGGACCCTCGTGCTCGCGATCAGCGAGCCTGGGGCCAATCGGCTGATCTGGAAGGGCTCCATCGTGGGCGCCATCGACCCCGAGAGCGGCCCGGAACGAAGGCAGGAGCGCGTCGACCTGGCGGTCGCCGCGCTCCTGCGAGAGCTCGCTGACTCCTGAGGGCGCCCCGCGGCGCCCCCGCCGATCAGGTCCTGGAGGCCTCGAAGATGCTCTGGATCGCGCCGTTGAGCATGTCGTCGAACTCCTCGCCGGACTGCTTGGCCGAGAGCCCCTCGGAGAGCGCGCGCGAGAAGCTCGCGATCATGCCCTCGTTGAGCGTCAGGCGGCGGTTGGACTCGTCGCGGCTGTAGCCGCCGGAGAGCGCCACGACCCGCAGCACCTGGGGGTGCTCGATGCAGGGGGTGTAGAAGCCGTTGGACTCGGGCAGCGTGAGCTTGAGCATCACGTGCTGGTCGGCGCCGAGCTTGTTGAGCTCCTCGGTCATGGCGGCCAGCAGCATCGCCTCGGCCTCGGCCTTGTCGGGCGCGTTGATGTCGACCTCGGGCTCGATGATCGGGATCAGGCCAGCGGCGATGATCTGCTTGCCGATCTCGAACTGCTGCTCGACGATGGCCTTCACGCCGGAGGCGTTGGCGGACTTGATGACCGAGCGCATCTTCGTGCCGAAGACGCCCTTGGACTTGGCACGGGCGAGGAGGTCGTCGAGGCCGGGGATCGGCTTCATGAGCTGAACGCCGTCAGCCTCGTCCGCGAGGCCCTTGTCGACCTTGAGGAACGGAACGACGCGCTTGTCCTCCCAGAGGAACTGAGCCGAGCCCTTGCCGCAGATCTCGCGGTCCATGGTGTTCTCGAACAGGATCGCGCCGAGGATGCGGTCACCGTTGAAGGCCGAACTCGTGATGATGCGGGTCCGCATCTCGTGGACCTTGGTGAACATTTCCTCGTCGCCCGAGTACTCGCTCTCCTCGACGCCGTAGCTGAGGAGCGCCTTCGGCGTGCTGCCGCCGCTCTGGTCGAGGGCGGCGATGAAGCCGTCCTGGGTCCGGACCTTGTGAAGTTGGTTGTCGAAAGAAGACATGTGTAGGGAGGGATTTCGGTGTGGCGCGGCCGCTGGGGCGACCGATCGCGGCGGAATTGTGCACGGCTCCGGTCAGGGATCAACCGGACACAGGGCGGAAGCGTCGTCCCCGCCGGTAGGATCCCCCCCATGGCCACCAGAGCAGAGGGAGCGCGCCGTCTCGCATGGACAGAGGTCCGCGTCGATGTGCCACGGGGCTGGCACGAGGTGGTCGCCGAGGCGCTCATCTTTGGGCCCTGCACCTCGGTCACCCTCGGCACCACCTCGCTCGCCGCGCGCCAGCCCGGACCCGACGAGGAGGCGGTCCGCTCCTTCGTCCTGGAGGACAACGACACCCCCCAGCTGCGCGCCGAGGTGAAGGAGCGCCTGCGAGCGCTGGAGGACCGCGTCAGCGACCCTGAACTCGCCGGCCTCGAGGTCCACTTCAAGCGCCTGCCGCCCGAGGACTACGCCACGTCGTGGAGGAAGGACTGGAAGCCCTTCCGGGTCGGCCGCCTCGCGCTCCTCCCTCCCTGGTACGAGTCGGATCCGCCGCGCAGCTCGGACGTCCGCCTCACCATCGAGCCGGTGGGCTCCTTCGGGTCAGGCAGGCACGCCACAACGCGAACCTGCCTGCGCGCCCTCAGCCGCCGCATCCAGGGGAACGAGCGGCTGCTCGACGCGGGCGCCGGCAGCGGGATCCTCTCGGTGGGCGCCGCGCTCCTCGGCGCGCGCGAGACCTACGGCTTCGACCTCGACCCCGCCTCGAAGCCGACCGCGGACCTGCTCGCGCGGGACAACGGCGTCGCGGATCGCTGCGCCTTCCGCGAGGGCGACTTCCGCCGCCTCGAGGACGTGGACGGCCCCTTCGACGTCGTGTGCGCGAACATCTACGCCGATGTCCTGATGACCCACGCCCACGACCTGGCCCAGCGGCTCGCGGCGGACGGCTGGTTTTGCTTCAGCGGCTGCCGCTTCGATCACGTGGACGCCACCCGCAGGAGCATCCTCGAGGCCGGGCTTCAGATCGACGAGGAGCACCTGCTCGGTCGCTGGATGACCTTCGTCGGCCGCTCCGCCTGAGCAGCCGCCAGGGGCGAGTACCGGCCCAGGCGGAGCACCGCCGGGGGGTCCTCTCCCGGTCTCACGCCCGAAGGATGTCCTTCCCGTCGCTCACAACGCCCGCCTGCCCCTTGTCAAAGAGGGGCGAGCCTGTTGCCTTGTCCGGTATGCGGACCCTCACCTTCCTCCTCCTGGTCGTTGGTTGTCAGTCCGCCCCTGATCCCCAGGAGGCGCCGGAGGATCCGCGGGGGCCCCTGCGCGAGGCGGTCGGCGCGACGCCCCTCAAGCCGGGAGCGCCGGGCGTCGTGCTCCGCGGGGTCCGGGAGAAGGCGGGGCAGTCCACCCCCATCGAGCTGTCTTTCTGGTCTGGCGGAGCGTTCCGGTTACGGATCGGTGAGGGGAGCGGCCCCCCGGAGAGGGGCTTCGACGGGCGGGTGGCCTGGGTGGCCGACGGGCGCGGCGCGACCCGCCGCCAGCAGCTCGGCAGCCGGGAGCACCTGGTCGCCGAGGGGTGGGCTCGGACGCAGCAGTGGCTCGCCAGCTCCATCGACGGGGCCACCTGGAGCGTGACCGAGGCGGAACCCGGCGGCAGGGAGGCCCGACTCATCCAACGCCCGGACGGGACCGGGCCCGTCGTGACGGTGGACCGATCCACCGGTCGCCCCGTGCGCTTCGAGTTGCGGCGCTCGGGACGGCTGAAGACGATCGCGCTCGGGGACTGGGACCTGCAAGACGGCCGCTGGCTGCCGATGACCGTCACCGAGTCGGTCGACGGCACCGTCACCCTGGTGGATCGCTTCGAGGTCCGGGGGCGCTCCGCCGACAGGAGCGTGCGGCCACCCCGTACCGCGCCCAGGGACGTGAGCTTCCGTGCGAGCGGAGCGCCGCTCAGCCGCGGAGGCGTTCGCTTCGACCGAGGCGGGCGGGCCTTCGTGAAGGCCAAGATCAACGGCCGGCGTGAGGCGTGGATGCTCCTCGACACAGGCTTCGGCTCCCACGCCATCACGGCTTCGCTGGCGGATGAACTCGACCTCGTGGACTCCGCCCCCGTTCGCCTGCGCGGCGTGGGTGATTCGGCTGCCGCCGGACGCCGACGCGGCCAAGAACTGGAGGTCGGTGTCGCCACGCTGGCCGACCCGTCCTTCGTGGAGTTCGACACGGACTTCCTGTCCGAGCGCGCAGGCTTCAAGGTGGATGGCGTCCTCGGCGCGCCGCTCTTCGACCGGTGCGTCGTCGTGATCGATGACCTCCGCGGGCTGGTCGAGCTCCACGACCCGGCGCGCTTCGACGGCGCAGACCTGCGCTGGCAGCCCCTCGCCCTGGATGGCACGGCGCCGTGCGTTCGCGGGCAAATCCGCGCGTCGGGGGAGGATACCCCCGAGCTCTGGTTCCGGCTCGACACCGGCTCCGACGACACGGTCACCGTGTCCCGCTGGGTGGTCCGCGCTCACGGCCTGGCCGGAGACCGCGCCGGGCTCGCGCCCCGCACGCTGCAGGGGCCCTTCGGCGAGGTCCGGGGCTGGCGCAAGACCGCCAGCGTGGTGGTCCTCGCCGGGTCGAACATGGGTCGTCAGACCGTCACCCTCATGCGCGATGACGTCCCGGGCCCCCTCTCCGACCGCTGGATCGGCGGCAACGTGGGAATGCGGCTCCTCCGGGGACGCCGCACCGTGCTGGACCTGAGCGCCGGGCGCGTCGCCATCGTCGCCGAGGACAGGGGCAGGGGAGACTGACGCTCAGCCGCCTGGTCGAGGCCAGCGCATCAAGTTGAACCTCGGCCCGCACGCCGCCCTGATCGTGCCCCACGTGCCGGCTACCGCGGCTATTCTCTGGGCGCCTCAAGCACCCGGAGCCTCCCGTGCGCATCCTCTTCCTCTCCCAGCGAGTCCCCTATCCGCCCAATCGCGGGGACAAGATCATCACCTGGCGGCTCGTGGAGCGCTTCTCCCGCGAGCACGAGGTGACCATCGTCTGCTTCTCCCACGACGAGGACGACGAGAAGGCCGCGCGCTTCCTCCGCGAGGAGAAGGGGATCAAGACGATCACGATCCCGATCAACCTGCGGAACAAGAAGATCCAGTCGCTCCCGCTGCTCCTCACGGGCACGCCGCTCACCCTCGGGGTCTTCGGCTCCCGCGAGCTGCAGCGCGTGGTCGACGAGGAGCTGCCGAGGTCGGACATGGCGTACGCCTTCTCCTCCTCGATGGCGGCCTTCATCCTCGGGCGCGGCACGCCCTGGATCCTGCACATCGCCGAGCTCGACTCGGACAAGTGGCGCCAGTACGCCGAGCGCCACCGCTTCCCGATGAGCGCCCTCTACCGCCGGGAATGGAAGACGCTGCGGCGCTTCGAGGAGCGGGCGGTCGCGGACGCGGTGACCAACGTCTTCTGCACGCCGCTCGAGGAGGTCATCTTCCAGAAGGAGCTCCCCGGCCACCCCTCCATGGTGGTCCGCAACGGCGTCGCGATCGACCACTACACCCCCGACCCGTCCTGCGCCGAACCCGGACACCTGGTGTTCACCGGCGTCATGGACTACTTCCCCAACGTCGACGGGTGCATCTGGTTCGCGAAGGAGATCTTGCCCATGGTCCGGGCCAGGGTCCCCCACGCGCACTTCACCATCGTCGGCTCCAAGCCCACCCCCGAGGTGAAGGCCCTCGCCAGCCTCGACGGCGTCGAGGTCACCGGATACGTGGACGACACCCGCGACTACCTGCGCCGCGCCGCAGTGAGCATCGCGCCCCTGCGGGTGGCCCGGGGCATCCAGAACAAGGTCCTCGAGGCCCTCGCCATGGGGCTGCCGACGGTCGGCACCACGAGCGCGACCCAGGGCGTCGAGGGCACCCCCGGCACCAACTACATCGTCGCGGACGAGGCGCAGGACTTCGCGGATGCGGTCATCCGGCTCCTGGAGGACCCCGCCGAGGGCCGCGCCCTCGGGGACCGAGCGCGGTCCTTCGTCGAGGACAAGTACCGCTGGGACAACTGCCTCTCGCCGCTGGATGGGGTGCTCGAGGACATCACGAACAAGGCCCAAGGCAACGACCCGTCATGACGCACCACAGCGCCCTCGTCTCGCTCTTCGACCGACTCGCCGCCGACGGCACAGCGGACCACTACGAGGCGCTCCATGACGACGTCGCCCGCCAGGTGCTCGACGCCATGGAGGTCCGTCCTGGGCACCAGCTGCTCGACGCCGGCTGCGGCGCGGGCTGGGTCACGCGCCGCCTCGGCAAGAAGGCCCCCGGCGCCCAGGCGGTGGGGATCGACGCCTCGGCCGCGATGATCTCGCGGGCCGACGAGGTCTCCGACTGGACCTCACGGGCGCGCTTCGAGTGCATGACCATCGAGGACATCGACTTCCCCGACGGTCGCTTCGACCACGTCTTCGCCCTCGACACCCTCGAGTACGTCGAGGACCTCGCCGCTGCGGCGAGCTCGTTGGCCCGCGTGACCAAGGAGGGCGGCCGCCTCGAGGTCGTCGTGCACCGCCACGCCGGTGCGCCCCAGGCCGCGGCATGGTCGGAGGCGGATGGGGTGCCCATGCACCACCTCGACGCCGAGGGCTGGACGGCGGTGCTCGAGGGCGCCGGCTTCACCGTCGCCTCCGCCGAGGTGGTCAAGGACAGCCGGGAGGCGCCCCCCTTCGAGGCGACGCCCCTCGCCCCCGACGAGGCGACCCGCGATGCCGCCCTCAGGGACGCCGGGCTGCTCTGGATCCGGGCGACCCGCTAGGCGGCGCCGAAACCCGGCTGCGGGCGGGCCGTCCCCCTGGGGTGGCCGGGCCCATCCCTGATCTCCGTGGCGCCCTCTGCCGCCTCGTGGTCACCGCCCTCGGGTTCCGGGCGGCGGGCTCAGCGCTGATGTGGCTCCTGCCGACCGAGGCCTTCCTCGGGTGGCCGCTCTTCGGCCTGTCCACCCACCCTGGGCGCACGGCCCTCGCCCTCGCGCTCGTCGTGGAGGGCCTGAGGGGCGCCCTCCGGGGGCCTGTGGGGACGGCGGTGATCCCTCCTGGACGTGCCTCAGGCGCTCCAGATCCCTCCAGAGGGCTCCCAGAGCCCGATTCGAACGCAACGTTGGCACCGAACCCGCCAGAGGAGGCCCCCCGTGCGGTATGATGGCCGCCGAACGAGCGCCGCGCCCGCGGCATATGCCCTCTTTGCCCGTCATTACGGGCTTTCACCAGGACGCGCCCTCTGCGCGTCAGGCTCATGGCCAAGACCAAGGACGCCACGTCCCAGATCCTCCACGGTCCCCACGAAACGCGCCGCTTCGGGAGGACGATCACCATCGACCTGTCCGCCCCACAGCTCGGGCTCGTCGTCGAGAGGGGGAGCTCCCTCCCCCGCGCCTCGGTGGTGGTGACCACCTGCGCCCGGCAGATCATCGCGCTCTCCAAGGAGGGCATCAAGGTCGACACCATCGTCGTCGTGGGCAGCGAGACGGACCCGGCCGATCACCCCGACCTGCGCGAGATCACGGAGAACCTGAGGGCGCTGAGGGACAAGTGGTTCTCGAGGGCCAAGCTCCTCGTCTTCACCAAGACCCGGGACCTCAGCTGCT
Organism: Planctomycetota bacterium; assembly: GCA_016779205.1. GTDB lineage: Bacteria > Planctomycetota > UBA1135 > UBA1135 > Saltatorellus. The sequence continues at coordinate 73,905 of JADHOC010000020.1, read as the reverse complement.
ACGACGTCCGCGCGACGCTGGCCATGTACAGCGCTGTGCACCTCGAGTTCGACTGGGGTACCGCCAAGAACTGGACCGCCGCGACCGGTGAGAAGGGCCCGGCGTTCAGCGCCCTCGTGGACGACTGCCACCACTTCGACCACCTCGTCCTCGAGGTCTCCCTGTTCCGCGCGCCCATCGACAACACGGTGGCAAACGAGGTGACCGCCATGGGGAAGAAGTTCCAGATCATGAAGCCCCAGGAGATCCTGGTCATGTGCGCCACGGGCTCGGTCACGGGGAAGAAGGGCGCGAAGGCGGCCACCAAGACCCAGCGCGACAAGATCGCGGACCAGCTCGCCGAGGCCACTGGAATCTCGGTCCAGCCGGAGGACTTCGAGGTCCTCCTACCGAGCTAGGCAAGCGTGAGTGAGCCGCGAGCAGCCGGTTCGGTGAGACCCGTCGCCTCCCTCTCGGGGGTCACCCGTCGGTTCGAGGCGCTCGTGGCGGTCGACGACCTCTCCCTCGACGTCATGCCCGGGGAGGTGCTCGGGCTCGTGGGGCCCAACGGCGCCGGCAAGACCACCACCGTTCGCATGCTCTGCGGACTCCTGGACCCGTCGGCCGGAGAGGTGCAGATCGCGGGGCGTTCGGTGTCCAGCGACCCCCTCGGAGCGCGCCGGTCCCTGGGCTACGTCCCCGACGGCGCCCCGCTCTACCCGAACCTCTCCCCCCGCCAGCACCTCCTGCTCGTGGGGCGACTGCACGGGCTAGGGGATACGGAGACCCTGGCCGAGGCGACCCGCCTGCTCGGGCACCTCGAGCTCGCCGAGCGGATCGATGACCCCGTGGGCTCCTTCTCTCGCGGCATGCGGCAGAAGACGGCGCTCGCCTGCGCCCTCCTCCCCAGACCGGACCTCCTCGTGCTCGATGAGCCCCTGAGCGGCCTCGACGCCCCCAGCGCGGCGATGCTCAAGGCGGTCCTGCGCGGCTGGGCCGACCGCGGCGGCGCTGTCCTCTACACCTCCCACCTCCTCGACGTGGTCGAGCGCGTGTGCGACCGGGTCGCCGTCATGGCGAAGTCCCGGCTGATCGCGGTGGGCGCGCTCGATGAACTCCGGTCCACGGGGACCGGAGACCAGAGCCTGGAGGAGATCTTCCAGACCCTGACCAGCACCGAGGATCCCGCCGCGCGGGCCGCGGCCATCCTCGGCTGACCGTCAGCCTCCGTGGTCCCCGCCCTTGCCCGCAACGGGCGTGGGGCGGAACTGATCGTCCACGGCCACCATGGTGACCTCGGCCTCGGTCACGTACTCGTGGGTCCCGCCTCCGAATCTACGGCACGCCCAGACCGCGACCTTGACCTTGATGGAGGAGCGCCCGATGTGGAGCGTCTCCGTGAAGAACGACACCAGGTCGCCGACCCGCACCGGCGCCTTGAAGTCAATCTTGTCCATGGACACTGTGACGACCATCCCCTGGTGGTGATGGTGCGCCTCGGTGGCGGCCGCGAGGTCGATCTCGGCCAGGATGACGCCACCGAAGATGGTGCCGACCGCGTTGGTGTCCCGCGGCATCATCACCCGCTTGATGGCAGGGATCTTGTTCTCCGGGAATTGCTCTTGGCTCACGGTCATGGCTCCTCTCAGTGCGCCTGCAGCTGACTCGTCGCCCAGTCCCGGACGCGCAGGCGAAGCTCGTCCAGCTTGCCGGTGAAGAAGTGATCCACGTCGGGGATCTCTTCGATGTGGAAGTGATTCACGAGGCCGGGGAGCTTGTGGGTGAGCACCTCCAGCGTCCCGAAGGTGTCGTCCCCCGCCATGATGATCGCGCCAGGCTGGGTCACCTCGAGGGCGGCGCTGCAGTCGTAGGCGATCACGGGGAGGGCCACCAGCAGCACCCGCTGGATGCGGGGGTCCCTGGGCGCGAGGCCAACGAGCGTCCTCGAGCCGAAGGAGAAGCCGCCGGCCCACAGCGGTACGCCGGGGAACGCGTCGGCCATGTAGGTGAGCGCCGCGGCGAGGTCCTCCTCCTCCGCCCCGTGACCGTCGTGGACGCCCTCGCTGGCGCCCACGCCGCGGAAGTTGAAGCGCAGGACCGCGAGGCCCGCGTCGTTGAGCCCCCTGGCCGTCCGGTGGACCACGTTGTTCTTCATGGTCCCCCCGTGCAGCGGGTGCGGGTGGCAGACCACCGCCGCCGCCACGGGGGCGCTCCCGTCCTCGGGCAGCCAGAGCTCCCCCTCCAGCCGTCCCACCGGCCCCTGGATCGTCACCTTGTTCGACATCGGGGCTGAGTATGGGCCCGGAGCCCGATCGCGGTACCCTTCCCGTCGCGCAAGTCGCGTCCTTCCCTTGAATCGCCTCACCAGTCTCGTCCGCGCCCAGCTCTCCGGGGAGGTCCTCGGCGAACGCACCCCCGTCGCGGCGCTCGCCATGCAGGTCGTGATCTCGGCGCTGCTCTGCGCCGTGGTCCGCGGGGAGGTGGGCGGCTACGGCTACGCGATCTTCGCCCTCTGCCTCCCCCTGGCGCTGACCACGGTGCCGCTCCTGGGCGAGCTCGCGCCGCTGCTTCGGGCCGACCCCGCCTCCGAGTGGGTTGGCGCCCTCCCGGTGACCCCCCGCGACCTGCGGCTCTCCCGGGTGGTGACGCTGCTGCTCATCATGGGCGCCCTCGCGGCGGCGTCGCTCGTCCCCGCCGCGCTGCTGGCGCCCGACACCATCGGCCTGGCCGAGCGACCGCTTCTGGTGGTCATGGGCGTCCTGCAGACCTGGGCGGTCGCCGCCGGCCTGCTCCTCCTCCAGGTCGCCCTCGGCCGCGGAGGAGACACCTTCATGGTGGCCCTGCAGACGCTGCTCTTCGTGGCGATCATGATCGGCGCCCTCGTCGGGCTCCGGAGCCTGGCGATCCTCGCAGACGTCGAGGGTCCGACGGGGCCCTGGCTCCTGCTGCCGCCGGCCTGGTTCTCGGCCCCCTTCGCCGCGGCGGGCCCCGGGATGGCGGGCGCGATGGCGGCGGGCGCCGTCCTCCTGGCCGCGATCGTCCTCGCCCTCGCGCCGTTCCCCCCGGCGCCCCGGGCGCGCTCGACGCGCTCCGTGCTCGGGACGCTCCTCACCCCGGCGCGGCTCCTCGCCGAGCGGCTATGGGTGACGCGCGAGGAGCGCGGCGCCTTCGGCCTTGTCTACGAGGCCCTCCCCGCCGAGCGAGACTTCGTGGTGCGGACCTACCCGCTGGTGGCCGCGCCGCTCCTCCTGGTCCTCCTCGGCGCGGATGCCTCCACCACCGAGGGCGAGGGGCTCTACGCCCTCTTGCTCTTCGCGCCAGGCGCGTACCTCCCCTTCGTGCTGATGCACGTCCCCACCTCGGCGACGCCGGCGGCCCGCTGGGTCGTCGACACCGCGCCGACTGACCCCCTCGACGAGGACCGCGGCGCGCGGAAGGCCGTGGCCGTCCGGCTCCTGCTGCCGCTCTACCTCGCCATGGGCGGCCTGGTCGCCGCCCTCGCCTCCCCGGCCCTCGCCCTGCGGCTCTGGCCCCTGGCCCTCGCCTCGGGGCTCCTCGCGCTCAAGGTCCTCTGGCGCCAGGGGGGGCCGCGGCCGCTCTCCACGAAGGCTCAGGAGCTCCTGAACGCGGGAGAGAACGGACTGGGGGGCGACCTCCTCACCGTGGCCATCGCCATGACGCTGCTCGCGGCCGTGAGCTGGCAGAAGCTGCCCTCCTCCGGTCCAGGCTGGGCACTCCTGGGCGCCATGGCCTTGATCGCGATGGCGGGGGCCGCCCGCTCCCGGGCGCGCTCCAGCTGAGCCCCCCCTGACCCGGAGGCCGACCTCGGGTCAGAAGAGCTTGGGGACGAGCGGGTAGGGCCAGTACTCCCCGTCGTTGGCCTTGATCCCCCCGATGATCGGGAAGACGACGCTACAGATGCCGACGGCGAACAGGAGGACGAAGCCGACGAGGACGAGGCAGAGGATTCCCGCGACGATGCCGTAGAGCACGAACGCCACCATGGCGCTCGCGATCATCCTGCCGTGCTGATCGATCTGCGGAGACTCGTTCTTCTTGAGCTGCCAGAGGACGATCGGCACCACCAGTCCGCCGAGAGGCACCGCGTAGCCAGCGAGCAGTCCGAGGTGCATGAACATGCACCACTGGTCGATCTCGCGCTGGTCCATGCCCGGGCGTTCGACGTCAGTCAGGTCATCCATGACGATTTCTTGAGTCTGTGTTGGGGGCCGCCGCTGGCCGCAACGGAGAGCGGCGTGGGTCAGGGCCCAGCGTTGATCCGGGTGATCGCGCCCGCGCCTGGTCCAGGAGTCCCCACCCTTCTTGGGAGGTCGCCCCCACCGGTTTCGGGCTTCCATCCCTCAGATGTCGGGGTACTCGTCCACGGTCCGCTCGTCCCGGACATCCCCGGTGTGCTTCACGCCCATGGGGTCGAGCACGAGCATCTCGACCTCGCCCCCCTCGGTGCGAGGGCGGTGCGCCACTCCCTTCGGCACGACGAGCAGACTCCCGGGGAGCACCTCACGGGTGACTCCCCCCTCGAAGTCCAGGAGCAGGGTGCCGCGCAGGGGGATGAAGACCTCGTCGTGGTCGTCGTGCTGGTGCCAGACGAACTCGCCGTCCACCCGCGCCAGCAGGAGCTGATGCCCGTCGAAGCGGCCGATGCGGTGGGGCGTCCAGAGGGGCTTGACCTCGTCCATCTTGGCGTGGAGGTCGACCGGTTCGGGGGCGGAGGATTCGCTCATGACGGGGTCGAGGCTATCGTCTGGCCGTGATGAGACTGGTCGATATCGGCGTCAACCTGATGAGCCGTCAGTTCGAGGGTGACCGGGACGGGGTGCTCGCCCGCGCCCGCGAGCGGGGCGTCGAGCGGATGATCATCACCGGGACCGATCTCGTGGCGAGCGAGGCCGCGGCGCGGGCGGCCCGCGGGCGGGCTGCGGGGGTCGAGCTCTGGTGCACCGCGGGCGTCCACCCTCACCACGCCTCCGACTTCGACGACGCCACCGAGGCGCGGCTGAGGGAACTCCACCGCGAGGACCAGGTGGTCGCTGTCGGCGAGTGTGGGCTCGACTACAACCGCAACTTCAGCCCCCGGGAGGCGCAGCTCGCAGCCTTCGAGGCCCAGCTCAGCCTCGCCGCCGAGGCGGGCCTGCCCGTGTTCCTCCATCAGCGGGACGCCCACGAGGAGTTCCTGGCCGTCCTGCAGAACGCCTGGCCGTCGCTCCCGCGGGGCGCGGTGGTGCACTGCTTCACCGAGGGACCCGAGGCCGCCGCCGACTATCTGGAGCTCGGCTGCCACCTGGGCATCACGGGCTGGGTCTGCGACGAGCGCAGGGGGGGAGACCTCCGTGATGCCGTGGCCGAGATCCCCGCCGACCGGCTCCTCTTGGAGACCGATGCCCCCTACCTGCTCCCGCGCAACCTCGAACCCAGGCCGTCCTCACGCCGGAACGAGCCCATGCACCTCACCGCCGTGCTCGCCGCGGTGGCGGCGCTGCGAGGTGAGTCCCCGAACGAGGTGGCGGCGGCGGCGTGGGCCGCGACCCACGCCTTCTTCGGGCTCGACCCGGCGTAGCTCAGGGGTCCGGCTCAGAGGCCGAGCTTGTCGGCGAGCATCGGCTCGAGACCGGTGACGCCGGTGCTCTTGCCGAGCTCGAGGCACGCAGCGGGGTCCTCGCCTTGCACGTGGAAGGCCCTCAGCGCCAGCAGCGCCCCGACCCGGTTGCTGCTGCCGCAGTAGAGCACCATCGGGCGCGCCTCGGCCGCCATGAGCTCGTCGAGCTTGCGCGCGTGGGCCTCGTCGATGCCGTCGGCGCCGGCGATGGGAAGGCGCACGAAGTGGATCCCCTTCTCGGCCGCGAACTCCTCCTCCCAGCCGGAGCCCCCCTCGTCCGCCTCGCGGAGGCTGACGAAGCTCTCGTAGCCGAGCCCTGCGAGGGCGACCATCTGCTCCTCGCTCAGCTGGCCCGCCGTCAGCACGCCTTCCATGGCGGTGCTCTGGTTGGGGACGTCGATGTCTTCGAGGGTCACGGTGCCTTCGGGGTTGGAGGGGGTGATGGGCTTGGACTCCCCGCTGCACGAGGCGACGAGGCAGACGGTGAGGAGGCAGTTGAGTAGACGCATGGGAGAAGTGAAACAGGAGTGGTGGAGCGCGGGAAGGCTCATCCCGCGAACTGGGGGAAGGCCTCGACCAGGTCATCGGGCAGGCCGCTCTCGATGCGGGTGGCCCCATCGGTGGCCGGCGAGTTGAACACGAGCCGGGCGCTGTGCAGGGCGTGGCGGTCGAGGATGAGCTGCTCCCGATCCCAGTCCGTCAGCTCACCCGCCGCGGCCCGGAGGAAGATCTCCCGGTCGGGTCCGTAGAGCTTGTCCCCAACGATGGGGGTCCCGATGGCGGCCATGTGCACGCGGATCTGGTGCTGGCGGCCCGTGTGGATCCGGAGGCGCAGGCGCGAGAATCCCCCGGAGGTCGCCTCCACGCGCCAGTCCGTCTGGCACGTCAGGCCGTCCGCCGCGGTGGTCATCTCCAGCTCCACGGGCGACGTCGTTGAAAGACGGATCGGGGCGTCGATCGACCCCTCGGCCTGCTCGGGGGTTCCCTGGACGATGGCGAGGTACTCCTTCTCCACCAGCCGATCCTCGAACTGCGACGTGAGCGCGCCCTGGGTCGCCGGGCGCTTGCCCACGAGGACGATCCCGCTGGTCTCACGATCGAGGCGGTGGCAGAGGCGCGGGAGCATGGCCCCCGACTCGATCTCCGCCTGGAAGCGCTTGTGGACGCGCTGGATCAGCGTGTCGGTCATGTGCCGACCGCTGGGGTGGACCGCGATCAGCGGCGGCTTGTTGACCGCGAGGCAATCGGCGTCCTCGTGCAAGACGTCGAGCTCATCGCTCGTCTCTCCGGTCAGGAGGGCCCGGTACTCGTCGGGGACTCGCACGTAGACGCGCGTGCCGTGCTGGAGCCTCACGCCCGGGCGTCGCTCGACCTTCCGCTCGCCGGTCCCCTCCGGAGCGTCCGGCCGGGCCAGGTCCAGCTCCACGTACCCCCCCTTGACCAGGGTCTGCACGCTCGACCGCGACCGCCACTTCAGGTGGTGGCTCAGGAAGTGGTCGAGGCGCATGGTGAACCCCCGCGCCTTCTCGCGGAACGAGCTGGCGTCCACCACGAGGCGCGCCTCCTCCGGCGCCTCCGTGAGGTCTCTGTCCTTCTCGAAGATGCCCATGCGTCTCTCGTCCCTTCGCTCTTCCGCTCGCGGATCGGCGGAGCTCTCACCCAGCCTAGGAAACGAACGGACCGCGCAACCCTGGGGGTCGCGCGGTCCGCCTGTTCATCTGCACCCGCCCGGAGGCGGGGTCGCTTCAGCGCTTCTTGGGCGCGCCACCGGGGCGGCGACGGCGACGACGGTTCGGGTCGTTCTTCCGCGTGGCCTTCTGCACGGTGCGCAGACGCTCGCGGCGCTCGCGGCGACGACGGTCGGAGCGCTTCTCGTGCCAGGTGTTGGCCTTGGCGAGACGGAAGATGCCGCTGAAGTTGCACTGGCGCTTGAAGCGGCGGAGCGCTGCTTCGAGCGACTCGTTGGAACGAACGGAGACCTTGATCAAGGGATCTGGGCCGCGGTGAGGCGGCGAGGGGCGAGGGGGTGTTGAACTGAGATCCGCTCGGCAGGGAGGCCAGAGGGCCGTGCGGGCCGGGCGGTGATTCGGGCGCGAAAGGATACGGAGGGTCGGCGCTGGCCGCAACCTGGGGAGGGGGTCCAGACGTTCGAAGGGTGCTTTCCGGTATCCTCCGACCACCTTGCAGGAGCCCCGAGACCCCTCCCCTGGCCGCAGGACCGGCCCCCAGGACCGGTCCCTCCGGGGCGAACGACCCGCCCAGGGGGGCGAGGAGACGTTCCAGGGCACGATCGAGACGATCACCTATCACGACGGCACGAGCCTGTTCGGGGTCCTCCGGCTCGACCCCGACCCCGGTTTCCAGGCTCCCGAGGACGGGTCGCTCTTCTCCCCGGGGCGCGTCACGGCGGTGGGGAAGATCGCGGATCCCGTGGAGGGAGCCCGGGTTCGGCTCTCCGGCCGCTGGGGCCGCCACGCGAACCACGGCGCCCAGTTCGAGTTCACCACCTCGGAGCCCCTGGCCCCGGCCACCGAGGAGGGCCTGGTCCGCTACCTGTCCTCGAAGGCCTTCGATGGGGTCGGGCCCACCATCGCCCGCCGGATCGTGGACAAGCTCGGCACCGAGGCCCTGGAGCGCATCGCCGAGGACCCCAGGGGCTCCCTCGTCGGGATCAAAGGGTTGAGGCCCGAGGTCGCCGAGGGCCTGGGCGTCTCCGTCGTCGCCCAGGCGGGCCTCCACCAGCTCCAGGGATTCCTGGCCCAGCTGGGCCTCGGCCCGCTCACGGCCCAGGCCGTCCTGGCGAAGCTCGGGGCAGAGTGCGAGTCGATGATCCGCGACAACCCCTTCGTGCTCTCCGTCGTCCCGTCCGTGGGCTTCCTCACCGCCGACCGCGTCGCCAAACGCCTGGGGCTCGCCCCCGACGACCCACGCAGGCTGCGGGCGGTGACGCGCCACGTGCTCGACCGGGCCACCAGCGAGGGCCACGTGATGCTGCCCCTCGGCGACCTCCTGCGCCGGTCCGCCGGCGCCCTTGAGGGAGCGGCCCCCCGCGAGGCCTTCGTCCGCGCCCTGGACGAGATGGAGGACGGCCTGCACATCGTCATCGACCGGGAGATCCTCCCCGAGCCTCCGCCGCTCGACGAGCACGCCTCCGACGCCCTGGACGGGAGCGGCCGGTTCCGTGCCGAGCTCCCGTGCTACCTCCCGCGGCAGCACGTGCACGAGGTCCGCCTGGCGCGAGGCCTGCGCCGGCTGCTCGCGGGGAAGGTCTCGCCCCTGGCCAAGGCGGAGGACCTGGAGCGCGCCGAGGCGAAGGCCTCCCTTGAGCTCCACCCCCTCCAGCGCAGCGCCGTCCTCGAGCTCCTGCAGCAGCCAGTCTCGCTCCTCACGGGCGGCCCGGGCGTGGGCAAGACGACCATCGTGCAGTTCGTGGTACAGCTGGCCGAAGCGGGGGGCGCCGAGGTGCTGCTCGCCTCCCCCACCGGCCGCGCCGCCAAGCGACTCTCGGAGGCCACCGGCCGGCCGGCGAGCACGCTGCACCGGCTGCTCAAGTTCATCCCCGGTGAGGGGGGCTTCGAGCACGGTCCGGACAAGCCGCTGGAAGGCGGGCTCGTCATCGTCGACGAGGTCTCCATGCTCGACGCCGCGCTCGCGCGCCGCCTGGTGGACGCCGTCGCCGCGCCCACGCGCCTCGTCCTGGTGGGCGATCCCGACCAGCTCCCGAGCGTGGGCGCAGGGAACGTGCTCGCGGACCTCTTGGACTCGGGGGCCATTCCCGTCGCCCGGCTGAGCCAGGTCTTCCGCCAGTCCACCGAGAGCCTGATCATCAGCAACGCGCACCGCGTCCTCGAGGGCAAGCTCCCCGAGCTCCCGCCGCGCGGCGTGCAGGACGCCGACTTCTACTTCTTCCCGGTGGAGGAGGGGCAGGAGCGCCTCGCCGAGCGCCTGGTTGAGGTGGCGACAGAGCGAGTCCCCAAGACCTTCGGGTTGGATTGGGCCCGGGACGTCCAGGTGCTCGCGCCGATGTACAAGGGACCCGCGGGCGTGGACTCGCTCAACGAGCGCCTCCGCGACGCCCTCGGCGAGGGTGGCCGCGAGGTCCTCTTCGACGGCAAGACCTGGCGCACGGGCGACCGGGTGGTCCAGACTCGCAACGACTACGAGCGAGAGGTCTTCAACGGAGACCTCGGGCGCATCACGCGGGTCGACGCCGAGGGCTCGGTGACGGTGGAATTCCCCGACCGCGAGGTGGTCTATGAGCGAGGGGCGCTCGGAGACCTCAAGCCGGCGTTCGCCATGACCGTTCACAGGAGCCAGGGAGGAGAATTCCCCTGCGTGGTGTTCCCCCTCTCGACACAGCACGCACACATGCTCCAGCGGAACCTCTTCTACACTGCAATCACGCGAGCCAAGCGCCTCGTCGTGCTCGTAGGAGAGCGCAGGGCGCTGCAGCGTGCGGTGGAAAACGCAGAGCAGTCCAGCCGGCTCAGTCTTCTGTCCGCGCGCCTCAAGGCCGCAGCGGACACCCTGGATTGAACCTGCCATGACCACTGCCCCCCTGCCCTTCACTTCCGCGGTCATCGGAGACGATGGCCAGGCGGGCGGAGAACGCGCCCTTCAGGTCGCCGCGGCCCTCGCCGCCAACTTCGGCACGAAGCTGCACGTGGTGCACGCCCTCGACGTCCCCGCGCCCGATGGGACCGGCGGGCCTCTGACCGACATCGCCAATCACACCGCGAGCATGGCGGAGGCCGCCACGCAGCGGATCCAGGATCGAGCGGACGCGTTCCTGGGAGCGGGAGTCGCTGGCGTCCAGGTTGAGCTCGGCCGGCCGCACTCGGCCCTCATCCGCGCGGCCAGGTCGATCGGCGCGGACCTGATCCTCCTCGGACCGCACACCAAGCAGCACTTCTTTGACCTCGGCGGGACCCAGCGGGCGGTCTTCTCAGGCGCCCACTGCCACATCTGGAGCCAGCCGACCGAGCCGCGTCCGATCACGCGGATCCTGGCGCCCTGTGACCTGTCTGCCCCGAGCATGGCCGCGCTCCACGCGGCCCGCGACCTCGCGTTGCACCGCGGCGTCCCCGTCAACGTCCTGCACGTGAGCCAACCTCCCGCCCTGTTCGACCCCATGACCCAGGGGAGCGCGGACCTGATGGTCCCCTCCTACGTGGTCGACGGACTGCATGAGGCGATCCAGGCGCAGTTCGAGGAGAAGATGGAGGCGGTGGACTGGACGGGCGTCGAGCACACCAGGGAGTTCGTGGTCGGCAGCACGATCAGCGCCATCGAGCAGGCCCGACGGGAAGGCGACCTCACCGTCATGGGGACCCACGGGCACACCGGGCTGAGCGCCGCCATCCTCGGTGGTGTGACCCACGCCCTCCTCAAGCAGGCCAGCGGCCCGCTGCTGGCGCTCCGCCCGGACTGAGCGGCGCGCCCGGCCCCCGGCGAGCGACCTGGGTGGGGAGGCCCATCTGGACCCAGATCAAAAGTCACGGGGCCACGACGTGAACGCCGTGACCCCGTGGCTTGCGTTACGGAAGGAACGGCAACACGCCGCTCTCCGCGCCCACAGTCACCTGCGGGTGGCGAGGTTGTAGATCCCCCAGATACCCCAAACAAGGCTCTACTCCACGATTCGAGCCCGCGCGATCCGCTCAGGCCCGAGCGGGAGGATCGTCCTCGAGGTAGACGCGGCCCTCCAGCCCGGGCGGCATGCACCGCATCTCGTCGCGCGCCTTCGGGTCGTCGTGGACGTAGCGGTAGCCCTCGCCGTGCCCCAGCCCCTTCATGAGGGCCGTCGGGGCGTTGCGCAGGTGCATCGGGACGGGTTCGCTGGCGGTCCCCTGGACGTCTCCCTGGGCCATCGCCAGGGCCTTGTAGATCGCGTTGCTCTTGGGGGCCCGGGAGAGGTAGGCGGCCGCCTGGGCGAGGGCCAGGTCCCCCTCCGGGACGCCGAGGCGGTCGAAGGCCTCGGAGGCGTCGAGGGCGACTCGCAGGGCAAATGGGTCCGCCAGACCGATGTCCTCGGAGGCGATCCGTATCAGCCTTCGGGCGAGGTAGCGCCGGTCCTCGCCCCCCTCCAGCATCCTGGCGAGCCAGTACAGCGCGGCGTTCTGGTCGGAGTTCCGGATGCTCTTGTGGAGCGCGCTGATGAGGTCGTAGTGCTGATCCCCGGAGCGGTCGTAGCGCACCGACTTGCGCTGCAGCGCCTCGGCGAGGGCGTCGTCATCCACCTTGCCGCCGCTCAGGCTCACGGCCGCCACGGTCTCCAGCAGGGTCAGCGCCCTGCGAGCGTCCCCGTCGCTGGCGTTGGCGATCCGCTTGACCTGCTCATCGTCCAGCTCGATCCGGCCGCCCAGGCCCCGCTCGGACTCACAGGCGCTCCGGATGAGCCCCACGGTCTCCTCGGTCGTCAGCGGCTCCAGGACCAGCACGCGACAGCGCGACAGGAGCGCCGCATTCAGCTCAAAGGACGGGTTCTCCGTGGTCGCGCCGATGAGCAGCACGTCGCCGCGCTCGACGAACGGCAGGAAGGCGTCCTGCTGGGCCTTGTTGAAGCGGTGGATCTCATCCACGAAGAGCAGCGTCCGGTCGCCCGTCCGCGCTCGACGATCCCGCGCCTCGCCCATCACCGCGCGTACCTCCTTCACCCCAGAGAGCACGGCGGAGAAGGGTACGAAGCGCGCCCCAGAGGCGTCCGCCACGAGGCGCGCCAGCGTCGTCTTCCCGACGCCGGGCGGCCCCCAAAGGAGCAGGCTCTGCTGGACCTCTCCGTCGAGGACGCGCTGGAGGAGCTTCCCTTCGCCCAGGAGGTGCGACTGCCCGAAGACCTCCTCGGCGCGTCGCGGCCGCACGCGCTCGGCCAGGGGCGCGTCGGCGGGCGCCTCGGCGACCGGGGACTCCGCGTGGGCCCCAGCGGGGTCCGAATCGTCGAAGAGGGCTGCGCTCATGGTGATCGAGGAGCTCAAGCCCCCTGATCGAAGATGGTACGGGGGTCGCGGCCGCTGGAACTAGACTCCGACCATGTCTGCACCCGAACGCACCCGACCGATCCACGTCCCCGCGGGCGGGCCGCCCCAGGTCACCCGCCCCTCCCCCGAGATCCTCGAGGCGATCGGCCAGGAGGGCGTCTTCCGGATGCTCGCCGACTTCTATTCGGAGCTGGAGCAGACCGAGCTGAGGCGCTGGTTCCCCGAGGACATGGAGGCCGCCTCCGAGCGGTCGGCGGCCTTCTTCGTGCAGCTGCTCGGGGGCCCGCCCCTGTTCAACGAACGATACGGCCCGCCGCGCATGCGGATGCGGCACTTCCCCTTCGAGATCGACGAGTCGGCCCGGCGCATCTGGCTGGACGCCTTCCACCGCGTGATCGACTCGGCGCCCGCGAACTACGGCTTCCCCGCCGAACACGTGGAGGGGTTCCGCGCGTTCCTGGACGGCTTCTCGACCTGGATGGTGAACGTGGCTCCAGACGAGACGCCGCGCTCCTGACCGCCCGTTCCCGACCGCTGGCAACAGCGACTCTTCCGCTGACGTATCGGCGCAAACCCGCGCGCCCATCTCCCGGTTCCTCCCCCGTGCTGCCGCATCTCGGCGGCCCCTGAAGAACCTGAACACGGAAGACACATGAAGCACATCTCACTCGCGCTGCTCACCTTGGCGCTCGCCCTCTCGCTCTCCCCCGCCGCCCAGGCGCAGCCCCAGGAGGCACGACGCGGCCACGAGCGGTCCGCCGTGCCGTCGGAGGCGCCGGCGGCGCGTGACGGTCAGAGCGCCCGAGAGGAGGGGCGCTCCGATCGGGCACGGGCCCAACGCCGACCCCGCCGGGACGCCCAGGGAATAGGAGGAGCCGACAAGCTGCGCCGTCGCGCCCCCGAGGGACAGCGCCGCCGCTCCGGTGCGGACGGCGCCGCACGCAAGGACTCCGCTGGCCGTCAGGCCGCGGCGAAGCGTGGTCGGACGGCCCGGCGCCTCCGTGACGCCCGGGGTCGCTCCGGGGTCCAGTCCCAGCGCCGGGCTCGAACCCAGCGCGGCCCCCAGGGCAGGGCTCAACGCGGGGACGCGCAGCGGTCCGGGCGCCAGCGTGCGGGCCGACGCCCCTCGGGGCACCGCCAGATGAAGGGGCGCGCACCGGTTCGGGTGCAGCGCGAGAACCAGAAGGGGAGCCGTGGACCCAGGGGACGCTCGGCAACGCGCAGGTCGCGCCGCTGATCCGTCAGCGCCACAGCCCCGGAAGGCGGCGCCCTGACGGGGTCGCTCAGAAGCCGAGGTCCTCTGGATCCACCACGTGGGTCCGGAGGACCTCCCCCTTGGGCCCGATCATCCGGCCGACCACCGTCGGGGTGCCCTTCTCCACCGTGACCTCGAGTACGAGGGCCACGGACTCAGCGCTCGCGTCCCACACCAGACCCGGGTGGGGTGCCGCGGCGGACGCGATGGGGTGATTGGCCAGCGGTGAGGAGACGAACTCGACCGGCGCGTACCCGAGGTGCTCCTCCGCGTCCCCGTGCCGGATGATCCGCGGGCGATGGACGTCGCCCCCCACCAGGACGAGGCCCTTGACCTTCGCGGCTCCGAAGGCGGCGAAGACCGCGTCCCGCTCATGGCGCCAGGTCCACCAGCAGTCGCGCTTGCCCGGGCGTACGGCGCCGTTCCAGACCATCCCACAGGCCAGGACCTTCACCGCGGCATCCGAGGCCGAGACCGCGGCGATGAGCCGCTCCCGCTGGACCGCCCCGAGCAGGGAGGTCTGCCCCGAGTCCGGCGCGCCGAACCCCTCCTCGTCCCCGAACCACCTGGTATCCACGAGGAAGACCTCCATGGGGCCGCGCCGGAAGGAGGTGTAGATGCCTCGCTCTCCGTCGCCGAAGGACGGTTGGGGGTGGTACTCGATGAACGCCCTGCGGGAGCGCTCACGCCCGGGCTGAGCCCCCACCTGATCGTTGGTGGCGAAGTCGTGGTCGTCCCATGTGGCGTAGACCGGCACGCTCGCCGCGACGGGCCGGAGCTCGGGGATCGACCAGAACTCCCGGTAGCGCCGACGCTGACGGGTGAGCTCGGTGCTGTCGATGTAGGGCGTGTCGCCGAGGAGCACGAGGGCGTCGGGAGCCGCCGCTCCCATGGCGGTCCAGATGGGCTGGGCCTCGAAGCGATCGTGGCTCGCGCAGGAGCCAAAGACGGCGCGCGCGGCGGTGACCTCCGCGTGCGGCCGCGGTGTGGTGAAGGTCACCTCGAGGTCCGGCTGGCCCTCCACCTCCAGCAGGACCCTGTAGTCCACGCCTGGACGGAGCCGCTCGAGCTCCAGCACCGCCGTCCCGTCCGCGTCGGGGCGCGGGGAGAGCGGACCGCGGCTGCGCGGCGCTCCATCCTCGAAGAGGGTGCGCCGGGCGGTGCGACCTTCACCGAGTCGGACCCAGACCTTGGCCCCGTCCGGGCGCAGGTCGCCGAGCACCGGCCCCAGGAGGCCTCTCTCCGCGTCCGCCCCGATCACCGCCGGCTCCTGGGCAGTGGATGAGGCCGCGAGGGAGAGCAGCGCAAGGGGCCAGGTGAGGGCGCATCGTCGAACAGCCATGCTGGGACTCCTTCGGGGACTCGGGATCAGGGCAGCGCGGAGACCTCCACGGGAGGCCCGCTGCCCCGGGATTTGAGTGTGTCCACCGACCTGGGGAGCCACAAGCGCTCCTGGGCCGAAGTCCCCTCAGCGGCGCCTGGCCGCGAACAGCATGAGCGCACCGGCCACGGTCACGTTGAGCGACTCCACCTCCCCCGCCATGGGGATGGTGACCGGATGGCAGGAGGAGAGCTCGGGGGGAGCCTCCCCTGTCTCGCCGGACATCCAGACCACGACCCGCGCGGGGAACGCCGCTTGATCGATGGGGACGCCGCCGCGGGTGGCGGCCACGCGCTGATCGAACCCGGCTCCGGCGAGGGCGTCCACCGTACGGCCCAGGTCCGAGACCTCGTACACGGAGAGGCGCAGGAGGCTCCCCATGGAGCCGCGCAGGGCCTTGGGAGTGAAGGGGCGCGCACCGCCCGGCGCGACCACCAGCGCCGTGGCGCCGGCCGCCTCGGCGCACCTCGCGAGCGCGCCGAGGTTCCCCGGATCCGCGATCCCGGCGACGCCCAGCACCAGGTCGTGCCGCCCGAGCTCGCCCTCGAGCGCAGCCCCATCGAGCCTCGTCGGACGGGGGAAGATGCCCAGCACCCCCGGCGGCGTCGACAGCGTGCCGAGCCGCTCGAAGAGGGAGGGCGCCACGGCTCGCGTCCGGGGCCCCTCGAGCCGAGCGAGCAGCTCCACCTGATCCTCGCGCACCAGCAGGAGCTCCGCCTCGAGGCCCGCGCCCAGGGCGTCCAGCACCAGCCGCTCACCCTCGAGGAGCATGGCGTCCGGCTCCTTTCCCCGCGCCACGCGGTCGACGCGCTTCAGGGACGGATTCGCCCTCGAACGGATCACCTCGTGTCCCTCGTCCATGGGGACAGGATACCGCGTACCCTTGTCGTCGATGACCGCCAGCGCCAACGCTCTCGGAAGAGTCGTCCGCGTGGACGCGAAGGTGGTCCACGTGGACGTGGACGCGGAGACCGTCACCGCTGGCGCGTCCGCCGTCCGGGAGACGCCCGCGGGCGAGCCCATCCTCGCGGCCCTGCGCGGCGCGTTGTTCGAGGACCTGCAGGGACAGAAGAACCCCGTGGCGGTGGGCGACCGGGTCCGGCTGGACCTCTCCACCGATCCCGCCAGCCTCGAGGAGGTGCTCCCCCGCCGGAACTACCTCGGGCGCGTCGCCTCCTCCCACGACCCCCGCGAGCAGGTGCTGGTCTCCAACGTGGACCAGCTATTCGTCATCGGCTCCCTGCGGAGCCCCGGCTTCTCGAGCAACCGCACCGATCGCATCCTGGCCGCCTGCAGCTGGCATCAGATCCCGGCCGTCCTCGTCTTCAACAAGGCGGACCTCGACAAGAAGGGCGCCTTCATCGACCGCTACCTCGCCACCTACCGCGACGTCCCGGAGCTGAGGGTGCTGGTCACCTCGGCGAAGTCCGGCGAGGGCGTCGAGGAGATGTGCGCGCTGCTCAAGGACCGCGTCTCGGTCTTCTACGGCCCGAGCGGCGCCGGCAAGTCGACCCTGCTCAACCGGATCCAGCCCGGCCTCAACATCAAGGAGGGCAAGATCAGCGCCTACTGGAAGCAGGGCAAGCACACGACCACCTACTCACGGCTCCATCGCCTGGAGATGGGCGGCTACGTGGTCGACACCCCTGGTATCCGGGTCTTCCGGCTGCACGGCCTCGAGCGAGCCCAGGTACGGGACCTGTTCCCCGACTTCGCCCCCCTCCAGGCGCGCTGTCAGTACAGCGACTGCACCCACGACCATGAGCCGGGCTGCGCCGTCGCCGACGCTGCGGAGGAGGGTCTCCTCGCGGACACCCGCTACGCGAGCTACCTGAGCCTCCTGGACGAGGTGGACCCCGAGGGGGCCTACGATCCGGACGGATCCAGCGAGCCGGCCGAGGATTGAGGGGGCCACTTGTTCGGCGTCGCCCTCGCGGCGTCGCCGAGCCGCTCCTCAGTTGAAGTCGTACACGTAGCTCAAGCGCTGCTTGTTCACGATCGCGTACGAGAGGTCGGTGAGGCGACGGAGCTCGTCGTCCCCCTGGTCGTTGAAGCCCCGCAGCTCGGGCTCGCGCATCACGAAGAAGCGCCGCGTGGACGTGTCCGAGACGTCGTAGCTCCCGGGGCGGATGAAGCCTGCGAGCTCGATGTTCAGGTGCCCGGTGTAGAAGACCCGCACCTTGTCGAGGTCGGCCTCCCTCGAGATATCCGCCATCGCCCCGTCCCCGGCCTCGTCGAGGAACTCGTGGGCGACCAGCACCTCGTCGAGGTTGATGTGCAGCAGCGGCGTGTGGATCTGGTCCCGGGACTTCAGATCGACGAGGGTGCAGTCCCGGATCCGAAGGAACGTCTTGCGATGCTCATCCAGGATCTTCGACAGCCGCGTGTACTTGTTCTCGACGTTCCCCTTGATGAGGAAGGCGTCGGTCAGGAAGAGGTCGGAGCAGAGCATGGCGTGCGTCGGTGACTATCGGCCCATGGCCCGCGCCGCCTTGAGCCGCCCGCCGCGTGGAGACCGATCCCGACCGGGGACCAGCCTGGGGGCGCTCAGGCGTGGCTTCCGGCGCCCCGGAGCCGGGCCCGGAGGGCGCCCACCAGGTAGAGCGAGCCCGTGACCATCACCCCCGCCGGCGCGCCGCTGACCGGGGCCGCGCCGGCCCCTTCCGCCCACTCGAGGGCCGACCCGAGGGCAGCTTCAGGGAGGTCATGGACCTCCGTCTCGAGGCCCAGCGCCCCCGCGGCCTGCGCCACGGCGGTCGCCGCGTGATGAACGCCGGTCCCCGGGACCGTGGTCGCGAAGACTCGCCGAAAGCCTCGCCTCGAGAGAGGCGCGAGCAGCTCCCCAAGGTCCTTCTCCCCGTGGATCGCCACGACCGCCCCCCACGGGCCGCTGGCGTCCTCCAGCGCCTCCTCCAGGGCCATCTCGAGGGAGCTGGGGACGTGAGCGCCGTCGAGGAGCACTCGAACCGGGCCGGAGTTCAGCCACTCCATCCGTCCGGGCAGCCTCGCGGCCTGGATGGCCTCCTGCGTGAGGAGCGCCCCGCCAAGCCCCGGCACACCGCGGCCCAGGAGGTCCAGGGCTGCCCGTGCCACGCGCACGTTCGCCTCCTCGAAGGTCCGGTCACCCTCGCTCCATGCGACCACGTGCTCGACGCCGAGACGCTCTGCGATCTCGGCCAGCACCCCGTGGGCCTCTCCACCCGGCGGGGTTCCCGTGACCAGCGGTGATCCGGGCTTCACGATCCCGCCCTTCTCCCTCGCGATGGCCGCGAGGGTGTCGCCGAGGATCGCGGTGTGCTCCAGCGCGATCGTCGTCACCACGGCGACCTCCGGAGCTTCGATCACGTTGGTGGAGTCCAGCCGGCCGCCGAGGCCCACCTCGAGCACCGCCCAGTCCACGCCCGCCTCGCGGAAGGCCCAGAGCCCGGCCAGGGTCACGATGTCGAACCAGGACGCCTCCGCGCCGTCGGTCCCGGCCCTCTCGGCCTCCTCCACGAGGCGGAGCGACGCCGCCAGGGCTGCGGCCAGGGGCTCGTCCCCCAGGGGCTCGCCGTCGATCCGGATCCGCTCGTTGATCCGCTCGACGTGGGGCGATCCGAAGACCCCCACCTTCAGCCCCGCGCGTCCCAGCCCCGCTGCCACGAGGTTGGCGACCGACCCCTTCCCCTTTGATCCGGCGACGTGGCAGAGGCCAAAGTCCCGGGAGGGTCCGCCCGCCCGGACCGCCAGGTCCAACATCGGTGCCAGGTCCACCCTCCAACCGCTGGATCGGTCCCGCCGCTCCCAGTTGATCCGCGCGTCCAGGCGGTCGAGGACGTCGTGGAGGCGAGGGGGGTCAGGCATGGAGGCTGGGGGCGCCGTGACCCGTTGGGGGACGCGGTCTCGGATTGATGCGTGCGGTGAGCGATGCTTCTCCCGCTCTTTGACCGGGAAGGAACATCACCCGTCCCCCCGTGTCAGGCCCTCTGGCCTGCCGATGGAGGGGACGGCTCCCCGGCAAGATGAGTGAACTCATCCATCGCATCAAGATCTTCGTCTACCGCTTCGCCGAGACGAAACCGAGCTACCTGCTGCTCAAGAGAGACCAGGGGCTCGAGGCCATGTGGGGTCCGCTCCAGGCCTCGCTGGGCTTCGGCGACAAGCTCGAGACCGCGATCCGTCAGCACGTCCACGACGACATCGGGCTCACTCCGCCGCAGCGATTCCTCGACCTCGAGATGCCCGGGCGATGGAGCATCGGCGACGAGGAGGTCATCGAGTGGATGTTCGGCGTTCGAACCGAGGACATCATCAAGCCCGGGAAGATCTCCCCCGACTGGGCGGCCCATCGGTGGGCGACCTTCGACGAGGCGTATCATAGCCTCGGCTTCGAGCTCGACCGCGCCGCGGTGATGCGCCTGCACACCAAGGTCCTCGCCGCCTGATCGGCGGAGGGGGCGCCAGGCCCGCCCGCGGGTCAGATCAGCGGCAGGAGCGGGTACTCGGCCCCGAGCACCCGCGCCGGGTCCGCGCCGAAGAGGCCGCCGATGAGCGTGGCGTAGACCGAACGGAAGTCCGTGGTGAAGGCCAGGTCCCCCGCGTCGAGCTGGGTGAGGGAGGGGTGGGCGCCGTAGAGGCCGCCCTTGACGGAGTGGCCCAGGACGAACATGGGGCCCGCCTTGCCGTGGTCATGGCCCGAGGAACCGTTCTCCGCGACCCTTCGACCGAACTCGCTGAAGACCAGGACCACCGTGTCTCGCCCCGCCTCGCTGCGGTCGAGGTCTTCCAGGAAGGCGCCGAGCGCGTCCCCCAGCTCCTGCATCTTGCGATCGTGGGCCTGGCGTTGCCTCGAGTGGGTGTCGTACCCCCGGTCCGCCACGGAGAAGATCTGCGTGCCCGACCGGGCGTTCACCAGCGCGGCGACGTCACGCAGGCCGGCGGACAGCGGGGTCTTGGGGTACTCCACGTCCGTCCGGTAGGTCGCCGCCGCCCCGCGGATCCTCCCCGAGGACTCCCGGGCGTCGTCGAGGGTCGCCCGCAGCCGCTGCAGGGCGTCATCGCGTCCCACGTGCCGGGGGTCCTGTTCCATCTCGTGCTCACAGATCGCCGCCCCCCCGCGGGCGTAGGCGTCCTCATCCCCGAACCACCGGTACCCGGTCGGTGACGCGAGGGCCACGGGCGGCTGCTCGCGGGAGAAGAGCGAGTACGGCGCCTTGCCGCCGAAGTGGACGACCCGGTCCGGACGCGGCTCCTCCGCCCAGCACGTCGAGGCGAGGCGGCCGACCCAGCCGTCCCCCGAGATCCGTCCGGCCCGATGCCCGGTGTGCCAGACCTCGTACGACTTGAAGTGGGAGCGGATCGCGTCCGGGTAGCCGCAGCCCTCGACGATGGCCATCTGCCCCTGGTCGAAGCGCCCGCGGAGCGACCTCAGGCCCGGGTTGAGCCCGCGGTAGTCGTCGAGCTTCAGCACCTCGGAGGCCTTGTGGACCGTGGTCCGGCGACGGCGGCGCAGCTCATCGTCCCCGTGGGGGATGACCGTGGCGAGCCCGTCGTTCCCGCCGGAGAGCTGGACCAGGACGAGGTTCTTGCCCGGCTCCCCCGGGAGCATCTGACACCGGGCACCGCTGGCCAGGGCCTGCGGCAGGAAGGCCGCTCCGGCGGCCGAGGCGGCGGCTGCGCGCAGGAAGGAGCGTCGGTCAGACTTTTGAAGGTTCATGGGATCGGCCTCGGGGACACCGAGCATGGTCAATGGAGCTGGGCCTCGGGCAACGAGAGGACGAGGTGCGAGAACTCGTGGAGAGCGCGCTGGTTCTTGCGCCGGAAGCGCGGCAGGTCAGCCGCCTCGATCTCGTACTTATCGCGGATCTCGCGCAGCTCAAGCTCGAGCATCTGGAGCGTCTCCTGCGGTGGTTCGATCGCGAGCAGCCGCTCCGTGAGGAGCTCGACCACCTCCCGGTCGGTGCTCGCACCAGCGTCCCGCACGGCCCGCGCCTCCATGGAGCTGGGCTCATACTTCGCCTTCCGGAGGACCGAGGCGAGCCCCGCCACCTCGTAGCGCTTGATCTGCTGTCCCTCGGCCCTGCGCTTCTGCTTGCCCGTCATCGGACCCATCTCGTCCATGGCGCCCGACATCTCCATCATGTCCGTGGCGTCCGCCCGCAGCGTCTCGACGTCCACCGCGCCGACGATCGCCCCGGCGATGTTGCCGCGCATCATGAACGTCGAGGTCGTGATCCAGGCGAGCCCCTCGTCCCACCCCTTCACGTTGGGCGGCTGGAAGAGGTCCTGCCCGAGGTCCGCTGCCGCCTCGACGATGAAGCCGGCGGGCAGCTTGGTCTCGAGGCGGATCGCGCTGCCCACGAGGAAGTCGATGGGGCTCGCGACGCGCGCGCCGATCACCTCGTCGCGGTAGAAGCGCGGGTCCAGCAGGAGGCGCTCGACGAGGTAGCCGACGTCGTAGCCCGTCTCCCTGAGCCGGGCGGCATACTCCTCCACGCGATCGTCCGCTGCAGGGACTCCCTCGAGGTACTCGATCACGGTGCGCGCGATGTAGGACGCGCAGGCCGGCTGGCTCAGCAGGATCTCCGCGAGGTCGGCGGGGCCGTGATTCCCGCTGACACCGAGAATCGTCTTGGCGTCGTCGTCGTGACGCCTCGGGTTGAAGCGATAGGTGGCGACGTCCAGCGCCGGCGCCACCCCGGCTCCCGTGAGGCTGCGCGCGGCCTCGCTGATGTCGGCCTCCCCGTAGTTCCCCTCGCCGAGGGAGAAGAGCTCCATGACCTCACGCGCGAGGTTCTCGTTGGGCCGGCCCTTCCGGTTGTCGTCGTTGTCGAGGTAGACCAGCAACGCAGGGTCCTCGAGCATCGCGTGCAGCAGCTCCGAGTAGCTCCCGAGCGCCAGGGAGCGGATGGTTTGGTGCTGCTCGATGATCAGAGAGGGACGCTTCACGGTCTCGAGGGACGAGGTGAAGACGCCGTGCCACATCAGCGTCATTCGATCGCGCAGGGGATCCTCACCGGCGACCATTCCCTCGACCCAGCCCTCCCGGAACGCCGCGAACTGATCCTTGAACCACCGGTTCCGCCGCTTCCGAAGCTCGCGCTTCTCGTCCCCCTCCGCACGGTTGTAGTCGGCGGCGGTGTACGGGAGCGGCTCGTAGCGGTACGGGACCCACGCCCCCTCGCCAGCGCTCGGCCGGGGACGCATCAGGTGGTCCACCAGCGCCCTGGGGCCAGCCTCCACCCAAGCGTCCACGTCCTCTGCCCGGATGCCGAAGCCCGCGCGATTCCAGACGTGCTCCACCGACCGGCGGTCCCACGGGAGGCCGTGCGCCTCCTCCTCTCCCGGCACCCCTTCGCCGACGGCCGCCGGCGGGGGAACAAGGCCGGAGGGGGCGGCGCTCGAGGTGTTCGCTGCCGGAGGGCCACTGCCCAGGAACGACAGGGTGAGCAGGAGGTGGCCGGCGGAGATGGAGTGGAAGGGGTGGATCATTGGACGAAGCGTCGCATCTGGAGACCTCTCGCTGGCGCAGCGGGGGGCCCACACATCAACACTACGGTCCCACCCGGGTTCCGGTGAAGCCCGTCATGGGACTAGACTCCCCGTGAACCCGCCTCTCACATCCATGCCTCACTCTGCACCGCTGGACCTCCCCGCCTTCCTGGACCGCCTGAGGGCCGAGGGGGAGCTCGTGGAGGTCGAGGCGGAGGTCGACCCCCGCCTGGAGATGGCCGAGGTCCACCGGCGGGTCATCGCCGCCGGCGGCCCTGCGATCCTCTTCAAGCGACCGCGCGGCGCCGCGTTCCCTGCGGTGACCAACCTGTTCGGGACCGCCCGCCGCGTCCAGCTCGCGTTCGGTGACCGGCCCGAGGAGGTCGTCGAGCGCATCGCGGCCCTCCCCGAGGAGGCGCTCCCTCCCACCCCGAAGAAGCTCTGGGCCCAGCGATCCCTCCTGGCCTCGCTGGCCCGGGTCGGCCTGAAGCGGGGCCGACGCGGCCCGGTCACCGAGGTCATTGACCGCTCGCCGGACCTCTCCCAGCTCCCGGCGCTGACCACCTGGGCCCGGGACGGCGGCCCCTTCGTGACCCTGCCCCTGGTCCTCACGGCCCACCCCGAGAACGGCGGGCTCAACCTCGGCATGTACCGCGCCCAGCTGTTCGACGACGGCGGCGTCGGCATGCACGCCCAGATCGGAAAGGGCGGCGGCTTTCACCTGGCGGAGGCGGAGCGACTCGGGCGCCCGCTCCCCGTGCACGTGCACGTGGGCGGCCCGCCGGCGCTGGTCCTCGCCGCCATCGCGCCGCTGCCGGAGAACGTCCCCGAGGTGCTGCTCGCGAGCCTGGTGCTCGGCAAGAGGCTCGAGCTGTGCCGGCCGAACGGCGGCGGCAACCTCCCGCTCGTCTCCCGCGCCGAGTTCGTCCTCGCGGGCAAGATCACGCCCGGCGCACGTCGGCCCGAGGGGCCCTTCGGGGACCACTACGGGTACTACTCGGAGACGCACGACTACCCCTGGTTCCAGTGCGACACGATCTATCGCCGACGGGAGGCGGTCTGGCCCGCGACCGTCGTCGGGAAGCCGCGGCAGGAGGACTTCTTCATCGGCGACTACCTCCAGGAGCTCCTGGGGCCCCTCGCCAAGGTCGCCATGCCCGGGGTGCTCGACCTGTGGAGCTACGGTGAGACCGGCTACCACGCGCTGGCAGCGGCGGTGGTCCGGGAGCGCTACCGGCGCGAGGCGATGGTCTCCGCCTTCCGGATCCTCGGCGAGGGCCAGCTCTCGCTGACCAAGTTCCTGCTGGCCACGGACCGGCCGGTTGAGCTGAAGGACTTCGCCGCCACCCTGCGGCACATCCTCGAGCGGGCGGACTTCCGCACCGACCTGTTCGTGCTCTCCAACCTCTCCATGGACTCCCTCGACTACGCGGGCCCGCGGATCAACGAGGGCAGCAAGGGTGTCCTGCTCGGCCTCGGCGAGCCGCGGCGCAAGCTCCCGGAGACCTTCGTGGGGACCCCAGCCCGCCCCGCCGGGCGCGTCGAGGTGTTCACCGATGGCGCGCTCTGCGTGGAGTGCCCCCCCCACGCCGACGCCCCGGACGCGGCCGCGCTCGTGGCCGGCGACCCGGCCTTCGAGGACTGGCCCCTCGTGGTCCTTGTCGACGACGCCCAGGCGGCGAGCCGGAGCGCCATGAACTTCCTCTGGACCACGTTCACCCGGTTCGACCCGGCCCGCGACCTGTTCGCTCGCGAGGTGGAGCTCGTCCACCACCACCCCTCCTTCACTCCGCCGATCGTCATCGACGCGCGGATGAAGCCGGACTACCCCGCGGAGCTCTTCTGCGATCCCGAGACGGCTGCGACCGTCGACCGACGCTGGGCGGAGTACTTTCCAGGGGGTGGTATCGAGATGGGAGACTCCGACCTGGGTCACCTCTCGAGGTGAGGGGCAGAGCCGGGGCCTGATAGGCTCAACGGGTGCGGCGCCTCCTCGGAACCCTCGCGTATTCTTGCGCGCTCTGCTCCCCCACCGCCCTCGGCCAGGAGGCAGGAGAGCCGCCGGTGCCCCCCCGCTACTCGCTGGGAGAGGGGCTCAAGGCCCGGGCCGGGAGCGTGGACGCCCGATTGCGCCTGCGCCTGCACGCGGACCTCGCGGAATCGCGCCTCGGGGCGCTGGGCCCGGCGGCCGGCGAAGGGGACGCCGCCGATGTCCGCCGCGCGCGGGCGCTCCTCGACCTCCGCGGCGCCGAGGGGTCAGCGCTGAGGCCGTTCCGGCTCCGCGCCCAGGTGGACTTCAAGGATCTTGAGGTGCGCTGGCTCGACCTCTACGCCCGATACGACGGCATCTTCTCGGGGGGCGGGATCGAGGACAGCGACGTGCGCGTCGGCGAGTTCCGGGAGCCCTTCGGGCTGGAGGCGATGACCAGCGTCACCTACCTCCCGTTCATCGAGCGCTCCACCGCGACCAACACGTTCACACCGGGCCGATCACGCGGCGGTCAGGCCTCGCTTCGGTCGGCGCACGGGCTCCTCCAGGCCGGCGCCTTCCGTCGCACCGACGGCCTCCCCTTTCCGGACGAGGCCCTCGACGAGCGGGCGATCACCCTCCGAGCGGTCTGGCAGGGCGACGGTCAGGGCCTGACGCAAGCGGGCGGGTCCATCTCCCTGAGGGACCCGAGGGGGGACCTGCTGGTGTTCCGCGGCACCACGGGGTCGAGGCTCCTGGAGAGGATCGCCGACACCGGCTCGATCGCCGCGGACCGCGCCGTCGTCGGGGGCGTCGAGGCCCTCCTCCGCGAGGGGCCCTGGACCGCACAGTCCGAGGCCTTCGGCCTCTGGATCGATGACGCCAACGGGGTCAACGGCGAGTCCTTCCTCTCCGGTGGCTACCTCTCCGTCTCGCGCTTCCTCGGCGCGGGGGAGACGAGCTGGGCCCGCGGCCGCGGCGCGCTGGGGCCGCCGAGGGTCGACGGCGCCATCCGCCCCGGCGGCGGCGGCTGGCACGCCATGGAGGCCGTGGCGCGCCTGAGCTACACGGACCTGACCGGGGGATCGGTCGGAGCAGGGCGCGTCCTCGATCTGGAGACCGGGCTCAACTTCTACCTCAGCCCGACGACGCGGCTGATGCTCCACTGGATCGGCGTCAGCGCCGCCCCCGCCGGCGGATCCAGCGAGGAGGGCTGGGCCGCCCTCGCTCGGCTCCAGGTGCAGATCTAGTCCACCGGGGCCAGGTTCAGGTAGACACGGAACGTGCTCCCGACGCCCGGGGTGCTGTCCAGCTCGATCGTTCCATCGAGCCACTGGACGAGGTGCTTCACGATGGAGAGCCCAAGCCCGGTCCCCCCGACCTCGAGCGAGCGCGCCTTGTCGACTCGATAGAACCGCTCGAAGATCCTCGCCTGGTCCTCCTGCGGGATACCGATGCCGTTGTCGGTCACGGAGAGGACCGCCTTGCCCTGCTCGCGTCGAAGGCTGACGACGACCTTGCCCCCGGTGGGGGTGTACTTGAGGGCGTTGTCGAGGAGGTTGTCGAACACCTGCCGGAGCGCCTCGCGGTCCGCCATGGCCCTCAGCTCTCCCTCGTCCCCCTCCACCGTCACGCTCTGCTCTCGCCGGACCGCGGTGGGCTCGTGCCGGCGCACCCCCTCCTCGACGAATGCTCGCAGGTCCACCGGCGAGAGCGCCGGGCGGCTGCCGTTCTCCTCGATGCGGGCGAGGCTGAGCAGGTCCATCACGAGATGATTGAGCCGGAGCGCATTCTTCTGAACGATCTCCAGGAACCGCTGACCTCGGTCCTCATCGGCCCCTGCCCCATTCATCAGCATCTCCACGTACCCCCGGATATTGGTCAGGGGCGTCTTGAGTTCGTGGCTGACGTTGGCGACGAAGTCGCGGCGAATGCGCTCCAGCCTCCGGACCTCCGAGACGTCATTGAGCACCACCACGACCCCGACGACGTCACCGTCCTGGAAGCTATGGGCCTGGGCGTGGACGATGGCGGTGTCGTCGGTCTCACTCAGCTCCAGCTCCTTCCGCGCCGGGATTTCCGTGGACCGAGCCTGGTGGACGAGCTCCACCAGCCCGGCCAGCTTTCCGTCGCGCCACGCCACCGGATCGGGGTCGTCGTCCCTCAGGCCGAGCAACGTCCGCGCGGCGTGGTTCGAGAAGGTGAGACGGTCGCGGTCGTCCAGCGCGAGCACCCCTTCGGTCATTCCAGCAACCATGGCGCGCAGTCGCTCCTGGCCCGCGGTCAGGTCCGCCACCTGCTTGTTGATGTCCTCCCCGAGCTGTTCGAAAGACAACGCGAGGTCGCCGACCTCATCCCCACCTCGGGCCTGCTTGGGGATACGCGACGCCGCCGCGTAGTCTCCGCCGCTCATGGCGACAGCCACGGCACGCATCTGGACCAGCGGGGTCGAGACGCGCCTCACCAGGAGCGCCCCGACGAGGAGCGCCGGCAGGCTCGCGATGAGCGCGCCGAGGAAGAGCAGGCGTGCGACCTCCCGCTTCTTCTGCGTGAGCGACTCCGTGAGCACCGCGACCCGAACGAGGCCGCCCAGGTCCCGGTCGTGGTCCCGGCACACGGCGACGTACAGGGTCTCCTCACCGGTCGTCGTGCTCGTTCGGACCGCGGAGCCCTCCCCGAGCGTGATCGCGTCCCGGATCTCTCGTCTCCCCCGGAGGTGGTTCTCCATGGTGTCCGGGTCCTTCTCGGAGTCCGCGAGCACGTTGCCGTCACGCTGGATCATGGTGATCCGGCGCCCGGTGCGCAGGCTGACCTCGGCGACCCTGCGTCGGAGGTAGCGGCGGTCCACCCCGCTGAAGTCGTCCTGCGAGAGCTCCCCCAACGCCACGGCCACGTTCCGCAGGTCGGTGATGACCTGCTCCTGGAGGCTGCGGCTGTACTTGTCGTGCACCAGCGCCCCGATGGCGCCGACGGTCAGGAAGATGAGGAGCGCGTAGGAGCTGAACAGCCGCCAGAAGAACTTCGAGCGAAACATCGCGGGAGCCAAACTACCGACTGGACTCCCCGAGGGTGAAGGAGTTCAACCCTCGAGATTGGTCGACCGGGGGCGAGCCCCGAGGTCCAGGTCGGACCTCCCGGCCCCCCAGGCTCAGTCGATCACCTTGTAGCCCACGCCGCGCACCGTGACGATGATGCCGCCGTGGGGCCCGAGTTTCTTCCGGATCGAGCTCACGTGGACGTCGATGTTCCGGTCGAGGATCACCGCCTCCCCATCCGTCAGGCTCTCCACGAGCTCGTCACGGGTGTAGACCCGTCCGGGGTACTTTGCGAGGCGCCACAGGAGCCGGAATTCCGACCGCGTGAAGACCACCGGGACGTCATCGATGGTGACCTCGTGACGCTCCTTGTCGAGCGTGACCGGGCCCAGCTCGATCCGCAGGCGGGCCTCCGCGGCCGGCTGGCCACGCCGCAGGACGGCTCGGATCCGTGCGATCAGCTCCCGTGGGCTGAAGGGCTTGCGCACGTAGTCATCGGCGCCGAACTCGAGTCCCACCACCACGTCGCTCTCCTCGCCGCGCGCGGTGAGCATCATGACCGGGATGGCCTTGGTGCCGCTGTCCTCCTTGAGCGCCCGGCAGACCTGTAGCCCGTCCAGGCCGGGCAACATGAGATCGAGGAGGACCAGCGCAGGCTTGCGGCGCTTCGCCTCGGAGAGCCCCTTCTCTCCGTTCCTCGCGATGAGGACGGTGTAGCCCTCCCGCTCGAGGGAGTACTCGAGGAGCTCGACAATGTCGGGGTCGTCTTCGACGATCAGGATGGTCTCTTTTCCCATGAGATGCTCACTTTTGAGGTGCGCAGGGTCGCCGGGACGAATCAAGGGAGTGTGAATCCATCAACAGGTTCAAGCTAGACCGACCCACCCGTATCATCAATCCCGGGGCCCAAAGCCGTAGAAGGCCGGATCACGCAGCTCGGGGACATCCTCCACGGGGAGCAAGACCGTCCGGACAGCCCAGATGTCCTTGAAGATCCGATACTCCAGGGCCGTCTTGTCGAGGTAGTCGACCCCTGCACTCCCGCCGGTCCCCGTCCGCCGCCCGATGACCCGCTCGACCATGCGCGCGTGACGCTGGCGGAAGATCACGAAGCCCTGCTCGACCTCGAGGAGCGCTGCGAGGACCTCCCGCGGCCAGGCCAGCAGCGGTAGCTCCCTGTACGACTCGAGGAAGACCAGGGCGGCCCGAACCGGTCCCGAAGCGGCGCGGACCTCCGGGTCGGCGGGGGAGAGGAACTCCTCCACGGAGGCTCGCTCTCTCTCGTAGTTCGCGGCGAGGCGCTCCTGGGCCAGCTCCACGTCCCGGCCCGTCTCAGCCGCCACGGCCTCCGCGTGATCCCTCGTCCGACCGATCACCCGCCGGTGCGCCTCGAGGTACCGCTCCACGAAGCCGTCGGCGTCGCTCTCCACCTCGCCATCGGCGTCGAGGGTGGCGTCGATCGGCGTCCGCGCCAGCCACGCCTCGATCGCCTCCTTCAGGTTCGGGCCGTCGGCCATGGTCTCCTCGACCCGGCGCAGCGCCGGGCTCGACCCACCGCCCGGCTTCTCCAGGGCGGCGAGGTGACTCCCGGGAGGGCCCAACGGGATCCTGTCGGACTCCTCGAGTCCGAAGAGGACCTCGATCTGCCTGAGCTGAGCGCTCTGGAACCCGCTCGCCGGCATCAGCTTGTCGCGGAAGCCCAGGTAGGCCCGGGTAGAGATCGTCTCGACGACGGCGAAGTGCTCGACCGCCACCCGGAAGATGGTCGCGATCCGCCGGAGTCGCTCCACCGCTCCGGAGAGCTCCTGCTCGGCGACCCGCGGGGCCATGAAGAGGTCCCGGGCGCTCTTCAGGTCGCGGAGGACGAGCTTGAACCAGAGCTCGTAGACCTGATGAACGGTCACGAACAACGCCTCCTCGTTCGTGATCTCCTCGTCATCCGTGGCGAGCCCCTGCTGGAGGGAGAGGAGTTCTTCCACCCGGATGTAGTCCCAGTAGGTCGTCGGAGCTGGCTTCATGGGGGGCGAGAATACCCTGCCGGGTCCGGGGCAATGGGCGCTGACGGCGTGGTTCCGGTGCGGGGCGGTCACCAGCCAGCTCACCGGCGCTCCGGCAGTGCGTTGATGCCCCAGTCGTAGTCCAGATAGCGGACCTTGACCCCCGGCCCCGCGGCCCGAAGAGCGGCCGCCTGGGGACCCTCCTCGAGCTGGCTGGCGATCCAGCCCACAACCTCTGCGTCCCCATCGCCGAAGTCCTCCTCGTACCAGTCGAAGATCCTCGAGACCCGGACGGCCCCTCGATCCACGCGGAGGTCATTGCGGCCCCGGTCCAGCAGCCATGAACGAGCCTGCTCGGTGAGCTGCCGCTCCAGGGTGACGGCCTGATAGGGCTCCGGGCGCAGCGGTGGACAGCCGCGGGACGCGCAGTTGACGGCCGCGTGCAACCGGGCGTCCTTGAACCCCGGTCGGAGGATCCGGTGCTCGATGTCATCGAGGGACAGCCTGCGGCCCTTCCCCTTCGGATCGAACGAACCCAAGGGGATGAAGCGCCGCCTCCAGGGAGAGCCGAACCACCCTCCGATCTCCTTGATGCTCTTGACCGGGCCCTCGTCGCGCACCAGCTGCAACGTGAAGGCGTTGTAGGCGTTGATCCAGAAGGCGAACCGCTGGGCTCGCGACCACCCCTGAACCTGCCGAGGCGTGACCGACGCCAGCGCCGCGAGGTACGAGTCGAGGGGCTCCGGAGCCCGGCGGAGGGCGGCGTAGTCCACCAGCTCCTCCTCAAGCACCTCGTCGAGCACGGCCGCCAGCCCGCTGTGACCATGATCGAATGGTGGGTCCACCGAGCGCCAGCCCAGCACCAGGGTCAGCCCGGCGAGCAGGGCCGCCAGGCGTGGAATCGAGAGCGTGCGGCGTGTCATGTATGGGAGGCTTCGGATCGGAGCAGGCGCCGGATGAACCCGGCGCCTCGATCGGGTCGCGGGGACCCGCCCGTCGGCCCCCCGAGCGCTCGGAGTGGCCGGGAGAGCTCCAGGCCAGAGTGCACCGCAGGCCGACGGCCCCGGCGGGGTCCGCGGGGACCCCGAAGCGGCCGGGCCGCGAGGCAACCCGCCGGGCGGGAACGCCGTTTTGGCGCTGGAGATCTGCCCCGGCGGGCGGATCATGGGACGAACCGGAGGTGGGCAAGACCCTTCCGCCGGACGACCTCGGAGGGCGCTGTCGCGCCGAACACCACCCGATGCCCAACACGACCTCGCGCGAACAGCTCCTCTTCTTCGGCGACGCCGAGGGGGCCCACGTCCACCCCTTTCCCGCTGCGTTCGGGACGGCTTCGCGGGCCCTCGACGTCGTCGCGCCCGGGGTCTACGAGGGGCTTCGCACCTTCGGTCGGACCCGCTTCTTCGGGCTTCGGACGCACCTTGCGAGGCTCAGGGAATCGGCGGCCGGCTTCAAGAAGGAGCTCGCCTATGACGAGGAGGCGCTCGTGCGGACCCTGGACGCCGCCGCCCGGGAAGCGACCCAGGCCTTCGACGCCGAGGCTCGGCTGCGACTCGACATCACCGCCGACACGGCAGCTGCCCTGGGGATCGAGAGCAACATCCTGATCGCAGCCAGCGCCTACCGCGGGGTCCCCGATCGCATCCGTGGGGAAGGCGCGAGGGTTCGGACCGCTCCCGGTCTCCAGCGGCCGGACCCTGCGGTGAAGACCTCGGACTTCATCCCCCTGCGCGAGGCGTGGATCTGCGCCCACGGTGATCCCGAAGCGTACGAGCACGTCATGCTGTCCGAGGACCGCATGATCCTCGAGGGGACCCAGAGCAACCTCGTGCTGGTCCGTGACGGAGAGCTCTATCACGCCCCGCGGGGGGTCCTGCCCGGTGTCACGGTCCGCGCCGTGATCGACCTCGCCCGCGCGGCCGGAGTCGTGGTCCACGATCGATTCGTCCCCGTCGAGGAGCTCTCGAGCTTCCACGAGGCCTTCATGACGACCTCCGTGCGGAGCGTGGTCCCGGTCCAGTGGATCGACGAGTGCCGCTTCGAGGCGCCGGGCCCCGTGACCCGCCGCTTGAGCTCGCTGTACGACGAGCTGACAGCCTCTGACGCCGTCGAGGCGTCGAACCGAGAGTCCGCCCGCTACTGATCAGATTGGGAAGGGGCCCGCCGCCCCAGAACGGGGCAGCGCCAGCCCAGGTCTCCCCAGGCGCCTCGGCAGGGCCTCAGATCCCCCTCCGGGGCACAACTGTGGCGGCCTGATGGCGATCCCGGCATTTGTCAGGTGAGTCGCGAGCGAATGGGAAGCCGCCCCCCACCAGCGGGGTAGTTTTCGTTGAGGGGATTGCAGTGGGGGAAACTGCGCCGCTCCTCACACCGCCACACCGCACCGAAACTGCCTCGATGATCGTCGCTCTCGCCCTAAGTCTCGCCGCACTCCAGGCCGCTCCGGCGGCCGCCCAGAGCCCCTCGAACCAGGGCTCACCGACGCAGGCCTCCCTCGGAGGCCTCTCCGTGACGCCCTTCTCGCCGACCATGCAGGCGAACCTGGTGGCGGCTCGCATGCTCAATGTGAGACTCAACCTGCCCCAACAGACGTGGCAGGAGGAGTTCATCCTCGCGATCCCCTCCACCGTCATCTGGCCCGCGCCGGTGCTGACCCTCTTCCACGGCTACGGCGAGGAGCCCGCTGACGTGGTCGCGAGCTCTCCGCTGGTGGGCGAGGCCATGGCGCGCGGATTCGTCGTGTTCATCCCCCTGGGTGCCCACAAGTACAACTACGGCATCGACTACGCCCAGCGGAACATCGAGCTGGCCTTCGAGTTCCTGTCCGGGAGGCTCCCGCTGGACCTGGACCGCGTCTACGCCGCGGGCTTCTCCATGGGCGGCGGCGCCGCGGCCAGCTTCGCCGCGCGGCACATGGACCCCGACGGCCTGCGGATCGCGGCGCTGGTGAACCACACGGGAACGGCGTCCACCCGCGCCACCTACCAGCAGTCCAACGACACGGGTCTCTTCCTCAGCCCGCTGATGTTTGGTGCCTCTCCCTCCCAGGACCCGTTCGCCTATCAGCGCTGCTCCACCATCGACCTGGACGCCCTGAGTGGCCAGCTCATCCCCGCGGGCGAGATGGCCTCGAACCTCACCCACATCCCCACACGCCACTGGAACGCGGACTTCGACCCCAACCCCTACATCGTGGAGCAGACCGAGAAGCTGCACGACCAGATGGTGTTCCGGGGCGCTGATTCCGCGCGCCACGTGGTCCAGTCGAGCGCTCACTCCTGGAGCACCCTCGACGCCGTCGCCGTGATGGACTGGCTGGCCCCTCAGACTGCCCAGCTCCCGGCCCCCGGCTCCGTGAACCGCACCATGGTCGACCGTAGCGGACAGTGGAACCAGCTCGAGGTCGTCCAGGCCCAGCCGGACGCGTTCACGCCGATCACCTGGAGCAGTCAGCCGACGGGCAACATGCTCTACCTGATCGAGATGGCGAACGCTGGCAGCGTCGGCGCCCACCTCGATGACCTGGGCCTCGACAGCGGGTCGGACGTCCGGGTTGTCCTCCAGATCACCGACACCTCGACCCCGGACGTCGCGTTGACCGGCTTCACCCAGGCGCCGATGAATGTCCTCCACCGCGGCGTTGCCACCTCCGCATGGACCTATGACGCCGCCTCCGGCACCGTGACCCTCGAGGAGCGGGGTGGCGCGGGCTGGTCCGACTGGACGATCGTCCCCTGAGAAGAGACCGGCGTCCCCTGAGAGGAGACCGGCGGTCACCCGAGGAGGAGCGGGGTGGCCCACACCTGGCGGGCCCCCACCAGAGGCTCGCCACTGGCCTCCAGCCCGCCGCCCCTGGAACGGAGAAAGGCCACCCGCGATGAACTCGCTGGTGGCCTCCCTTCTCCATCCTTCCCTGCGTAGCTTCTGGCTGCGGCCAGTGCTCGCGCAGATCTCGGACCCTCACCGTACATACTTTCCCCTAGGATATCAACCTACCTGCCCGTGGTTTGTGGAGGAGATCGCAGGGCGAGGCGACGGTCCACCGGCCCCGGCGCTCCCAAGTCCCTTCCAGAGGGGCCGTGAGGGCCGATTCGGCGTTCGCCGCCCCCGCCCGGCGCCCAGATCCCATTTTGGGACAAGGGGCGCCATCGCTCATCGATTGAGGATGTCCGAGAGCTGATCCTCGGCGGCCTCGCCGCTCGGGTCTGCCCCGGGATCGCCCCCGAGGCTCTGGATGAGGGCGTCCAGGTAGGCCTTGCGGTGGGCGGCGTCCCCGTCGTCCGGGCCGACGGCCGGGATCTGGCTCTGGAGATCGAGCTGGATGGCCGCCTGGGCCATCTCCGCCAGCTGGGCGCTCTCGTCGGAACGGTCCTCGGCGAGGAGCGCCGCGATCGCCTTGCCCAGGGCCTGCACCGAGTCTCCCCGGGCGTGGGTGGAGCGGCGCAGGCACTCGGCGAGCTGCGCGGCGAGGGCCGCACGGCGGAAGCCTCGGGGCGCCGCGTCAAAGGAGGCGCAGGCCGCGCCCTCGTAGGTCACCGGGCGCTCCAGCTCGAGCGCCTCGACGGCGCGCGGCTGCTCGCCGGAGACCACCGGCTTCCAGCGCACCCGGAGCTTGGCGAGGGCGGCCTCGCGGGACACCTCGCCCCCGGGGAGCTCGAGCTCGTAGAGGCAGGTCACCTGGTGGCCCGCGCCGATCTCGCCGGCGTCCACCGCGTCGTTGCGGAAGTCGCGGTCCGCCACGGCCCGGTTCTCGTAGCCGAGCTGACGCCAGCGGACGACCTGGGTCGGGTCGAACTCCACCTGGATCTTCACGTCCCGGGCCACGGTGACGAAGCTCCCGACGAAGCGCTCGACGATGGCGCGCCGGGCGTCGGCGGCGTCGCCCACGTAGTCGCACACGCCCTGACCGCGGTCCGCGAGCTGCTCGAGGAACACGTCGTTGTGGTTCGACATCCCGACGCCGATGGTGTTCAGGAAGATGCCGCGGCCCACGCTGTCGGCGACCTCGTCGGCCAGGCGCTTCTGGTCCGTCTCGCCCAGGTTGGCGACGCCGTCGGAGAGGAAGACCACGCGGGTCTGCACCCCCTCCATGAGCGTCATGGAGGCGAGGGAGTAGCCCAGCTCCAGGCCCGCCTCGGCGTTGGTGCCGCCGCCGGGCTGGAGGGAGAAGAGCGCGGTCTCGATGGCGTCACGGGAGGTCGCGGAGGTCGGCGGCAGCGCCTCGCTGGCGTCCTTGGAAAAGCGCACGATCGCGATGGAGTCGCGGCTGTCCAGCTCCCCCACCAGGAGGCGGATCGCGTGCTTCACAAGCTCGAGGCGGTTGCCCTCGCGCATGGAGCCCGAGGTGTCGACCACGAAGGTCAGCGCCAGGGGCGGTCGCGCGTCACGCTCGACCTCCCGGGCGCGCACGCCCAGGCGGAGGAGCCAGCGGTCCTCCCGCCCACCGAAGGGCGACGGCGCCAGCTCGGCGTGGAGGGCGAAGGACCCGTCTTCCGGCGCGGCGAGGTCCGGCTTGGCGGCGTTGACGAACTCCTCCGTCCGGACCTGCTCGCGGGGCGGCAGGAAGCCCTCCCGCAGCATCCGCCGCGCGAGACCGTAGCTGGCCGTGTCCACGTCCGCAGCGAAGGTCGAGAGGCCGTCCTGGCGGGTGGGGACGAAGGGGTTGTCCCCCCAGAAGCGAAAGTACATGTCCCGCGGGCTCTCCCCGGTCAGAGGTGCGGGGAGGCAGTCGCCGGCCCCCCGCCACGGGGCGACGATGACCGCCTCCTCGGCCAGCTCCATGGCGCCCTCCCTAGAGTCGGACCAGCGCTCCGCCGAGGGCTGACGGTCCAGGTCGATGGCCCGGCGGCGGAGGGACTCCTCGACGGGGGCCACGCTCATCTCCGACGAAGCGCGAGTGGCCGGAGCCGCCGCTGGAGTCCCCGCCGCCTCGCCATGCGCCTTCCTGATGATCATGGCGCCCGCGTGCGGGACCTCGGCGACAGGGCCAGCCGATCCAGGAGCCGATGGACCCGGTGATGCAGGCCCCCCGCCTCCGCCTCCGCCCCCGCCCCCGTAGCCGAGCGCATAGAGATCCACCGGGGAATCCGCGGGCGGGGCAGAGTCCCCGGGGCCACGGTAGCTCAGCTTGGTCTCGCCCTCTCGGGCCGGCGGCGAGGTCGGGCGACCGTAGCCGCTGAGATCGAGGACCTCCCCGCCACTCGGCGCGCCGCCTCGGGCCGCGAAGACGCCGTTGGTGTAGACCCTGTCCGGGCCGCCGCCGCCCGCGCCGCGTCGGTTCTCCACGGCTGCGCCGAGGACGACCGCTCCCTGGGCGACCTCAACCCCGAAGTCAGCCGGCGGGACACCGCCTGAATCGTCTCCGCTGTATCCGAGCCCGGCGAGCCGCTCCCCGGAGGACCGCTTCATCGCGGGCTCCGCGTCCGTCCGAGCGTCCTGCGGCACCTCGGCGCTCGCCGTGACGCTCTGGTCGTGGGCGACCCAGGGGTCTTGCCTGATCTCCATGACCGCGACGCCCATCCCCACCAGGAGCGTGACCGCGGCGGCCACCCGCGCGGCCGGACGCCGGAACCAGGCCTCGCCGCCCAGGATCTTGCCCGGCGGGGTCGCCGCCTCGAGGATCGCCGCGTGGCGATCGGCGGAGAGCGTCTCGCTTCCCGAGCTCGTCGCCGAGCCCCGGACGCCGGCCACCAGTTGGACCGTGGCCTCCAGCTCTGCTCGCTGCTCGCGGAGGTGCTCGGAGGCCGCCAGGGCCTCCTCGATCTCGGCGCGCTCCGCGTCGCTGGCCTCGCCGAAGACGAGCTTGCAGAGCAGCTCGTGCTGGTGATCGCGCTGCGCCCCGTCGGCGCCCGTCCGGTCGTCGTTCGATTCCATGTTCATCTCCTCAGGCCTCCATGAGCGGGCTCAGGTCCCGGGCGAGCGCCTTCATACCGACGCTGATCAGCCAGCCGACCGTGCCCACGTTGCGCCCCGTGATGGACGCAATCTCCGCGTAGCTGCACTCCTCGAGGAGCCGCAGGCTGACCACCTCTCGCTGGTCGTCCGGCAGGCTCGAGATCGAGTGCTCCACCGCGGAGCGGGTATCCAGCGCCTCGACGCCGCGCGCCTCGATGGCCTCCGTCTCGCTCGCTCGCTCCGCCTCGCGGGCGCGTCTCCGTTGTTCTGATCGCATGACATCCAGGCACAGGTTCCTCGTGACTCGATGCAGCCAGGCGCTGAGCTCCCGGTCCCCGGGGACGCCTTCGCGGCCCTCGAGGTCCGGCGGGGTCTTCGCCAGCCGCAGGAACGCCTCCTGGACCGTGTCCTCCGCGCCGCCGCCGTGCCGGAGCAGGGTGCGGGCGTGGCGGAGGAGCGGGCCTTCGTACCGCCTCACGAGGAGCTCGAAGCCCGACGGGTCCCCGCCGCGCCAGCGGCCGAGGAGCTCGGCGTCGCCGGGCTCGGGGGTCGGGGGTTCTTGCTCGTTCATGGGCGGGAGGAGGCGTCTTGCGGGAGGAACGGAGCGCGGAGCCGGACCCTTGGGAGAATCCAGAACTTCTGGACGCCCCTTCCACATAGCGGGCGCCCCCCGGCCCTGTCACCACTAACCTCCACCCCATGAGAGCGATCCAGCATCCCGACATCCCCACCCCCGCGGGCCATTACTCCCCCATCGTCGAGCACGGGGGCGTCCTGTACGTCTCCGGCCAGCTCCCCGCCGAGGAGGACGGCTCCTTCCCCGAGGGCATCGAGGCCCAGACCCTCTCCGCCCTGGGCAAGGTCCGGAGCCTCGTGGAGGCCGCCGGGAGCCGCCTGGAGGACATCATCCAGGTGCGGATCTACGTCAGCGACGTGGAGCTGTGGGGCGCGGTGAACGAGACCTACGCTGGCTTCTTCGGGGCGCACCGCCCCGCCCGCATCGTGGTGCCCACGGGCCCGCTCCACGGGGGATGCCTCGTGGAGATCGAGGCCACCGCCGCGGCCCGCTGAGGGTGGCGCGGCCCCGACGGAGCCGCGCCTGTGGTCACTCGTCGTCTTCGGGGTCCTCACCGATCAGCAGGCGCGTCAGCGCGCCGAGATCGATGATCGAGGGGACCCGCGGGTCGTTGCTGTTGAGGGTGACGCTCTCGAACTCGAGGTTCTCGGCCGCCTTCTGGGCGAGGTAGATCCGGCCGCCCCTGGTGTCGAGCGCCTGGTTGCGCAGCTCGTTTCGCAGGGCCTCCGCCTTCTGGATGGCGAGGTTGCCGTTGGCGATGGACGTCTCGTAGAGCGCGTCCGCCTCGGCCCGGGTTTGCTGGTCGTAGATGTTGGCCTCGGCCACGATCGAGGCGATCGCCACGGCGTTCTCGCTCATCGCCGTCTGCAGGCGCTTGTCCCAGTCGCCACGGAGCTCCTTCTCCGCCGCGCTGATCTCCGCAGCGCTCGTGTCCGTGATCGCCGTCTGATCCTCCACCGCCCGCTTGGACACCGCCAGCTCGAGCTTCTGGTAGGTCAGCTGCTTCTCCTGGAGACGGGCCTCGTAGCCGTCGGGGAAGCGGACGGCGCGGATCAGGACCTGGTCCGGGAGGCAGTGGAACTCGAGCAGGTCGGTGCGGAGCCGCTCGAGCGCCGTCGCGGCCACCGCGAGGCGGGCCTCCGTGCTGAAGATCTCCTCCGAGGCAAGCTGCGCGAGTTCCTCGCGCATGACCGCCTCCACCGTGGCGAGCACGCGCTCGCGGTAGACCTCCTTGCGGCGCTCGCTCACGATCATGTGGGCGCTCCCGTCGATGATCTTGTACGAGACCGAGAGGTCGTAAGTCGCGAGGTTGTTGTCCTTGGTTCGAATCTCGAGCGCCGGCCGGTTCATGCCCAGTGACGTCCTCACGTCCTTCTCAGCGAAGGTCACAAAGTGCGTTCGGCGGTCCATCCGGTGCCACTGGTGCACGCCCGGGATCCGGAGCGCGAAGCCCGTCCCGAAGTCCTCGGGGAGGATCTCCTTGGCGAGCAGGTTCTGCTTCACGCCGATCTCCCAGGGGTGGATCCGCACGAAGAGCGTGGTGGACGCCAGCAGCGCCAGGATGAGGAGGACGAAGGCCCCCACGAGGAATTTGGAGAGCTGGTTCATCGCTGACCTCCCGAGGCCCTGGCCGGTTCGAGGACGCCGCTGGAGCCGCTGTGCTCGAGCCGCTCCGGCGCTGGATCGCGGCTGTAGGGCACGAGGGTGAAGTTCACGCCCAGGAGCTTCTCGACGAGCGCCTCACGGACGACCACCTCGCCGCGCTGCTCCAGGGCCTTGGCGCGGCTCTCGATGCCCTCGGCCTCCTTGGTGTACTTCGCGGTCAGGCCGCTCGCCTCGGCGATGAGCCGGGCCTCGGTGGCCTGGCCCTCGGCGGTGCGCTCGGTGGCGTAGGCGTCCGCGCTCTTGGTCAGCCGGATCGCCTCCTGCTCGGCGGCGAGCAACTCCTTGCGCAGGTTGCCCGTCAGCTCCTGCATCTCGACCTCCTTGTCCTTGCGGACCGCGGCGAGGCGCTGCTCGCGCTCCTGCTCGAGCTGCTGAACCCTCGCGCGCAGCTCCTCGACCTCCTGGTCCGCCTCCTTGCGCTGCTCGATCGCGTTCTCGTAGCGGTCGTCGAACTGAGGGTTCGGAGTGATGATCCGCACCACGCTCACGCCGTGGGGCTCGAGGATCGCATTCATGCGCTGACGAGCCTGCTCGGGAGCGGCCTTGTACGTCGTGGGGTCCGCGGCGTCGACGGCGCTGTAGAGGCCGAACTCGTCCCGCAGGATCGAGCGCGCGTAGGCCTTGATCCACTCCTCCTTGTAGTTGTCCCCGAGCCCGGAGTCCCGCAGGACCTCGGTGGCGGCGCCCGGGATCAGCTCGTACTGGATCTTCAGCTCGTCGAACCAGAAGTTGGAGCCGTCCTTCGCCCGCACGGTGAGGCTCGACGCCACGTTGGTCCCGCGGAAGCTATTACCGGCCATCACGTACTCCTGCGTCGTCCCGTCAAACTTGTAGATGTCTGCCAGGAAGGGGATGAAGAACTGGTAGCCGGGGGTGGTGATGACCGTCTCGGCGCCGGTGAGGTAGTTGACCCGCACGGCGACCTCGTTGGCCTCCACGCTGGTGACGCCGAGGCGCCCCGTGACGCCGAGCCCGACGAAGCCCATCACCAGTGCCACCACCAGACCGACCGCCACCTTCACGGCGGTCGGGGGACCGGAGTCTCCTCCCCCACGACGAGAGCGTGTCTTCTTGCTGCTCCAAGGGGTCTCGAAGGTGCCTTCGCCGGAGGGCCGGCGGGCCTTGCCGGACGGGGGCCAGCCGTCCTCGTCGTTTTCGGTGCTCATGGGGTACTCAGGGTCATTGGGAGCCGGGGGGGCGCGGTTTCGCGGTGCGGTACCCGACCGGCGCGGGAGTATTCACCCGGCTCCGCGGTTCTCTTCGGGAGCCAGACCCTGCTCGCAGCCCTCGCACGGGCGTTTCTCGTGCAAATCCGTCAGAATCCGCCCATGGACTTCGACGCCAACGCTGCCTCGCCCGCCGACAGCGGCCTGTTCGGGCTCCCCCACGGCCCAAAGGAGGCCCACGTCCACGTCCTTGGCGTGCCCTTCGAGGCCACGACCTCCTACCGCCCCGGTACGAGCGGGGCCCCCGAAGCGGTCCTCGCGGCGAGCCGCCAGGTCGACCTCTTCGACCTGCACTTCGGCAAGCCCTACGAGCGGGGGATCTGGATGGCGCCCCTCGACCCGAAGCTGGCTGCCTGGGATCGGGAGGCCCGGGGGCTGGCGGCGCCGATCATCCATCGAGGGGGCGCGGAGGGGGGCGACCAGGAGGCCGTGGGGCGCGTGGACGCCATCTGCGACGCCGTCCGCCGTGAGGTCGCGGCCTTCACCGAGCAGCGCCTCGAGGAGGGCCGCCTGCCGGTGGTCCTCGGGGGGGACCACTCCACCCCGCTCGGCGCCATCGAGGCCTGCGCGGCGCGCTTCCCGGGGATGGGGATCCTCCAGTTCGACGCCCACGCTGACCTGCGACCAGCCTTCGAGGGCTTCCGCTGGTCCCACGCGTCGGTGATGCACAACGCGCTCCAGGGCCCCGCGGATCTCTCCTGCCTGCTCCAGGTCGGCATCCGCGACCTGTGCGAGCAGGAGCACGACGCCATCCAGTCCGACCCCCGGATCAAGGCCATCTTCGGGCACGAGCTGCGCGCAGCTCGGCATGGGAGCGGGACGAGGGCCATGGCTCGAGCTGCGGTCGCTGAGCTCCCGCAACACGTCTTCGTGAGCTTCGACGTGGACGGCCTCGACCCCGGTCTCTGCCCGAACACGGGGACGCCGGTCCCCGGAGGCCTCGGCTGGGACGAGGTCACCATCTGGCTCGAGGAGCTCGCCGCCAGCGACCGACGCGTCGTGGGGCTCGACCTCAACGAGGTCAGCGCGGGCGCGAACGGCGACCCGGACGGCTGCTCCTGGGACGCCATCGTCGGCGCCCGCCTGCTCTACCGGCTCATCGGCGCGGCGCTGGCCTGACGGTCAACGGCCGTCACCGCCGTAGCCCAGGGCCCGCAGCTCGGCGGCCGTCGCCTCGCTCGCCTCCTCGATCCGGACCCCGCCGACCTGGCGCTCCAGGGTGGCGTCCAGGTCCGCCGTGAGACGGTCCAGGACCTTGGGCCAGCGGAAGGAGACGTCCTTCAACTCGTACGGGTCCGCCTCCAGGTCGAAGAGCTGCAACTCGCCGCCCTCGCCCCGGTGGAGCTTCCACTTCCCGGCCCTGAGCGCGTAGCTGATGCCGTCCGTGGCCGACTGCCGCGGCGAGGTTTGCGCCAGGAGTCGTCGGTCAGCGTGGGCGATGGTCGGCGCGAATCGATCCACGCCGCTCACCTGCCCTAGGAAGGCCTCCTTCCCGGGGAGATCGAACAGGTGCAGGAGCGTCGGCGCGAAGTCCGCGAGCGCCACAGGCTCGGAGATACGGCGGGCCGCGACCCCTGGGGCCCGGATCATCCACGGTACGTGCAGCTGTTCCTCCCAGACCAGCCCGTGGCCTGGCACACCGTGCTGGTTCAGCCCCTCCCCGTGGTCCGCGAGGACCGCGATCACACAATCATCGCTGACCCAGCCGAGCTCCTCGCCCTTCCCGAGCAGCCGCTTGATCTGTCGGTCGACGAACGCGACCTCGCCGTCGTAGGCGTCGATGCCCGGCTCGAGCTCGTTCCACTGGCCCGTCGGGCGCCGCGCCCGCTCCGAGAAGCGGCGCTTCTTCAGGTAGGCCCGGGTCGCCTCATCCATCATGAAGCCGCGCGCCACCCTCTGCGGCGGCGTGTACGGACCGTGGGGGTCGAAGAAGTGAACCCAGAGCAGGTCCGGCCCCGGCTCCCGGGCCTGGCGCTCCATCACCTCCAGGGCGGCGCTGGCGACCTCCTTGGCCACCAGCGGGGTCGCCTCGGGCGCCTCGTAGCCGTCGAATCCCGCGTCGAGCCCGAACTCGGGGCGCAGCGGGAAGGCCGCCACCACGGCGTCGGTGCGGTACCCGCTCTCCGAGAAGAACTCGGCCAGCGTCTGGAGGTCGGGGCGCCTGGTGTAGACCTTGCCATCCGCGATGTTCGCGAGCACCCCGTGCTCATGGGGAGCGACGCCGGTGAACATCGTCGTGTGGCTGGGGAGCGTCGTCGCGATGGGGGCCAGCGCCTGCTCGAACAGCACCGACTTCGAGGCCAGCTCGTCCAGCCGCGGGCTCGTGGGGCGCCCGTACCCGTAGGCGCCGAGGTGATCCGCACGGAGCGTGTCGATCGTGATCACGAGGACGTTGGGCCGGCCCTCGAGGAGCCCCTCCGTCACCTCCCCGCCCAGGAGCGGGACTCGCTCATCTCCCGCGTCCAAGGCCCCCGTGCCGGCCCCCCCGCTCCCGGACGGGCCGGGTTCCGGCTCGCCGCATCCGATGGCGAGGAGCCCAACCAAGATGAGAGCGCCGGCCTGCCGAGGACGGGCGTGGCCCGTCGCGCCTCTCGTCGGCGGAGCCGCGCCCGGGCCAGACCGGCCTCGACTCACCGAGGAGAGGGCCAACGCTCCGCCGTGCCTCACGCGCACCCGCGCCTACTTCGCGCGTTCGCGCATCGTCACCTTGAGGTCCACGTACCAGCGGTCCTCGGGGATCTCATGGGCGTCGAGGTTCTTCTGGGCAGCCCGCAGGAGGATGC
The DNA here is from genome assembly GCA_016779205.1 of Planctomycetota bacterium. GTDB lineage: Bacteria > Planctomycetota > UBA1135 > UBA1135 > Saltatorellus. Next base: position 31,080 of record JADHOC010000020.1, on the reverse strand, counting down.
TGGTGATCCGGAGCTTGCGGCTGTTCTTCTCCAGCAAGAAGAAGAAGTTGGCGATGCGCGCACGATCGAACCACGCGTTGCTCTCCGCCGGCTTGATGGAGTAGATGTGGTCGGTGTAGCCGTTGAGGCGCTCTTGCTCCCTGGGCTTCTCGATCTTCGGGTTACCCCAGAGCACGTCGGGGTCGGCCGCGATGGCGAAGATGTAGGAGTTGACCTGGTCAGCTCCATCTCCCTTCACGCCCTCCTTCTCGCTTCGCTCCTTGTACTGGGTGTAGCTGTAGGCGTTGCGGAGGATCCGCTGGGCGATCTGCTCCGCCTCTCCACCCTCGGACACCGCGGCCTCGTACCGCGCGATGGTCTCGCGCTGCTGCATGGCCTGCCAGCCGAGGAACGCTGAGCCTGCGAGGAGCAGGCCGATCATGATGCGAATCATGGCTTGTTTCCGGTTCTCCAGTGGTTGCCGTCAGTTGGCGCGAGAGGTGAAGAGCTTGGAAGGGTCCACGAGGATGACCTTGCCCTTGAAGTTCAGGCCCGTGTCCCCTTCGGTCGGCGTCTGAGTCGCCTGCTCGACCTCGAGGCACCAGGGCTGCGCACGCAGCGCCGCGTCAAACGCGGTGATGTCGTTGCTCGCCTCCGGCACGCTGTCGGCGAAGAAGGTCGCGCTGAGCTTGATCTTCGTGTGCTCGGGGTAGTCCCTGTTCTTCTTCACGTAGTCCGCTCCGAGCTGGCGCAGCGACGGGCGCCAGTCGTCGTTGCCGTTCAGGACGTTCAGGACACAGGTCATGGCGGCGAAGGCGGACGGCGGCAGGGGGATCTCCTGGATGTCCCCGACCTCGCGCTTGAGGTCGAGCACCTTCCGGTCGAGCATCTGCTCGATGGTCTTCAGTTCCGCGAGCGGCTCCGGAACGTCGCCGCCGAGCTTGACTCCCTTGCCGTACACCTTGGAGCGGTCGAGCAGGTCCTTGGGGACCGGGTTGAGGATCGGGCGGGCGGTGGAGGTATCCGTCCCGACGATGAAGGCGTTGACGTTGCGCAGGTACGACAGGAGCCCCGTGTAGTTCAGCGCGTCGATCTTGCGAATGTTGACGATGTTCACCATGCCGAGGAAGGTGGTGAGCATCAGCGCCGCGAACGCGAGGGGGAACTCCAGCCGCTCCCAGGCACCTGAGTAGGTGAGCTCCTCCCTGCGGAGCGAAGGCGACATGACGCCTCCCCCCAGCTGGCGGAAGGCACCGCCGTACGCGGCCACCAGTTGGCCGGCGCCCTCTGCGGGCTGGCCTGAGTCCTCCTCGAAGCAGTCCAGCACGTAGACCGGCACGTCGAGGACCGAGCTCCCGATGAGGCCCGGGAGCTCCATGCCGCTGGCGTAGATCGCCTCGATCGGCTGCGCCGTGCGCGCGGCCGAGATCGTGCGGCCGATCTCCCGCCGGATCCGCTTGATGGCCTGGTCAATGCGCCGGCTCAGCTCGATCGGATCCAGCTCGTCGGGGACCGCGGCGGCGGCCTCGCCGGCGTCGTCGTCGCCGGCCTCTTCATCCTCGGCGTCGGCCTCCGCGGCGTTCGTCACCGCCGCGAGCTCACCCGAGAGGTGGGACATGGCGCCGATGTGAATCACGCGCATCTCCCGGATCTCCGCGCCGGCGACCACCGCGACGCAGGTCGAGTGCTCCCCGACGTGCACCAGGAGCTGGGCGTTGTCGATGTGGCAGATGTCCGCCGCCAGGGCCGAGTTGACCATGGCCGAGCTCTCAAGCTCGGCCTCGAGCGGCTCGAGTCCGGCCTTCTCCATGGCCTGGATCGCCCGGCTGACGCAGTCCTTGGGGAGCGCCGAGACCAGCAGCTCCGCCCCCTGGTCGTTCTCGCTCATGACGTGGTAGTCCACGATCACGTCGTCGATGTCGAACTGGGGCAGCTCGTTCTCAACCTCGAACTTGATCACCTGGTCGATCTTCGATCGATCGGCGAAGGGCAAGGTGAGCCGCCGGTAGGCCGCGTGGTCCGAGGGGATGACCACGGACACGTTCTCCTTGGGGACGCGGTGGGAGGCCGCCGCGTCCTTCAGCACCTCCGCCACGAGGGAGACGTCCCCGGCGGCGTAAGCCACCGACTCCTCCGCGGTGAATTCACCGGCGTAGTAGGCCGTGATCTTGTGTCGCTTCGGACTCCCATCGAGGACGACGAGTTCGAACCTTCTGGGACCGATACGGATTCCGCAGGAGCGTGCCATTCAGGTGGTTGTGGTAGGGCGTGCGATCAGCGGGCCGCCAGGGGGCGGGCCAGCTCGTCGTAACGAGCGCGGGCGGCGGGGGGGAGGATGCGGTTTCGGATCTTGTCGTCGAACTCGGCGCTGAGGGCCCGAAAGTCGGGCTCCATGGCGTCGAGGGTGGCGGCCTGGTGCCGGTCGCGGATCTCCCGCTGCCGGCTCTCGTATTCGTCAAGCAGTTGATTCAGGACGCGGCGGCGGCGCCCGGAGAGCTCGAACTGCTCCGAGAGCGCATCAGCGTATCCGGCGAGGGGGCTCGGGCTCGGAGTCTGTCGAGAAACCGCCAGCCCGACTCCGAGTCCGACGAGGAACCAGGAGCCGGCGAGGGCCGCCGACCAAACGCGCATGTCCTTCACGGCCCCAGGTCAGCGCCCTTCCTCGGGCGTCGACGCTGAGTCCTCGAGCTCGAGCCGCTGGTTCTCCTGCTCGAGCTCCAGGAGCGCTTCCTGGAGCCCCTTCCCGGCGTCGAGGTCGGCGACCTCGGGGCCCCCGCTCCCGGCAAGGAAGAGGGAGATGGCGACGAGCCCGCCGGCTGCGACGGCCACGAGGGCGCGTGAGAAGGCGAGGACGCGCCCCGCCGGCGGCTCGGGGGCGGCTGCGACCGGCGCCGGCGCGGGCTCCAGCCCCACATCGCCCGCGAAGGCCCGGCGAGCCACGTGGGCCGCGAACCCCGTGGGGACCTCGACCTCAGGGGCTGCCACGAACCACTGCCGCAGCGTCTGCTCCTCCTGGACCGCGTTCCGGCAAGCCGAGCAGTCCATCAGGTGGCGCCGCACGGTGCTGGCCACGCTGTCCGTCACCTCGTCATCGACGAAGGTCGGGACGAGCGCAAGGACGACGTCGCACTGAATGGGTGAGGTGATACTCATGACTTCGACTCCTCGTCGGAAGGATTGGACTGGGTCGCCGCGAACTCCGGGTGGAGCTGGAGCAGCCGCTTCTTGAAGCGGGCCCGGGCGCGGAAGAGGCGGGACTCGACGGTCCCGATCGACACCTGGAGGACATCCGCGATGTCCTGATAGCGCATCTGCTCGAGCTCTCGCATCACGAGCACGGTCCGGAAGATCTCCGGGAGGTCGTCCATGACGCTTCGCGTGATCTCGCTGATCTCGGCCTGTTCCAGGCGAGCGTCGGGGCGAATCGACTTGCGCTCCGTGGTCTCGTCCATGGAGCCGCCCATCGCCTCGGGGTCCTCGACCGCCCGGATCGGGCTTCGACCCTGGCGCTTCATGAAGTCCAGGATCGTGTTGACCGCGATGCGGTACAGCCACGTGTAGAACGCGGAGGACTGCTGGAAGGTCTCGAGGCGGCTGAAGGCCTTCAGGAACGTGTCCTGAACGATGTCCTCCACCTCCACCGCGCTGCGGGTGTAGTGGCGGACGAGGCCGAACAACCGGCGCTGGTAGCGCTCCACCAGCACCTCGAAGCACAGGGGATCCCCTTCGAGGGTCCCCTGGACGAGCAGGCTGTCGTCCTGACTTTCGAGGCTCGGTTTGTGCATCAGCGCTCCCATCTTCGGAAGCGTGGACGCCCGGACGGACCGCCTATTCCCGGTCGGACGTAGATTCGGCGGGTTCCTCGGCCCCCAGGGGCGCATTCAGGGTGTGCCCCATGCGCTCCTTCTTCGTCCGCAAGTACTTGATGTTATTGGGGTTGGGCTCAACCTCCAGCGGCAACTGGTCCACCAGCTCCAGGCCGTATCCAGCCAGGCCGTGGATCTTCTTGGGATTGTTGGTGAGGAGCCTCATCCGTCGGACCCCGAGCTGGAACAGGATCTGCGCCCCGATCCCGTACTCACGGAGGTCCACCGGGAGGCCAAGGGCCTCGTTGGCCTCGATGGTGTCCAGCCCGCCGTCCTGCAGGTGGTAGGCCTTGAGCTTGTTGGCGAGGCCGATCCCGCGGCCCTCCTGCCGAAGATAGACCAGGACCCCACGGTCCTTCGAGGCCAGGATCTGCATGGCCTGGTCCAGCTGGGGGCCGCAATCGCACCGCTGGGAGCCGAAGGTGTCGCCCGTCAGGCACTCCGAGTGAACGCGGACGAAGACGTCCTCTGCGATGGGCGCAGGCGCCTCTCCCGACTCGTCGCCGCTGACGATGCCGTGGGTGAGGGCCACGTGCTCCTTCCCGTCGATCTTCGACTTGAAGAGGTGCATGTGGAAGAGCCCGTGGTCGGTCTGGATGGGAACGGCCTTCTCCACCACCGCTTCCACCAGCTGCTCGTTCCGCCGCCGGTACTCGATCAGGTCAGCGATCGTGCAGATCTTCAGCTCGTGCTGCTCGGCGAAGACCTCGAGCTCGGGCATCCGGGCCATGGTCCCGTCGTCGTTCATGATCTCGCAGATCACCCCCACCGGCGACGCACCCGCGAGCTGGGCGAGATCGACGATCCCCTCGGTCTGTCCGCCGCGGACGAGGACCCCACCCTCACGCGCTCGCAGCGGGAAGATGTGTCCGGGGCGCGCGAGGTCCGACGCCTTCGCCGCGGGGTCTGCCGCCACCTCGATGGTCCTGGATCGGTCCGCGGCGCTGATCCCGGTGGAGACCCCCGTGGTCGCCTCGATCGAGATGGTGAAGGCGGTGCCGTGGGCGTTCGTGTTGTGAGCCGCCTGCATGGGCAGCTCCAGCCGATCACAGACCTCGCCCGACATCGGAGTGCAGATCAGACCCCGACCCTCCTTGGCCATGAAGTTCACGGCCTCGGGGGTGATCTTGTCCGCGAGCATGGCGAGGTCTCCCTCGTTCTCGCGGTCAGGGTCATCGACGAGGATGATCATGCGACCCGCTTGAAGGTCTTCAATGATCTCGGGGATGGACGCGATGGGCATGGACTGGGGGGACAGGTTCGGGCGCTGGCGGGTGATTTGGCGGAACATCCTAGGGCGGGCACGCCCCTGACCCGACCGCTATCGCGGCGGATCCATTCGGATCCATGGCCGGGGTGCCCCGGACACATCTCAGACGAAGCCACGAGGAGAGCTAGGAATATCACCAAAGCCGTCGGGCTGGAGCATAGGGAGCCTTCCGATCCCCCCTCCTGGGCGGTGGAGAGGTGGGCAAAGAACGGGGACAAGGGTGCCCGATTCGGACTTACATCCTGCAAAACAGTCACTTAGGTCCACTCAAGCAGCCCCCCTGGCGTGTGGATAAGTCCATTCCGGTGCCCCCGTGGCCCGGGCAAGGCCGGCCTGGTGGGGCGTCGGATCCGAAAGATCTCCACAAGAGATCCACAGGAGAATCACTCGATCCAGCGGACCCCATCAGACGAGAAGAGAAAGGAAGTCGCATTACATCCGGTGGACCCCCGCCGGCCCGCGCCCCGCCACTCGGCGGATCCTGACCCAACCTAACGAGCCTCTCCTCGATGTATCGCACCCTGCTCATCGGCCTCACCGCCGCCTCCCCCATCCTGGTCATGGGCGTCACCCGTCAGTCGAACCTCGAGCGTCGCCTGGTCTCCCTGGAGGAGTTCACCGAGCACGTCCCTGTCCGGCAGGATCGAGAGCTCCAGTCCCTGACGTCGCGCCTCGAGCAGCTGCCCGAGGGGCACCAGGTCGAGGCCCTGCAGACCCGGGTGCACTCCCTCGAGGCTCGCCTGCGGGAGGCCCGGCAAGCGCTCGAGTCCCAGCGGGAGGCCCTCGACGAGGTCTCCCAGATCGCCCACAAGGTCCGCCGCATCGACGACCTCGAGGAGGGCATGGACTCGCGCTGGGCCGGCTTCGTTCGGGCGCTGGACGCCACGACGACCCTCGTGGACGAGACCCGCGCCGAGCTTGGCGACGTTCGCTCGCAGCTCTCTGACGGGGGCCTCGATCCCACCGATTCCAACGGACTCTGGACCGCGACGGTCGGCCCGACCGTCCAGCTCCGCGGGACGTCGACGGTCGGGAGCGGCGTGCTGCTCCAGTCCCGCCCGTCCGAGGAGAACCCGGCCGCGTATCGGACCCTGATGCTCACGTCCTGGCACGTGATCCGCGACATCCGCGCGGACTCCCAGGATCGGGAGTGCCCGATCCCCGTCATCGTTCGCGACCTGGACGGAGGCAAGAGCACGTACACGGCGACCGTCCTCGACCACAACGTGGAGCTGGACGCCGCCCTGCTGATCCTCGATACCTGCGAGCGCTTCGAGGTCGGGGCGATGCTGCCCACCCGCGCGCGGCTCGCTTCGACCGAGGTCTTCGACGATGTGGTCGCGGTCGGGTGCCCCCTGGGGAATGACCCGATCCCGACCCAGGGACACCTGACGGACCTCCACCACAAGGTCGCCGAGGAGGGCTTCTGGATGATCTCCGCCCCGACCTACATCGGGAACTCCGGCGGAGGGATCTACGGCCGCGACTCCCACGAGCTGCTGGGGATCTTCTCGAAGATCTACACCCACGGTTCGATCCGCCCGACCGTCATCCCGCACATGGGCCTGGTGACGCCGCTCGGGGCGATCTACGAGTGGATCGACGGGAGCGACGTGGCGTCCATCCTCGAGGGCGCTGGCAGCGCGGTGATCACCCTGCGTTGAGCGCCCCACAGCGCGCCTGAGGGCCGTCGTCCCGTCGCCGCTGGAGTTTCCTGTCCGCGGGACTGGCGAGCCTGCCGAGGTTCACCAATGGTGAACCCATGGGCCTGCGGCCACGCTTCCCCGAACTCGCGCCCCTGCTGGCGACCTGCGCCGCGCTCCTGTGCGCCCGGCCCGCAGACGCGATCCCCCAGCTGGCTGCGCCGGTCGACCTGACCGCGACCGTCAGCGGGCCGAGGCTGCTGCCACCGGCTGACGTGGACGGGGACGGGGACCTGGACCTCCTGGTCACCGGCGACGCGGGCCGCCGCCTCTACTGGGTCGAGCAGGGGCACGGCGACCCGGGGCCGCCGAGGCTCCTCCTGGAGGCGCCCTCCGCGCCGGCGCACTGGCGCCTCTCGGACCTTGACGGCGACGGCGACCTGGACGTCCTCGCCCTGACGACCGCTCCCTCGCAGCTCTACGTCCACGTGCGCGAGGGCAGTGGGTTCCTCCCGGCCCGTCGAGAGACCGGCTTCCCGGGCGACGCCCTCGACCTCGGCGTCGGAGACATCGATCAGGATGGCCTCGATGATGTCCTCGTCGCCCTCGACGGGGGTCACCCCGCCCACCGCGGACACTTCCTCCTCAGGGGCATCGGAGGCGGTCACCTGGGGTGGCCTGCGCGCTTCACGCCAGGGAGCCAGGCGGCCTCCGGGATCGTCGCCGGACCGTTCCAGCTCGCTGACCTCGACCTGGATGGCGACCTGGACGTCCTCGTGCAGGACCTGGACCTCGAGCGGATCGTCTGGTTCAGGAACCAGGGTGCCCCCTTCGCCCAGGGCCCGCTGGTCGTCGACGATCAGCTGAGGGCCCTGGCCTCCGTCGAGGCGGTGGACATGGATGGAGATGGGAGGCTCGACCTGATCGCGAGCGGCACGCGGACGCCCCTCGACCGAGGTCAGCAGCTGCTGTTCTATCGGGGCTCGAGCAATGGCTCCTTCGTGGCGCCAATCTCGCTGTCCACCGAGCCCACCATCGACCCCGCTCCCCTCACCACCGGAGACGCGGACGGAGACGGCGACCTGGACCTCCTGTTCAGCGCGGCCAAGGGCGCGGCGGTCTGGCTCGAGAGACTCCCCGCTGGCTTCGCAACGGACCCCCGATCCTTCCCGGCCGAGCCCGGGTGGGACGTCCTGGACCAGCAGCTGGTCGACCTCGATCGCGACAACCAACCCGACCGCGTCGTGGCTTGCTCGACGGAGCAGATCGGGTGGTTCAGCGGTCTCGGCGCAGGTGACTTCGGGCTTCCCCGGGAGATCACCCGGCGGACGGACGGCGCCGTGGCCGCCGTCGCGGCGGACATGGACCAAGACGGCGACCTCGACCTCCTGGTCGCGGCGACGGGCGCCCTCCAGGCCATGGCCCTGGAGAACCTCGGCGGCGGGCGCTTCGAGCTCCCCCGGCCCGCCTTCAAGGTCCGCGCCGACCTCGAACAGATGCTCGCGACGGACCTCGACGGCGACGGGGATCGCGACCTGGTTCTCACCTCCTTCTCGGGGGGCTGGATCGACGTCCGCCCCCTCACTCCAACCGGCTTCGATCCGCCCTACAGGCTCAGGACCTTCACGCCCTCGACCGGCGGCACCGTCACCGCGACCGACGTGGACGGCGATGGTCGCGTCGACCTGGCCGTGTCCACGCTGGGCGAGGGTGACGTGCTCTGGTTCCAGGGCGGCACCACAGGGCTCGACCCTCACCCCCGGATCCTGATCCGTGACCAGCCCTCGGTGGCCGACCTCGTCGTCCGCGACGTCGACGGTGACGGGGCGGGGGACCTCGTCCTCGCCGGGCCTGGGTTCGGCGGCTCGGTCGGGTGGTTCCCCGGCCAGGGCGCCGGGAGCTTCGGCGCGCGGGTCGCGATCCCGACCATCAACTTCCAGCCGCGCAACGTCGTCCCGCTGGACGCCGATGGGGACGGTGACCTTGACCTCGTGGTCGGCGGCGCGGGGTTTGTGTTTCCGCTGCTGGAGTGGATCCCGCAGGTCGCCCCCGGCCAGTTCGGCGGCGCCGACTACGTCGGGAGCGCCGTCCAGGGCTGGGCCTCTGTGAAGGCGGTGGACGTGGACCTCGACGGCGACCTCGACCTCGTGACGACGCCGCGGGATGCCTCCATCGAGCCCCTCGCGCTCACGGTCTACACGGCCCCGTTCGGCGCGCCGCCCGTGGTGGTCCATCGACCCCAGGGGGTGTCGTCCTTCCTCGTGGACGACGTGGACGACGACGGTGACCCCGACGTGGTCTTCACCTCCGAGCGCGGAGACTCGGTGACCTGGCTCCGGGGCACCGGCCGCGGGTTCCTGGGGGAGGTCGAGTGCGCCAGTCCTGCGGGAGACCCGGTCCACCTCGACGCCGTGGGCTCCCCGTGGCGGGCCGTGAACGCGTTCCAGTTGCAGCTGCGCCGGCTGGACCCGGGGACGCTGGCGATGTTCCTGACGAGCCAGGCCCCCGGCTTCGTGACCCACCCCGGGGGCAGCCTCGGGACGCTCTGCCTCGGGGGAAACGTCGGCAGGTTCAACCGGCCCGGCGAGGCCCAGTTCGCCGGGGCTCACGGAACGGTGACCCTCCACGTCGACCTCGGCGAGATCCCGCAGTCGCTCGCTCCCCGGAACGTGATCGCCGGCGAGACCTGGCGCTTCCAGGCCTGGTATCGAGACTCGGTCAACGGAATCGCCACGTCGAACCTCTCGGGGTCACTGGCGGTGGAGTTCCGTTAGGCCCGCCGGGTCCACCAGGTGAGGCCGCTCAGGTCCCGGTCCTGGCGCAGCAGGAGACTCGCGAGGTACCCGATCACCACGCACGTGGTGCTCCCCACCGCGCCGTACAGCATGAAGTTCAGGGGGGTGGCGTTCTGGACGTAGGCGAGGACCCCGATCGACACCAGCGCTCCCACGGCGGCGCCCATGGCGGACGTCCGGGTGGTGAAGATCCCGAGGAAGAAGAGACCCGCGAGCGGACTGATCAGCAGCCCGAGGACGCTCTGGAACGTGTCGAAGAGCGAGCGCAGGTCGGAGGCCGCGAAGAGCGCGGCCGTGCCGGTGCCGACGACGCCCATCAGGAGCGTCACCCGACGGCCGGTCTGGAGGTCAGACGCACTCCCGATGCCAAGGCGACGGTGCCAGTCGTTGGTCCACGACGTCGCGATCGAGTGCATGGAGGAGTCCAGGCTCGACATGGACGCCGCGAAGATGCCCGCCAGCACGAGGCCAGCGAGGCCGGCGGGTAGCTCGAGGGCGACGAACAGCGGGAGGACCTCGTCGTTCTTCATCCCGAGGTCGAGGGCCGCTGGGTGCGTGCTGAAGTACGCGAAGAGCGCCGACCCCAGGGCGAAGAAGCCGAGCGTGAACGGCACCGTGACGAGGCCGTTCAGCAGGATCCCGCGGGCTGCGCTGCGCTCGTCCTTGGTGGAGAGGTAACGCTGCACGACCGCCTGGTCGGTGGTGTAGGGGCCGAACTGCAGAAACATGGCGCCGAGCAACACGGACCAGCTCGCGGTCTCCGTCCAGGAGGTGCCAGGCGCGAACCAGCGCAGCTTCCCGCTGGCCAGGGCGATGTCGATCGCAGGCTCCATCCCCCCTGCGCCCTCCACGGCCAGGATCAGGGCCACGAAGAGCCCACCCACCAGGACGAAGACCTGCAGCACGTCAGTCCAGACCACGGCCTCCATGCCACCGAGCACCGTGTAGACCGTCGCCATGACGCCGATCGTCACGATGCACAGGTAGACGTCCACGCCCGTCACGGTCGAGAGCGCGAGCGACGGGAGGAACACGACGATCGCCATCCTCGCCACCTGGAACGCCATGAAGGAGGCGCTGCCGAAGAGTCGGATCGGGAGACCGAAGCGCTGCTCGAGGTACTCGTAGGCCGTCGAGATCTCCAGCCGCCGGTAGAAGGGCAGATAGAAGACGACCACGATCGGGGCCATGATGAGGATCGTGATGGACGTCAGCGCGAAGACCCAGTCGTCCATGAACGCCTTGGCCGGCACCGACACGTAGGTGATCGCCGAGAGCTGCGTGGCATAGATGGACAGCCCCGCCGCCCACCAGGGGATGCGCCGGCCAGCGAGGAAGAAGTCGTCGGCGGTGCGCTCGCGGCGCGCGAAGAACACCCCGAGCAGCACGATGCCCAGCAGGTAGCCGGCCATGACCGCGAAGTCGAGGGGCGCGAGCCGCGCCGGCGCACGGTCCATCTGCCCCAGCTGAACCTGGTTCGTCCGAACGCCCGGTCGAACCTCTCCGCTCGCGATCGCGAAGCCCTCGCCCCAGGGCGCGATCCCTGTGGTGACGACCCCGCGTGGCATCGAGCCAGCGCGGACCCAGGTGTCGGTCAGCGTGTGGTAGGCGTCCACATCGGCGGCGAACTCGGGGCGCGTCGCCTGGGGCAGATCCAGGGGCACCGCCGCGACACCGGAGAGGAAGAGGATGTGCGACTGCCCCGTCGGCCACGCCAGCCCCGCGGATCGGCCGAGACCCCGTCCGTGAGCCCACTGCCTTTGGAGGTCCGGGGATCGGTGCTGGGTCCAGGCCTCCGCACCCGGCTCGAAGCTCCAGAGCTCGTTCGATACCGGCACGAAGCGGCCCCCGTCCGGGAGACTCTCCGGCTCGGCGCCCGGGACCTCGCCCGAGTAGACGAACAGGGCCTCCTTGCCCTTCGAGTTGCGCTGGGCGGCGACCACGAACTTGAGGCCAGCCCGGCCCGGGAAGGGCGCGGACTCCACCCAGCCCGCGGCCAGGTCGTCCGGGTCCAGGATCCAGGTCGCCCGGACCAGGTCCGAGGCGTCCGCCGAACGCTGGGCCCCGAGGGCGATCACGAGGCCGTCGACCAGGCCTGCCGCCAGGAACTGGGATGGCGCGGGCAAGGCCGGACCGGCGGTGAACCGGACGGCTCCGCCCCCGTCGAGCTCCGCGATGAGGACGTCCGAGGTGGCGCTGTCCCCGTCTCCCCCGCCGATCAGCAGCGCCTTGCCCTCGAGGTGGACCACCGCTCCGTACGCGCGAGGCTCAGGCAGCGGTGGCCCGGCCGCCCACCCTTGACCGTCGAACACCCAGGTGTCGGCGTACCACACCTTCCCGCCCCCCTCCCAGGGCGGCGCCTCGGGGAAGTTCGCGCCGCCGGCGACCAGCAGGCGCGAATCCCCCGTGGGCCCCTCGAGCGACGCGACGAAGGGGCCTCCGAAGCCAACGTCGTCCGGGACGGGCGGAAGCGCCTCCCACAGCACAGGCGTCGGCGCCGGCGCCTCCTGGATCACCACAGCGGCGCACGCCGCGAGGAACACCGACGCGATCAAGCCTGCGCCCCCGCTCTGATGGAGCCGTCGAAGTCGAGGCTGTTCAGGGCCGCGTCCAACCGCGAGGCGGCGGCGGCATCCAGCCCCGCGTTCGGGAGGCGCGGGGGGCCGACAGGAACACCGAGCCGCGCCACGGTGTGGCGCGCGGCCCCCATGTAGCCGAACGAGGCCAGCGCCTGCACGAGGTCCACCGATACCTGCTGGAGCGCTCTCGCCCGCTCGAATTCCCCCGCCCCGTGGGCGGCGATGATCCGGTTGAAGAGCGGCCCTGCGAAGTTGTAGGTGCTGCCCACCGCGCCCTTCACCCCGAGGCTCAGGGCGGAGAGCAACGCCTCGTCGGTCCCACACAGGACGTCGTAACGGCCCCCGTGGGCGCTCAGGTAGTCCTGGACATGCCACCCCTCATAACGGCTGCACTTGATCCCGCGCAGCCCGGGGACATGCTCGCCAAACGCACGCGCGAGCTCGCGGCCGCTGAACGGGAGTCCGGTCAGGGCCGGGATGTCGTAGTAGTAGAGGGGCGACTCTCCCGCCGCGTCCGCCACCTCGCCGATGGAGCGCGCCACCAGCTCCGCAGACGCCGGGCGGTAGAAGCACGGGGAGATCGCCCCCAGGGCCTCGACGCCCGGGAGGCCCGCGGCGAACTGGGCCAGCCCCGCGGCGTCCCGCAGGCTCTCGCCGCCCACCTGCGCGATGACACGCAGCCCAGCGGCGGGCCCGGCCTCGGACCAGGCCTCGAAGAGGTCGCGCTTCTCGTCCACGCCGAGGGAGGCCCCCTCTCCCGTGGCGCCCGCCACGAAGACCGCCTGCACGCCGTCGCGCGCGAGCCGGGCCGCCTGAGCAGGCACCACGCCGAGGTCGATGGCCCCCCCGTGGCCGTGCTCATCGACGAAGGGGGTGTGCGGTGCGGCGACGAGGCCGTGGAAGGGCTGCTGCATCCCCTGGTTCTATCCGATCGCGGTTCCATGGCACGCCTGCACCGCCCGGGCCCTTCGCCGCCGGGGTGCCTGACGCGGATCCCCCACCGCTCGATCTGAGGCGAATCCACGCTCTCGACCGGGGAATCTCGACCTTCTCGCCCCGCCATCCCCATTCCCAACGGACACAGAGCTACGCTCAAGTCAGAGCAAGCGCGAGAAACGGCCCGGCGTTGAAAGTCCGGAGCAAAGAAGCGCGATCATCATCGGGGCCATCGACAGGTCCTTCAGAGCGGCGAAGACGCCGCAATCCGTTACGGGGCAAACAGCCCCACGTGGACCAAGTCATGGACCCTGAAATGACGGCGCCGGAAGGCGCCGATGTGCCCCCTTCGTCCGAAGAGCGCCAGCCGACCGAGCCCGACCAGCACCAGGAAGGGGTCGAGACCGAGCCCGCAGCGGCCGTGGAAGCTAGCCCCACCGAGGCGAGCGAAGACGGGCCAAGCCCGTTCGAGAGCGTCCCCACAGCCCTTCAGCCGGCCCTCCAGCGGCGCGGATTCACCGAGCTCTCCGAGGTTCAATCCGCGGTGCTCGCGGCGGACTCGGGGGCCAGCGACCTGCGAATCTCCTCGCAGACCGGCTCGGGCAAGACCGTCGCCCTCGGCCTGGTGGTGTCCCGGGTGCTCGTGGAGCCTCGCGGCGACCGCGGCCCCGACGTGCTGGTGGTCGTCCCGACCCGCGAGCTCGCCCAGCAGGTCTCCACGGAGCTCCGCTGGCTCTTCGCCGACCTCGAGGACACCACGGTGGCCTCGGTGACCGGCGGCACGCCGATCTTCCAGGACAAGAACACGCTGAGGAACGAGCCCCGGGTCCTGATCGGGACCCCCGGCAGGCTCGTGGACCACCTCACCAATGAGAACCTCGACCTCGGCAACGCCCGGGAGCTGGTGCTCGACGAGGCGGACCAGATGCTCGACATGGGCTTCCGGGAGGACCTCGAGACCATCCTCGACGCCACCCCCGCCGAGCGTCGAACGCACATGGTGTCCGCCACGTTCCCCCCGGGGATCGAGCGGCTCGCCGAGCGATATCAGCGGGACCCCGTGTCCGTCGAGGGCACCGCCCTCGGCGAGGCCAACGCCAACATCGAGCACATCGGACACCTCGTCCAGCGCTCCGATCGCTACACGGCGCTCGTCAACCTGCTGCTCCTCGCTGGAGAGGAGCGAGTGCTCGTCTTCGTCGAGCGACGCTCCGACGCCGCGCAGGTCGCCACCATGCTCTCCGAGGACGGCTTCTCTGCGCTGCCCCTGAGCGGTGAGCTTGCGCAGAGCCAGCGGAACCACACGCTTGCCGCCTTCAGGAACGGCCGCGCCACGATCCTCGTCGCCACCGACGTGGCGGCGCGCGGGCTGGACGTGCCCGACGTGACCACCGTCATCCACACCTCGCCCCCCATCGACCCCGAGGTCTACACGCACCGCAGCGGTCGGACCGGTCGTGCCGGCCAGACGGGCCGGAGCATCCTGCTCGCGCCGCCCAACCGTCGGCGCAAGCTGAGCTACCTGCTGGCCGACGCGCGCGTCGACCTGGAGTGGCGCCCGCTCCCCCCCGCCGCGGAGGTCGAGGCGGTCCTCCAGGAGCGCTTCAGGGCGAAGCTGGGGGCGGAGCTCGACAAGGCCCTCCAGAAGGAGCCCAAGGAGGCCCTGCTCGAGCACGCCAACTCGCTCCTCGAGGAGCACGATGGGCCGAAGCTGGTGGCCGCGCTCCTCGCCCGACTGGGCGAGAAGCGACGAGCCAAGGCGCAGGACGTGGGCGGCCCGTCCGGCCACGGGAACGAGCGCTACGAGAGCCGGCCCCGCGGCGACCGCCGCGACGAGGGGAGCGTCTCCGCCCCCGGCATGGTCCGCTTCTTCATCAACTGGGGCTCCCTGAAGGGCGCCAATCCCTCCAAGGTCCTCGCCCAGGTCTGCCGCCGCGGCAACGTCAAGGGCGCGGACGTCGGCGCGATCTCGATCCACCCCAACGCCACCACCTTCGACGTGCGCGAGGAGGTGGCGATGGAGTTCGAGAAGAACGCGGGCCAGCGAGACGAGCGCAACCCGACCACCTTCATCCGTCGCGACCGCGGCCCCACCGGGGGCGGCCCCCGACGGGGTGGCGGCCGACGCGGCTTCCGCCGGAGGCGGCGCCGCTGACGCCGGGGGGACCCACCCGGGACGTCGGATGCGGATCCTGATCGCAGGACTCGGCGACCTCGGAACCGAGGTCGCCCGCCTCGCCGCGGGCGAGGGGTACGAGGTGTTCGGCCTCAGGCGGAGCGGCGGGGCGGCGCCCATGGGGGTCACCTTGCTCCGGGGCGACGTGACCGATCCGGGCACCCTCACCCTGCCCCCCGCGCTGGACCTCACGGTCTACTGCGTCGCCGCGGACGCGAGGGACGAGGGCGCCTATCAGCGGGCATACCCAGGGGGCCTCGACCACGTGCTCGCGGCCCTCAGCCGCGAGTCACCCGGGGCCCGGGTGCTGTTCGTCTCCTCCACGGGCGTCTATGGCGACGCTGGAGGTGGGTGGGTGGACGAGGACACCGCGCCTGCGCCGGAGGGCTTCACCGGGCGGGCCATGCTGGAGGCCGAGGCCGTCCTCGAGGGCGGCGCCTTCCGCGGGACCAGCCTTCGCCTCGGGGGCATCTATGGCCCCGGGAGGACCTTCCTCCTCGACGCCATCCGCTCGGGCCGGCCCTTCCCCGCGGAGACCATGGGGCACTGGACCAATCGAATTCACCGGGACGACGCGGCCCGGGCGATCCTGCACCTGGCCACGGCCCCGAGCCCGCCCCCCCTCTTGAACGTGGTCGACCCCGGGCCCGCGCCCCGTCGAGAGGTCCTTGAGTGGCTGGCCAAACAGCTCGATCGCGCCCTCGTGACCGCCGCCGCGGCCCCGACGCGCTCCCCCAGGGCGGATCGCCGGGTGAGCTCCAGGCGGCTCGCCTCGACCGGCTTCGAGTTCCACTTCCCGTCCTTCAAGGACGGCTACCGCGCGCTGCTCGGCGGACCGCCCCCGGGACGCGAGGGGTGATGGGAGCAGGGGCGAGGGCCCCCGCCGCGCTCAATGGCGGAAGTGACGGGCGCCCGAGAACAACATGGGCACCCCCTTGGCGTCCGCCGCCTTCACGACCTCGGCGTCCCGCACCGAACCGCCGGGCTGCACGATCGCGCTGACCCCCGCGTCGATGGCCGCCTCGACCCCATCGGGGAACGGGAAGAATGCGTCGCTCGCGAGGACGGCGCCCGACGCCCGGTCGCCAGCCTTGTGCGCGGCGATCCGCACCGAGTCGACGCGGCTCATCTGGCCGGCGCCGACGCCGACGACGGTCCGGTCGGAGGTCAGCACGATCGCGTTGGACTTCACGTGCTTGGAGATCTTGTTGGCGAAGCCGAGCTCGGCGACCTGCTCCTCCGAGGCCGCGGCCTCGCCGGCCTTCTCGAAGTCCGTCTCGATGGTGAGGTCGCGGTCCTGGACGAGGAAGCCGCCCGCGAGCTTCTTGACCTCGTACTGGTCCTTCGAGCGCGACGCGGGGCCGAAGGCGCCGCAGGCGAGGAGCCGGACGCTCTTGCCCCACTTGGGCTTGCGGGTCAGGAGCTCGAAGGCGTCATCGTCGAAGTCCGGGGCGATGATCGCCTCCACGAACCGGTTGCCCTCGACGAGGAAGGTCGCGGAGGCCAGGTCAAGGGGCCGGGTGAAGGCGAGCACCGAGCCGAAGGCGCTGATCGGATCGCCGGACCACGCCCGCTCGAGCGCCTCCGAGATCGTGGCGCCCTCCGCCGCCCCGCAGGGGTTGGTGTGCTTGATGACGCTCACGAAGGGCCCCTCGAACTCGGCCGCGAGGGCGTGGGCGGCATCGAGGTCCACGAGGTTGTTGTAGGACAGCGCCTTGCCGTTGAGGACCTCGGCGTGGGCTGCGCAGGGCTCCGGCATGGGGTCCGTGCGATAGAACGCCGCCCGCTGATGCGGGTTCTCGCCGTAGCGCAGCTCCATCTGCTTCGCGCCAGCCAGCGCGAAGGTGCTCGCGAAGGCCTCCTCGGACTCCTCCTCATGGTCCTGCTGGAACATCCAGGTTGAGATCGCCGTGTCATAGGCGGCGGTCCGCGCGAAGGCTCGCTGGGCAAGCTCGCGACGGAAGCCATCGCTGAGCCCCCCGCCGTTGGTCGCGAGCTCGTCGAGGACGCGCCCGTAGAGATCCGGCTCGGTGACCACCGCGACGAACCGGTGGTTCTTCGCCGCCGAGCGGACCATCGAGGGCCCCCCGATGTCGATCTGCTCGACGCACTCGTCCCGGGTCGCCCCCTCGCGCGCGATGGTCGCCTCAAAGGGGTAGAGGTTGACGACGACGAGGTCGATCGGCGCGATCTTGTGCTCGTCCATGGCCGCCGCGTGCTCCACGCTGTCCCGGACGGCCAGGAGCCCGCCATGGATCTTCGGGTGCAGCGTCTTCACGCGGCCGTCCATCATCTCCGGGAACCCCGTGTGCTCGCTGACCTCGGTGACGGGGATCCCAGCCTTCTCAAGGGCGCGGTAGGTGCCGCCCGTGGAGAGCAATTCCACGCCGTAATCGGTGAGCTGGCGGGCGAAGTTCTCCAGGCCGTTCTTGTCGGAGACGGAGATGAGTGCGCGGTGGATCGGTCGTGACATGGGGGTTCCGGGCCCACCCGGGCCGCGGGTCGTTCAGGAGTTCAATCGGGGCAAGGCGAGAGACCATCGTAGCGACGATGGGTGGTTTCAGAACGCGCGGATCCCCAGGCCGGCGGCATCCGCCGTAGATCTCTCCCGCTCAACGACGTCGAGCACGCGTGTGCCCCTCAGGCGTCAGCCCGAAGTGCCCTGCGGTTCGCTCGGTGACGAGACCGGCGGCCTGGAGCTGGACCAACGCCCGGCGGGCCGCGCGCTGCCCCATCCTCGAGACACGCGCGAGCTCCTTGAGGTCAGGCCCCGCGGTTCCGTCCTGGGCCCTGACCCGGATCTCCCGAAGGAGTCGACGCTCACGGGCGTCGAGGGTCACCCGCGCAGCCCCCCGGGACCAGACGCGCTGTATTGCGCGCGGCGCGGGGCGGGTCGAGGACCCGTCGCGAACAAACGGGGCGAGCTTGCCGTCCCTCCCGGGCGCGAGCACCGGCCGGAGCTCGGAGGAGGGCACCTCCGCCACGACGAGCTGCGCGCCATCGCAAGCCACGGTGCGAACCTGGAGCGAGGGCGAGGGAGCCACGAGGTCGCTCGCGATCCGGCGTAGCTCGGCGGTCGTCTCCCCCACGTCCGCGACGCCGATGACGGTGCCGTCGTCGCGGACCCCGACCCAGATCTTCCCGCCGACGCCGTTCGCGAAGGCCGACATGGTGCGCGCGATCCGCTCGGGGCGCGGAAGTCGCTCCTTCCACTCCGAATCCGGTCCCTCTCCGGCGAACGGGCGCGGTGTCTCCCCGGGTGATCCATGTTCGTCTGCGGCCATCTCGGCCCAATCTAAACCGCCCGGCCCGTATCCATTAACGGAGAGTTGACGATCGCGAACTTCGGTGCGACAGCCTGGCTGCTCCCCGTGAAACCCGAGGCACTTCGGCCTATCCTGATGCCCATGAGGGAGGTGGAGATCGACTGCTCGCACGGCGCCGGTCATGCCTGGCGCGCACTCGAGGGTCGCGGGGCATGACGACATCGGCCCTCTCTCGGGACACCCTCGTCCTCAATCGAGCGTGGCTCGCCATCGCCTCCACGCCCGTGCGAAACGCGCTGCGCCTCGTCTATTCCGAGGCCGCCAAGGTGGTCCAGCCGGACACGTACGAGGTCCACGGCTTCGAGAGCTGGTCGGGGCTCGAGATCCCCGAGGGAGAGGAGTCGATCAGCACCGTCCGGCTCGAGCTCCGCATCCCGGAGGTGATCGTGCTGAACTCCTTCAGCGGCGTCCCGCGGCAGGCGCTCCCCTTCACCCGCAAGAACCTGATCCGCCGTGACCTCTCCCGGTGCCAGTACTGCGGGAAGCAGCCCGGGCAAGCGCAGCTGTCGGTGGACCACGTCATCCCTCGCTCCAAGGGGGGCGGCACCTCCTGGGAGAACTGCGTGCTGGCGTGCCTGCGCTGCAATCGGCGGAAGGGCAACAAGCTGGCCTCCGAGGTCGGCATGATCCTCCTCCAGGAGCCCAAGCCCCCGGCGTGGTCCCCCATCTTCGAGGTGGCGGGCGGCGAGAAGCCCACTGCGTGGCGCCGCTTCATCGGAGAACAGAGCTGGGTCGAAGCATCATGAGCCTGCGAGCCCACCCCGTCCGCTACACCCTCCTCCCTGCCCTCGTGCTGGCGTGCGCCGTCGGGTGGGTCTTCCACAAGTACATCGGGGGCGCCCTCCTGGTCGGCTGGTGGATCGGCATCAACCTCGTGACCTATCCGGTCTGGTGGATCGACAAGCGCCAGGCGCGGCGCGAGGGCTTCCGGGTGCCTGAGTGGACGCTCCACTTGCTCGCGCTGCTCGGCGGAGGACTCGCCGGGGTGCTCGCGATGCAGTCGCTCCGCCACAAGACCCAGAAGGCCATCTTCCGCGTCGGTCAGCCCCTGCTGCTCCTGCTGAGCGCCGTCGCCATGGGCTGGTGGCTGAACCGCTGAGCTCGTGCTCGCGCACGGTCCGAGCCGTGGCATCCGCGGCTAGCCCAGCTTGAAGCTGAGCGCCATGGCGGTGGCGAGGATCGGGTACTCGACCCGGAGCCGGTGCACGTCGAACGCCGCCGGATCCCAGCCGAGCCGCTCGAAGACGAAGGTCCGCATCTCGTCGTAGCGGGGCACCTCCGACGTGCGAATGACGCCGTCCGCCGGCCCCATGAAGGTCGGGGCCTCGGAGATCGGCAGCTGCTGGCTCTGCATGCCCTGAGCGGGCGAGAAGTCGCTCCGAACCACCACCTCAGGGGCGGCCCCGGGGAAGAGGCTGCGGTGGACCAGGACATCGAGGATCAGCAGCCGAACCGGACAGGACACCGTTGCCATCGCTCCGGCATGCTCGCTTCCCTCCTCCGCCTTGAGCGCGCCCACGGGGCGCACCACGTCGCCGGTCACGCATGAGATCGCGCCGGTGGACCCCACCCGCTCCGTGGAGACCACGTATTGCAGCCCGCCCTCGTCGCTGCTCCGCGATTCCACCCTGAGGGACGGGTCGCTGAAGAAGAGCGACGCCTCCTCCTCGGAGGCATCGTCCATGTCGAAGAGCGGCTGGATGGAGGCGTCCCTGGTGGTCCGAAGATCGTCCTGGCGAGGCCAGGTGATCCCGACCGGCCAGGACATGGCGGGGCGAAGGAACTCCAGGTTCAAGAGGCCACGCAGGTTGGCCATGTCCGCGAAGCCCTCCTCAGCCGAGGGCGCCAGGAACGCGCTCCGGAGCTGGACATCGGCCGAGGCACCCCAGATGTAGGTGTTCCCCTCGAAGGCCGTCCGTCGATGGGCGAGGTCCGCCTCCTTCCTGCCCTCGACCGAGTGGGAGGCGAGGAGCATGTCGAAGCGCTTGCGGTCCCCCGCGTGCGCCTTGACCACCCTATCCAGCGCCTCCATGGCGGCGCTGACCCCCTCGAGGGCCGCCGTCTCCACACCGCTCTTCCGGGCCGCCAGGAGGAAGGACCGGATCCCTGCCGAGCGCGGCAGGTAGCGGGCGGCGGCGAAGGCGTCGGAGCACTCGACCGCGTTGAACACGCGCCACGCCAGGGCCTTGTCGGTGCCGAGGGCGTGCTGGAGCTCCGAGGCCCGGCTGACCTTCGTGGGGAGCAGGCTAATGACCCTGTCGAGCTGGCGACGGAGCTCGTTGATCGCGGCCGAGGACTCGAGCTCGAAGCTCGAGTCCAGCGGTAGGGCCTTGTTCCCGGTCGTCACTTCCCGCTGAGTTTGCCTGCTACTCACCCTCAAATCATCCCTGCTGGCCCCCTGGCGCGGGACAAGAGTTTCTAGAAACTTCTCCAGATCCCCACTTTGCTGTTATCCTGCGGGTCGACTTTTGCGACTCCCTTTTCCTCCGAAGCGACCTCGTCGCACTCGCGCGACGCCGTCGCCCCTCACCATGAAATCCACAATCTCCGTCGCCGGCTCCTCCCTGCTGGCCCTCCTTCTCAGCGCCCCCGCGTCGGCCCAGCTCTACGGAGGATTCTCCTTCGGTGAGTCCTATCTGGAAGAGGTCGAGACCGGGACGGTCACGCCCCTCCTCCAGTTCGACCTGTTCGAGGTCTTCGGCGCGGCCGCCAACGACGCCGAGCAGTTCATGTGGCTGGTCGGCGGGACCCCCGGGCGCCTCTCCACCTGGGCCTACGGGAGCCCCAATGGACCGGTCGACGTCGGACCGATCTTGACGGACACCGGTGGCGCCTATCGCTGGGATGGGATGGCCTACGACAGCCTCAACGACCGGCTGATCCTCGTCCTCGCCTTCCCGCCGTTCGGCGCGCCCTCGACGGCCCGCGGTCTCTACGAGCTCGACCCCAACACCCTCGTGGCGACCCAGGTCCTCTCCTACAGCACGAACGGCATCTCAGCCTCGATCAGCGGCCTGGGATTCAACCGTGCAGACGGCCTGTTCTACGCCCCTGACGATGTTGGCCTCCAGATTCTCGCCATCGACCTCGCCACCGGGACGGCCACCCCGGTCCCCGGGTCCGCATACGTCTCTGGCTCCGCGGACGTCGACGGGTGCACGGTGGGCAACAACAAGGTCTACCTCATCGACGACGACCCGGCCTTCCCGCCGCAGGTCTTCGATCTGAGCACCGGAACGTACGTGACTCCGCACGGCATCAACGCCTCTGGAGCCACGTCCACGAGCGCCGCCGCGTGGCTCCCGCGCTCCCTCGACCCGGGCGCGGTCTACTGCAACGGCGCCATCAACTCGACCGGGGTCGGCGGTGAGATCGAGGCAGACGGAAGCCGCTTCGTCGGCGACCACGACATGACGCTGCGTGCGTCCTCGCTCCCGCAGAACGCCTTCGGATTCTTCATCGTCTCCGACACGCAAGGCTTCACCGCCAACCCGGGTGGAAGCCAGGGTAACCTCTGCCTCGGCGGCTTCATCGGTCGCTACGTCGGGCCAGGCCAGATCCTCTCCTCGGGCTCCGCAGGGGAATTCAGCCTCGAGATCGACCTCGGGGCCATCCCGACCCCGACCGGCACCGTGGGCGTCATGCCGGGTGACACCTGGAACTTCCAGGCATGGCACCGGGACTCCGTCGGAGGCAGCGCCGTCTCGAACTTCACCGGCGCCGTCGCCGTGCCGTTCCTTTGATCGCAGGCTCCGGGTCGCCCGGAGCACGTTGCGATCCATCGCGCCCCCGCGCAGGCCGCCCGGCCTGCGCGGGGGCGCGCTCGTTGATGGGGTGCTGGGCCGCCCTCAGCGACCCACGCCGTCGAGAAGTCCAGCGAGGCCCTCGAGCGTGGTGACCGGCGCGGCGCAGGCGAAGTCGGTGCACACGTACGCGGTCGCTGCGCCGCCCACCTGCACCAGGGCCTCCGTGAATGGAGCGACCGCCGCGAGCGCCTCGGCTGCCCCGGGGGGCCGCAGCAAGACCACGTCGTTCGGGGCGTAGCGACCCGCGAGGAGGGCCAACATCGCCTGCGCCGAGGGGTCGTCCTTCGCGCCCACGATGACGATCTCGCGCGTCCTCGAGGTCTGGAAGTCCACGGCCGCGAGGAGCTGCGTCGAGTAGCTGGGCCCCTCCGCCACCTGACCGCTGAAGGCCCGGATGGTGCCCGCTGCGACCTCCTCGTAGGCGGTCTCCCCGCTCATGCGAGCGAGGCGCTGGAGGACACAGGCCATGACGGAGTTACCGGAGGGGCGAGCGCCGTCATAGACCGTCTTCGAGCGGACGAGCAGCTCCTCGCCATCGTCGGGGCTCAGGAAGAACCCACCGGCCTCGCCGTCGTGGAAGTGCAGGAGCGTGGTGTCGACGACCTCCCGCGCTGCCTTCAGGTAGGCGACCTCATGGGACGCCTCGAAGAGGTCAAGCAGCCCCTGGGCCAGGAACGCATGGTCCTCGAGCATCCCGTCGAGGCCTGCCTCGCCTGCTCGCCACCGCTTGAGGAGCCGCCCCTCTTCCGTCCGGAGCTCCGAGAGCACGAAGTCCGCCGCCCGGCGCGCCTGGGCCACGAGCGTCTCGTCGCCGAAGGCCCTCCCCGCCTTCGCGAACGCTGAGATCATCAGCCCGTTCCAGTCCGTGAGGACCTTGTCGTCCTTCAGCGGGTGAATGCGGCCCTCGCGCGACTCGAAGAGCCTCGCGCGCAGCGGCTCCCACCGGCTTCGCTCGTCGGCGGACAGCGGTGACTTGAGGTGGAGGACGTTGCGACCCGTCCGGTCTCCGGTGGCCTCGTCGCGGTAGTTTCCCTCCGCCGTCGTCCCGAAGCGCCCACGTACGAAGGAGGCCTCTTCCTCCGTGAGGAGGTCGTCGAGTTCCGCCTCGGTCCAGAGGTAGAACAGCCCCTCCTCCCCCTCGCTGTCCGCGTCCTCCGCCGAGTAGAAGCCGCCCTCCGGTGAGGTCATGTCCCGACTGACGTAGGCGAGGATCTCCCGGGCGGCCCGCTCGTACGCGGCGTCGCCGGTGACGAGCCAGGCGTCCACGTACGCGGCGCAGCAGAGCGCCTGGTCGTAGAGCATCTTCTCGAAGTGAGGGACGAGCCACCCAGGGTCGGTGGAGTAGCGGTGGATCCCCAGCCCGACCTGATCGAAGATCCCCCCCATGCGCCAGGCCGAGAGGGTGCGCTCGACCATCGCGAGCGGGCGGTCCGAGCCGGTGGCGGCGTACCGACGGAGGAGGAACGTCTGCTCGTGGGGCACGGGGAATTTGCGGGACGCGCCGAAGCCGCCGCGCTCGCCGTCGAAGCGCCGCGACAGCTCCGCCTCCCCCGCCACGAGGTGCTCGACGGTGAGCGCCTCGCCGGGCGAACCCGCCACCCGGGACGCGAGGTCATCGGTGATGGCCGTCGCCGACTGGAGGACCTCCTCCCGCCGATCGGTCCAGGCCGCCGAGAGGGCCGGGACGAGCTCGAGCATCCCGAAGCGCTGCCCGATCGACTGCTTCGGGAAGTACGTCCCGGCGAAGAAGGGCCGCTTGTCCGGCGTCATCACCACGGTCATGGGCCAGCCACCGCTCCCGGTCAGGGCCTGGGTGACGGTCATGTAGAGCTGGTCGATGTCGGGGCGCTCCTCGCGGTCGAGCTTGACGCACACGAACGCCTCGTTCATGAGCCGCGCGACCTCCACATCCTCGAAGCTCTCGTGCTCCATGACGTGGCACCAGTGGCACGTGGAGTAGCCAATCGAGAGGAAGACGGGCACGCCCCGCTCGGCCGCGAGCTCGAAGGCCGCCGGCCCCCACTCGTGCCAGTCCACCGGGTTGCGCGCGTGCTGGAGCAGGTAGGGGCTGCTGGAGAAGATGAGCCGGTTGAACTCCTCGCCACCGTCCGCGGGGAGCGCGGCGATCTCCTCCATCGAGGGAAGCGGCGCCCTCGCCTTGTGCTCCGCGGCGGGCTCCTCCTGCGGCACGGCGCCCGTCATGGTCCAGGGAGAGAGGGCAGCGGCGGCGCAGAGGGCGAGGAGCATCAGGAGGCCGAATGCTCGTTCAGCTTCTTGATCAGGTACGGCGGCGTCACGACGCCCGAGTAGCCGTCGAGGTAAGCCCCGTTCGCATCCGCGAAGATGATGAAGGGCAGCATCATGGCGTCCTCCACCTGCTGGGCGAGCGCGATGACCTCGTCTTCAGCCTCATCGCAGTCGGAGGACACCGCGACGAATCCGGCCTGGAGCATGGGCGCCACGTCGGGGCGCGGGATGACAGCCTCCACGAGGCTGCGGCACTGGCTTCAGAGCTCGCGGCCGAACTCGATGAAGATCTTCTTCCCCTCCGCGGCGGCGGCGGCCTTCGCCTCCGCCATGGACGTGTACCAGGTCAGGGTCCCGCGGTCGTCGAAGTGAGGATGGCTGGAGGAGCTCATGGGGCGAGATTAGTCCCCGAATCAGGGGTTACCACCCCGGCGCCGACGTTTCCGGCGGCCGCGCGCGTCCTAACCCTTCTTGAGCTTGAGATAGGCCTCCATGAAGGGATCGAGCTCTCCGTCCAGCACCTTCTGGACGTTGCCCTCCTCCACGTTCGTGCGGTGGTCCTTGACCATCTGATAGGGGTTCAGCACGTAGGAGCGGATCTGGCTCCCCCACGCGATCTCCCCCTTCTCGCCGTAGAGTTTGCTCATCTCGGCGTCGCGCTTGGCCTCCTCCATGGCGAGGATCTTGGCCTTCAGCATGCTCCACGCTGTGGCGCGGTTCTTGTGCTGGCTCCGCTCGTTCTGGCAGCGCACGACGATGCCCGTCGGGAGGTGGGTGAGCCGCACCGCCGACTCGGTCTTGTTGACGTGCTGCCCGCCCGCGCCGCCGGCGCGCATGGTGTCGACCTTGACGTCCGACTCGTTGATCTCGATGTCGATCGAGTCATCGGTGGCTGGCGTCACATCCACCGAGGCGAACGCCGTCTGGCGGCGGGCCTGGGCGTCGAAGGGGCTGATGCGCACCAGCCGATGCACGCCGGTCTCCGCCTTCAGGTAGCCAAAGGCATAGGGGCCCTCGATGTGCAGCGTGACGCCGCGGATGCCCCCCTGGTCCTCCTCGCTCAGCTCGACCTGGGTGAGGTCGAACTCGCGCCGCTCCGCCCAGCGCACGTACATGCGCATGAGCATCGAGGCCCAGTCGCACGCGTCGACGCCGCCCGCGCCAGCGCTGATCTGGAGGTAGGCGCCCATCTGGTCGCTCGGGCCGCCGAGCATGACCTTGAACTCGAGGTCGTCGAGGGTCGTCTTGGCCCCCTCAAGGGTGGCATCGAGCTCGCCGGCGACCTCCTCGATCGCGCCGCCCTCTTCCGCCATCTCGAGCAGCAGGTCCACCTCTTCGAACCCACCTTCCAGGCTCCGAACAGGCTCCACCACGTGCCGGAGCCCCTTCAGCTCCCGGACCAGCTTCTGGCTCTGGTCCTGGTCGTTCCAGAAGTCGGGGCTGGCCTGCAGCTCCTCGATCTCCTCGAACCGTTTCAGCTTGATGGGGTAGTCAAAGACTCTCCGTCAGCAGACTGAGTCTGCCGCGGAGCTCCTTCGTACGGTCGCGGTAGTCGGCGGGCGTGGGGGACATGGGCAAAGAGGATAGTGAGCGCCCCGCTCCCCGACCACCGACGAACGGACGATTCAGGGATCATCCCTCCGCCTGTCCCGCGGAGAGGGAAAGGGTCCCGGACCCGGCATCATGCACGAGCATCGAACCGGACACCGCTCGGGCCACGGCCGCTCCGAAGCGCCTCGGCGACCAGCCCAGCTCCCCCCGAACCACGTCACAGTCCCGGGGCTCCCCGGGCTTGAGCCGTGCCGACACCAGGTCCACCTCCAGCTGCGCCAGCGCTCGCCGGCGCGCGCGCCCCTTCACCAGGATCCCCCGCGGGGCGAGGGCGAGCGAGACCAGGAACAGGGCTCCAGCCGACGTGGCCATGGGGCCAGCGGGGGCGATGTCCATGACGAGCCCCAGGTGGTGTCCCGCGAAGGCGCTCGCGAGGGCGAGGACGGCGGCCAGACCGAGCACGTGGCGCACGTCATTGACCCACAGGACCGCTGAGGCGGCGGGCGCGATCATCAGCGCCACCACGAGGATGGAGCCGGCCGCTTCGAAGGAGGCGACGACCGTGAAGGAGACGACCGCGAGCCAGGCGACGTGGACTCGGCCCGGGCGGAACCCCAGGCTCGACGCCAGCTCGCCGTCGAAGGTCAGGAGCTTGAGCTCCTTGAACAGCAGGAGCAGGAAGCAGCCCACGAGGAGCAGCGCCGCCGAGACGGACCAGAAGGCCCGCGGCCCGAGGTCTCGCCCTCCCAGCTCGAGCCGATCCAGGGGCGCCAGGGCCAGGTTCCCCTCGATGATGCAGTCGGCGTGGAAGTGCGTGCCGGCGAGCTCGAGGCTGGTCAGCAAGACGCCCACGCTGAAGAGCGCGGGGAACACCACACCCAGGGACGCCGTGGCGTCCACCACGCCGGTCCGCCGGATGGCCTGCACCGCGAGGATCATCACGAGGCCCATGGCCGCCGCGCCGACGAGCAGCAGCGGCGAGGTCCGATTCCCGGTCAGGGCGAAGGCGATGACGATGCCCGGGAGGACCGCGTGAGCGAGCCCCTCGGAGACCAGCGCCTCCCGCTTGAGCACGAGGAAGGTCCCCGAGAGGGCGCACGCCAGCGCCGTCACCGCGGCGATCGCGAGGGTCCAGAACTCGATCACGCTGCACCTCCGGCGGCGGGGGGTGGCGTGCTCCCAAGAGTCCTGCGCGCGCGGGCCCGGGCGATGAGGCCCCGCCGCGGCGCGAGCAGGAGGGAGAGTGCGAAGATCGCCGTGGCCAGCAGGACCACCACGGGCCCGGTGGGCAGCCCCGCTTCGGAGGCGCTGAGGAGCGCACCGCCGGCGCCCGCCGCTGCCCCGAAGGACGCCGCCAGGAGCACCATGGTCGACAGGCGCGAGGTCCACTGGCGGGCCGCGGCAGCGGGCGTCACCAGGAGCGCGATCATCAGGATGACCCCGACCGTCTGGATCCCGATCACGACCCCCGCCACCAGCAGCGCCATCATCAGGAGGTCGAGCCGGTACGAGGGGAGCCCGAGGCTCCTGGAGAAGTCGGGGTCAAAGGTGAACACCTTGAGCTCCTTCCAGAGCAGGAGGAGGAGCAGCAGCGCGCCCCCGCCCAGCGAGAACACCATCCAGAGATCCGCGCGGGTCATGGCCGCCGCCATCCCGAAGATGTAGTCCTCGAGCCCCGTATGGCCGGGGATCGGAGGGCTCTGGCGCTGGACCCAGCGGAGGAGGAAGAGCCCTCCCCCGAAGAAGATCGATAGCATCACGCCGAGGCTCGCGTCGTCGTTGAGCCGGGTCCGGTTGGACACGGAGCGGGCGAGCGCCAGGGAGGCCGTCCCGGCGATGAGGGCCCCCGGGACGAGCACGGCGAGGGAGCGAGAGGCGCTCCCGGTCAACGCGTGGGCGAGGACGAAGGCCCCCACCACGCCGAGGAGCGCCGAGTGCGAGACCACGTCCCCCACCAACCCCTGCCGGCGGAGGTAGGCGAAACACCCGAGCGCTCCGCTCACCGTCCCCACGGCCGTGGTGCCCGCGGCGACGACGACCAGGGTCGGGTCGAGCTCGACCCAGGGCGCGCTCATGTGGACGCGAGCTCGGGGACGTCGGCCGGGACGCGCCCCCCGTAGAGCCGATCCAGGTTCCCGCGGTGGAAGACCTCCTTGACCGTACCGACCGCCTGGACGACCCGGTTCAGGAGCACCGCGTGCTCGAAGTAGCGGGGAACGGTCGCCAGGTCGTGATGCACCGAGAGGATCGTCTTGCCGCGCTGGGCGAGGTGACCCATCAGGGATGCGACGCTCTGCTCGGTCACCGCGTCCACGCCCGCGAAGGGCTCGTCCATGAAGTAGACCTCCGCGTCCTGGACGAGGGCGCGAGCCAGGAAGACGCGCTGCTGCTGTCCGCCCGAGAGCTCGGAGATCTGCCGATCCGCGAGGTCCGCCAGCTCCATCTGTTCGAGGGCGCCCAGGGCCATCGCGCGCTCCTCGCGCCCGGGTCGGCGGAACCACCCGAGGCGCCCGTAGGTACCCATCATCACCACGTCGAGGACCGTGGTCGGGAAGTCCCAGTCCACGCTCGTCCGCTGCGGAACGTAGGCCACCAGGCGCCGCCGGCGGGCAGGGTCCTCCCCCAGCACACGGACGCGGCCGGAGACCCTGGGGACCACCCCCAAGGCCGCCTTGAGCAGCGTGCTCTTCCCCGCGCCGTTCGGACCGACGACCGCGGCCAGGGACCCTCTCCCGAGGCGCACATCGGCGTTCCAGAGCGCCGGCTCCTTGCCGTAGGTGACCGTCAAGCCCTCGACTTCGAGGGCGAGCGGCTCGGTGGAGCCTTCGCGGGAGCGGCGCTGGATCATGACGTCCCCAGGGCAGCGGTGATGACCTCCACGTTCGCCCGGAAGGCGCCGAGGAAGGTGTCCACGGGCGGCTCGACCCCAAGGTCGTCCGAGTAGAGGGGATGATCCGCGATGCGCGCCTGCCACCCGCGCGCCGTGCAGGCCTCGAGGAGCGCCTGGGTCAGCCGGGGATTGGTGATCGACTCGAGGAAGACGACGGGGACCTGCCGCTCCACCACCTCTTCGGCGACGGTCCGCATGGTCCGCAGGTCCGCCTCCGGGTCGTTCCCGATGCCGAGGATCGCCACGGTCTCGAGGCCGTAATTGCGGGCGAAGTAGCTGAACGCGTCGTGGCCGCTCACGAGCACCCGGCGCGACGCGGGGAGGGCCCCAAGCTGCTCGACCGCCCACTCGTGCGCGGCGCGGATCTCGTCGGAGTACCGACTCGCGTTGGCGACGATCTGCTCCCTGCTCTCCGGGAAGAGGCCCGCGAGCTCCAGGGAGAGGGCCGCGACGCAGCTGGACCAACCCTCGAGGTCGTTCCAGATGTGCGGGTCAAAGCTCTCCGCCTCGCCGCCCTCATCACTCCACCCGAGCCGGCGATCGGTCGGGAAGGCGCGGGCCATCGACCAGCTCTTCTCGGCGATGGCCTCTCGCTCCAGGAGTTCGGAGAGCTGAGCCTCGAGGTGGAAGCCGTTGAAGATGATGAGCTCCGCCCGGTCCATGGCGAGCACGTCCCGGGTGCTGGCGCCATAGCTGTGGGGATCCACGCCAGGCCCGCACAGGAGCTTGAGCTCCACCGGAACCCCCTCGACCATGGCCCTGGCCGCGTCGTGAATCTGCCCGGTGGTGACCACCACCAGGGGCACGTCCGCGCCGGTGGACGTGCCTCCACAGCCGGCGAGCGACAGGGCGAGCCCCACGACCAGTCCGGCCGCTGAACGTGCTCCTGAGGAACGCCGAGGCGCCCTCGCGCTGAGAATGAGTCTCATCATCGGCGCAAGAGTGTAGGCGTCGAACGAACCGGTGAAGAGGGGGCAAACAGCGCAATTTCGCGAAGCGGCGGGGAGCAGATCGCACTGGGACGCCTCCCCCGCCAACCGCCGATCTAAACCCCTCCAAAGGGGGCGCCAGGGGGTGCTCAGACCTAGAGTCCGGGGCATGCAGATCCAGCAGCCGGTCGTCCTCGGGACCTTCATCAAGCGCTACAAGCGGTTCCTCACCGATGTCGAGCTGGAGGACGGGTCCGTCCTGACGGCCCACTGCCCCAACACGGGTTCCATGAAGGGGTGCCTCGAGCCCGGGGCGCGGGTCGCCCTGCGGGACAGCGAGGACCCCAAGCGCAAGCTGCGCCACACCTTCCAGACCATCGAGGTGGGCGGCACCTGGGTCAACGTGGACACCGGCCTCCCCAACGCCCTCGCGTACGAGGCGGTGGAGGCCGGCAAGATCGAGCCGCTCCTGGGCTACGAGACCGCCAGACGGGAGGTCAAGTACGGCAAGAACAGCCGGATCGACCTGCTGCTTGAGGACCCGGAGCGCGGGCGCGCCTACGTCGAGGTGAAGAACACCACCCTCGCCGAGGGCGAGCTCGCCCGCTTCCCTGACGCCGTGACCAGCCGCGGGCTCAAGCACCTCAACGAGCTCGCCGAGGTGGTCGCGGAGGGACATCGGGGCGTGATGCTGTACTGCGTCTCGCGCGCCGATGTGAGCGCCTTCTCCCCCGCAGACGACATCGACCCCGCCTACTCGACGAGGCTCCGGGAGGTCGCCGAGGCCGGGGTGGAGCTGCTCGCCTATTCGACCGTCGTGACGCCGACGAGCTTCGAGCTCGGCGAGCGCCTCGAGATCAGGCTCTGAGGAGCGCGGGCTCTCCCGCGCCTCAGAGGCCGCGGCCGAAGCCGCCGCCGCCGCTGCTGCTGCTCCGGCGCGAGCTGGAGCTGCTCGAGCCGCCGGA
Organism: Planctomycetota bacterium; assembly: GCA_016779205.1. GTDB lineage: Bacteria > Planctomycetota > UBA1135 > UBA1135 > Saltatorellus. The sequence goes on along the minus strand of JADHOC010000020.1, from coordinate 122 downwards.
CGAGGTCCGCGAGGCAGGCCGCGGGAACGCCTTGGGCGCCGAGGAGCCGCGGCCCCGTCCGCCGCCTCTGCGTCGCGCGCCGCCGCCGCCGCCGCCGCCGCCGCCGCCGCCGCCACGAGGAC
>JADHOC010000001.1 GCA_016779205.1 Planctomycetota bacterium | reverse complement strand
GGGTGGGGCGCCGCACGGTGCCCGCCGGCTCGTCGCGGATGAGGCAGAGGAACACGGCCGTCCCAGCGATCGTGGTCAGGAAGACGATCGCCGCCCAGGTGTACAGGTGCATGGCGAGGACGGCGGAGCCGTAGCCCGCGGGCTCTCCTTCCACGGGGGCGATGTGCAGGAGGATCTGTCGGACGGAGAAGGAGCCGCCCACGAGGGCGGCGCCGATGATCACGGCGGCGTGCTCCCGGCGGAAGCCGAAGGCGGTGTTCAGAGCCAGCCCGACCAGGACGCCGAGCATGCCCATGCGCTGGAGCAGACACAGGGGGCAGGGGGTCTCACCCAGCCCGTACTGGAAGTAGAAGGCGCCGACCAGCACGAGGGAGAGGCCCAGCATGCACGCGCTGTTCACGGTGTATAGGAGCGGACGGTTCTCCATCAGAAGTTGAGCTCCAGGCCCGACGTCGTGTGATGGAGGAACATGGCGACGCTCAGCGCCGTGCTGACGGCGAGGCCCGCGAGGGCGGCGGAGCGCCGTCCGCGGGTCACGCACGCGAACGTGGCGAGGTAGCTCAGGAAGAGGAAGGCCATGGTGCTCGGGGGCCGTTGTGGGCTGGGGAGGGCGACCCCTCGACTCTAGCGATGGAGCGGAGGAGCCGAGGGCCGGGCCGGGTTCAGTCGGTCATTGGCCCTCGCCGGGGGGGACCTTCCCCGACGTCGGGCTCCACGTGGACCAGGACCTCGTCGAAGGCGAGCTGGAGGGTCAGGCTCGCCTCGACCCCGTCGGCGATGTCGTGGGCCTGGACCGCATCGAGGGTCGGGTCGACGCGCACCGTGACGTCCGCCGTGCGCCGGGTGCCGTCCCAGCGACTGCGGACCTGGCCGATCCCCGCGACCCCCTCGACGGTATTGAGCACCGCGACGAGCTCGCTGGGCGGCACGGCGGCGCCGTCCACGAGGATCGGGACCGCCCGCCGGAAGAGCTGGAAGGCGAGCACCAGGACGAAGATCGCCACGGCGACCGCCAGCACGCGGTCGAGCCACGGGAAGCCGCGGGCGGCGATCTGCCAGCCGACGATGGCCGCGAGGGTGGTGGCCGTGTCGGCGAGGGTGTGGGTCGCGTCCGCGTGCAGCAGCTCGGACCCCAGCCGCCGGGCCTGGCGGTTCTGCCAGTAGGCGAGGCCCAGCTGGAGCACCATGACGCCGCAGGCGACCGCGAGGCTGAGCGGGCCGGTCGTCACCGGCTCGGTGGCGCCGCCGCGGAGGACGCCCAGGAGGATCTCGAGGGCCAGGACACCCATCAGGGTGGCGAGCCCGAACACGGCGAGGATCTCGAACTTGCCGTGGCCGTAGGGGTGGCCGTCGTCGGCGGGGGCCCCGGCCACCCGCATGGCGAACCAGGCCACGACGTTGTTCGCGAGGTCCGTGGCGGAGTGCATCGCATCGGCGACCAGCACCCAGGAGCCCGTCATGAGCCCGACGCTGAGCTCGGTGAGCGCGAGGGCCAGGTTGCAGAGGCCCTCGATGACGAGCACGCGGCGCACCGCGCGGGCCCTCTGGTCGATGTTGGGGCGTTCCATGACTCTGACCCTAGCGCCCGGGGATCAGGACAACGAGGTCGTCCGCCTCGTCCACGGACTGGCCTTCGACGGGGCCGCTGTGGGCGTCGGGGCCCACCGACCAGGCACGAACCTCTCCCGTGGCGCCGACCTCCGTCCGGTAGGGCTCGCCCGAGAAGGGGTCCAGTCGGTCGTCGAGCCAAGCGCGCGCAGCGTCGGCGCCCTCGCGGCGGCCCAGGAGAACCGCAGCGGCGAGGGTGGCGGTGGCGTGGACCCCGGCCGCGGAGTCGAACGCGCTGACGACCGCGGGAAACATGAGCTGGGAGCGGAGCGCGAGGAACTCGCCCTCGAGGCCCTGCATCGTCTCCAACAGAGCGGACCTGCCCGAGAACGAGGGCGCCCGCGAGGCGTCGAGGGCCTCGCGATAGGTCTTCAGGAAGACACGCTCGTCGTTGCTCTCGAAGAGCCAGAGGCCCAGGGATGTGAGGGGCGAGCTCCACCAGTCGGCACCGCTCGGCTGGAGGCCCACCTCGAAGACGCGGAGGCTCAGCGCGCGTTCCTCCGCCATCGCACGCTTCAGCCGCCCCTGTGGATCCAGCGCGGCGACCTCCCCCTCGAACTCCGTGAGGTCCGCCTCCGGCATCAGCGCTGCCACGGCGAGGAGGGCATCGGTGGCGATGCCGGCCTGGAGCATCCACGTCAGCCCGTGGAAGAGGCCAGGGGCTTGCTCGTATGCGCGGGCGGCGCAGAAGCCCTGGCGAAGGGCAGCGAGCGCTCCGTCAGTGTCGCCGTCGACGGCGGCGAGCTCGGCGCTTCGACTGAGGGCGCGCTGGGCTGAGAGGACGACCACCACCGAATCAGGGACAGGGATCGGAGCGTCACTGGCGAGCCAGTCGTCGATCCAGGCTCGACCGTCGAACCGTCCGCCAGCGCAGGCGCTCATCGACCGCGCGAGAAGCTCGCCCGCCGCGGCGTGCTCGATCCGGGCGATCAGGAGGCGCCCCGCAGGCGGAGGCGCGGGAGGGGAGCCGAGGGCGATCAAGGGCCTGTCGCCCAACCACAGGTCGTCGACGGATCGTCCCGCTTCTGGGGTCCGCCCATAGAACGCGTCGAGGTCCTCGAGCAGGTCCCTGGGGAAGGGCGCGAGCTCGTCGTCGGGACGCTCGAGGAGCGCCGCCAGGGCCACCGGATCCATGATCCCGAGATCCCACACCGGGTCGTCACGCTCCACTCCCTCCCACCAGGGGGAGGCGGTCGCAGCTGGCGCCTCGATGTCCGCCGCGGTCAACGGAGCGCCCGAGGCTACGATCGCGTCGAGCTCCCTCGCGATGTCGCGCTTCCAGCGGAGCACCAACACGCCGAGGCTGACGGCGGCCAACGTCGACAGGAGGGCTGCGAGGAGCGCGATGCGCTTCAGCGTGCTTCGTTGGGCTGGGGAGGGCATCTTGCGGGCGGGCCCAGGGAGGGGCCGGCCGCTGGGGACCGGAGCGGACCTCCACGCAGGAGGCCGTCGTTGGGCGGAGCGGCGCGGGGAGGGCGAGGCTATCGGGGCCGGCGGGCGATGGCGAGGTCTCGTCAGTGGCCCGGAGGGTACACCGCCTGGCCGTCGCCGCAGCCCCGTCGCAGGAGCCCCGCCGCCGCAGTTCCGTCGCCGGGGATCCCCTGGCGCCGGCGCGCGGGGGCCTATTGCTCGGCGTTGTCCTGCCAGACCCGGGTCACCTGATCTTCATCGAGGCGGACCCAGGTGGTGGCCCGCTGCTTGTCCTCCTTGCCGCCGGCGAAGACGAGCAGGACGGCCCCCTGGCGGGAGACCGTGCGCTCCCAGTCCCAGGCGAGGAGCACGGCGCCATCGGCCTTCTGGATCCGGCGGCTCGGCTCCCCGAGGAGCTCGACGACGAAGGATTCGGACTCCCCCTCGGTGATCTGGCCCAGGGTCTCGGCGCTGACATGGGTTCCGGTGGACTCCTTCTTCGAGCCGCTCGTGACGAGGCACGCGGGGAGCATGAGGAGAGCGAGGGCGACGCAGGTGAGGCGGAGCGTGTTCATGGCGGGTCGTCTGGAAGCGGATGGGCGGACCCGCCGCGGCGGGTCATGGCACCCGTACGGTGCTGGTGCCGGTCCATTGCAGCGAATCGGGCCGGAATGCGGGGGTTTTCCGGTGCCCCCTTGGGCCCACGCCCTTGCCCCGAAACACGCCGGACTTGGACCTTCCGCGCTCGGGCCACGGAGGTGGACGGCCCGCTGCGGCCGAGGCAGCCTTCCCCGGGGGGCGTCCGGGGCGCAGGATGGGGCCGTGATCACCCTCCTCCTCCCGACTCTCGTGCTAGGCGCCCTCGGCGTCGGCGTCGCCCCTCCCACCGACCCTGGCCCGGCGGTGGGGAAGGACCCGGCGCTGCGGGCGGAGCTCGCCTGGCGGACGCGCGCCGTGGAGGAGGCCTGGATGGGCACCGACGATCCCGAGCGTCGCAGCCGGGCACTACCCCACGTCGAGGAGGCCGTGCAGCGCTTCTTCCGGTTCGAGAGCGCCGCCGTGGGGGCCTCCCTGGGGGAGGCCCTCGCCGCCCTCCAGGGCCGCGACGCGGTGCACCCGCTGGACGCGGCAAGGGTGCACCCCGGCCGTCGGCTCGTCGACGCCGCCGAGCCCGGGGTCGACCTGGTGATCGGGTGGCTCTACGGCGAGAGGCCCGCGTCGCCCCTCGCGGTGGCGGTGCGATGCGAGGGCGTCCTCCTCGTCGGCCCCGAGCAGGTCCAGCTGGGCCCGGACCCGTCCACGACCGTGACCTTCCAGTGGCCGGACCCGACCGGGGCGCCGGAGGGAGACCTCGTGCTCGACGTGTCGCTGAGTGTCGGGGCCGGGGAGCCCGTGGCGCGGGCCGTCACGCTGGCCCGTGTGCCCGGTATGCGGGAGCGGCTCGATGACCTGGCGCAGCCGCTCTCCGAGGAGGCGCCCGCGCTGGAGGCCCGGACCCTCAAGGCGCGGCTCAAGCTGCTGGAGTCGCTCGCGGCGGGCTCCACGGAGGAGACGGACTTCCCCGCCGCGCGACTGCTGATCGAGGCCGAGGCCATGTCCGCCGCGGCGGCGAAGGGGGAGCCCTGGTTCGGCGCCGAGGCTCGGGGACAGCACTGGCTCTCGGTGCCCGTGGGGCGACGGGCCGCGTCGGTTCGACTCCTCGTTCCGTCGAGCTACGACCCCGCGCGCCCCGGGCCCATCGTGGTCGCCCTCCACGGGATGGGGGGCAGCGAGAACATGTTCTTCGACGCCTACGGCGCTGGCCTCGCGGCGCGGCTCTGCGAGGAGCGCGGGTGGCTCATGGTTGCCCCTCGAGTGAGCCCGCTGGGGACCTCTGCGGAGGCCGTCCTGGACGGCCTGGAGGAGCGCCTGGTCTTCGACCGGGAGCGGGTCTTGCTCATGGGGCACTCGATGGGCGCGGGCGTCGGGCAGCGCCTCGTGTCCAAGCGCCCTGAGGCCTACCGCGCCTTCGTGGCCATGGGCGGCGGCAGCTCCCAGCGGGACCCCGCGCCCTGGTCCGCGGTCCCGCTCTATGCCACCGCCGGGGAGCGTGACTTCGGGCGCTCCGGGGTCGAGGCGCTCCACGCCTCCCTCGAGGGCAGCGGCGAGGCCGACCGGCGTCTCGTGATCGAGCCCGGCACCGAGCACCTCCTGATCGTCGCCGAGGCGCTCCCGGCGGCCTTCCAGTGGCTCGACAACCTGCTGGGCGACTGACGCCCGGGGCGGCGCGCGCCGCGGCCGTCAGCGGGTCGAGCGGGGGCCGGTGGGGTCTCCGGCGAAGGGGTCCCGGATGAAGGGGTCGACCTGCTGGGCGAGGAAGCCCTTGGGGAAGGCGGCGTCGTCCAGGCCCGTGCGCTCGGGCCACTCGTCCCCGGGCGCGTAGTAGGTGCCGAAGAGGCGGTCGATCCAGGAGAAGTGGACGCAGAAGTTCTTGTCGTACGCCGCGGGGTCGTGGGCGTGGTGCCAGTGGTGGATTCGCGGGGACACGATGAGCCACTCCAGCGGCCCGTAGCGCAGGCGCGCGTTCGTGTGGTTGAGCACGGCGTGGATCGCGACGATCCCGACGTAGGTGTAGAAGACCCCGGGAGAGAAGCCGAGGACGAAGAGCGGCAGGTAGACGAAGATCCGCGTCCCGACCACGTCCACGACGTGCTGCCGTGACCCCGCGAGCCAGTCCATGGCGCGCGTGCTGTGGTGGACCGCGTGGAACCTCCAGAGCAGCGGCACCGCGTGGAACGTGCGGTGGAGGGCGTACTGGAACAGGTCCGTGGTGAGCAGCGCGAGGAAGAGCTGCAGCGCGAAGGGGAGGCCTCCGACCGTGTCGCGCAGGGTGTCGAGGCGATCCGCGAAGCCCGTCAGGAAGAGGCGGACCGGCCGCTCGCTCATGGCCGCGATGCCCTGCACGAACAGGTGGGCCATGACGAAGTAGGCGAGGTCGGTGCGCCACTCGGGGTGGAAGCGGGTCTGGTCCGCGCGCTTGGGGAAGAACAGCTCGAGGGGCACGAACACCAGCGCCATGGCGATGAGGTCCAGGAGCAGCCAGTCGAGGCTCAGGTAGAAGCCCGTCTCCCGGACCGCCTCGACCTCGACGCCGGCGCCGCCCAGCAGGAGCGAGGCGGTGGCGAGCGCGCCGCCGACGAGGCCGGCGCGCTTGGACGAGTTGGCGATGAGGCTCCTGAGGGCGCAGGCATACGCCACGAAGATGCAGCCCAGCAGGATCCCCCGGAGGACCTCCACGTCGTACTGCGCCCGGAACTCCGGCGTGGTGAGGAGCTCGGGGAAGTGGAAGCAGAGGACGCCACCCAGGGCGATGGCGCCGAAGACGATGGAGACGGCGCCGCTGATCCGGCCCTCGCCGATCTTCATGCGGGGCGGCATCTGAGGGTCATCCATGGTGGGTGCGGTGGGGCCGTGGGGCGGGCCGGTCTCTCGCCCACACAGCGTAACGGTCCACCGGGCGGGCCCGATCCATCTCTGACCGGGCAAGTTCGGGCCCGGGCGCCCGGAATCCAGGGATGGGGCGCCCGCGGCGTCCTGGGGCGGGTCAGCTGGCGGGATCAGCTGGCCGGGAGTGACGAAGGCGGCGGGTGGACGCGGACTTCCAGCTCGTCCGTCGCCCGGGGCGCGGCGACGGCGAGGCTGTGGACCTCCGTGGCCCAGCGGTGGTCGAAGCGCCAGCCGCCGGGGTCCTCCGTGATGCGCTCGTCCAGGTCGATCCCGATCGGGCCCTCGCCGTCGACGCGGAAGGTGAAGGCGCCCAGGGGGATGGCGAGGCCGAGACCCCGCGCCTTGATGTAGGCCTCCTTGAGGGCCCAGTAGGTGAAGAAGCGCGCGGGGTGTTCGGCGGCGGGCAGGGTCCTCAGGGCGCGCACCTCCTCGGCCGAGAAGAAGCGGTCGGCGATGCGGGTGATGTCGTTCCGCCGCGCGCTGGTCTCCACGTCGAGGCCGACCTCCTCATCCAGTCGAACGGCGCAGGCGATCATCCCCCGGGTGTGGGAGAGGTTGAAGCGCACACGGCTCCCGTGCCGGCGCGCGATGGAGGGCTTGCCGTGCGAGCCGAGCTCGAAGGTCCAGTCCTCGGGCGCGACGTCGGCGTAGCGAGAGAGGGTGCGGCGCACCAGGGCGCGGGCCATGAGGAAGTCGTGGCGCAGGCGGTCGCCACGGAAGCGCTCGTACCTGGCCCGCTCATGGGGCGACATGAGGTGGCCGTGATCCCCCCGCGCCGTCGCAGGGTCGACGTCCTCGGGCCGCAGGGTCCAGACCTCGATCCGCTGATCGGAGAGGGGCCGCGGGCCTGACGCGTGGGCGCGGTTCGTGAGGGGTTCCTGGGGTGGAGCGGGCATGGTCGAGGACCCGGAGTCTAGCCCCGGGCAGCCGCGCGCGCTGTTAGGCTTCCGCCGCGCCATGAAGCCCCAAGGACCCAAGAAGAAGATCAGCGCCTCGAGCCTCAGGGAGGCCTTCCGGAAGATCATCTGGCCCCGGCGGCGGCTGGTGCTCCTGGGGCTGGTCCTGATCGCGGTCAACCGCTCGACGGGCATGGTCCTGCCTGCGTCCACCCGCTACCTGATCGACGACGTCCTGGCCGGCGGGGAACAGGGCCTGCTCATGCCGATCCTGCTCGGGCTGGTGGCCGCCACTGCGATCCAGGCCGTCTCGTCCTTCACCCTGACGCGGCTCTTGAGCGTCGAGGCCCAGCACCTCATTGCCGAGCTGCGCGCCGAGGTGCACGAGCACGTGCTCGGGCTCCCCGTGAGGCGCTTCGAGGACACCCGTTCGGGGGAGCTCGTCTCGCGGGTGATGAACGACGTGGAGGGCGTGCGGAACCTGGTGGGGACGGGCCTGGTGCAGCTGGTGGGCGGGATCCTCACGGCGCTCATCGCCATGGTCTTCCTGCTCAAGATCAACGTGGCCATGACCGCCCTCGCCCTCGTCCCCATGGCGCTCTTCGCGGTGGTGTCGTCCCTGGCATTCAAGCGGCTGCGCCCGGCCTTCCGGGAGCGCGGCAAGCTCCAGGCGGAGGTGACCGGGCGCCTGACCGAGTCCCTGGGGGGGATCCGGATCATCAAGGGCTTCCACGCCCTGGCCCGGGAGAATGAGATCTTCCGTGCCGGCGTCCTCCGGATCTTCGAGAACGTCAAGTCGACCCTGACGACCACCGCGGCGGTGACCTCCCTCGGCACGTTCTTCGTGGGCGTGGCGAGCGTCGTCATCCTCGGGTACGGCGGCCGCGAGATCCTCGCGGACCAGATGACGGTCGGCGAGCTCTTCAGCTTCACGCTCTTCCTCGCGCTGCTCATCGGTCCGATCATTCAGATGGCGAACATCGGGACCCAGATGACCGAGGCGTTCGCCGGGCTCGATCGCACGGCCGAACTCCTGCAGCAGCCGGGCGAGGACGACGACCCCCAGCGGGTGGCCGTCATGCCCCGCGTCGACGGGCACCTGCGCTTCGAGGACGTGAGCTTCGCCTACGAGGAGGGGGAGCCGGTCCTCAAGGGCATCGACTTCGAGGTGCAGCCCGGGGAGGTCGTGGCGCTGGTGGGGAGCTCGGGCTCCGGCAAGTCGACCCTCGCCTCCATCGCCGTCTCGTTCCTCACCCCCGACTCCGGGCGCGTCCTCGTGGACGGGGTGGACCTGCGCACCGTGGAGCTGGCGAGCTACCGGAGCCAGCTCGGCCTCGTGCTGCAGGACGAGTTCCTGTTCGACGGGACGATCCGGGAGAACCTGCTCTTCGCGCGGCCCGAGGCGAGCGACGCGGAGGTCGTGGAGGCGGCCCGGCGCGCCCACGTGACCGAATTCGCGGACCGGATGCCGGACGGCCTGGACACCGTGATCGGAGAGCGTGGGGTGAAGCTCTCGGGGGGGCAGAAGCAGCGGGTCACCATCGCCCGCGCGCTCCTCGCCGACCCCCGCGTTCTGCTGCTCGACGAGGCCACCAGCAGCCTGGACACGGAGAGCGAGTCGTTCATCCAGGAGTCCCTCGGGGAGCTCCTCGCGGGCCGGACCACCCTCGTCATCGCCCACCGCCTCTCGACGATCCAGCGCGCGGACCTGATCCTCGTGATCGAGGACGGGGAGATCGTCGAGCGTGGCCGCCACGGGGACCTGATGGCGGAGCAGGGCCGCTACCACCGCCTCTACACGCTCCAGGCGCGCATCTGACGGGCAGGGGATTCTCGGGGTGCGGGTGAGGCTCCAGGGCGGGCGCCGCTACCATCTCGTTCCTCGCTCGCCCCCGCTCCCGGGTGCGCTCCATCCTCCCCAAGGCCCCCTCGCTGCCACGATGCATCACGCCCTCTCCGCCGCCCTGCTCGCTCCTGCGCTCTTCTTCTCCGATACCCCCTCGGTCGGGGTGGAGGCCGGGACGAAGGTCACCAAGACCTACGAGAATGCGCTGAAGATGGAGCTCCAGAGCATCAGCATCGAGTTCGGTGATGAGGAGCAGGAGGTGCCCGACGAGCAGCTCCCGGAGGTGACCATCGAGGACAACGAGCTCGTGGTCTTCACGGATGAGTACCTCGCGGTGGAGGGCGGACGGGGGACCCGGATCGCGCGGACCTTCGACACCCTGGAGGACTCCAGCAGCCAGACCGTGAGCATGCCGGACGGTCAGGGGGGCGAGGATCTGACCGAGGGAGAGAGCGAGCTCACCGGGACCACGGTCGTGTTCACCTGGGACGAGGACGAGGAGGGGTACGCCTCCGCCTTTGGAGAGGACCAGGAGGCCGACGAGGATCTGCTCGAGGACCTGGAGGGGGACGCGGACTTCCTCTTCATGTTCCCCGGCGAGGAGGTCGAGATCGGCGACAGCTGGGAGGTGGAGGCCGAGGTCTTCACCCTCATCACCTCGCCCTCGGGCGACCTGAAGATCGACTCCGAGGACGAGTCCGACGACGATGACGAGTTCGGGGAGCAGTTCGAGGACAACCTGAGCGGGGAGTTCGAGGTGACCCTCGAGTCCATCGAGGACGGCGTCGCCAAGGTCGTGTTCGAGGGGGTCGTGGAGACCGAGATCGAGCTCGACCGCGAGGCGCCCGAGGAGGCGCCCGAGGGTCTGGAGCTGCAGCAGGGGTTCGAGTTCTCCTTCGACGTGTCGGGCACGCTCCTCTGGAACATGGAGGCGGGCATCGCGATCTCCATGGAGATGGAGGCGGACGTGGAGATGAACACCTCCAACACCCAGACCATGGGGGAGCAGTCCCTCAAGCAGGTCCAGTACTTCGAGGGGGAGTACACCGCCACGGCCACCTTCGAGTAGGCGCCGATGGAGCCTGAGCGAGCCACCACCTCCCTGGCGGTGCGGCTAGGGGCCGCGGCGGCGGTGGCGTGGCTCGCTGTCTGGTGGGTGAGCGCCCAGGACTGGATCCAGTACCCGTTCGCCCTCGAGTGGCAGGAAGCGGCCATGTACGAGCATGCGTCTCGCGTGGCTCAGGGGCTGCCCATCTACCAGCGGCCCTCGGTGGACTTCACCGCCTTCCCCTATCCGCCGCTCTTCCACTGGCTCGGCGCCGTCTCCGTCGGTGACGGCGGCGGGAGGTTGAGCGACCTGCGGTCGGTGTCTGCCCTCTCGCTCCTCGTCGTGCTCGCATGCCTCGCGGTGGCGGGCCGGAGGCGCGCCGGATGGGCGGCGGGGCTGATGGGCGCGGGCCTGTTCGTGGCGGCGGACGGCTGGACCGGGACCTGGACGCTGATCGCGCGGGTGGACTCCCTGTCCCTCGGGTTGACCGCCGCCTCGATCCTGGTGGGGACCTCGGCGTGCTCCCTCGCCGGGCGGCCGGGGTGGGGCGCGGCCGCCGGGCTGCTCGGGGCCGGAGCGGTGCTGGCGAAGCAGACCGCGCTCGGGCCGCTGGTGGGGCTTGTCGTCGGGCTCAGCCTGCGTCGGGAATCGCGCGCCGCCGGGCTGGGAGCAGCGGGCGTCGCGGCGCTCGTCCTGGGCTCCGCTTTCGTTGGGCTGGAGCGATCCACCGACGGTTGGTTCGGCTTCCATGTGGTCTCCGTCCTCGCCGGGAGCCCCCTCCACGCCTCGGCCGCGGCGAACTTCTTGCCGGACCTCCTCCTGGCCTGGGCGCCGCTCTTGGTCCTGGCCTGGGTCGCCAGCAGGGCGCCCCGGGGCGCCCTGGCTTCCATGCACCCCGCGGAGTGGTGCAGCCTGCTGGCCTTGATGGCGGTCGCCTGGGCGGGGCGGGCGCACGAGGGGGGATACCGGAACACCCTGCTGCCAGCGGCGCTCGCTCTGGCCTGGATGGCGGGGCCAGCGGTGGCGCGGGCCGCGACCGTGCGGCCCCGGGCGGCGGCGACCCTCGCGCTCCTGCTGTTCCCCTGGTTGATCCTCAGCCACCCCGCTGGGGCGTTGCCTGGGGGTGCAGAGCAGGCCCGCCTGTCGGCCCTCGCCCAGCGGGTGGGCGCCATGGAGGGGCCCACCTGGCAGCCCCACGGCGCCGTCGACCCCCGTGCCCCGGGGGGCATCCACGCCATGGCGATCGCGGACCTCCTGAAGAGTCGCGAGCAGGTGGACGCGCAGGCCCTCTTCGACGACCTCTCGGCGGCCCTCGAGGAGCGCCGCTTCGCCAGCATCGTCCTCGGTGTCGAGCTGAGTGACTGGGCGAGCCTCGAGGCGCTCACCCGGAACTACCGGGTGGCAGAGCGCCTGGACGGCGGGGAGCCGGGCTCGGGCGGAGCGTTGGTGCCGCCCACCGGCGCACCCATGGGGCCGCGGCTGCTCCTGGTGCCCCGCTGACGCCTGGCCGCGCCTCTCGCGCGCGCCCGCGAGGGGCGCGTTCCCTTACCAGTACTTCTCCATGTGGAGCTGGCCGGGGTCGCGCTTGCGGTGTCGCTGGAAGCCCAGGGGCGTGAGCGCCTCCTGGACATCGACGATCATCTGCGGGTTCCCGCACAGGAAGACCTGGCAGCGCTCGGGGGTGAGGGGCTTGCCGGTCAGCTCCTCGTAGGCGGCCGGCTCGAGGAAGCGGTTCACGCGGCCCCGCAGGCCGGTCCACGCCTCCGGCGGCTCACCCCCGGTGATGGTGGGAAGGAAGAGGAAGCCCTCGTCCTCCAGCGCCCGGAACTCCTCCACGTAGCCGAGGTCGCGCACGTGCCGATCGCTGTAGAGGATGATGGTCCGGCCGAAGCGGGCGCGGGCGCTCTCGTCCAGGAGCATGGGCCGGTAGGGGGCCACCCCGGTGCCGGTGCCCACGAGGACCAGGTCCTCGCTGTCTGTGGCGCCGGTCAGGGTGAAGTGTCCAGCGCAGCGCTGCTCGAGGAAGAGCTTGCCGCCCACGGGCAGCTCGAAGAGCTTCGGGGTGAGGGCGCCCCCGTCCACCCGGCGAATGAAGAAGTCGACCGTCTCGGCTCCGGGCGAGGAGGCGATGGAATAGGCGCGCCGGATGTTGGTGCCATTCTCGCGGTCCCAGTCCTCTCCCTCGGGGAGGGCGAGGTTGGTGAACTGCCCGGGGACGAAGGTCGGGAACTCCCAGCCGAGCGGGCGAACCGAGAACGTCGCCAGGCCGTCGGTCCAGTCGTGCCGCGCGACCAGTTCAGCGTTCGGTTCGTGGATCTTCATGGGCTCAAGGGGTGGCAGGTTGCTGTTGGAAGCTTGTTCGGGACGACCGCTGACTTCAAGGGCCTCCCGCGGCAAGCGGCGGGAGCCCCCCTGCGGGTCACTCCGGGGACCCTTTTGGTGGCCCGGCTTGCCCCGCTCCCCCCAGGGACCTACCTTTCTGCCATGTTCCTCCTGGCCTCGATCCGCCCCGACGAAGATCTCTTCGGGGCCGCAGACTGGACCTCGCTGGGTCTGGTCCTGTGCATCGTGGGCGCCTTCCTGATCGCCAACTCGACCCTGTTCGAGCACCCGCGGTCCCTGGTCGCCCGGTACTTCGGGCGCAGCTATGGACGGCTCCAGTCGGTCCGGGAGTACGTGTACAACCGGGTCCAGACGACCCTCGGCTTCGCCTTCCTGCTGGCGGGCTTCGGCCTGCAGCTCGTCGGCCAGTTCCGGACGGCCGGGCCCGAGGGGCCGCCCCTGAACATGGTCTGGGTGGGGGTCATCGTGGCGGCAGCTATCGCCCTGCTGTTCAGCGGTTGGTGGTGGTCCGTGTGGGCCTTCAGGCGGTACGTGCGGGAGTACTTCACCCACAACCCGCGGGACTTCCGAGCCGAGCCCAACATGGCCCGCGAGGTCGGCGACCTCTTCGGCGTCGAGTCCAGCGAGGACGACACGGTCGAGGACTACGTCGGTCGCTTGATCCGGGAGACGGGCCTGCCCCAGCGGGCGCCGGCGGAGGAGCGAGCCCCTGCGGAGCGGCGGAGCGTGACCAAGCTCGGGATCGCCCGCGGCCTCCCCGAGGACTTCGACCTCGAGGCAGCGGAAGAGGCCATCTGAGCCTCCGGGGTCGCCACCGGGCCTGATCCCCTCCGTCCACTCACCGTGGGGGCGGGATGGACGGCGCTGATGGAGGTGGTGGGTTTCATCTGGCCGCCACGCTGCTGGCTCTGCGGCGCCGGGACCGAGGGGCTCGGTCGGCGGGATCCCTGGTGCGCGGAGCACCGACTGACGGGCCGGAGCGGCGACGCCACGTGCGTTCGCTGCGCGGCGGAGCTGCCGCCGGGGATGGGGCCCAGGTCGATGTGCGCAGGCTGTCGCCGGCGGGCCCCCGCCTTCGCCCGGGTGGCGGCGCCCCTTGCGTACCGCGACCCTGCGGCGCGGGCGGCCATCCTGGCCTTCAAGCACGGCGGCCGGCGGGACCTCTGTGCTCCCCTCGCACGGGCGTTGGGCGCCGGGCTCTCCGAGGGTCCATCGCCCTTCAATCTGCTGGTGCCGGTCCCGTCCCACCCCTCACGCATCCTGGCCCGAGGCTATGACCCGCCCGCGCTCCTGGCGGCCGAGCTGGAGCTCGCGGGGATGGGGCAGCGGGCGTCGGTGCTTCGCCGGGTCCGGGCCACGCCGCCGCAGGGATCGCCCGGGGCGCCCGCTCGGCGCGGCAATGTTCGGGGCGCCTTCCGGTCCGTGGCGCGGCTCGGGGGAGAGGCGGTGTGGCTGGTGGATGATGTCGTCGCCAGCGGCGCCACCGCGGACGCGTGCGCGCGGACTCTTCGCGAGGCTGGCGCAGGTCGGGTGGAGGTCCTCGCCCTCGCGCGGGCCTGAGGGGGCTGGCGCCACGTACAGGTGGGGAGAATGGGTCGCGGTCGGAGCGGATCCCGCTGCGCCCGCGGTGGGCCCCCGGTTACCCTCGCGGCCATGGCGAACGCGCACGGCACCCAGGGCGGCGGCATGCTGCTGGTGGAACCCTTCGGGGGAATGGCGGGGGACATGTTCCTCGCCGGGCTCCTGGACCTGAACGACCCGCGCTTCCAGCTCGCGGACCTGGCGGCCTTCGCGGAGGCTGTGGTGCCCGGTGAGGCGGGCTTCTCCGCGGAGACGGTCTGGAGGGGGTCGCTCTCCGGCCTTCACCTCGACGTCCGGACCCCCGAGACCGGTCAGTCGCCCCACCGCGGGCTCGCGGACCTGACGGCCCTCCTTGGTGCGGCCGACCTCTCCAGCCACGCGAGGGCTTTTGCGGTCCGTGTGCTCACCCGGATCGCCGAGGCGGAGGGTCGGGTCCACGGCTGCGGGCCCGAGGAGGTTCACTTCCACGAGGTCGGTGCGGTGGACACGCTGGTGGACGTGGGGGGCGCGGCCCTCGCGCTGGATCGCCTCGGCGTGGAGCGAGTCTTCATCACACCTCCCATCCTCGGGGAAGGGACCGTGACCTGCGCCCACGGGGAGATGCCCGTCCCCGCGCCGGCGACGGCCGAGCTCCTGCGGGGGCTTCCCCAGCGGACAGGGGGAGGCGGTGGCGAGCGCTGCACGCCCACCGGAGCCGCGCTCCTGGCGGAGATGGGCGCCCTCGGTCGGGGGGGCGGCGCCTCGGCCTTCGAACTCCCAGGTGGCGAGTGGAGCGTGGGCTCCGTCGGATACGGCGCTGGAACTCGAGACCCCCAGGAGGGGCCCCCCAATCTCCTGCGCGTCCAGCTCGGCGCCGCTGCCGCCGCCGGGGATGGAGCCGCGGGCCACGGCCTGGTGGACGAGGTGCGAGTGAACCTGGACGACCTCCCGGCGGAGGCGATCGGTGACCTGGTGCAGGGCCTGCGTGAGGCCGGCGCCCTCGACGTCTGGACGGCGCCCATCTTCATGAAGAAGGACCGTCCCGGGGTCCTGCTCACCGCGCTGGTCCGGCCAGAGGGGCGGGAGGCCATCACGGCGATCCTCTTCGAGCGCTCATCCACCTTCGGCGTCCGCTGGTCCTCGTGCCAACGGGTCGAGGCCGGCCGGCGAACCCGGACCGTCTCGGTGGGAGGGGTCGAGGTCCGCATCAAGGAGCGAGTTCGTCCCGACTACGAGGGGCGCAGTCCGGACGGGCCTCGGGACCTGTTCTGCGAGCACGAGGACGCGGTCCGTCTCGCCCGCCAGCTCGGCGTGCCGCTGCGGGAGGCTCACGCGCGGGCCCTCGCCGAGGCGGCGACCCCCCGCTGAGGGGCAGGGAACCGGTGCGCGGCCCTCAGGGCGCGGGGGTCGCCTCGATGACCCCGCGCTCCGTGGTCTCGATCTCGCGGACGTAGGCGTTGCGCTCGTCCACCAGGATCTGGCGCGGGGTGCCGGCGGCCTCTCCGTACCCGAAGGCCATCAGGATGACCTGATCCCCCTCCTTGACCAGATGGGCTGCCGCGCCGTTGATGCAGATCACGCCTGACCCCGGCTCGCCGGGGATCGCGTAGGTCTCGAGCCGTGCCCCGTTGGTGTTGTCCACGATGAGGACCTTCTCGTACGGGGCGAGGTCCACCCGGTCCATGAGCTCCGAGTCGATGGTCACGGAGCCCATGTAGTCGAGGTTGGCCTCGGTCACGGTGGCGCGGTGGATCTTGGCTCTGAGGAACTGTCGCATGGGAGGGGGCGCTGGGGCGACGAGAGACTAGTCGCCCCTCCAGTCGGCTTCCAGCCCCCCGGCGGGACTCCTCGGCCCCCAAATCTCGCCCCGGGGCGGCCCCAGGGTGGGCGGGGCGGGCCCAGGGGGCCCCCGCGGAGGGTCAGGACCGGCCGCTGTCGCTGGAATGGGCCGCCTTCGATCCCTAGAGTTCAGGCCGAGGCGCAGGTCGCGCCTCTGTTCGAGCCCGGGTCCCTCTCCCTCCGCACCGCACGTGTCGGGACCCGAGCACCGAGGGGAATCTGAGAGGGGAATCCAACATGAAGCACCGCATCCTCGCTGTGGCGGCGATCCTCGCCACGGCCTTCGCATTCACCGAGCCGACCGACGCCGCCGTGCCCGCCCAGGGCGGCGAGTTCCATCGCACCCAGGGGACCACGGCCGTCCGGAACTTCCCGGACCGCAACGGCGCCTCCTTCATCGAGGTCGAGGCCGGCACCATCGTCCGGGCGTTCTCCACGAGCCAGGGCATCCCGCCGTTCCGTGAGGTCGAGGTCGGCGGCGGGTTCCCGGTCTGGGTCTTCGGCAAGTACCTGCAGCCCACGAACGTGGATGGCGTCCTGGTCGTCTCGGGGACCCGGGTCAACATGCGCCCGAGCCCTGACCTGACGCCTGGCGCGATGCCCCTCCGCTCCTCCAAGCTCAACGCGGGCCAGCGGGTCAAGCTGATCAAGCGCGCCAACAAGGCCACCTCCCTGGCGGAGGACTGGGTGCTCATCCAGGCGCCGGCGAACACCCGCGCGTGGATCGAGGCGTCCATGCTCGCTCCGGTGGACAAGGCCGAAGGGGGCGCCGCCTGGAAGGCCGCCGCCGTGGCCCTGCCCACGAAGTCCACGGCGCAGGCCGCCGCGCCCGCGAAGCCGCGCGAGATCAAGGCGCCGCGGATCACCGAGGAGACCGCGGCTCAGCTGACCAAGGCGGACGCCGCCTTCGACCGGGTGATCGAGCTCCGCTCGCCCACCTCCGAGGATTGGCGAGGCGTGGTCGTCGCGTACGACGCGGTCATCGCCTCCGCCCCCGAGGGCACGATCACCCTGCAGAACGCGCAGACGCGCCACCGGACCGCCGTCGCACGGATGGAGCTCGCGAGCCTGCGTGAGGACGTGAGCAGCCAGGCCCGCAAGCACGACGCCGAGCTGTCCAAGGTCAACGCCTACCTCGAGACCCGGGAGGCCCGCGCCTCTGCGCGCCAGGGCCGCTTCCGCGAGCGCGGTTGGCTCAAGCAGGAGACGGTCGACGGCCGTGAGGCCTGGTACCTCTCCTTCGCCGGCGAGACCGTGGCCGAGGTCGTCTGCAACTCGGGCCGCTACGACCTCGCCTTCTTCGAGGGCCACGACCTCGGCATCCTCGGGGTCGAGATCAAGCCCTTCGTGGTCGAGACGGCCTTCACCGCCGCGGCGCCGCCGGTGATCGACATCGGCCGCATCGAGGTGCTGGCCGCCAGCTCCGCACGGAAGTGATCCTCGCCGGGCGCTGATCCGCAGGGATCAGCGCCCGGGACCTTTGACGCCATGGGCTCGCTCCTGCGCATGATCCTCGCGCCCTTCAGGGCGCTCTTCACCCGTCTCGGCGCGGGTGGCGGCGGCTACCTCTGCGACCGCTGCAAGTGGGACTACGGTGACGCGTGCCGGCGTCCAGAGCGGCCCAATGCCCGCTCCTGCCCCGATTTCAAGGGCCGCTGACCCGATGGGCCCAGCGCCGGTCGGGCTCAGGCCTCCCCGGCGAGGAACTCGTCCGGGGTCAGGCGGCGCTCGAGGCGAGGGACCCAGTGGTCCCGCAGGGCGGCGAGCTCGCCCCGGGGGATCGCCTCCCGGATGAGGCCCATGAGCTCGTGGAAGAGGTTGAGGTTGTGGAGCGACAGGTAGGTCGCGCCCAGCATCTCATTGGAGAGGCAGAGGTGGCGCAGGACGCCCACCGGAACGTCCGAGACGTGGGGTGCGCGGAAGACCGGATCCAGGGGCGCGTCCACGTTCTTCCAGCCCGCGTTGCGCAGGTTGACCCGGCCGCGGCTCGTCCACACCTGGTGGGTCCGGCCGTGGCGCGTGGGGGTCACGCAGTCGAACAGGTCGATGCCCGCCTCGATCGCGTCGAAGAAGTCTCGCGGGGTCCCGACGCCCATGAGGTAGCGCGGACGGTCCGCGGGTAGCTCCGGCGCGGCGGCCTCCACGGCGACCCGCATGGCGTCGCGATCCTCGCCGACGCTCACGCCGCCGATGGCGTTGCCGACGAGCCCGTGCTGCGCGACGGCCTCGACGCTGGCCCTGCGGAGGTCCTCGAAGGCGCCGCCCTGGACGATGCCGAACAGGGCCTGCCCGGAGCCCTCAACGCCGCCTGCCTCGCGGTAGACCTGCACGCACCGGTCGAGCCAGCGGTGGGTCCTGTCCGTGGCCTCGGTGACCATCCGGCGGTCCTTGGGGTCCGCCGGGCAATGGTCGAAGGCCATGTACACGTCGGGGCCCAGGCGCTGCTGGATCTGAATGGCGCGCTCGGGGGTCAGGCGGATGCGGTCGCCGTCCACGATGGACTTGAAGGTGACGCCGTCGTCATCGAGCGTCGAGATGTCCGCCATGCTGAAGACCTGGTACCCGCCCGAGTCCGTGAGGATCGGCCCGTCCCAGGACATGAAGTGGTGCAGCCCGCCGAGGGCGGCGACCGTGTCCTCGCCCGGCCTCAGGTGCAGGTGCAGGGTGTTGGCGAGGATCATGGTGGACCCCACCTCGCCGATGTCCCTCGGGAGCACCCCCTTGATGGTGCCCCGGGTCCCCACGGGCATGAAGGCGGGGGTCTGCACGTCGCCGTGGGGCGTGGAGAAGCAGCCCACGCGGGCCCTCCTGGCCCCGGGGTCCCCGGGGGCAGCGGCCTCCACGCGGAAGGCGAAGCCGGCCTGGCTGGAGGAGGGGAGCTCCGCTCGCGGCGGCTCGTCGGGGGAGGGATCGGTCATTGGTCGGCGGAGCGGGCGACGCGCGGCCCGTCCGCGGGGTCCGGTCGAGACAGGGTCGCACCGGGATAGTAGTGGGCGAGGATCGCGCTCGAGGTCCAGCCGGCCCTCCCGAGGTCGCGGGCTCCCTCCTGGCAGAGCCCGACGCCGTGCCCGCGGCCGCGGCCCTGGACCCTCCAGCCGCCCCCGAGGAGGGGATCCGCCGGCCGGGGGACCGTGGCCAGCAAGGCCCCGCTGCGGAGGACGCTGTACCCGGCGACCCCGCGCAGGTCCTCGAAGGGCACGCGCCTGACCTGGCCCGTCTCGGACTCGAGCGCGACGTCGATCCAGCGGCCCCCCGCGTCCGTCCGCGCGGGGCCGATGCGGCGCGGCGCTCCAGGGAGGCCGAAGGCGCGCCCGACGCGGGCGAGGGTGGCGGGGTTGAGCTCCTCGATCCAACCCAGCGGGCGCTTGGCGTCCGGAGATCCCTGGACGGATTCCTCGGCGGCGCGCCTCGAGCAGGGCGGGCAGGGGACGCCCGCCGGCCCCTGGGCGCGGCGCTCCCGGACTTCCTTCTGGAAGACGTCACTGAAAGCGCTGGTGTGCCCGCCGCAGGCCGCGTGATACCGGGCCTCCTCGAGGCGATCACCCCGGAGCAGGATGACGCCCTGGGTCGCCCGGACGGCGCGGTTCAGGCGCTCGGCCGCTTCGCGTGCCCGGCTCGAGGAGCCTGGGACATGGCGTCCACGGAAGGCCTGGTCCATGACCCCGTCCGCGAGCTGCGCTGGAGCGCCGCCGGCCGAGCGCTGCTGGAGCGTCGCCACCGCATAGGTTCGAGCGGCGATGGCCTGGGCCTCGAGCTCGGCCGAGGTGGCGGACCAGATGGACGTCTCCGAGGCGACGACGCCCTCCACGTAGGCCTCCAGGCCGATCTGAACCCTGGCCCAGAGCCCGCCCTCCGGGAGCGGGGAGATCAGGAGCGTCCCGTCGTAGGTCCGGCCGTCCACGATCACCGGACCCATCACGCGCGCGGGTGAGGCGGCGGGGGATCCATCGACGAAGACCCGGTCACCGATGCGCTCCGCGAGACCGGGCCGCCCCTGGGCCGCGCGCCAGGTGATCTCGGAGGCTCCACGGAGGGCCATGAGCTCCACGGTCACGTGGGTCGGGAGCTGTGGCCGACCCAGGGCCAGTGAGGGCTCCGAGCGGGAGCCCCCGATTTCCACCGAGTCACGGGGCGGAGGGGATGGAGCCAGCTTGCCGTGGGTGGTGGCCCGCGGTGCACAGCTCGGGGCCCCCAGGAGGAAGCCGAAGAGGAGGCCTGGGATGAGGAGCCGTGACCTCAAGTGCTGAAAGGCAAGCCGCCTTGCTCGGGCCCGGTCGGAGGCTCGGCCCCGATCAGTCGCATGCCCTCGTCGGTGATGACGCGCCCACGCGGAGTCTTGCGCAGGAAGCCCGACCGCAGGAGGTGGGGTTCGAAGACGTCCTCGATGGTGTCCTCCATCTCGCCGATGACCGCGGCGATGGTCTTGAGCGCCGCTGGATGCGGCGTATGGTCCGCGAGGCAGCGGAGGATCCGGCGGTCCATCTCCTCGAGCCCATGGCCGTCGACCCCGATGCTGGCGAGGGTCGCCTCGGCGAGCTCGGCGTCGATCGCCCGGTTGCCGTCCACCTGGGCCCTGTCCCGGGCGCGCTTGAGGAAGCGACCGGCGATGCGGGGCGTCCCGCGGCTGCGGGAGGCGAGGATGGCGGCGGCCTCGTCGTCGATCTGGACGCCGAGGATGCCCGCGGCCCTCCGGACGATCTGCTCGAGCTCGTGCGAGGGGTACGGGTCCAGGCGCAGCGACAGTCCGAACCGGGCGCGGAAGGGGGCGGACAGGAGCCCCTCACGGGTGGTCGCACCCACGAGCGTGAAGGGCTCGAGCTCGATGGGGAGGATCCGGGCGTGGGGGCCGCTGTCCAGGGTCATCTCGACGCGGAAGTCCTCCATCGCTGTGTAGAGGTACTCCTCGACGGCGATGGGCAGCCGATGGATCTCATCGATGAAGAGGACGTCGCCGCGCTTGAGGCTGGTCAGGAGCCCGACGAGATCCCTGGGCTTGTCGAGCGCGGGGCCCGAGGTGGGCTGGAGGCTCGTCCCGAGCTCGCCGGCCATGATCCGGGCCAGGCTGGTCTTGCCGAGGCCGGGCGGCCCGCTGAACAGCACGTGGTCGGGGGGCTCCTCTCGCTCCATGGCGGCGTCGAGGTGGACGCGGAGGTTCTCGACCACGCCCCCCTGTCCCACGAACTCGGCCAGGGCGCCGGGCCGCAGTCCCACCTCCGTGATTCGTTCAGGGGCGGTCCGGCCCCCGGGGCCGGGGGCCCCCAGGTCCTCGAGGGCGGATGGGTTGAACACGTGATCGCCCGATGCGCCAGCGGTCTCGGGCGGCGATGCGGGCGCGCCGGCGCCGATGTCCGTAGGCCCCTGCGCTCGATCCTGTTCCATGCCCCCTGAGTCCATGTGCGGGAGGATAGCGCGTTGGGGGCCACAAGCGAAGCAGTCACCGCCTGGTCGGGTTGGGCGAGCCCGGCGGGGCAGCTTCTCAGCCCTGCGTGCCCGGACCCTCGCCGCCCGACCTGTGGGCCTCCACGGGCGGTCGCTGCACGGGGGCGGAGCCTGGCGCAGACCGGGGGCCCGCCTTGACACCACCCCCCTGCATCCACAGACTACGGACAGGTTCTGGCTCTATCTCCGGGGCCCTAGCGCACATCTTCACCCCCGTGAGTGTGCGCGGGCACCATGGGGTGGCACAGATCCGCACACTCTTGCCCCTCCCTCGCCCACTGGAGAGGGGGGGGTGGCCGCTCTTTCCAATTCGCTCGGACCGTTCGTAACCCTCCGCCCGTCTTCGCCTTTATCGGCTGGACGCGGGGCTGATCTTCCCCCTGCGATCGGGGCCACCTGGCCCCCTTGGCATGGGACTTGTCGCGGCCCGATCGATCCCCTGCTTCCAACCGCTTCCCTCGGCGCGCTCCGCGTCATGGGGGAGTGGTCCTCCACTCCGACTGCTCGGCCCACGAGGCCGAGGTCGCCAAGCGCTCCGCTTGGCGGCACCCAACCCCCCCCGATGCTCTTCATGCGCGAAGAAGTCAAAACCGCTGGCTCGGCCGATCTCCGGCCCCTCGCCCGCACACTCGCCACGGGATTCGCCGTCACCGCTCTGGTCGCTGGATGTGGCGGCGGAAAGGCGTCCCAGGACGGCGTGTCCGGCACCGGTGCCCTGCTGTCCCTGAACGAAGTCGGAAACGGATTCGGGCAGCTCCTTCCGCACCGCGTCCCGGAGCTCACCTCCACCGGCGAGCCGACCGGTCAGGTGATCGCGATCCGCACGAACGAGGACATCATCCAGAACGTCTCGCGGAGCAACCCGATCCTCCCGACGCCGTTCTTCGAGCCGACGGCGACCCTGCCCAACGGCAACCCGGGGAACCATTACATCTACGCCAACTTCACCCAGGACCTCGATCCTGGGTCGGTGGTGAACCCGAGCCCCTCGAGCCCGACCCTCTCGGGGGCCGTGGGCGTGACGACCCTGGATCCGTTCAGCGGCGCGTCGCTCCCCGCCAGCGGCCGGGTGTTCGTCGGCGGCAAGACCCTCGTGGGGCCGGCCACCGGCGACCCGCCCCAGCTGACCCTTCAGCCTTGGGTCGAGGAGGACCCCGCCAACCCGGGCTTCCTGATCGCCCTTGTGCCGGAGGCCAACGGCTTCCCGGGCGTGACCTCCTTCGTCCCGAATGCGGCCGAGCTCGTGTCGGAGAAGACCATCGTCTTCGTGGCCGACGACGACAACAACCTCACCACCTTCGACACCTTCCCCTCAGGCGTTCAGATTCGCTTCTCCGCGAGCAAGGCGCTCCTGGCCCAGAACGGCAGGACGCTGAAGGACGCCGTGCTGGCGTCGACGACGGTCGGCGTGGACACGCTCGCCCCTGAGGTGATCACCGAGCCGCCCCCCGCGTCGGCTCCCCTGATCACCCCGAGCAACGGCGAGATCGACGTGGATCCCCAGACTCCGATCCGCGTGAGCTTCACCGAGCCGGTGCAGCCTTACTCGTTGGGCGTCATCGACGGCGTCGAGCCGCCGTCGCTCTCGTCGGCCTTCCAGATCACCTTCGGTCCGGCGACCTCGATCACGACGATGCCGTTCACGTCGCTCCCGGTGAGCCCGTTCGACCTCTCGACCTACGAGCTGTTCCCGGGCTTCTCGTTCCCCGGGCAGGGCCCGGAGTTCCTCACCTGCGGCACCTTCTCGCGGGTCGACATCAACCTCGTCACCCAGCAGATCGAGGACTTCGGCCAGATCCCCGACGGCGCGGGCGGCTTCCAGCCCAACGTGAACACCCTCGGTACCACCAGCTTCTTCGAGACGGGCGAGGGCCCTGGTCTCGTGAACGCGCCGGTGGCCCCGGACACGATCTACGTGGCGCGCGGCGGCGCGAGCCCCGGCCTCTCGGTGCTCGACCTGAACGGCTTCGGGCAGTCCACCGGCAACCCCGTTTCCTCGCAGCCCATCCCGCTCGAGGGGGAGTCGCGCTTCCCCTACGACCAGAACGTCACCCAGAACCCCACGATCCGTCCCCTGCTCAACCCGGGCGAGTGCACGGTGAACGGCGGCTCCGCCGGTGTCTTCACCCTCACCAAGGACAGCAGCCTCGATGACCTCATCGTCCGGGCGCCGCTGATCAGCACGGTGACGGACATGCACATCGGCCACGCGCTGGACGGTCTGCTCCGGAACGCGCCGCCCCCCTTCGGCTGCCAGGCCGGCGGCGGCAACGTCTGCGCCCTCGACGGTCTCAAGGTCATCGCGTCGGTGCAGGGCAACCAGCCGAACACGCTCGCCCCGGCCCAGGTCAACCAGTTCGGTGGCCTCAACCCGGGCTACGAGAACATCATCTCGTGGGCTCCGCACCCCAACCCGCCGACCCTGGCGTTCCCGCCCCAGTGCGTGTCGCCGTTCATTGGCGGCAACGAGCCCACGTCCATCGACACGCTCACGAACAACCTGCTGGTCTCCGGCAACCCGTTCCCGGTCCTCGCGACCAACTCGCCGCCCACGGGCCTCCTGACCCTCGAGCAGAACCTGTTCTTCCTCGGGCCGAGCTTCGGACAGACCCAGTCGCAGAACTGCACGCAGTACCAGCAGCGCCAGCAGATCGGCCACTACCTGTACGTGGCGGACCGTCCGCGGAGTGAGATCGTCGTGTTCAACTCGAACCGGATGACGGTCATCGACCGGATCGCGGTCCCGGACCCGACCTCCATGGCCATGGGGCCGAACATCGACCTCCTGGCGATCAGCAACCAGCTCGCGGACACGGTGACCTTCGTGGACATCAACCCGCAGTCGACGCAGTTCCACCAGGTGGTCCGGACGGTGCAGGTGGGCAACTCGCCCCGCGGCATCGCCTTTGAGCCCACCAACGAGGACATCCTCGTCACGAACGAGCTCAGCAACACGATGTCGATCATCGCCGCCGCCACCCTGGACGTGCGCCGGACGATCAACTCCCAGCTGAACCGCCCCTTCGAGGTCTGCATCACCCCGCGGATGCTCGGGTTCTCCTTCCAGCGCGGCGTCTACTTCGCCTACGCCCTCAACCGCTCCGGAACGGTCGCGCTCTTCGAGTCGGGCCCGAACGGCGTGAACGGATGGGGCTTCGACGATGTCATCGGGATCCTCCCGTTCGACTTCCAGGCGCCGAAGCAGATCCAGATCGACCCGATCAACCTCGACGGCTCGGTCTACGTGGTCCACGAAGGGCCGATCGACGTCGCGACGGGGAACCCCGGCAACCTCGGCGTCGGCGCGATCTCGCGCCTTCGGATCGAGAGCGCGCTGACGGGTCAGATCCCCCTGACCCAGATCGGTGCCGGCAACGCGAACTTCCGCGACCTGCAGTACGGCGTGCCCCTGTCCCTCAGCCAGGCCCTCGGGCAGCTGTCCGGGATCCCGGTGGACATCGCCTTCGACAACCAGCGAAACCTGGGCGGCGTCCCGGGCCCCGCGAACACCTTCAGCGCGGGCTCGCCGATTCCGGCCAACAGCAAGGCGTCCTACCGGACCCCCGCAGGCGCTGGGGTGAACACCTCGGAGCCGCGCTTCCTGTTCGCCTCCGTCCCGAACCCCATCGGGGGCAGCGGCGTCATCGACGTCCTCGCCCTGGGCGTGACGGGTACCCCGCGCTTCGACACCAACCCCTACGTCCCCGGGATCCAGTCGGTCCCGGTGCCGCAGGTGACCCTGCTCTCGGACTACTGGCGACAGTGATCCGAAGGGTCTCCAGGGGCCACGGCCCCTGGCGGGCCCGAGGTCCCGAACAAGCGCACGGGTCCGGTTCCTCCGGACCCTGAGAATCCCGGCTGCGTCCGCGAGCGAATCGCGGGCGCAGCGTCCGTTTCCAGGGCCCCTGCCCGTTCGCCTCGGCCCCATCCCGTCCCCCTACTCGCCCTCCTCACGTGCCGGATCCCGCCGCCGTCCGATCCATGTTCGCCGGCATCGCCGGGCGCTACGACCTCGCCAACCGGGTGTTGTCGGGGGGAGTGGACCGCAGCTGGCGCCGGAAGGTGATGGCGGCCGCCGGTTCGCCCGGGGCGGGCTCCACCGTGGTGGACGTGGCCTGCGGCACGGGGGATCTGGCCTTGCTCTTCGCGAAGGCCGGCGCCCGCGTCGTGGGCGTGGACTTCACCTACGAGATGGTGGCCCTCGCTCCCTCGAAGGAGACAGGTCGCGGCGGGGACCTGGCGTGGCTCCAGGGGGATGGGCTTCAGCTCCCGGTGGGGGACGGGGTCGCCGACGCGGCGACCATCGCCTTCGGGCTGCGGAACGTGGCCGATCGCCGGCGCTGCATCCGGGAGATGGCGAGGGTCGTTCGTCCGGGCGGCCGCGTCCTCGTGTTGGAGTTCAGCATGCCCCAGCGGGATGCCTTCGGCCGGATCTACCGCGCCTATCTGGAGCACGTGCTGCCGAGGATCGGCGGCGCGCTCTCGGGGGACCGGTCGGCCTATGACTACCTCGACGACACCGTCCAGGGCTGGCCCGGCCCTGAGCAGCTCCAGGCGGAGATGGAGGAGGACGGCCTGGTGGACTGCGGCTTCGAGCGGCTCTGGCGGGGGATCGCGTGCATCCACCGTGGCGTGGTCCCGGCGCCAGGCGATGGCGCGAGGGTGACGCGCGGCTCCAGCGGGTCGGGAGGCTGACGCGCTCGATGGTCAGGTACTCGGAAGAGGACGACGAGGACGAGGTGGAGGACGAGCCCATCTCCCAGGCGAAGGTGCTCTCCTTCCGGGTCGACGGACCGGCCCGGGGGGCCTCGTTCGGCTTCCTGGCGATGGTGCCCCTCTTCATCGCCTACGAGCTCTCTGGTGCCGGAGCGCCGGGGGAGGCGCGGGCCGTGGCGGAGGCCATCCTCTGCTTCCCCTTCGCGAGGCTGGGCGTGGTGGACCCCGTGGAGGTGAGGCGCATCGCCCTCCTGGCGGTGGCGGTGGTGGCGCTGATCTCGTTCCAGCTTCAGGTCCGCCGGGAGGAAGGGGCCGCCCTTGGCCCTCGCTTCGCCCGCACCCTCATCGAGGGTGTGATCGGGGCCCTGGTCCTGGGTCCGGTGCTCTACGCCGCCAGTGAGGTGGCGTCTCCCTATGTCGGGACCATGACGGTCGGCGCTGGGGACGGCTCCAGCCCCACGGCCTCGCGGGCCGGGTTCGTGATGGGGGCTGCGGCCTACGAGGAGATCGTGTTCCGGCTGGGGGCGCTCTCGGTGCTGTGGCTCATCAGCAAGCACTGCCTGGTCTGGCTCGGGGCTGTCCCGGGCGCGGCCAGGCTCGGTGCGGTGACCCTGGCCACGGTGGGGTCGGCGGCGCTCTTCGCGGCGTTCCACCTGGCCAGCTTCACGGGCTGGCTGGGGCCGGGAGGTGAAGCCTACGATCCGGCCGTCTTCCTCTGGCGGAGCACCGCCGGAGTCCTCCTCGCGGCTGTCTTCCTCTGGCGCGGCATCGGCGTCGCGGCCTGGTCCCACGCCTTCTTCAACCTCGCGCTGCTGGTCGGCGCCCTGCCTCGCTAGCCCCATGACTGGAGAACAACCCCTGAGGTACTTCGTCGGCCTCACCGGCGGGAGCGGCCACGCTTACGCCGAGCGGCTGATCATCGAGCTGCTGCGTGCAGGGTGCGAGGTCGATCTCTCGATCACCGAGGCCGGCTGCAAGGTCCTGCGCCACGAGCTCGGGGTGGAGGCCGGGCTTCGGGGCGAGCGGCTCCTGGAGGCTCTCCCGGGCTGGCTCGGAGGGGCGGGGCTCCCCGATGGGTGGGAGCAGCGCGTGCGGGTCTTCACGAGCGACGCGATCGAGGCGCCGGCCGCCTCCGGGACCTCGCTCACCGGCGGCGTGATCATCGCCCCCTGCAGCATGGGCACGCTGGCCCGGGTCACCGCGGGCTTCAGCTCGAACCTCGTGGAGCGCGCCGCGGACGTGGCGCTGAAGGAAGGCCGGCGCCTGGTGCTGATGCCGCGGGAGACGCCGCTCTCGGAGATCCACCTCGAGAACATGCTGCGCGCGGTCCGGCTCGGGGGGATCGTCCTGCCGTGCATGCCGGGCTTCTATCACCTGCCGAAGACCATCGATGACCTGGTGGCCCATGTGGTCGGGAAGGCGCTGGACCGGCTCGGGGTTCGCCAGGACGTGGGCGCGCGCTGGGGTGGACTCGAGGAGCCGACGGGTGATCCAGGGACGGCGCCTCCGGGTGAAGGGGGCGAGCGCGGAGGCCGCGGGTGAGCCGCGTCGCCGCCACCCTCTCGCTGGTCAAGTTCAGCCACTCGGTCTTCGCCCTTCCCTTCGCGCTGATGGGGGCCTGGCTCGCCGCGGGCGGCCCCCCGGCCATGGGGACCCTCGGCTGGATCGTCCTGTGCGCCGTGTCGGCCCGCACGGCGGCCATGGCCTTCAACCGATTGGTGGACCGGGACATTGACGCCGCCAATCCCCGGACCGTGGGCCGCGAGCTCCCGAGCGGGGCCCTGGCCGTTGGCTACGCCCGTCTCCTGGTGGTGGTCTCGTCGGGGATCTTCATCGCGGGCGCTTTCGCCTTGAACCAGCTCGCGGGCTTGCTCTCGCCCGTCGTCCTGACGGTCCTGCTCGGCTACAGCTACGTGAAGCGCTTCAGCGCGGCGGTGCACCTGGTCCTGGGCGTGGCCCTTGGGCTGGCTCCCCTCGGAGCGTGGATCGCGGTCCGCGGAGACTTCGCGGGGGACCTCGTCCCCGTGCTGCTCCTCTTTTGCACGGTCTGGACCTGGGTCGCGGGCTTCGACCTGATCTACGCCTGCCAGGACGCGGAGTTCGACGCGGGCCGCGGGCTTCACTCCATCCCGGCGAAGCTGGGCGTGGGTGGCGCCCTGCGGGTCTCCCGGGTCCTCCACCTGCTGACGGCCCTCTCCCTGGCCCTGCTGGCCTGGCGAGCGGATACGGGGCTCGTGTTCTGGATCAGCTGCGCGGCGGCCGTGGGGCTCCTGTGCTGGGAGCAGAGCCTCGTGAGCGAGGACGACCTCAGCCGGGTGGACGTGGCCTTCTTCACCATCAACGGGTGGGTGGGCGTGGCCCTCTTCCTCGGGCTGGCCCTCGACATGGCGCTCCGCTCGGGCGACGCTGTGGGCTGAATGGCGCGCAAGAAGAAGGCAGGCAAGAAGAAGCCCAGGGACCCGAACCCCGAGGACGCCCTCCGGGATCTGGAGCACCGCATCGAGCAGGGGCTCCCGCGGGTGTCGATCCTCCGTGGCGACGAGGCCTACTTCAGGGAGCGCGGCGTCCGCGCGCTCAGCGACCGCGCCCGGGCGGACGGGCTCGAGGTCTGCCGGCATGACCCCCTGGACCCGGACTACTCCGCGGGGCGGCTCGTGGACGACCTCTCCACCGGCGCGCTCTTCCAGGCGTCGCGGTGCGTCGTCCTCCACCACGCCGAGCGGGTGGTGGTGGATCGGGCGTCGGCGTTCTCGGCGGCGGTGCGCGACGCCATGCTGGCGTGGATCGCCTCGGCCAGCCCCGGCGCGATCGTGCTCTCTGCCGATAAGCTGCGCGCCGATCACGCCCTGGCCAAGGCGGTCAAGGAGGCCGAGGGTCCCATCGTCGGGTGCCGCCGGCTCTACGACACGCCGCCCCCGTGGAACCCGGACCCGCGGAACACGGAGCTGGCCCAGTGGTGCGGCGCCCGCGCCCGCAGCCTTGGCGTCAAGCTCGACAGCGCCGAGGCCTACTACGTGGTGGCGGCCACCGGGAACGACCTGAACGCCATCGAGGATCGGCTCAAGGGGTTGGTGGGCCGCGGCTCGGAGGCGATCCAGGAGCTCGTCACCTGGGACAGCAGCGCGTCGGTCTGGGACGTGGCAGAGTCCCTCGTCGCGGGTGATGTCCGCAAGGCCGCCGTGGGGATCGAGACCCTCTTCTCCGGCGGAGCCGTCCAGCGTGACGGGAGCCGGACCCTCGACCAGAGCGGCATCGTCGCCCAGCTGAGCACCGCGGTCTCCGCGAAGCTGCGCGAGGCGGTGCGCGGCGCCGGGGAGCTGGAGGCCGGTCGTGGGGTCTCCGCCGCGGCGGCCGCCGCCGGCGTGCGCGGGCCCAAGCCGGCCGTGGACGCCTTCGAGCGGCGCATGGGGTCCCGGGCCCCGGGCGCCTGGAAGCCCATGCTGGAGGACTTCGCCCGCCTTGAACGACGCTCTCGCTCGTCCGTACAGGTGGACGCCACGGACTTCATGCAGCTCGCGCTTCGCTGGCGCGGCTCGAGCGCCGGCTCGGGCTCTCGATCCAGGGGCCGGTGAACTACCATGGGGGCATGAGGGAAGCCGCCAACGAGACCGTGCCCGAGGGCGGGCGCATCGCCGTCCTCTCCGAGGTCGTCCGGAACCAGATCGCGGCGGGAGAGGTCATCGAGCGGCCGGCCTCGGTGGTTCGAGAGCTGCTCGACAACGCCATCGACGCCGGTGCCTCGCGGATCCAGGTGGACCTCGAGGAGGGTGGGATGCGCATGGTCCGCGTGACGGACGACGGCCTGGGCATGATCCCCGAGGACCTGGGCCTCGCCTTCGAGGCCCACGCCACCAGCAAGCTTCGGACCCCTGAGGACCTGGACCACATCGCGAGCCTGGGGTTCCGCGGCGAGGCCCTCGCGTCCATGGCTTCGGTGGCGCGCTGCTCCATTCGCTCGCGGCCCCGCGGCGCCGACGTGGGCGCCGAGATCACCGAGGAGGGCGGCCGCCGGGGCAAGATCACGCCGGCGGGGATGCCGGAGGGCACCATCGTCGAGGTCCGCGACCTCTTCTTCAACACGCCCGCGAGGCGTCGCTTCCTCAAGCGAGAGCAGACCGAACTCTCCCGCTGCACCGAGATCGTCCAGCGCGTGGCCCTGGCGCACCCCGCCGACGAGACCGGCCAGGGGGGCATCGGGTTCGTGGTCATGCACGGCGGACGCCGCGTATTCGACGTGGAGCCGGGCATGGACCTGCTCGCCCGGATCCGACGGGTCTTCGGGGACGAGCTCGCCTCCGAGCTGGAGCCGGTGGAGGCCTCCATGGGGTCCACGCGCATCACGGGCTACGTGGCGCCGCCGCGCTTCGGTCGCCGGGACGCGCGGCGCCAGATGTGGTTCCTGAATGGGCGCCCCATGAAGGACAAGGTCCTGACCCGTGTCCTCAAGGACGCCTACCGCGGCGTGCTCATTGACGGGCTCCAGCCGGTGGGCTTCCTCCAGCTCTGGATGGACCCCGAGTCGGTGGACGTGAACGTGCACCCCGCCAAGAGCGAGGTGCGGCTGCGGGACGAGCGGTCCCTCTTCGGATTCCTGGTCAACGCCCTGAAGGAGGCGGTCATGCGCACGAACATGGCCACGCCGGGGGAGTCCATGATCGATCGGCTCCGTCGGCGCGAGGGCCGCCCGATGCAGCGCGAGACCCTGCCCGACCCTGGGCCGCGCAGCGCGGGGGCGGCGGGCGCCTGGATCCCGAGGCCAGAAGGGTCCAGCGGCGCTGGCAGCGGCGCGGTGGGTGAGGGCTACATCGTGCGGGAGGTGCCGCCCCGCGAGGGCGCGCCCTCCGGGGCCTTCGGCGCCCCAGGTTCTCCGGCCGAAGGACCTGCGTTCGAGGGGGCCCTCGGGAGCGATGGGGCGCCCGCGGACCAGTGGGCGACGGTGGACGATCTCCGCGGCCCCTACATCCAGGTGGACCGCACCTACATCCTGCGGGCCGTGCCCGACGGCTTCGAGATCATCGACCAGCACGCCCTGCACGAGCGGCTCACCTTCGAGGAGCTGCGGCGCGAGGTGAAGGCGGGCAAGGTGGAGGTGCAGCGGCTCCTGACGCCCGAGCTCGTGGACCTCACCCAGGCTGACGTGCAGCTCATCACCGTGCACCAGGACGCCCTGCGCCGGATCGGCCTCGAGCTGGAGCCTTTCGGCGACAAGACCGTGGCCGTGCACGGACTCCCCGCGCGCATCCGCCGCCCTGACCCCGAGGCCATCGTCCGGGACGTGGTGGACGTGATCGCTCGCACGGGCAAGGCTCCCGACGCCGAGGACGTCCAGGAGGAGGTCCTGCACCGCACCTCCTGCCGCTCGTCGATCATGGCGGGGGACACCCTGGACGAGTCCTCGATCCGCGCGCTGCTCGAGCGCGCCCGGGACGCGGGCATGGACCAGACCTGCCCGCACGCCCGGCCGACCCGGGTGAAGTTCACCCTGGCCGACCTGGAGAAGGCCTTCCACCGGACGTGATCGCTCTCAGCCCTCGACGGCCTGTACCGCATTCCAAGCTGCGCGAAGGCGGGCTGGCCCGGGGTCGCCCAGGTCGAGCTTCAGCTTGTGGCGCGCGGGGCAGAACGCGCACTGAGGGTGGGGCTGGGGTCCTTCGGGCTTCGAGGTCGCTTGGCTCAGGCAGGAGAGCCGGGCGACCGATGGGCCGGGTCAGCGGGGCCGGAAGAAGTCAGCGTTCAGGTCGGCGCTCATGTCGCCGTCGATGAAGTAGAGGTCGGCCCGGGGGACGTCGGAGAAGCGGAGGTCCGTGGGTGCGGGGCCGGCGCCGACGGTTTCGTAGGCGAAGAACCTCCCGGGCAGCCAGCTCTGGTCCGCGGGGGCCGCGCCCTCGGGGTGGAGGAGCCACTCGGTGCACTGGACCAGGACCGCGCCGGGAACCTGCAGGGGACCCTCGGCCCCGGGGGAGACCAGCACGACCTGGGGTCGGCCAGACTCGGGGTCCATGCCGAAGAGGAGGCGATAGGGCCGGGCCTTGGGCTGGCGCCCGCCGAGCTCCCGGAAGTCGCGGAAGTCCGGGGTCTGGAGCTCGAGCCACCGGAGCCCGGCGCAGAGCGCGGCGATGGGCTGCTTCCGCCCGTCGCGCACCCCCTCGATGTCGGTGCCTGGCAGCACGACGCCGCCCGGGTCGCCGTCGAAGCGGAGGGTGAGGGGGGAGGCGCCCTCCTCGGCGGGGAGGAGCTTGCGCTCCCGGAGGGCGAGGATCCGGAAGCTCGAGGGTCGCGTCAGGCGGGCGATGTCGAAGGAGATGGCGGCCCAGCTGTCGATCTCGGCGCGGCTCTCCTTGGAGTCACGACCCCTCAGGGACTCCCACCCGTCGGTCTGCCCCTCACCGCTCACCTTGCGATACCAGTACTGGAGCTTGCCGCGCTCGTCGAGGCTGCGCATCTGGGTGCTGCGCTCGGCACGCCGGTCGTCCAGCACGACCCCGCGCACGAGGCCGGGCCCCTCGTCGAGGTAGTGGAAGCGCGCGCTGAAGTTCTGCGTTCCGGAGGCCTGCCGGCTGCGTACATCGAACTCGAGCTCGAAGGCGCGAGGCGCGTCGGCGGCCGGGGTCCCGTCATCGACGGAGAGGCCCCCCGCGAGCTGGGACCACAGGGCGCGGGCGCCCTCGGGGGTGTCGGACGGGATCCTCCCTGGAGCGGCGGGCTTGCCGTCGGAGGCCATGGCGGGAGGCTGTTCCCCTGGGGCCTTGTCGAGGGCCGGCGGGAGCGTGGGCGGTGCCTCCTGGGTCCACGGGCCTGCGGCGAGGGTGGGGGTGGCGAGGGCGAGCGCGAGCGCCAGTTGGAAGACACGGTCCATGGGGGAGATCGTCGCCTTCCGTCCCTCGGAGTTCCAGCACCTCCGACCCCTTGCGACCGGAAGGCTTACGATTCCGCCATGAACCCCGACGCCGAGGCCGAAGAGCACGTCCTGGACCGCGTCCCCCTGCGCTTCCTGGTGGGCCCCACCGCCTCGGGGAAGACCGGCCTCGCCCTGCGCGTGGCGCCGGCCATCGGGGCGGAGATCCTGGCCCTGGACTCCATGACGGTCTACCGCGGCCTCGACATCGGGACGGCCAAGCCCACCGCCGACGAGCGGGCCCTGGTACCCCACCACCTCCTCGACGTCGCGGACCCCGCGGAGCCCTTCGACCTCCAGACCTACCTGGGTCTGGTGGAGCGGACGCTCCTCGAGCTGGAGTCGAGGGGCAAGTCCGCCCTCTTCGTCGGGGGGACGGGGTTGTACCTGGCCGCGCTCCTGCGTGGGGTCTTCGACGGACCGCCGTCCGACCCCGCGCTGCGCGCCGAGCTCATGGAGCGTGCGGAGCGGGAGGGCGACGCGGTGCTGCACGCGGAGCTGGCGGAGGTGGACCCCGAGGCGGCGGCTCGGATCCATGTGAACGATCGGCGGCGCACGGTGCGCGCCCTCGAGGTCTGGCGGCAGACGGGGCGGCCCATGAGCGACCATCAGAGTCAGTGGCAGGCCAGCGCGTCGCCGCGGGAGGCCCGAGCGGTGATCGTCGGCCTCGAGCTGCCCACCGAGGAGCTGGACCGACGGATTCACCAGCGCACCGGGGAGATGCTCGGCGCGGGCTGGCCGGCGGAGGCGAAGCGCGTCAGCGAGGGCTCCGGGCTCGGTCCGTCGGCGGTTCAGGCCCTCGGCTACGACGCCGCTCTTCGGGTGGCGAACGGCGAGGTCTCCGCGGCGGACGCCCACGGGGAGATCGTGCTCCGTACGCGACAGTTCGCCCGGCGTCAGCGGACCTGGTTCCGGAAGTTCGACATCGACTGGGTCGACCCACGCGACGAGGATGCCGTGAACGCAATCACCGCGCGGATCGGATCCGCGCGGTGATGCTGCGGTGGCTCCCAGGCCACCTGCTGGTGAACGACTCCCCGGGACGACCCGGCCTCGCGGCCGCGCGTCGGGTGGGGCTCACCCTGCTGGACTCACCCTGCTGGGCTCAGTTCGTGTAACCGAGGGAGGAGAGGGCAGCCTGCTCCACTTCGGTCTCTTCCTTGTCCTCACCTTCGACGTCGACGGCACCGTCGGCGTACGGGTTGGCGGGGATCGTCCACTCGTGCTCCTCGGACTTCACCTTGGACGCCTGGAACGGGTTGGTGGGATTGTCGGCCATGATGTGGCGCTGGAAGGTCCGGCCGAAGCCGCTCCACTGCTGGCTCCGATACTCGCCGTAGGTGGCGATTCGGGACGGGTCGTAGCCGGTGGCGGCCCGCACGACGCGGGGCTGGATGGAGGCGATGCGCCAGTGATCGTTGATCTTGTCGCCCGTGTTGGAAGCGCAGGAGCTGGCGATGAGGCCGGCGGCGAGGGCCAGGCCGGCGCGGCGGAGGTTGTTCGCGGAGGCGAGAGCGTTGGGGCGCGTCATCGTCGGGATATCCAGGTAGGACGGTGGGCGGCAGCCCGTGGGGGCGGCAGCGCAGTCAGAAGGTGAGTGGTGGGGAAGCACCAAGGCCAGCGTCCGGGTGGGGCCGGCCCGGGCGGTCTCCCGGGGCAGGGAACCGGGTTCCCGTCCAGACAGTATTGAAGGCGGGGCCCAGGAAGTCCATAGAGCGAACCGCCCGGGAGTGCCAGAAAGTGGATGCGGGTGGGAAGAAGTGCGAAGATGGGGACGGCGCCACATCCCGCGCGCCCTCCCCTCCGTTCCCTGATCTATCGTAGGGGGGCCTGTCAGTTACCGGTCCGCTGCCCCCTTCCAACCCCCTTCCCGTGGCTCCCAGTTCGCGCATCGCCCTCTTTGGCGGGTCGTTTGATCCCGTTCACCGGGGCCACCTGGAGGTGGCTCGGCGGGCGGCGGCGGAGTTCGAACTGGACCGGGTCATCTTCATGCCCGCTGCCACGCCCCCGCACAAGGTCGGGAAGGACCTGGCCCCGGGGAGTGCCCGACTTGCCATGCTCGAGCGGGCCACGTCGGAGGAGGCCTCCTGGGAGGTCTCGGACGCCGAGCTGCAGCGGGCCGGGACGTCCTTCACCGTGGACACGCTTCGGACGCTCGCCGAGCAGTGCCGCGCGGGGGAAGGGGCGGCGGAGCTGTTCATGATCATCGGGAGTGACAACCTGCCCGGCCTGCCCGCGTGGAGGGAGGTCGAGGAGGTCCTCACCCTCGCGCAGCCCATCGTTGCGTGGCGAGAGGGGACCCCGGAGGGCCACCTGGCCGAACTCGCCGGGCGTCTGCCTGCGGACCTCGTCGGGCGGCTCAGCGACGGCTTCATGCGCCTCCCGCCGCTGTCCGAGAGCGCCACCGAGGTCCGGGCTCGAATTGCCGCGGGGACCCTGGAGGACGACGAGCTTCCGGCCGGTGTGCTCGCGTTGATCGAGCGGGACGGGCTCTACGGGATGTGCTCCCCGGAGGCCCAGGCGTGATCGTCTTCGCGACCGTCGCTGTCAGCGTCCTGCTCACCGGATTTTTGGTGAGCGTGGCGCCTCTGCTCGGGTGGTTCGATCGCCGCGAGGGCCTGGAGTATCGCAAGCCCATCGAGGAAAACATCCCCGTGGTCGGGGGTGCGGCCGTTCTCGGCGCCATGGCGCTGGCGAGTTATTTAGACCCAGACATCCTGCTCCCGTGGCCCGCCCTGATCGGCGCCTTCATGCTGGGGCTGATCGACGATGTCCGCCGCGGCGGGTTGAGCCCGGCCGTCAAGCTCTCCGGACAGATCACGGTCGCCACCCTCCTCATCGTGGTCCCGGGCTCCGGCTTCGCCGACCACAGCTCAGCCGACCTGCTCACCATGGCCGCCGTCGCCCTCGTGGCGATGAACGCGGTCAACCTCTTCGACCACGCAGATGGCATGGCGGGGACGGCCTGCTGTATCGCCCTCGGCCAGGGCAGCGCCGGGCTCGCCGCCGCCGTGGGGGGCTACCTGCCCTTCAACACCTTCCTGCACAACCGGAAGACCTTCCGGGAGTCCGTGCCGCTCGCGATGCTCGGAGATTCCGGGACGCACCTCTTGGGAGTCGCCATCGCGGTGACGCCCGGCGCCGCCCCGTTGCTCCTGGTCCCTTTGCTGGACGCCGCCCGGGTCATGGTTGGCCGGACCCTGCGGGGGCAGCCATTCTGGGAGGGCGATCGAACCCACCTCGGGAATCGCCTGGCCGGGATTGGATTCGGGCCCATCAGCACCTCGCTGGTGGTCGCCCTCCTGGTCTCTCCGCCGATCCTCCTGGAGACGGTGACGGGGTCGGCTGAGAGCCGCCCCGTGGGGCTCGTCCTCAGCGTCGTGCTCTACATCATCGCCGTTCTATCGACTCGCGGGTATGTGGCGCCGGCCCTGCAGACGCGGGAGGCTGCGGACCGTCCCCCGTCCATGCCCTTGCCAGAAGAGGACGATGGCTCCGATGTGGACCCCCAGCCGGGCGGAGATTCTGGGCCGGCGGAACCAGAGATCCAGGTGAGCGAGCTTCGGGAGGAGCTCATGCCGCCGCGGGGCGGTGACGAGGGGAAGCCCCGCGCTGGCCTGGGGGCGGACCCGGTCCTTTCCGGCCCGTCGGAAGGTCGGCCCTCGGACCAGATCCCCACCCCGCCCAAGCCCGCGGGCGGCTCACGGCACCCGCACCCGCTCACAGGGCCGGGAGCGGCCTCCGCCGCAGGCCGGGGCTCCGTGCCGGAGACGATCGGCGAGTCGGACTGAAGGTCCTGGGGCGCGAGGTTGCCGTGGGAGCGGCAGGTCCCGATACTGCTCGCTCGGTTCAGCCGCGGGCTGGGCGAGGAGTCCCATGACTTATCACCTCACGGCCATCATCAGCGACCTGCACGGGAACCGACAGGCCCTCGAGGCCTGTCTCGCCGACGCGGCCCGGCGGGGAGTGAGGCGCTTCGTCTGCCTCGGGGACATGGTGGGGTACGGCGCCGAACCGCGGGCGTGCCTCGATGCGGTCATGCAGCGGTGCGTCCCCGTTCCCTCCGGCGACGGCGAGGGCCTCGAGCCGGGGCTCTGCCTGAAGGGCAACCACGAGGAGGCGCTGCTCTTCAGCGCGGACGACTTCAACCCCAAGGCCAGGGCGGCCATCGAGTGGACCCGTGAGGAGGTCAGCCGCGACCCTGCCCGCGCGGATGACTACTGGGACTTCATCGGTGACCTCGAGGCCAGCGGCACCGATGACCTGGCCATGTTCGCCCACGGGTCCCCGCGCGACCCCGTGCGCGAATACGTGATCCCCCGGGACATCCGAGACCGCGAGAAGATGGCGGCGCTCTTCGGGGCCATGAGCCGCTCCATCTGCTTCATCGGTCACAGCCATGTGCCCGTGGTGCTCTTCGAGGATGGGGCCTACTTCGTCCCCAAGGGAGAGGACCCGGTTTCTGGCCCCTACGACCTCGGTGACCTGGACGGGAACCGAGCCATCGTCAACGTGGGCTCCGTGGGCCAACCGCGGGACGGCGACCCCCGGCTCTCCTACGTCCTCTTCGACGGTCGCAACGTGACCTTCGTGCGCGCGGAGTACGACCACGCGAGCGCCGCTGCGGCGATCCATGCCGTCGACGAACTCCCCGAATTCCTTGCCGAACGCCTCGCTAGCGGGCGCTGATCGGACACTCCACCCTCCCGGCCCCTCGGGGCTCACCTCCTAGTCATTCGCACCATGGGTCCGGAGAAGCGTCTCCCCCTGGCACTCGTCCTGTGCTTCCTCATCCTCTTTGGATGGAGCTACCTCAACGCCCCCACGCCCGAGGAGGGCGCAGGGGCCACCACCGAGGAGCCTGCGGTCGAAGGCGCTGCGGTGGACGAGGTGGCGCCCGCCTCGCCCGTTGAGGAGAAGGCCGCCGCTCCGTCCGCTCCGACGCCCGACGCGACGCCGGACGCCGCACCCACCGTGGAGCCGTGGTCGGACTGGGTCGAGCTTGGCGTGGCCGGCTCCGAGGGCCACGCCTTCGTCCGCTTCGATAGCCTCGGCGGCAGCGTGGCGGAGATCCGCCTGGGCGGGTTCTTCGTCCGGGAGGGGCTCAGCGACGAGGAGCGCCAGGTCATGGAGAACCGCGTGCCCGTCGTGCGGCCGGCGGTGACACCCGAGCAGACGTTCCAGTCCTTCATGCTCCGGCCGGACCTCTCCGCCCAGGAGCTCCTCACCTCGGACCTGAGCACCGTCCACTGGGAGCACGAGGCCCTCGGGGACGGGGTGGAGTTCACGCACCGGGACGCGGGGGGGCTGACGCTGGTCAAGCGCATCCGCCACGTGCCCGATCAATTCCAGCTCCGGGTGGAGGTCGAGCTGCAGAGCGCCTCGTCGGCAGTGGCCTCCAAGCGCGCGACCCTGGGGCTGATCACCTCGGCGGGGATGCGGGCCGAGGGAAGGGACAGCTTCTACCAGGAGCCTCGGGCGGTCTCGGCGAACCGGGGCGACGACCTCGTGGAGCACCTGCTCGACACGGACGGGGATCCCCGTCGCGGCCTGCTCGCCTCGAACAAGCGGTCCGAGATCGGGTTCCTGGGGACCCACAACAAGTACTTCACGATGCTCTCGCGCCCGTCCAACGACCTGGCGAGAGCGACCCTCGCGGAGGCCAAGTGGATGGCGCTCTTCGACCTCCAGTGGGCCCTGGAGTCCAACGGGGCGAAGGACTCGTTCCGCGACTTCATGGTGGAGGGCGTCCTCGCGCTGACCACCCCCAGCCAGGGTGCGTCCTCCTCCGTTGAGTTCGAGTGCTACTACGGGCCCAAGTCGGAGCGTTGGCTCGACCAGGACGACCCGTTCATTCCCGTCCTGCAGCAGGTCCAGCAGGAGGACCTTGGGTTCTTCGCGACCATCGCGAAGGTGATCCTCGGCTTCCTCGACTTCCTCCACGGCGTGGTGGGGAACTGGGGTGTCGCGATCATCATCCTCACCCTGTGTGTGCGGAGCCTCCTCTTCCCGCTGAACCGGCGCATGCAGACGTCGATGGCGCGGCACGCGACGAAGATGAAGCGCGTCCAGCCGAAGATCGACGCGATCAAGAAGAAGTACGAGAATGACCCCAAGCGGCTGCGCCAGGAGCAGGCGCGGATCTTCCAGGAGGAGGGCGCCATGCCGCCCATCGGCGGGTGCCTCCCGGTCTTCCTCCAGATCCCGATCTTCTTCGGGCTCTTCAGCGCCCTGCGCGTGTCCTTCGACCTGCGCCAGGAGCCCTTCTTCGGCTGGATCAAGGACCTGTCTCAGCCGGACCAGCTGATGCGCATCGACCTGCCCTTCCCGATTGTCGGGCCGATCGAGTACCTGAACCTCCTGCCGATCCTGATGGTCGTGCTCTGGGTCGGCCAGCAGAAGGTGGTGCCCAAGCCCGCCACGGACAACGAGCAGGCGCGGCAGATGCAGAAGATGATGATGTGGATGCCGATCATGTTCGGCGTCTTCCTCTACAACTACGCCGCCGGCCTCTCCCTCTACATGATCACCACCAGCGCCTTCGGGATCATGGAGTACACGGTCATCCGCAGGATCTGGCCCCTGGACGACTCCGAGCAGCCCCGCAAGAAGAGCCGCTGGATGGAGAAGCTGGAGAACCTCCAGAAGCAGGCCGTGGCCCAGCAGGAGGCGCAGCGCAAGGCCGCGCAGGCCCGTGGGGGCGGAGGCCGCAAGAAGCGGTGAGCGCGACCATCGCGGCGATCGCCTCGGCGGACGGCGCGGGCCGGCGGGCCGTCCTTCGGATCTCGGGTCCGCGGGCCGCGCCCCTGGGAGCCGAGTGCTGCCGGACCCCGGTGGGTGATCGCCTCGTCCTCGGGGAGCGGGGGGCGCACGAGGTCGAATTCGACGACGGGGTCGGGTCGCTCCCATGCCTCGCGGTCTGGATGCCGGGGCCTCGCTCCTTCACGGCCGAGGATGTGCTCGAGCTCCATCTCCCGGGACACGCGCAGCTGGCCCAGGGCGCGCTGGAGCGGGTCCTCCTGGCGGGGGCGACGCTGGCGCAGCCGGGGGAGTTCACGCGGCGGGCGTTCGAGAACGGCCGCATCGACCTGACCCGGGCCGAGGGCGTGCTGGCGCTGGTGCACTCCAGGACCGCCGCCGAGCGTCGGGCTGCGGCGGCCCTGCTCGCCGGCGGCCTCGACCAGCGGCTTGCCGGGCTCCGCGCCTCCCTCGAGGCGGTTCGTGCGCTGACCGAGGCGAGCCTCGACTTCGACGAGGCGGATACCGGGCACGTGCCCGTCCCCGAGCTGAGGCGGATGGCCTCGCAGGTGCGGGACGGCCTCGTCGAGGCGCTCGGCTGGGAGCGGGCGCGCATGGCCACGGGGAGCGCCACCCGGGTCGTGCTGGCGGGGGCCCCGAACGCGGGCAAGAGCACGCTCTTCAACCGGCTCTCTTCGGGCCGCGCCGCGGAGGCCAGCGGCGAGGCGCTGGTCAGCGACCTCGCGGGGACCACCCGCGACGCGAAGCGGGCGGAGTGGCGGCTCGGCCCCTCCCGCACCTGTGACCTGGTGGATACCGCCGGGGTGATGGAGCGGGCGGTGGATGATCGGCCCGGGGACGACCCGGACCGGCTCGCCGAGGACCGCGCGGCGCGCCTCGCGGGCGCGGCGGATCTGGTGGTGGCGGTGGTGGACGCCGCGGCCCCGCAGTTGCCCGCCCTGGATCCGGACGGGGCCCCGGTGCTGCTCGCCTGGAACAAGGTGGACCTGGAGGGCGCAGGCCCGGAGCCGACGCCCTCACTCCTCGAGGGCGTCGGGGGCTGGGTTCGAATCAGCGCAGCCACCGGCGCCGGGGTCAAGGACCTCGAGCGGGCGGCGCTCGGGCTGATCGAGACCCGGGAGGCGTCGGCCACCGGGGCGGGGATCGTGGGCCTGGGGGCCAGGCACCTGAGGTCCCTCGCGGAGGCCCACGCCGGGGTGGAGCGCGCCCTGGAGGGGCTCAGCTTGGACGGCGCGCCCCTCGATCAGGTGGCCGAGGAGCTGCGCGGGGCCACGGACGCCCTCGACGGCATCGCAGGCCGGACCACGCCTGAGGACCTCCTGGACCGGATCTTCGCCCAGTTCTGCCTCGGGAAGTGAGGCCGACCATGGGGGTGGGCGGTCCCCGTTGACACGCCCCCTGGGGCTTGCTCCACTCGTTCCCGGGGCTCAGTCCCCTTCCTCACCTTGAAGTGCCCCCGCTGCTCCTCCGATGACGACCGGGTCGTCGACTCCCGGACCTCCGCGGACGGCGTCGTGATCCGCCGGCGCAGGGAGTGCCTCGAGTGCTTCATGCGGTTCACGACCTACGAGCGCATCGAGGAGAGCCCGCTCCGCGTGATCAAGAAGAACGGCGAGCGGGTGCGCTTCGACCGGGACCGCATCCTCCACGGCATGCTCCGCGCGTGCGAGAAGCTGCCCGTGTCCATGGCGGACATCGAGGAGGCCGTCATGCGGGTGGAGGGGCGCTGCCAGGGCGAGTACGACCGGGAGGTGCCGAGCTCGGTCATCGGCTCGCTCGTGATGGATGAGCTCCGCCAGCTGGACCAGGTCGCCTACGTGCGCTTCGCGAGCGTGTACCGCGAGTTCAAGGACGTCGGGCAGTTCATGAGCGAGCTGGAGACGATCCTGGACGAGGACGTGGATGGCCTGGAAGTTCCGGGCCTCGCCGCGGCGGCGGGCGAGGCTCCTCCGTCCGTGGAGCCGTCCACCCGGCCGGTGGATCCCGGCCACCCACCGGACTCTCGCGACGGATCCTGATCGGGGCATCGGATGTCGAGGGAAGGGGGGCTGTTTGGCTCCGAGGGCGCGGAGTCTCCGGCCCCGGGAGCTGCGGGGGTGTCGCCTGCGTTGAGCGACGCCGCGTCGTCGACGCGTGGGGCTGGGGCCTCTCCGTCTGCGGTCACCAGGGCCTTCGACCCTGGTCGGCTCCGCACGAGCGTCGAGCGGGCCCGCGCGGCGGCTGGTGTCGGGGACGCTGCCCTCGTGGATGAGGTGGTGGACATCGTTGCGTTCTCGCTCCCCGAGGGCGAGGCGCCGCGTCCTCCAGTGGTGGCCCCCGAGGACCTCGGGCGCCGGGTGGAGCGGACCCTGGTGGAGCTGGGCCAGGCCGAGGTCGCGAGGGAGTACATCCTGGCGCGGGACCGGAGCGCGCGGGCGCGAGAGGTGCTCGGTCAGGGTCGGAGGAGCGACGGTGCGATCGGCGCGGATCGCCTCCCGACGGTCGAGGGGCAGGGGGGATCCCGGCCCTTCACGGCGGGCCGAATCGCGGCGGGGCTCGTGGAAGAGGCCGGGCTCGGCAGGGAGCAGGCGACGGCGGTGGCCGCGCGCGTGGAGTCCTTCCTGCGGGGCGCCGCGCTCCCCGTCGTGGGCGGAGGCCTCGTGCGGGAGCTGGTCAACCACGCGCTCCTGGAGGCCGGGCTCGCGGGGGCCCTCGGCCGCTACGGAGCCGTCGGGGTCCCCCGGCGGGACCTCACCGCGGCGCTCCATGGCAGCCGGCCGGTCCAGCTCGAGCGAACGCCTGGACCCAGCGCCTGGGACGACCACGCATCCCTCGATGAGTTCGATCAGGTCGCCGCCGACGCGCTCGTGGAGCGCTGGGCTTTGCAGGATGTGCTGCCCCCCAAGGCGGCAGAGGCGCACCGCCGCGCCGACCTGCACCTGCTCGCCGCCCGTGCGCCCCATCGGGTGCTCTCCCGGTCCATCTCGGCTGATCTGCTCTCCGGGGGCGCCGACTGGTCCAGGTCGGCCGCGTTCCGGTTCGTCCGCCGCGTGGGCCTCGCCATGCGCGACGCCGGTCGGGGGCTCTTCGTCGAGGGCATCGCCGGACTCCTCGCCGCCGTGGTGGAGCCAGGGGGGGCTTCCTTCGAGCGGCGTGAGGCCCCGGTGGTGGACCTGCTCCAGAGCCTCGGCGCGGTCGCCGAGGCGTCAGGGCGCTCTCTCGGCCTCGTCCGCTTTGGGGGCAAGCGCGGGATCGCCTCGGGCCGGTTGATCCGGGCGCTCGCCCGAGCGATCTCGGAGGGGGGCGCCACGGTGCAACTCCACGCGACCCTCGGCGAGGTGGAGGACGCGATCACCGCGGCCCCGAGGGGGGAGGTCCGGGAGCAGACCCGCGCCGGCATCGAGCACCTCCTGGGCTCGGGGCACCTCGTGCCCGTTTGGGCCCCGGAGGGCTCCCGCTGGGTGGGTCCGGGGTGCACCCGTGGCCGGCGCGAGCGTGGAGCCCTCTCGGCGGCCTCCGCGGTGGCGATCAACCTGCCGCGGCTCGCCCGAGTGGCCGGCCCCTGGAGGGAGGAGCGCTTCCTGCAGCTCTCGCTGGAGCGCGTGGCGGCGGCGGTGGAGGCGTGCGGGTCCGTCGCCCGGTTCCAGGCCGCTGCCGTCCAGCGCCAGGGGGAGGCGCTGGCCTCCAGGAAGGTGCATCTCCTGGTTCCAGTGGGGCTCCACGAGGCGCTGCGGATCCTGGGGGACGGGGTCGCCAAGCCCGATCAGGGCGCCCAGGTCCTGGGTGTGCTGCGGGACGCGGGGGCCCGACTGGGGCGAATGGCCGACGTGCAGGTGGAGGTCTCGGGGGCCTTCCAGGGCCCCGCTGCGGGCCGTTTTGCGGGGGCAGACGCCCCGGGTGACGGACCCACGCAGGCCCGCCTCTTCGAGGACCTGCCCCTGCCCGAGGCGGAGCGTGTGGAAGCCTACGGGGGGGTGGTGAGGGGCCTCGACGGCGCGCTCGCGGAGCACGCGGAGGGGGCGCCTCGCAGGGCGCGCGAGCTGGCGACGCTCCTCGGGACCTCGCCCACGGGCGCGCTGTTCCCCGACCTGAGGGACGGAGGCGGCAGCGGCGGACCGAAATTCACTGGCCTCGGGGGCGAGGGGCGGGCCGGAGCGGATCTCCCTGAAACGCCTCGATTCGAGCTCTGGAGGCAGTTTCATGCCCATCGTGGGGCAGGGCCCTCACCGGGATCCGGGGAGGCCGGGAAGTCTCTCTTTTGACCGAGGGGCGGATTTGACAGTCTCTCTCGGCGCACCCCCGCTTCTGCTCCACACGACCCTTCTGCATGCGTCTCAAACGCCTCGAGCTCTTCGGCTTCAAGTCGTTCGCCGACCGGACCGTCATCGACTTCGGGCAGACGACCCTCACCGGGATCGTCGGCCCGAACGGCTGCGGCAAGAGCAACGTGGTGGATGCCGTCCGCTGGGTGCTCGGGGAGACCCGTCCCACCTCCATGCGGGGCTCGGGGATGACCGACGTCATCTTCAAGGGGTCGGCCAGCCGCCCGGCCATGGGGACCGCCGAGGTCACCATGGTGCTCGACAACGACCAGGGCGTCCTCGAGGAGCGCGGGCCGGAGATCGCCATCAGCCGGCGCCTCTATGCCAGCGGTGAGGGGGAGTACCTCATCGACGGCCAGCGGGTGCGGCTCAAGGACGTCAAGGACCTCCTGTTCGACACGGGGCTCGGCAGCCGGGGCTACTCCGTCCTGGAGCAGGGGCGGATCGACGCGGTCCTCTCCGCCAACCCCGCCCAGCGCCGGG
The DNA here is from genome assembly GCA_016779205.1 of Planctomycetota bacterium. Classification (GTDB taxonomy): domain Bacteria; phylum Planctomycetota; class UBA1135; order UBA1135; genus Saltatorellus. The sequence goes on along the minus strand of JADHOC010000001.1, from coordinate 263,669 downwards.
CGATCTTCGAGGAGGCCGCGGGGATCAGCCGCTACAGGCAGCGCCGGCACGAGACCGAGCTGCGCCTCAAGCGCTGCGAGCAGGACGTGGAGCGCCTGGACGACCTCATGGGCGAGCTGCGCAGCCGCGTGCGCTCCCTGAAGATCCAGGCCACCAAGGCCGAGAAGTACGTGACCGCGAAGGCGGAATGGACGACCGGTCGGACCCGGCTGCTCTCCCACCGCCTGCTCGCCGCCGAGGGCACTCTCGAGGTGCTCCGGCCCGCCATCGAGGAGCTCGAGGGGGGCGTCGAGGGGCTGCGTCAGCGCCGGTCGGAGTGCGAGGCTGGGATCGAGGCCCGCGAGGCCGAGCGGAGCACGGTCGTGGCCGAGCTGGGGACGGTGAGCTCGGAGGTCGGACAGATCTCCGGGGACCTGCGCGCCCTCGAGGAGCGCAAGAGCCAACTCGCCATGCGGATCGCCTCGTGGACCGCGAGCACCGAGGAGGAGACCGAGCGCGCCGCCGCGCTTGGCGTACAGCTCGAGGAGCGCGAGGGCGAGCTCACGCGGATCACCGGTGAGATCGACGCCCTGCGCGAGCGTACGCGCGCGGCGGAGGAGCGCGCGGCGAGCCTGACCACACAGAGCCGGGAGCTCGGCAAGACGTACCGTCAGCTGCGGGCCGAGGTGGAGGCGCAGAACGAGCGCGTGCTGGACTCCTTGCACCAGCGCACCGCGAGCGAGAACAAGATCGTCCACCTCCGGGAGGCCATCCCGCCGATGACCGAGCGTCTCGGGCGGGTCACCCAGCGCTTCCAGCGGTCGGAGGACCAGGTCGGTGAGGTCCGGGAGCAGCTCGCGGGTGCCCGCGGCTCCCTGGAGTCGGCGGTCTCGGTGCTGGAGGAGGCGGACCGCTCCCTCGCTTCCGTCCGTGGGGACCTGGGCGCGGAGCGTGAGCAGCTGGAGCTGGCGCGGTCGGAGCGATCCCGTCTCCAGGTGGAGCGCGCCGGGCTCCAGAGCAAGGTCGAGGCCCTGATGGACCGAGACCGGGAGCTGGAGGACCTCTCCGGCGGCGCCCGAAGGGTCCTCGAGGCCTCCGGCGAGGCTGGCGGGCCCTGTCACCAGGACGACCTCCTGGGGCTGGTCGCGGACCAGCTGCGGGCCGACACCCGCCTGGCCCGCGCCATCGACGCCGTGCTCGGAGAGCGCGCCCACGCCCTCGTGGCGCGGGATGCCCACGTGGCCCGGCGGATCGTCGACTGGTGCGAGACCGAGGAGGTGGGGCAGGTCGGCGTCGTCGTGCCCCCCGGCGTCGGGGCCCCGGACTGTCCGCCCCCGTCGGACTTCGCCCTTTTTGCCCGCTTCGGCGCTGGCGTCGAGGGCCGATTGGGGGACCTTGTCCAGTGTGACGAGGCCATGCGGCCGCTGGTCCACGCCCTCTTCTGCGACGTGGTCGTCGTCTCGAGCCTCGACCTGGCCCTCGACCTCGTGGGGCGCGAGCCCGGCTGGCGCTTCGTGACGCCGCGGGGCGAGTTCGTGGACGCTGCGGGTCTCGTGGGCGGGCATCGCGAGCTGAGCCAGGGTTTCGTCGGTCGGCGCTCGAGCGCCGCCGAGATCGAGCAGTCCATCTCCCGGCTGGCCGCCGAGATCGACCGTAAGGACGGCCACATCCAGAGCTCCGAGGCCGCGGTGGCCGAGCTGCAGCAACGGGTCGCTGACTCGAGCGCAGCCCGGGACGCCGCGGTGGAGGCCCACGGCGAGGCGGAGTCCCTCGTGGTGTCCAGTTCCGCCCGGCTCGCCGACCTCGAGGCCTCCCTGGAGAGTCACCGGGAGGACCATGCCAAGGCCCAGAGCGAGCTGGCCCGTGTGGAGGCGGACCTGCAGGAAGCGGGTGCCCAGAAGGAGCGCGCGGCGGAGACCTTCGAGACCGAGAACGCCCGCCTCGAGCAGATGGAGAAGGGCCGGCGTCAGCTGGAGGCTGAGCGAGAGGACCTCCAGCGCGAGGAGGGCCGAGCCCAGGTGGAGCTGACCTCGGCGACCGCCGAGTCCTCGAGTCTCGAGCAGCGGATCAGCGACCTCGATCGGCTCATCACCGAGACCGCCGCCGAGATCGACCGGAGCAAGGCCCGCGTCACGACCTACAGCGCCAGCGCCGACGAGGGGCGCTCGGACATCGAGAAGATCAACGCCGACTCCTCGGCCCTCAGCGCCCAGCAGGGAGAGCTGGACGCCAGGCTGGAGCACCTCCGGGAGGAGGAGCGCAGCGGGGCGCAGCGGATCACCGAGATCCGCCGCGAGGCGGAGGCGGTCCAGGGTGAGCTCGACCGGAGCTCTGAGACCCTCGCCAGCCAGCGCATGGACGCCCAGGCTGCCGAGATCGGCCAGCGCGAGGTCGTCGGGCGCGCGGATGAGGAGCTCGGGATCGATGAGGCGGCGCTGCGAGAGGCCTTCGTCAACGAGGGCGCGGAGCTCATGCCGCTGGACGAGCTCGAGGCCTTCGAGAAGCAGGTCGCCGCGGTCCGCGCGCAGCTGGACCGCCTCGGTCCGGTCAACGTGGACGCGGTCCACGAGCTCGAGGAGGTCGGCGCACGGCTCGAGCACCTTGAGAGCCAGGCCTCGGACCTCGCGGAGGCCCGTCGGGCGCTGCGGGAGACCATCAGCACCATCGACGAGGAGAGCCGGCGGCTGTTCGTGGAGACCTTCGAGGAGGTCCGCGGCAACTTCCAGCAGATCTTCCGCCTGCTCTTCGGGGGCGGCAAGGCCGACATCCGCCTTGAGGAAGGGGTGGACGTCCTGGAGGCCGGCGTCGAGATCGTGGCCCGGCCCCCGGGCCGCGAGTTGCTCGCGATCGGTCTGCTCTCCGGCGGCCAGCGGACCATGACGGCCCTCGCCCTGCTCTTCGCCGTCTTCGAGGCGCGCCCCAGCCCCTTCTGTGTGCTGGACGAGGTGGACGCGGCGCTGGACGATGCGAACATCGACCGGTTCCTCGGCATGCTCGACCGCTTCCGCAAGTCGACCCAGTTCATCGTCGTGACCCACAACAAGGGGACCATGGCGGCGTCGCAGGCGCTCTACGGGGTCACGATGCAGGTCAAGGGCGTGTCGCGCTTCGTGGCCGTGGAGCTGGACGAGATCGACGAGTTCGCGCCGGAGTCCATCGGGAAGGCCAGGGACCGCGAGGCCCAGGCCGACCCGCTTCCAGGAGCACCGGGGCACGTGGACGAGTCCGGGGAGCCGGTCAAGGAGCTCGCGGTTCACCGCCCCGACGTTCCCGCCGAGGCCGCCCCCGCGGATGAGTCTCCGGCGCAGCCAGTGGCGGACGAGGTCTGAGTCGACTTGGGGGGGGCGCGAGCCTTCATCCCCGGCTCCCGTCAGCTCCACACCCCGACCGCGGGTGGGTGCGGGTCTCAGGCTGAGAGGCTCCCCGCGATGGTTGGGCGCGTGCGAGGACCCCGGCGACGAGGGCAGGGGGGATCACAGATCCGTTCATGCTGGTCGCGCTGGGGCTCCGATCTGGTGACTGGGCGGCGCCCCGTCGCCCGTTCCCGGAGGCACCCCAACCATGCATGAACCTTCCCGAGCGGAGTTCACCCCGCGCCCCGTTGACTCCCCGCGAGCGGGCGAGCCTGGTCCGTCGAGCGCCGTTGAAGCCGCGTCACTGCGCGAGATCGCCGCGCGCGCGGCCCGAGAGGAGGCCGCCTGCAGCGTCCGGTGGGAGGGCACCTTCCCCGAGTACCTGGACCTCGTCGAGCAGCACCCGGCGCACGCACGCAACGCGTGGCAGCGGATGGCCGACATGATCGAGTCCCACGGTTGCACCCAGGGGGCCGTCGGTGAGCCCACCCGCTGGCACCTCTTTGACGACCGCCAGTGGGAGGGCGGCCCGGCGGGCCCCGACGCCATCTTTGGCATCGACGGGTCCCTCCACCGCCTGGTCATGACCCTCCGGGCGGGCGCGCGGAGGCTCGGACCCGAGCGGCGCATCGTCCTCCTCCATGGTCCCGTTGGCTCGGCGAAGAGCACGATCGCGCGGGTCCTCAAGCGCGGCCTCGAGGCCTACACGCGAACCGACCCAGGGGCGATCTTCACCTTCGACTGGCACGTGGACGGCGAGGTGATCCCCTCGCCCATGAATCAGGACCCGCTGCTCCTCCTGCCCGCCGGGGCCCGCGCCGAGGTGGAGGAGCGCCTGAACGCCGGGCGCGACCGCGGGGACCGACTCGTGGTTGAGGGAGAGCTGGACCCCGTCTCGGCCTTCTGGCTCAAGACGCTCCTGGAGCGTCACGAGGGTGACTGGGATCGGGTCATGGAGCACGTGCGGGTTCGCCGCTTCACGTTCTCGGAGTCCGGGCGGGTGGGGATCGGGACCTACCAGCCGAAGGACGAGAAGAACCAGGACAGCACCGAGCTCACCGGAGACCTCAACTACCGGAAGATCGCCGAGTTCGGCTCCGACAGCGACCCGCGCGCCTTCAACTTCGACGGCGAATTCAACGTGGCGAACCGCGGGCTGGTGGAGTTCATCGAGGTCCTCAAGCTCGACGTGGCGTTCCTCTACGACCTCCTCGGCGCGACCCAGGAGCACTCGATCAAGCCCAAGAAGTTCCAGGCCACCCACATCGACGAGGTGATCCTCGGGCACACCAACGAGCCCGAGTTCCGAAAGCTCCAGAGCAACGAGCTCATGGAGGCCTTCCGCGACCGCACCATCCGGATCGACGTGCCCTACAACCTCGAGGTCTCCAGCGAGGCCAGCATCCACCGCCGCCGCTTCGGGGAGCGGGGCGAGGAGGGGCGGCGGCTGGCGCCCCATTGCCTCGAGGTGGCGTCCCTCTGGGCGGTCCTGACGCGCCTTGAGGAGCCCCAGCACCCCACCCTCTCCATGGTGCAGAAGGCTCGCCTCTATGACGGGGACGAGGTCACGGGCTTCACGGCGCTCCAGGTCGCCGAGTTCCGGGAGCTGGCGGAGCGCGAGGGCCTCGACGGCATCTCGCCGCGCTACCTGCAGGACCGAATCGCCACCTTGCTCGTCGAGCCCGTGGAGACCATCGGCCCGCGGGACGTGTTGGACTCGATCGAGGCCGGGCTTGGGGCTCACTCCATGGTGGCGAGCGAGCCGGTCCGGCGTCGCTATCGGGAGCTGGTGTCGCTCGTGCGCGAGGAGTACGACCAGATCATCCGAGAGGAGGTCGAGGTGGCGATCGCGGCGGACGACGAGGCCCTGGACCGCCTCTGCGCGAACTATCTGGACAACGTGCGCGCGTACACCACGCGCGAGCAGGTGCAGGGCGCTGACGGGGCGCCCCGGGACCCGGACGAGCGCCTCATGCGCAGCGTCGAGGAGCGCACCGACATCCCCGAGGCCCGGAAGGACGACTTCCGCCACGAGCTGATGAACTTCATCGCCGCGGTCCACCTCGAGGGCGGGCAGTTCGACTACCGGGAGAACCGCCGCCTGCGTCGGGCCCTCGAGCTCAAGCTCTTCGAGGACCAGCGGGACTCCATCCAGCTCACCACCCTGATCTCACAGGTGGTCGATCCGCAGGCGGAGGAGAAGATCGCCGCCATCCGTGGCCGGCTGTGCGAGCGCTTCGGCTACGACGACGCCTCGGCGGGAGCGGTGCTGCTCGACGTGGCGAGCCTGTTCGCGCGCGAGGAGGCCGCGGATGAGCAGCCCGACGGAGAGGGCGCTACCCCTGGCAGCGAGCGGGCCGCCTGACCCTCCTCGATGGCTGGCCAGATCCACCGCATCGACCGTGACCGCGCGCGCTTCAAGGAGGTGGTGCGAGGCCGGATCCGTGAAGACCTGCAGCGCTACCTCGCCTCGTCGGAGCTGATTGGCAAGCGCGGTGATCGAATCGTCTCGGTGCCGGTCCCCGCCGTCGAGCTCCCCCGCTTCCGCTTCGGCTCGAACGAGGCCGGGGTGGGGCAGGGGCCGGGGGAGGTGGGCGACGCTGCGGACGGCCGCGACGGCGACGCTGACGGGGGCGCTGGCGGCGCCGGGGAGCAGGAAGGGACCCACATCCTCGAGGCTGAGGTTGAGCTGGAGGAGCTCGCCTCGATGCTTGGGGAGGAGCTCGGTCTCCCGAACATCCTGCCCAGGGGGCGAGACGAGCTCGACGCCTGTGGCGGACAGTGGAGTGGGATTCGAGGGCAAGGCCCTGAGTCGCTTCGGCACTTCCGGCGCACGTTCCGGCGGGCCCTCGTGCGGACGATCGCGGCGGGGGAGTTTGACCACCAGCGGCCCGTGGTCACGCCGATCCGCGATGACCAGGTCTACCGCGCCCTCAAGCCCAAGCCTCGCCCCGAATCCTCGGCGGTGATCATGCACATGATGGACGTCTCTGGCTCCATGGGTCGGGAGCAGAAGGACATCGTGCGCATCGAGGCCTTCTGGATCGACACCTGGCTGCGCAGTCAGTATCGCAACATCGAGGTGGTCTACATCGTCCACGACGCCTCCGCGAAGGTCGTGGACAAGGAGACGTTCTTCCACCTGCGGGAGTCGGGCGGGACCAAGATCTCCTCGGCCTACGAGCTCTGCCTTGACCTGATCAAGGAGCGCTATCACCCGGAGGACTACAACATCTACCCGTTCCACTACTCCGACGGGGACAACTGGAGTGCGCGGGACACCGAACGCTGCGTCGCCCTCGTGAGGGACGAGCTGCTCTCCAGGGTCAACCAGTTCTGCTACGGGCAGGTGAAGAGCGCCTATGGCTCGGGCCAGTTCAAGAAGGACCTCGACACGGCCTTCCAGGAGGAGTCCGCGCTCGTGACCGCCGGGGTGGACGACCGGGCGGGCATCCCCGGCGCCATCAAGGCCTTCCTCGGGCAGGGGCGCTGAGCCATGGTCTCTGGCCCCTCACTCACTCCGCGCCTCCTCCGGGAGGCTCAGCGCGCCGAGGCCGCCGCCTCGGACGCCGGGTTGAGCTTCTTCGAGGTCGTCTTCGAGATGCTGGACGCCGCCGACGTGAACGCCGTCGCGGCGTACGGAGGGTTCCCGACCCGCTACCCGTCGTGGCGCTTCGGGATGGAGTACGAGCGCCTGGCCAAGGGACACCAGTGGGGCCTGTCGAAGATCTACGAGCTGGTCGTCAACCACGACCCGACCATCGCCTACCTCGTCCGCTCGAACAGCCTCATGGAGCAGAAGCTCGTGATGGCCCACGTCTTCGGCCACGCGGACTTCTTCCGTAACAACGCCTGGTTCGCGCCGACCGAGCGCTCGATGCTCGAGCGCTTCGAGGAGCACGCGCGACGGATCCAGGAGTACGTGGGCCGATACGGCCAGGACCGGGTCGAGCGCTTCATCGACGTGGCGCTGAGCCTCGAGCCTCTCATGGACCCCCACGGGCCCCAGCGTAGGTTCCGGGCCGCGGAGAGCCGAGCACGGCGCGGGGGCGCTCCCCCCGGCACCACCCAGGTGGAGCGCAGCCGCGCGAGCCTGAGGTTGGTCATGGGGGATGAGCCGCCGGCGCCGGACCCCGGCCAGCGGCAGCTGCCCACCTTCGACCTCCTGGGGTTCGTCGCCGAGCACGCCCACCTCGAAGACTGGGAGCGGGACGTGCTCGGGATCGTGGCGGCGGAGGCGGAGTACTTCATACCCCAGCGCCTGACCAAGATCATCAACGAGGGCTGGGCCTCGTTCTGGCACAGCCGACTCCTCACTGGAGGCCTCCTCGAGCCCTCCGAGCTCATCGAGTTCGCGGACTGCCACTCCTCCGCGACCCAGGCGGCGCCTGGGCAGCTCAACCCCTACAAGCTGGGGATCGAGCTCTTCCGCCATGCGGAGCGCCAGGGCCTCGACCTCTTCCGCTTGCGGGCGGTCCACAACGACGTGTCCTTCGTGGACGAGGTGATAGACGAGGCGTTCATCGAGCGCTCGGCGCTGTTCGTATCCGAGCAGGGCCGGGGCGGCGAGGGGGCGCGGATCGGCAGTCGAGATCATCACCGCGTGAAGCAGGAGCTCCTGCGGTCGCTGGCATGGGCGGGTCAGCCGCGGATCGAGCTCGTGGAGGTGGCCGGCGGCGGTCGCCGGGACCTGGTCCTCCAACACCACCACGATGGGCGCGACCTCAAGCTCGATGAGGCGGCGGCGGTCCTCAAGACCATCGAGGGGCTCTGGCGGGCGCCTGTCCAGCTGCTGACCTCCGAGGGGGACCAGGCGCGCAGGCTCACGGCCAATGGTGGCGAGGTCGAGGTGCGTGAGGCCGAGGCTCCGCCCTCGGCGCTCCCCTCACGGGCCGGCTGACGGGCCGGCGCAGCGCCCGCTCGGACGCTGCGCGGGAGGTGGTGAGCCCCCACCAGCGGGGATAGGGCAGGGTCCTTGATTCGGCGGGTTCGAAGGGCTCTTCTGGAACCTGCAATGGCACTCGTCCACGAGCTCTCCTGGTCCGCGTCACGGGCGCGGTCGTTCACCGCCTGCCCGCGGCGCTACTACTACCTCTACTACCTCTCCTGGCAGGGCTGGGGGCGCAGCGCCGACCCGGAGCGGCGGAAGGCCTACCTGCTGAAGAAGATGACGCGCATGCCGATGTTGGCGGGCGACATCGTCCACCGAGCCATCGCCGAGTACTTCGCGCGGCGTGACCAGGGGCTCCCCTGGTCGCAGGAGGAGGCCACCAAGTGGGCCGTGGAGCAACTCCGCTCCGGCTACAGGGAGTCCCGCGACGGGGCCTGGAAGGCGAGCCCCGCGAAGTCCGTCAGGCTCGCGGAGCACCACTACGAGGAGGACCGCATCGACGAGGGTTCCGGCGCAGCGGGCGACTACGGCAAGCGCTTCGTGGAGCGCATCACGGGCTGCCTGGGGGCGTTCTTCGAGGACCCCAAGCTGGAATCGGCCAGGGAATCCCAGCCGGGGGACTGGCTCGCGTGCGAGGACATGAGCACCTTCGAGCTCTTCGGCACCAAGGTGTTCGCGGTCCCTGACTTCGCGTACTGGGATTCCGAACGCGGCTCGGGGGAGCGAGGGACGGTCCGGATCCTGGACTGGAAGACAGGGCGCCCCGCGGAGGGGGACCGCTTCCAGCTCGAGATCTACGCCTTCTACGCCCGCGATCACTGGGGCGTGGATCCCCGCAGCACCACGGCTGCGGATGTGTACCTGCTCAGCGGCGAGGTGGCCGAGGTGCAGGTCACGGACGAGGCCCTGGAGTCCGCGCTGGGTCGCATCGAGACCTCCATCGGGGAGATGCGGGCCGTCCACTTCGACGCGGACGCCTCGAAGGGGGATCCTGGGGATTTCCCGATGGTCTCCGAGGATCGGGCTGGCTTCGAGTGCTCCGGATGCAACTTCCGTGAGCTCTGTGATCGGGGCTGAGTCACAGTCCATCACCGGCGGTCCAGGCGGCGCTTGATCAGCGGATTGGGTTGGGGTGAGGGCCCCCCAGTGCTCGATAATCCCCAGGGGGACTTCTCCCCATCCCACCCGATGTCGCTCCCCACGGTCTCGATCCTGATCCCCACCTTCAACGGTGAAGGGGATCTGCGCCGGCTGCTGCCTGCGCTCGCCGAGCAGCGTTTCGAGGGGGGCCTGGAGTGCATCGCCATCGACTCCTCAAGCGGGGACGGGACCGTGCGTCTGCTCGAGGACGCCGGATTCTCGGTGACCGTGATCCCCGGCTCGGAGTTCGGACACGGGCGCACCCGCAACGCGCTCGCGGAGCGCGCCCGGGGCGAGTTCCTGATCTTCCTCTCCCAGGACGCGCTCCCCCTTGGGGAGGACTTCGTCGCCCGCATGGTGGCGCCCTTCGAGGACCCGACCGTGGCCGGGGTGACGGCCCGGGTGCTGCCCAACGACGGCGATGACGCCTTGACCGCCCGCACCGTCGAGGACTCGCCGGAGGCCTCGGACCGATCGGAGACCCGGCGCTGGTCTTCACCCTCGGAGTACCAGGCCATGACGGGTCCGGAGCGCGTCGCGCTGCTCCGCTTCAACAACGTGGCGAGCTGCATCCGCGCCAGCGTGCTGGCGGAGGTGCCCTTCCCGGAGGTCCCCTTCGGCGAGGACTTCGCCTGGGCGGCGCGCGCCATGGCGAGCGGTCACGCGATCCACCACGCCGGAGACGCGGCGGTGCAGCACGCCCACCGCTACGGTCCGCGTGCGGCCTTCGAGCGGTACCGCATCGACGCGGTCTTCCACCGTGAGTTCCACGGCTTCGCCGTGCGGCCGGGGCTGGCCTCGGCGCTCAAGGGGATCGCGTTCGAGCTCTCCCGTGACCTCGCCTACATGGTCCGCCATGGCGCGCGCGCGGTGGACATCCTCCGCGCCCCGCTCCTGCGCACCGCCCAGGTGTTCGGCCAGTATGTGGGCAGCCGCGGCGGCGGCGAAGACTGGTCCGAGGTGCGCCGGAGCGGCGCGCTGGACCTCGACCTCCCGGGCACCGCATCCGCCGGCCTCTCCTGACCCCCTGGCTCCGTGACCTCCTCCACACCCCAGGCCGCCCCCCGCGTCTCCGTGCTCATGCCGACCTGGCAGGGGATGGAGTTCCTGGAGCGCGTCCTGGACGCCCTCGGCGGGCAGGAGATCGACGTGGCCTGGGACTTCCTGGCCATCGACTCGGGCTCGACCGACGGGACCTGGGAGCACCTGGGGGAGCGCGCCGCGACCTTCCCTGTGCCCCTCCGTCGGGAGCGAATCCACGGGGTCGAGTTTGACCACGGGGACACCCGGAATCTCCTCGCAGCCCGGTCCCGGGGTGCCCTGATGGTCTTCCTGACCCAGGACGCCATCCCCGGAGGACCCACCTGGCTGGCCGACCTCGTCCGGAACTTCGAGGATCCCGAGGTGGGCGCCGCGTATTGCCGGAACATCCCCCGCCCGGACGCGGACGTCCTGACCAAGATCTTCAGCGCCGGCGACCCCGGTTATGCGGCTGGACGGAAGGAGACGGTCCTCCCCCCCGAGGCGGAGTACGCCGCCATGGGGCCCCACGAGCGCCGACTGCTCTACAACTTCAACGACGTCGCCTCGGCGTTCCGGCGCGAGCTCTGGGAGCGGCACCCCTTCCCGAGGACGCCCTTCGGTGAGGACATCCTCATGGCCCGGGCCTTCCTCGAGGCCGGCTTCAAGGTGGTCTACGACGACCTGGCCGTGGTCGAGCACAGCCACGACTACGACGAGGCGGAGACGTACGCGCGGGCCAAGATCGACGCGGAGTTCAACGCCGAGTGGCTCGACCGGATCTGCGTGGGCTCCCCCAAGGACGTGGCGGTGCTCTCGGTGCGGCTCAGCTCGGAGGACGCCGCGGCCATCGAGGCCCTCGAGCTGCCGGCGGACGAGTCGGAGGCGCTGAGGGCGCGCGGGCGAGCGCTGCGCGAGGCGGCCTTCCGTGGGCTCCACGACGGCGGCAAGACGACCCGGCGGCGACCGTCCTCGAGGATGCGCGAGAGCGGGAAGCTCCGGCTGCTCTACGTGGTGCACGGCTTCCCCCCCGACACCTGGGCGGGCACCGAGGTCTACACCCTCAACCTCGCCCAGGAGATGCGGCGCCGCGGCCACGAGGTGACGATCCTCACGCGGGCGCCTGCGAGCGGCGACGAGCCGGAGTTCAGCCTGAGGGAGGACGAGTTCGAGGGGCTGAAGGTCCTCCGGATGACCCACCGCCTGGACCACGGCAGCCTCAAGGAGAGCTTCGTCAAGGAGGGGCCGGAGGCCGCCTTCCGCCAGGTCCTCGACCGGGTCGAGCCGGACCTGGTTCACTTCCAGCACCTCATCCACCTCTCGGCCCGGCTCGTGGAAATCGCGCGCGGGCGCGGGCTCGCCACGGTGGTGACCTGCCACGACTACTGGGGCCTCTGCCCTCGCGTGCAGATGATCCGCCCCGACGGCTCCATCTGCGCGAGCAACATGGGGAGCGGCTGCTTCCTCTGCATCAAGGAGCGCGGGCTCGACCAGGTGGAGCGAGCGCACCGCCTCGACGGGACCCTCGGGGCGGGGAAGGTGCTCTCCTCCCTGGCGGGGACGATCAAGGAGCTGAAGGTCTCCCCCGAGCTCGCCCAGCGGCGCGCGTCGGAGTACTCCGAGCTCCGCAGCCGTGAGGAGGTCGTCCCTGCGGCCTACGCCGCCGCGGACCTACGCATCAGCCCGAGCCGGTTCCTGCGGGACATGTACCTCGCTCACGGCGGCTTTGACCCGCACACCTTCCTGTTCTCGGACAACGGGATGCGGACGGATCACGTGGAGGCGCTGGAGAAGAGCAGGTGCCCTGAGGGCAAGGTGCGCTTCGGCTTCGTCGGGACGCTCGTCTGGTACAAGGGCGGGGAGACCTTGGTGCAGGCCATGCGCCTCCTGCAGGAGCGTGGGCTCGGCGACCGGGTCCACCTGGACGTTCACGGTGGCTTCGACCCCGAAGGCGACGAGCACCACCGGCACCTGGCCGATCTCGCCGAGGGCGCTCCCGTGACCTTCCACGGCCGCTTCGACAACGGGCGGCTCTCCGAGGTCTACGCCGACCTTGACGCGCTCGTCGTGCCGAGCCTCTGGTACGAGAACTCGCCGATCACCATCCACGAGGCGTTCCTCACGGGGACGCCGGTCCTCGCCAGCGACCGAGGGGGGATGGCGGAGTTCGTCCGGCACGGTGTCGATGGCCTGCTCTTCGAGCTGGGCTCAGCGGCGGACCTCGCGGACAAGATGGCGATGATGGTCGAGGACGCCGAGCTCCGCGAGCGGCTCGCGTCGGCGGACTGGATCCCGATCAAGACCATCGTCGAGAACGGCGAGGAGACGGAGGCGCGTTACCGGTCGCTCTGCACGGTGGAGCGCACGGTCGGCGTGGGCACCGGGGGGCCAGCGATGATCCGCGGCGCGCTCGAGACCGCGGCGCGGCGCGGCGCCTGTGAGCAGCAGGCCGCCGACATGCTGCTGATGCGGCCCGGGGCCGCAGCGGACTGGGACCTCGACGGAATCCCGGCGGGGGAGTACACCCTCACCCTCGACATGGAGTACTTCGCCCCGGAGGACGCCATCGTGCTCGCAGGCGATGTCCTCGTGGACGGAGACAAGGTGGGCGAAATCCCCCCGACGCGCTCCGAGGGGCGTACCGAGGCCCGGGGACTATCCCTGAATCTGCGGGTGGAACACGGCGCGAAGTTCTTGTCTCTCCGAGCGTCCACCGAGGGCCTCGGTGACGTCTACTTGCGCCTGAGCCGACTCACCCTGACCCGGACGGAAGAGACCGGCCAGAGCTCGCGAGGCGAAGAGAGATGTTGATGTCGAGGCCTGACCCCGAAGAAGTGGAGCGGCAGTTGATCGTGGAGCGGACGGAGCCGCTCGCCGTGTCGGAGCTCCCGCGCGTCTCGATCATCATCCTCAACTGGAACGGACGCCATCACCTGGAGCCGTGCTTCTCGACCCTGCGCCGGTTGGACTACCCCGAGGATCGCTTCGAGGTCGTGCTGGTGGACAACGGTTCGGACGACGGGAGCCAGCAGGAGGTGAAGAGGAAGCACTCCTGGGCCAAGCTCGTGGAGAACGACCGGAACGTCGGCTTCTCCGCCGGCTGCAACCAGGGCGCGCGCGTGGCCTGCGAGGGTGACCTCGATCCCGAGGTGCTGGTGTTCCTCAACAACGACATCCATGTGGATGAGGGGTTCCTCCGGGAGCTGGTGGCGCCCGTCGTGCGCAAGGAGGCCGTGGCCAGCAGCGCGAAGATGATGTCCTGGGACGGGAAGGTCCTGAACTCCGCGGCGGGCGGCATGAACTTCCACGGCATCGGGATCCAACGGGGCTACCTGGCGGATCCCCACGAGAAGTACGACCAGCCTCGCAAGACGCTCTTCGCCTGCGGCGGCGCCATGGCGATGGACCGGGAGGCCTACTTCGAGGTGGGTGGCTTCGACGAGGAGTTCTTCGCCTACTACGAGGACGTCGACCTCGGCTGGCGGACCTGGGTCCATGGTCACGAGGTCCGTTACGCGCCCTCCGCGGTGTGCTACCACCACCACAGCAGCACCAGCGGCCGGGTGCCCCTCGAGCGCCTGCGGCTGCTGCAGATCCGTAACCCGCAGCTGGCGTGCGTGAAGAACTACGACGACGACAACCTCCGCAGGGTGCTCCCGGCCATGCTGGGGCTCGCCGTGCGACGGGCCTTCATCCACAGCGACCTCGGTGACGCTGACCGCTACCGCATCGAGTCCATGGAGACCCTGGGCAACGACGGGCTCGGACAGAAGCTGTTCCGCAAGCTGCGGAAGAACGTGCACACCCACGACAGCATCGGCCGCGTGGGGATCGCCGACCTCGTGGGCGTCAATGACCTCCTCGGTCGCTGGGACCACTGGATGGCGCGCCGCAAGACCATCCAGGACGCCCGGGGTCGCCCGGACTCCGAGATTCTCCCGCTCTTCCTGCGCCCCATGTGGTGCATCGAGGGCGAGCCCGCCTACCAGGAACTCCACGAGGGCTTCGCGGACTTCCTGGGACTGAACGAGCTCTTCTCAGGGCTCACTACCATGGACGACGAGCCCGGAGCATGACGATGAAGCTCTCAGTGGTGATCCCGGTCTACAACGAGGAGCGGACCCTGGCCGAGATCGTCGGCCGGGTGCTGGCGCAGCCGTTCGAGATCGAGGTGGTCCTCGTGGATGACGGGTCCAAGGATCGGTCCCGTGAGATCATGGGCGAGCTCAAGGAGGCCCACCCTGGGAAGATCCAGACGATCTTCCACGAGGTGAACCGCGGCAAGGGCGGGGCGCTCCAGACGGGCTTCCAGAACGTCTCGGGGGACGTGGTGCTGGTCCAGGACGCTGACCTCGAGTACGACCCTGACGACTACTCCAAGCTGCTCGAGCCGATCGAGGCCAACGTCGCCGACGTGGTGTACGGGAGTCGCTTTCGAAAGGTCCCCGTCGGGCGCGTGCACGCCTTCTGGCACACCCACGGCAACCGGCTGCTCACTCTGCTGAGCAACATGTTCACCGACCTCCACCTGTCGGACATGGAGACCTGCTACAAGGTCTACCGGGCCGAGGTCGCCCGGGCCCTGGACATCCAGTCTCGCACCTTCGCGGTGGAGCCCGAGGTGACGGCCAAGATCGCGAAGATGGGGGTGACCATCTACGAGGTGCCCATCAGCTACCACGGCCGGAATTATCACGAGGGGAAGAAGATCGGCCTGAAGGACGCCTTCATCGCGCTCTGGGCCATCGTCCGGTGGAACTACTCCGGCTTCAACCCGGGGAACCCGTCCACACGAGTGGACCCGTCCGGGCGGAGCTGAGCTCCGGGGCTCAGTCGAAGGACGCGCCCTTCGAGTCGTAGAACCCGCGCAGATCGGGCCGGAGGGGGCGGCGGAACTTGCGCCAGACGCCCCCGCTCCAGTTCCTGCCGGGCGCTCCACGCTGCTCGTAGTAGGCGGCCGAGCGCTCGTCGAACGCGTCCGCGCTGGCCATGACCTCCGCATCGGAGGGATAGCGCCCCTGGCTCCAGATGGCCCGCGCAGGAAGCCTGGGGCGAGTGCCCGGGTCGCTGGCGGGGACTCCGACGCAGAGGCCGAAGAGCGGGTACACCCCCTCGGGGAGCTCGAGCAGACGGTCCACCTCGGCGAGGCGGTTGCGGATTCCGCCGATGTAGCAGGTGCCGTACCCCATGGACTCGAAGGCGAGGGTGAGGTTCTGGGCGAACAGGCTCGCGTCCACGGTGGCGAGGACGAAGAGCTCCGCCGAGTTGGCGTAGGGCGCGCCCTCCCGTCGGGCCAGGAGGCGGTGACGGCGTGTGTCACCGGAGAGGATGAAGAATGCTCCGGCGCGCTCCACCTGGGGCTGCCCCCCTGCGAGCTCGGCGAGGGCGGCGCGCTCGGCGGGGTCGATGACCTGGAGCAGCTGATAGGCCTGAATCCAGCTCGAGGTCGCGGCGCATTGCGCGGCCTCCACGGCGCGCTCGGTGTGTTCGTCGGGGACGGGCTCGGGGCCGAAGTCGCGGATCGAGCGGTGGCGCCGCATGGCGCCGAGGACGGAGTCGGCATCGGTCATCGCGGTCACACGTCGAGGGTCTCGAGGGCGCGGTCTTGCTCGGCGCAGAGGACGCGCACGTCGCCGCGACCCATCTGGTCCAGGGTTCGGCGGGCGGCCTCCTGGGCGAGCTCAGGGCGGTTGTTGTGCGCCGAGAGGTGGAGCAGCACCAGGGTATGGAGGCGGGGGCCAGCGAGGCGACGGAGCATCACCGTCATCTGATCGTTGGAGAGGTGTCCGCCCGGCCCCATGACGCGGTCCTTCAGGGATTGGGGGTAGGGCCCAGCCCGCAGGAGCTCCAGGTCATGGTTGGCCTCGAGGAGCAGCACGTCCGTGTCACCGATGGCCCGGGCCACATCCTCCCTGGGTTCACCGCAGTCGGTCAGGAGGCCCAGGACCCGGCCGCCGTGCTCGATGCGAAAGGCGAGGGTGGGGAAGCAGTCATGGGGGACCGCCGCGGTGCGGATCGAGACCCCGTCCAGCCCGTCGCCGAGGACGTTCTCAACGCCGATTCCGAGGGCCTGTCGGCTGGGAGCGCGCTTCACCGCCCTGTGCTCGAGGATCTCTGCGGGGGCGTGGAGGGTGGCCCCGTGACGCTTTGCGACGATCCCAGCGGTGCGGCTGTGGTCGAGGTGCCCGTGGGTCACCACCACGTGATCGATGGCCTTGAGCCCGACCCGCGACTCCGTGAGCCGCTCGGTCATGGCGTTCACCGGAAGGCCGGAGTCGAGCAGGAGCACCTGGCTCCCCGCCCAGAGGAGCGCCGCGTTCCCGCGGCTGCCGCTCGCGAGGACACGGATCCTCACGGTCGGCGGTGGGTCAGTCGACCGTCACTCAATCGTGCGGGGCGGGCCGGTGACCTCGAGCGTGACGGCCATCTTGACGAGATCCGCGAAGCTCTCGGCGCGCATCTTCTCCATGACGTGGGCGCGGTGCACCTCGACGGTCTTCTGGCTGAGGCCGAGGTCGCTCGCGACGACCTTGTTGGGCTTGCCGGCGACCACGAGCTCGAAGACCTGGGTCTCGCGGGCCGTGAGACGGGCGGCCTTGCGCTCGATGTCGGCGCGGTCTCGCTCGCCTGAGCGCTCCACGGTGTCCTGCTGCAGCGCCTGCTGGATGCGCTCTAGCAGGACCTGGTCACTGAAAGGCTTTTCGATGAAATCGAACGCCCCGGCCTTGAGAGCCCGGACGGCCATGGGAATATCCCCGTGCCCGGTCACGAGGACGACCGGGGGCGCAAAACGGTCCTCATTGAGCTTCTCCATGAGCTCGAGGCCCGAGAGGCCAGGCATGCGGACGTCCAGCACGATGCAGCCGGGCCGCTCGTTGCTGTAGGCGGCTAGGAAATCTTCTGCCGATGCGTAGGTCTCGGCGCGGCGCCCAACGCTTCCGATAAGGAAGCCCAGGGAGTCACGCATGGCGGGGTCATCGTCGACGATGAAGACCGTGGGCTGATCGTTCATGGTTAGATTGGAGCCGCTCTCAGCGGAAGTGTGAAGCAAAAAGACGGACCGCCCGGAGGGCTTTCTGAACAGCCGAGGTAGTGGAGCTTGCCGCCGTGGGCTTCGATGATGGATCGGCTGATCACGAGCCCAAGCCCGAGGCCGTTGTCGCGGGTCGTCTCGAATGGAGCAAATAGTCGCATTTCCTGGTCCTCGGGGATCGGGGGGCCGCTATCGGTGACGGTCGTCTCGATCATCGACACCTCGTTGCCGGTGCCCGTGAGCTCCCGGGTGGTGACACGGATGATGCGGGGCTGGTCGCCCTCGATCGCCGCCAGGGAGTCGGACGCATTTCGGATCAAGTGGAGCATCACCTGCTCGATCTGAATGCCGTCAGCCACGATCTCGTCGTTGGGCGCGGCGAACTCGCACTGGACCTCGATTCCGACCCGGCGCCGGTGGGGCTCCGATACGCCCAGGGCGTCCTTGAGGAGCTCCGAGAGGTGGAAGGACTCGCGCTGGCCGTCCGAGCGGCGGGCGAACGCACGCATGCGCCGGATGATCTCGGCGGCCCGCCGGCTCTGATCCGCGATGGCGGTGAGCGCCCGGACCAGGACCTCGTCCTCCGCCCGATCCTGGTTGATCAGGCTCACGCAGCCGTTGGCGTAGTTGACGATGGCCGCGAGGGGCTGATTGATCTCGTGCGCGATGCCCGAGGTCATTTCCGCGAGCGCCGAGAGCCGCCCGACCTGGGCCAGGGCGTGCTGATGATCGACCTCTCCGACCTGGACCGAGAGGGGGCCGCGCACGTCGCGGAAGAAGAGGTGCAGCCGGGGGAGCTCGCCGCTGCTCTTGATGAGCAGCGTATCCATGGAGAGCTCCGATCCGTCCTGGCGTGCGAGGGTGGTGTGCCCCCGCCACGAGCCGAGGCGCGCGACGTGGCGCAGCGTCACCGGCTCACCGTCCACGCTCCCCGTCAGGTTGAGCTCCGGGATAGGCTGCCCGACCACATGCTCCTGGGAGAGGCCGAGGAGCCGGAGGAAACCCTCGTCGCAGTCGAGGACGGTCAGGCTCGGGTCGATGACACAGGTGGCGTCGAACAGGAGGCCGAGCGCGGCCCCGTAGGTCAGGGCGCGATCGTCGGCGTTGATCGGGTCGGCGACCTGTCCGGGATCGTCGCCGCTGCTCTGGCTCAGTCCGCCCATTCCGCGATGAAGACGTCCGTGTCGCCTGGGGCCCCTGCGCCGCGATTGCTCGCGAAGGCGAGGTACTTGCCGTCCCTGCTGAACATCGGGAAGCCGTCGAACTTCTTCCCCGGGGGACCGTCGAAGTGGGTGACCTGCTCGAGCCCGCCGCCGTCGAGGTCGCAGAGGAAGATGTCGAAGTTGAACTTCCGCTCCGCGGGGTCGTGGTGGTTGGTGGCGAAGATGATCCGCTGGTCGTCCGGCGTGAAGTAGGGCGCGAAGTTGGCGCCGCCCAGGGTGGTGACCTGCTGGCGGTCGCTGCCGTCGGCGGCGACGGTGAAGATCTCCATGCTGTTGGGGCGCACCTGCCAGCGGTCGAGGTCCTCGCGGTAGCGCTGCTGCTCTTCCGCCTCGTTGCCGGGCGTCCAGGCCGTGGCGCGGAAGACCAGCCGCTGCCCGTCGTGGCTGAAGAAGGCGCCGCCGTCGTAGCCGGGGGTGTCGGTGACCTGAACGAGGTCGTTCCCCTCGAGGTCACAGGTCCAAAGCTCGAGGTCGCCGCTCCGGGTCGAGGTGAAGACGATGCGGTCTCCGAGGGGGGAGACGGTGGCCTCGGCGTCGTAGCCGTACTCGCTGACGAGGGTGGTCTCCTCCCCGGTCTTGAGGTCGGTGACGTAGATCTCGTAGTCCGGCCAGAGCATCCATGTGTACCCCACGCTCTCGGGCTTGATCGGGCAGCCGACGTGGCCCGATTGGGTGGAGGCGTAGAGGACATGGTCATCGCCCGGCATGAAGAAGGCGCACGTGGTCACGCCGCGGCCTGTGGACACCTGCCGGAGATCTCCGCTGGGCGAGGTCACGTAGATCTGGTCGCAGTCGTCCTTCTCGTTCGTCTCCCGAAGCTGGAGGGAGAGCCGATCGTCGGAGAAGCTCCAGTAGGCCTCGGCGTTCTGCCCGCCGAAGGTCAGCCGCCACAGGTTCTTGAAGCGCGTCTCGCCGGGCTGGATAAGGTCGTTGGCGAGGACAGCGCCCGGCACGGGGGGCTCCGGTGCAGGGCCCTCTGTCCCGTCCACGCTCGCCCCGCCCTGTGATCCGGGCTGGAGAGGGTCGGTGTCGCCACCCGTCGATGCGCAGGCGGCCAGCGCTCCCGCGGCGAGGAGGCTCCAGGTGAGCCCGAGGGGGTGAGCAGTGGGACGAGCAGGCGAGATCATGGAGACGGAGCGCGGTGAGGTGGGTGGAGCCGGGGCACGGTTCGGGTCACGGGCCGTCTGGTGGGGGGGCGCCGCGCCTGGGGGGCACAGGATCGTACCCCCCACGGCACATGGGTTGGCAGCGGAGGAGCCTCCAGATCGTCAAGAGCAGCGCCCGGGGCAGGAAGTGGGTCTTGAGCGCCTCCTGGGCGTAGGCGCTGCAGCTGGGCTCGAAGCGGCACATGGGGGGCTTGAGCGGCGAGATGAACCGCCGATAGAAGCCCACCAGCAGCGCGAAGGGCGCGGCGAGCGCCCGCTGAAAGCGGGGCAGCGAAGGAGCTCCCTTTCCAGGGCCAGAATCGGCGGTGGTCATGGGGTCGGCTTCCGCGGGCCTGGGGCCGCCGGCGGCTCCTTGGGCGCCTGGTCGTCCGGGGCGGCCGTCCTGGCCTCCTCGAGCCGCCGCGCGACCTTCCGGGCCAGCTTCCGCAGCTCCCGGGCGGTCTCGGCGGTCGTGGGGACGAGGCGAGGTTCAGCCGGGATCAGGACGAGGTCCAGGTTCGGGAGCTCAGGGGCCGTCAGGCGAAAGGCCTCCCTGAACACCCGCCGCACCCGGTTGCGCTTGACCGCGTGCTTCCAGACCTTCTTGCCCACGGAGAGGCCCAGTCGCGGGTGGTCCCTTCCGCTGTCGGCGCCCACCACGAGGAGGATCGAGCCGCGGGCGCGGCGGCCGTTCCGATAAGCCCGACCGAAGTCGGCGCCGGACCGGATCCGGAAGTGTCGGGGGAAGCGAAGGCGGGGGCTCATCGTGGGCGGGGGCTGCCGGGTGGAACATAACCGCTCCGCTGGCGGCCCTCTGCCCGTCCAGCGCGAGGACGGCCGAAGCTCAGGGGTTTTTGCCCTGGGCGGGGTCGGCGATTCGGGGGGCTGAGGCAAAATCATGGCCGCAGAGCGGACCGCGAGGGCCCTCCGCCGCGAGCCATCGATGAGTACCCATGCACGAGCCCGCGGGGCGGAATCCGCGCTCCCCTTCGGCGCGGGGCTGGGGGCTCCCGGGGTCGAGAGGGCCGACACGAGACCGACCCCTCCTCGATCCGAGGGTCGCGCGCCCTCCGGGAGCGGCGCTGACCCAGGGCCCGCGGAGCGAGGCGCCCGGGAACTGGAGGCCTTCCTGGATGGGGAGCGCGGGCAGGCCCTGGGGCCTGGCCGGGCGGAGGCCCTGATGGCGCCGCTCGCCCAGGCTCTCTCGGCGGCTGCAGCCCAGGGGCGTCTCGACGGCGCCATGGGCCCCGCGGCGGGGGACCCGCGCTTCTCTCCGGGCGCCAAGGAGGTCGAGGCCGCCTGGCGAGTCACGGAGGCCGTCAGCGCGGGGCACTCCTCCTTTGGCGCGACGGCGGTGGCGGTGGCGCTCCAGCCCTCCGAGCCCTTTGCATACCTCGGGGCCCGCGTGCTCCGAGCGCTGGAGGTCGCCTCCCGGGTCCTGCTGATCGGTCACCCCGAGCTTCCCGGAGTCGATGGCGACCTCCGCGCGGCGCTGGCGGCGGCCGGGGTGGAGGGGAGCCGACTCGCAGTCCTCGACGGCGCGGACGGCTCGGTGCTCCGGGAGGCGGCATCCCACCCGACGGTGGCGGTGGACCTCGTGGACTTCGACCCGGTGGAGGGCCTGACGCTGGACCGGCTGCACCGGCTGCGTGGGCTCGCTGCGAAGGGGGCCGCAGACGGGGCTGCAGTGGGTTCGTCAGGGCGTTCTTCAGGGGGGCCCACGGGCGTGCCCGGGACTGCCGGGCCGGAACCGGCCGCTGGCGATTGGTTCGGGCTGGGCGCCATCGGTCGCCCGCTCACGCCGATCGTCTCCCGCCCCCGGCTGGCGCGACAGCTCACCCTCGGGATCCACTCCGCAGCTGCGGAGGGCGCCCTCGGGGAGGACGACCTGGCGGAGTCGGCGGAGCAGGTGGTGGATCGGGCCTTCGGTCGCGGCGCCCTGGGGGGCTTCGCCAGCGACGCGGTGACCAGTGTCCTGGTGCGGCCGCAGCTGCTGTCGAGGTTCACGGCGTGCCTGCTGGAGACCCTGGAGGAGACGGAGGGGGACCCCTGGTTCACCCCGCCCCCCTGGGTTCAGCGGACCCGGCGGGCCCTCCCGCTGCGCGACGTGGCGGCAGGCCGTCGCCGCGTGCTGGATGAGGGCGCGACCCTGATCCACGAGCGGGAGCTGCCCTCGGGAGAGACCTGCGGCCTCGTCCTCACCAACGTGGAGCGCCGGATGAAGCTCGCGGGGGAGATGTCTGTTCCAGGGACACTCTTCCTGGTGCGAGCGTTCGATACGGACGCAGCGCAGTGAGTCCGCGTTCGGATTCTGTGGGGCAGTGTCCCGGGGCCGGCGACCCGACTACCCTGCTGGGCCTCGCTTCGCGTCTGGCCCAGTGGTGCGGACGCGCCGAGCGCTGATCGAGCCACGCGCCTGTCCTTGCAGCCCCACATCTTCACTCCGCGCTCCCCGGGGCACCGCCGGCGCCCAGCGAGGCCCGGAGCAGCCGCCGGCCGGCGGATGGCCGAGTCCATGGGATCCGCCCTCCGGCGGTCCGTACTGGGGGCGGTGGTGCTCGGCTGGGCCGCCGCCGTCGCGGCCGCGGCGCCGCAGCAGGAGCCGTTGGGGGCGGGCCTCCGGCCCACGGTGAGGGTCCCGAGGATCGACGTGCCGGACCAGGTCAAGGTGGACGCTCGCCTCGATGAGGAGGTCTGGAGTCGCGCGGTTCGAGTGGGGGACCTGACCCAGACGGCGCCGATCGAGGGCGCGCCCATGTCCCACGAGACCGATGTGCTGCTCACCTACGACGCGGACAACATCTACGTCGGGATCTTCTGCCACGATGATCCCGAGAGCGTCCGGGCCCGGCAGATGAACCGGGACGCCTTCGTGCGCTTCGACGATGTGGTGGAGCTGTGGTTCGACCCCTTCGCCTCCGAGCGATTCGCGTACTGGTTCCAGGTGACGCCGGGCGGGTCGCTCGGGGACGCCCTGATCGCGGACAACGGGTCGTCCTTCAACAAGGACTGGGACGGGATCTGGTACGGCGCCTCGCGGGTCACCGACGGGGGCTGGGTCGCGGAGCTCGCCATCCCCGTGAAGACGCTGTCCTTCGACCCCTCGGCGCCCCACTGGGGCTTCAACGTCCGCCGCAAGCGCGTGGAGAACGGGGAGCGCGGGCGCTGGGCGTCGCCCCGGGTGGCGTACCGCTTCTTCCAGATCTCCGACGGGGGCCGACTCACCGGGATCGAGGGGCTGGAACAGGGGCTCGGCTTGGACGTGATCCCGTACGTGAAGGGCCTCACCACCCGCGAGTCCTCGGATCGCTCATTCGGTTCCGAGTTCGACATGGGGCTCGACGTCCGCTGGCGGCCCACGCCCTCGTCCACGGTGCTCGTCACCACGAACACCGACTTTGCCGAGACCGAGGTGGACACGCGTCAGGTGAACGTCGGCCGCTTCCCGCTCTTCTTCCCGGAGCGCCGCGACTTCTTCCTGGAGGACGCAGGCGCCTTCGAGTTCGGGTTGCCCGGGAACAGCCGCAGCACCATCCCCTTCTTCTCCCGCAGGGTCGGCCGCAGCGCGGACGGCGAGGCGGTCCCCATCATCGCCGGGGTCAAGGTGACGGGGCGGTTCGGCGACTGGACGGTTGGCGCCCTGGACACCTACGTGGACTCGGTGGACCCCATCCCCGCCACCGGAATGGACCCCATGGTCCCGGGCATCGACGCGCAGAACCTCGGGGTGCTCCGTCTGCAGAGGGCGCTCGGCGAGGGCCGGAGCGTGGGCGTCATTGGGACCAGCGGGGATCCGGGGGGCGAAGGTGGCCGCTACACCGCCGGGGTCGACCTGCGCCTGGGATCGGCCAGGCTCTTCGGGGAGGGGCACAGCGGCTTCCTGTGGTCCTACGTCATGGGGAGCGGGGGCGCCGATGAGGCGTCCGGGATGGCCTACGGGATCCAGGCGCAGAGCCGCTCCAGCCGCTGGGAGACGGACTTCCGAGCCCAGCGGATCGAGGAGGGCTTCGACCCTGCGCTGGGCTTCGTCCGGCGTGCGGGGGTGGACCGCTACCAGGCGGGGGCCGAGCACACCTGGCGGTCGGAGGACGAGTCGAGCCTCTTCCGGACGGTGGAGAGCGGCCTGGACCTGATCATGGCCCGGGACCTGGTGGGGACGGAGGACCGATGGAGCGTCCCGCTGGACGTGGCGCGGCTCCAGTTCTGGAGTCAGGACGAGATCTCCCTCAGGGTGACGCGGCAGGCGGAGACCATCGACTCGCCCTTCGAGCTGGGTGACGGCGACGCGCAGGTGGCCCCTGGTGACTACGACGAGACGCGCTTCCGGCTGCGCTTCGAGTCCAACGACCGGCGGCTCGCGGGGATCGAGAGCTCGGTGGAGTTCGGGGACTACTACGGCGGCTCGATCCAGCGGATGAGCGTGGAGCCCGTCTACATCCCGAACGCCCACGTGCGCCTGGGCATGTCCTTCGAGGACGTCCAGATCGAGCTGGAGGACGGGGGCGGGGACTTCAGGACCCAGCTCTACACCTGGCGTGTGGACCTGAACTTCAACCCGATGACGTCGTGGAACACCTTCCTCCAGTACGACACCGAGGGCAAGAACCTGTCCTCCCAGACGCGGCTGCGGTGGATCATCGAGCCGGGCAGGGAGCTCTTTGTGGTGGGCCTAATGGGCTTCGACAAGGCCTTCAGCGAGTCCAGCTTCGTGACCTCCGACCAGTCCCTGGCGGTGAAGCTCAACTACACCCTCAGGTTCTGATGGCCATGTCTCGGGAGCTTCGCCTCGCGCTCATCACGGACCCCGCCATGCCGGAGTTGCAGCCGGATGACGCCGGGCTGCCGGCGGCCTTCGCGGCGCGCGGCGTGGAGACGGTGGTCGCGCCCTGGGGCGAGCCCCTCCCGGGGCGGCCCTGCGATGGCGCCCTGGTGCGCTCGCCGTGGGAGTACTTCATGGACCCCGAGCGCTTCCTCCGCTGGGTGGAGGCCGTGGAGGCTCCAGTGTTGAACTCGCCCGAGATCCTGCGCTGGAACCACGACAAGCGGTACCTGCTCGACCTCGCCCGGACCGGCGCGGCCCGGATTCCCCCGACGGTGCTCCTCGACTCCCCGGAGATCGGAGCTACGGCGGACCCGCTGCTCGAGCAGGTCGGCGCGGCGCGGGGCGTGCTGAAGCCCACCGTGTCCGGCGGCGCGTGGCGCACCGCGGTGGTCGAGCGGGGCCAGCCGGTCCCCGGCGAGATCGACGTCACGGCCGGGGGGAGCTTCCTCCTGCAGGCCTTTGTGGAGGAGCTCTCGGTGTCCGGCGAGTGGTCGCTGACCTACTTCGGCGGCGAGTACTCCCACGCGGTCCTCAAGCGCTCTTCGCCCGGGGACTTCCGCGTCCAGGAGGAGCACGGGGGGAGCGTCGAGTTCGTCGACCCTCCTCCGGAGCTTCTCCGCGAGGCCGAGGGGATCCTCCGCGCCGTTCCTGGCGGGGTTCCCCCGGTCTATGGCCGCGTGGACCTGGTGGCTGCTGCCAGCGGGCGACCCTACCTCATGGAGCTCGAGCTCATCGAGCCGGAGCTCTTCCTGCGGGCGCGGCCCGGGTCCGCGGAGACCCTGGTCCGGGCGACGCTGGCGGCGCTGGACGCGGCTCGCTCAGCGAACGAGGCGTAGCTGTCCGCAGGCGGCCGCGCCCTCGAGACCGCGGGACCAGCGAATCGTGGCGATCAGCCCCCCCTCCACGAGCACGTCGCGGAAGCGCTCGGGGGACCCACCCTCGGGGCGGTCGAAGGGGAGCTCGGGCGTGGGGTTGTAGGGGATCAGGTTGACGCTGCAGCGCCGACCCCGCAGCCGCTCCAGGAGCCGCAGGGCGTGCCCCTCGGAGTCGTTCTCGCCGCCCAGGAGCACGTACTCGTAGGTGACCTCGCGTCCGGTCTTCTCGAACCAGTCGTCCCCGGCCGCGAGGACCTCCTCGATGGGGACGCCGGCCATGGCCGGGACCAGCCGGTCCCGCTGCTCCTGGTCGGGCGTGTGGAGCGAGATGGCGAGCTGGAAGCGCGGCTTCTCCGGGGCCAGGCGGCGCAGTCGGTCCGGGAAGCCGACGGTGGAGACCGTCAGCTTCCGTCCGCCGAGGCCCATCTCGTCACGGACCGTCTCGAGGGCGGCGGAGAGCTGGGGGTAGTTCAGGAGCGGCTCCCCGATTCCCATGACCACGGAGCGCGACAGGGGCCCCAGCGCACGGCCCCGGACGTACTGCTCGACGATCTCGTGGGCGCGCAGGTTGCGAGCGAGGCCGAGCAGGCCGGAGGCGCAGAAGGGGCACGCCACGGGGCAGCCTGCCTGGCTCGAGACGCAGAGGGTCGCCCCCTTGTTCGGGTCTCGCTCGGGACGGGCCGGGGGGATGTGGACGGTCTCCACCGAGATGGCGCCATCGCCCGCGGTCCGGCCAGGGAACTCGATCAGCAGCTTCCGCGTCCCGTCGGCGGCCGTCCGCTCATCCACGAGCCTCCCCGAGAAGATGGGGAGCTCCTCCTCGAGGATGGCCCGGAGGCCGGCGGGGAGATCGGTGATCTGGTCGTACTCGAGGACGCCCCGCTCGAGCACGGCGCGGCGCAGGACCTTGGCGTGGAACGGCTTCCCCCCCCGCGCGACCACGAAGGAGCGCAGGGCGGCGGGGTCGGCCTCGAGGAGGGACCGGGGGACTTCCGGCTGAGCGGCTTCCACTTGGGGTCAGGCGCTGGCGAGGTGGTCCTTGATCCGGATCGCCACCTCCTCACCGAGACGCTTGGCCTCGGCGAGGGAGGGCGGGTTCGCGCCGCCCACGGCGCGGTGGCCTCCGCCGCCGTACTCCTCCATCATCTCGCCCACGTGCACGCCGTTGGTCGGCTGCTTCCAGGGGTTCTCGCCGCAGGTGATGTGGAAGCCGGCGCGGGTCGGGATCACGCCCACCGCGTAGGAGACCTCGGGGTGGTGGTAGAACGGAGCGAAGCGCTCCCGGCGGATCTTGGACGAGGCCGCGTCATAGAACAGGACGCCGCCGCGGTTCCATAGGACCGTCGGGGGGAACTGGTCCAGGGCCTTGTCGCGGTTCCGAGCGGCGCGGCCGTAGACCTTCTCCACGTCCGCGCGCAGGGCAACGTCGCTGAGGGACTCGGTGATGAGGGCCGTCGCGAGCTCGTCCACCCACGCGGGGTTGGGGGACGCGGTGAGCGCGCGCATGAGGCGCAGCGCCGGGTCCTCGCCGAAGATCGCCTGGTCGACGCTCTCGAAGCGCGCCGCGTCGATGATGTCCGACCAGTGGGCGGCCTCCATGAAGCGGTCCGGCGGCCGGTAGTCGAAGTGCTCCTGCGCGTGCCGGATGATGAGCGGCGGGCAGGAGGGGGACTCCTCATCCCAGCTCCAGCGGTCGGAGGGCTGGTACTGGGCCCGGAGCTCCTCCGTGAGGAAGGTGGTGGGGTGGTGGTCGAACCAGTACTCGGCGCGGGGGTGGAAGTGGAAGTCCACCAGGGCGAAGCGACGCCCCTCCTCGAAGGTGTCCCAGCCAGCGCGCTCGTCGTAGTTGACGCTCTTGAGGAGGGGGCGCTCTCCCTGCTCCTGGAGGATGTGCGCGAGGACGGCGCCCGACACCATCCCGTCGAAGTCCCGGTGATACCGGATCCGAAGCTGCTCTCGTGTCCCGCCGCTATTCATGGCGGGGATCATAGCCGTAACCCCGGCCCACAAGGGGGCCCGCAGGGCTCACCTTCCGGCGGAGGTGGTCCGGTGCCCCCGCGATGCGGCGGGGCGCACCGCCCCTCAGGCGCTCTCGCGCTCGGGGGCCGCGTCGTCGCGGCCGCCCTCGTCGCTCTCTCCTTCCTCGGTCGCCTTCTCGGCGGCCTCATCGGCCTCGATGTCCGCCGAGGTCAGGCCCCTGGCGAGCTGGATCTCGCCCCGGACGACGCCCTCGTTGACGGTGAAGGTGTCGGTGTCCTTGCGGCAGGGGAGCTCGTACTGGAGGTCCAGGAGGAGTGACTCCAGGATCGATCGGAGCGCCCGTACCCCGGTCTCCCGCTCGATGGCGAGGTCCGCGATGGCCTTGAGGCCCGACTCGTCGAAGAGGAGCTCCTTGCCGTTGATCTCGAAGTGCTTCTGGTACTGGCGCACCAGGGCATTCTTGGGCTCGACCAGGATCCGCACCAGCTCCTCGCGGCGGAGGGTGTCCAGGGTCGCGATGATCGGGAGGCGGCCGATGAACTCGGGGATGAGCCCGAACTCCATCAGGTCCTTCGGGAGGAGGAAGCGGACGTACTCGTCCCGGGCCCCGTACTCGTCGAAGGCGGGGAGGTTGGTCGGCGCCACCGGGGCGACCGACTTCTTGCGGGCGTCCTCGAGCGCGGTGTCGGAGAGCTGCTCGCGCCCGAAGCCGATGACGGACTGTCCCACGCGGCGACCGATGATCTCCTCAACCCCGGAGAAGGTGCCCCCGACGACGAACAGGATGTTCGCGGTGTCGAGCTGGATGTAGGACTGCTCGGGGTGCTTGCGTCCGCCCTGGGGCGGCACGCTGGCGACGGTGCCCTCGAGGATCTTCAGGAGCGCCTGCTGGACGCCCTCGCCCGACACGTCGCGGGTGATGGACACGTTGCCCGTGGTCCGCCCGATCTTGTCGATCTCGTCGATATAGATGATCCCCTGCTGGGCGCGCTCCACGTCGAAGTCAGCGGACTGCAGCAGCTTCAGCAGGATGTTCTCGACGTCCTCGCCCACGTAGCCCGCCTCGGTGAGCGTCGTGGCATCAGCCATGGCGAAGGGCACGTCGAGCATCCGCGCCATCGTCCGGGCGAGGAGCGTCTTGCCGGAGCCTGTGGGGCCCACGAGCAGGACGTTGGATTTCTCGATCTCCACCTCTGCCGAGTCGGATCCCTCGACGGTGCCCTGCCTGCGGAGGCGGTTGTAGTGGTTGTAGACCGCAACGGAGAGGACCTTCTTCGCGCGGTGCTGGCCGACCACGTACTCGTCCAGGCTGCGGGCGATCTCGATGGGCGTCGGGAGGCGATCTCGATCGATGGCGCCCGACTGAGCCGTCGCCACCGGCGCGCTCGGCGCCTCGATCCCATCGTTCGTCACGGGGTTGCGGCGCTGCTCCTCCTGGAGAATGGAGTTGCAGATCTCGATGCACTCATTGCAGATGTAAACGCCCGGCGGACCTGCGATCAGAGAGGTGACCTGGTGTCGGGGCTTCTCACAGAAGGTGCAGCGTTCGACCTGTCGGCCAGTACGTCGTGAAGAGCTCATGAGCGAAGTTTATGGCTCTGCGCAAAAGCGAACAGAACCAACATGAGAAAGGGAGCGGCGGCGAGTGCCGTGCGCTCCCAGTTAGATCGGCGTTTCAGGTGATCCCGGACCTGCGCGAGTCGGTTGAATCTCGCGAGGAACAAATTGAGAGGAGGCGGGGGGCCGTTTTGAAGCAGCGTCCCCGCCTACCCCGGCGGATCACTTCTCCGTGGAGGCGGCCTCGGGGCCGTCCTCAACTCGGGCAACGATGTGATCGATGAGCCCGAAGTCCTTTGCCTCCTCGGGGGACATGAAGTTGTCCCTCTCGCAGGCTTCGGAGAGCTCCTCGGCGGACCGGCCAGCGTGGTGGGCCATGATCCCCTCAAGCTGCTTCTTCATTTTGAGGATCTCCAGGACCTGGATCTCCATGTCGAGAGCCGTGCCACCCATGCCGCCGTGGGGCTGGTGGATCATCACGCGACTGTGGGGCAGCGCGAAGCGCTTGCCCTTGGAGCCGCCCGAGAGGAGCACCGCGCCCATGGAGGCGGCCTGCCCGAGGCAATAGGTCTGAATGTTCGGTTCGACCAGCTGCATCGTGTCGTAGATCGCCAGGCCCGCGGTGACGGAGCCGCCGGGCGAGTTGATGTACATCTTGATGTCTTGGTTCCGGCCGGTCTTGTCGAGGAAGAGCAGCTGGGCCATGACCGCGTTGGCGACGTTGTCGTCAATTGCGGTGCCGAGGAAGATGATTCGATCCTCGAGGAGGCGGGAGTAGATGTCGTACTGCCGCTCGCCTCGGCCGGTCTTCTCGATGACAAACGGGACCGGGTAGTAGTTCTGCATGACGCCTTCTCTAGAGGTTGGGGAGCGCAGATTCAAGCGAAGATGGTGGGCCTGGGCTGGGGCGCCGGGGATGGCGCCCCGATGGCTCAGGCCGGACTCTGAATATCGGCGCCCTCACGCAGGAACCTGCGCACCTTCTTCTCCAGGATCTCGATCGCGAGCTGCTGGCCCAGGTTGTTCTGCTCGTAGTACTCCTTGACCTCCTCGACGGTGGTCTGGTTCCGGGCGGCGATGGCCATCAGCTCGGTCTCCAGGTCCGGGTTGGTCACCAGGAGCTCCTCCTTCTCCCCGATGGCCTCGACCACCAGGAGGGCCCGCATGCCCTTGGCCGCCTCGGCCTCGGCGGAGGGGCGCTGCTCCTCCTGGGCCTTCTGGACGTCCTCCTCGGAGGCGCCGCTGCTGGCGAGCTCCTGGCCGAGCTGGGCGAGGCGGGCCTGGGTCTGCTGCTCCAGCATGGCCTCGGGCAGGTCGAACGTGCACTGCTCCAGGACCTGGTCCAGGAGGGCGGCCTCCTGCCGGTTGTTCTCGCGCTCCTCGGCGGCCTCGCCCAGGCGGGCGGAGACGAAGGCCCGTAGCCCGTCCATGTCGTTGACCTCGTCCCCGAGGATGGCGAACAGGTCCTCATCGGAGGGCGGCGTGAGGTTCATGGCCTGCTGGACGTCCAGCAGGCAGGTCCCGTCCTTGCCCCGGGCATCCTCGTTCTCCACGAAGTCGGGGATGGTCATGGGGAAGGTGAGCTGGTCGCCCTCCTTGGCGCCCTTGAGCCCCTCGGCGAACGCGTCGCCGTCCACGCCGGGGGGCACGCTCATGGCGTTGAGCCGCATGCCCTCACGGTCGAAGACCTTCTCCTCGCCCTCCATGAACGAGAGGTTGGCGATCACGAAGCCCTTCTCGTCGATGCCGTCCTCGCCGGCGGCCTCGGGCGTGGACTGCTGCTCCCTGATCTCACCGATGGTGGTGTCGATCTGCTCGTCCATGACGGGCTCCAGCTCGCTGGTGATCGACAGGCCCTTGTAGTCGGGGAGGTCGAAGTCGGGGCGCAGGGGCACCTCGAACTCCACCACGAAGGAGCCGTCCTCGGCGAGGTCGAGCTCCGCCGGGTTGAGCCGGGGGTGCGCCATGGGCTTGAGGCCGTGCTCCTCCATGGCCTGGCCGTAGCCACGCTGGACGAAGGACTCCTTGACCTCCCGTCGAATGCCGTCGCCGAACTTCTTCTCGAGCACCGCCATGGGGACCTTCCCCGGGCGGAAGCCCTTCATGTTCACGTGCTGGGAAGCGTTGCGAAGCCCGCTCTGGACCTCCTGCTGGAACTCGTCGGAGGGGACGGTGATGGCGACCTTGGCGGTGGCCGCGGTGGAGGTGTCGACTTCGAGCTGCAAGACAGTCGGGGCCCGTCGAGGGGCGTCGTCTGGAGTTGATGGCAGCCGGGGGGCCACCGGGTGAGACCGGGCCCAGGGGCCCGAGGAGAGAAGATCGGGGCGAAGATTGGAACCGTCGCGCGTCGCGGAGTCCAGTAGCGCCGAAGGAACCCGTACCGGACCCATGCTTCGACCTCTCACACAGATCCTCGTCGCCGTCTCGCTGCTGGCCGCGGGCGGCTGGGTGGCCCTCAAGATCGTCGAGGGGCGCCCCGCCGCCCCCGAGCGGTCCCTCCCGGGCCCGCGGCCCGTCCCCGTGGAGGCCGTGGAGGTGGTCCGGGGCCCAGTGCCTCGCGCGGTGGAGCTCCAGGGGACCCTGGCGGCCTCCCGCCGGTTCATGGTCTCGAGCGAGCTGGGGGGACGAATTGCCGCGCTCCACCCCGCGCTGCGGCCGGGCCAGGTCCTCGCCGAGGGGGCGCTGCTCCTGCGGGTCGCGAGCGAGGACCTCGAGCTGCAGATCGCCGCCCAGGGGACCGCCATCGAGCTGGCGCAGGCCGGGTCCCAGGCGGCCCGGAAGGACCTCGCCCGGGCCGATGCGGCCCTCGCCCTCGCGGAGGAGTCCCTGGGTCTGCTCCGGTCCGAGGAGGAGCGCTGGAAGGGGCTGGTGGAGCGGAGCGGCGTGGAGCGGGCTCGCTACGACCTGGCGAGGAAGCAGACCCTCGCGGCGGCGGGGTCGGTGGAGGAGGCCCGCGCCCGGCTCGAGGCGGCGGGCGCCGCCGTGACGGCCGCCGATCTCGAGGTGCGGCTCGGCACCGAGCAGCTCTCATTGCTCGAGTCCCGCCTGGAGCGCTGCGCTGTCATGGCCCCGTTCGAGGGGCGGTTCGTCCCTGCGGTCTCGGGCGGGACGCCGCCGGAGGTGGGTCAGGTGCTCGCGCCCGGGGCGCCCGTGGGTGCGCTCGTGGACGTGGGGCAGCTTCGGCTCGTGGCCGAGGTTCACGAGGACGACGTGGCGGCATTGGGCCTGGGGGCTGCGGCGACGGCCGCGCCGCTCTCGAGGCCGGGGCTCGTCCTCGAGGGCGTGGTCACTGCGGTGGGTGCGGAGGTGCAGCCCATCACGCGCTCGGTGGTGGTGGAGGCGGTCTTCGAGGGAGCGGACGGGCTGCCCTCCGGATCCGCGGCCAGCGTCACCCTGCGGGGTGCTCCGCTGCCGGGCGCCATCTGGCTCGATGAGCGCTGCATCGCCTCCCGCAGCGGCGGCCCGGTGGCCTACGTTCTCGTGGAGGCTTACCCCGAGGGCACCTCGCGCGTGGAGGAGCGCCCCCTCGTCCTGGCGCCCGGTTCCTACGGCAGCGGCCGCGTGGTCCGCGCTGGCCTCGAGGCCGGGGAGCGGGTCGTGGCCTCCTCCATCCAGCTGGTGGGGGACGGCGCCCTCGTGGAGGTCCTGGACGCAGAGCCCGACGCCGCAGCCCACGGGGACGGCCGATGATCCGCTGGCTGGCCAGCCTCGCGGTGCGGGGGCCGGTGGGCGCCAACCTCGCCATGGCGGCGCTGATCGTCAGCGGGTTCGTGGTGTACCGCGGCATGCCGCGGGAGGTCTTCCCGGACTTCTCCCTCGACGCCGTGGAGGTCTTCTCCGTGTATCCAGGCGCCTCGCCGGTGGACGTGGAGCGGCTGGTGACTGCGCCCATCGAGGACGCCCTCGACGGGCTCGAGGGCGTGGACGAGATGCGCTCGGTCAGCAGGGAGGGGGTGTCTCGGGTGAACTTGACCCTGGCGGACGGTGCGAGCATCTCCAAGGTGCTCTCGGACGCGCGGGATCGCGTCCGGGGCGGGGATGTGACCCTCCCCGACGACGTGGAGGACCCGCTGCTGTTCGAGGTGGAGAACCGCTTCCCCGTCATCGCGGTCTTCATCTACGGCTCGGCGGATGACCTCGTGCTCAAGCGAGTGGCGGAGGACGAGGCCCGGGCGCTTGAGGCCCTGCCGGGCGTCTCCTCGGTGGTGTCCACGGGGCTGATCGAGCCGCAGATCTGGGTCGAGGCGGTGCCCGAGGAGCTGGACCGTCATGGGCTCACCCTCGACGCGGCGGAGGTGGCCATCCGCGCCCGCCTGGCCGAGGCGCCGCTGGGGAGCCTCGAGGTCGACGAGCGGCAGCAGCTCCTGCGGGTGGGCGGCGACGTCCGGTGGGCCCGCGACCTGGAGGACCTGCCGGTGCTGTCGTCCCCTGGGGGGGCGACGGTGACCCTCGGGCGCATCGCTCGCCTCAGCGAGGCCTCCTCCCGCGGCTCGTCACGGGGTCGGTTCAATGGCCACCCCTGCGTGCACATGCAGGTCAACAAGGACGAGGGCGCCGACGCCATCGACGTGGCGCGGATCGTCCTCGACCACGTGGACGGCCGCTCGGACTCCATGGAGCCGGGGGTCGCCATCGGCACCAACAGCGACCTGTCCATCTACGTCCGCAACCGCCTGCGGACCATGTTCGAGTCGGGGATGGTGGGCGCTGGTCTCGTGCTGCTCGCGCTGCTGCTCTTCCTGAGCCCGAGGGTGGCGCTGGTCACTGCGCTCGGGATCCCCCTCGCGTTCCTCGGCGGGATCCTCGTCTCGGGCGCGGTGGGGGTGACCATGAACATGATCACCATGTTCGCCCTGATCGTCGTGCTCGGGATGATCGTGGACGACGCCATCGTGGTGGGTGAGAACGTCTACCGACGAATGGAGGAGGGGGACGCCCCCGAGGTCGCGGCGGTGGAGGGCACCGCCGAGGTCGGGCGCGCCGTGATCGCGACCATCATGACCAGCATCGCGGCCTTCCTTCCCATCCTCCTGCTGCCTGGCTCCACGGGCATGTTCCTGCGCCCGCTCCCCATCGTGGTCACCGCTTGCCTGGTGGTGTCCCTGGTCGAGGCCTTCACCATCCTCCCCTCCCACCTGGCCCACTGGACCTCGAAGCGGGCCGTGGCGCGCATGCAGGCCCAGATTCGGAGTGGCGGCGGCACGGTCCGCCGCTGGTACAGCCCGCTCCAGGACGCCTACACCCGCCTCCTGGCCGGCGCCCTGCGGTGGCGCTACGCGACCCTGAGCCTCGCGCTGGCGTTCGGCGCGGTGGTCGGGGCCGTGGGGGTGACGCGGATCCCCTTCGTGCTCTTCGACCAGTTCGAGAGCCAGCTCTTCTTCGTGTCCCTGCGCCTGGACCCGAGCGCGAGCCTGGACGACACGGAGGTGGTGTGCGAGGCGGTCGAGGGGATGGTCGACGGGAGCGGCGCCGGGGAGGTGCTCTCCAAGCACACGCTGCTCGGCGTCGCCGCGTCGAAGGTCTCCGAGTTCGAGATCGGTCCGCACCTGGGCCAGGTGTGGGTGGAGCTCCGTGAGGGAGAGGGACGCACCCGGACCACCGCGGAGATCATCGAGGCCCTCCGGGTCGAGCTCGCGGCGCTGCCCGCCCTGGTGGAGAGCTACGAGATCGGCCAGCCCCAGACCGGGCCGGCGGGGCGCGCCGTGGAGGTCGCCCTGAGCGGCCCGGACCTGGACCGCCTGAGGGTCCGCGCGGACGAGCTGGCCGTTCGACTGGGCCGCTTCGCCGGGGTGCGCGATGTGCGCACCGACCTGGACAGCGGCAAGGGCCGGGTGGAGCTGGTGCCGAACGAGCAGGGTCGCCTCGCGGGGCTGACCGAGGCTGGGCTGGCCATGGAGCTGCGCGCGGCCTTCGAGGGGCGCGAGGTGGCCTCGCTCCGCCGAGGGCCGGACGAGGTCGAGGTGGTGCTCAAGTACCCCGAGTCCGAGCGCCGCGTCGCGGGGGCCCTGGAGCGCATGGAGGTGACGCTTCCCACAGGGGGCGGCGGGCCCGCCCGGCGCGTTCCCCTCCGCACGGTGGCCGACGCCGAGGTCGGTCGGGGCCCCTCCTCGGTGGGCCACGAGGACCGCGTCCGCGCGGTGGTGGTGAGCGCCGATGTGGAGGAGACCGAGGGGAACTCGGCGCAGATCCTGCGAACCCTCGCGGGCGAGCTCGCCAACGACGCCTCCATGGGACCCGGGGAGTCCTTCAAGCTCCGGGGCCAGGCGGATGAGACCGCCAGGTCCATGGCGGGGCTGTGGTCCGCGGCCCTGCTCTCGGGGCTGCTCATCTACCTGATCCTGGGGACGCTCTTCCAGAGCTTCCTGCAGCCCATGGTGATCATGTTCATCATCCCCTTCGCCGGGGTGGGCATGGTGCTCGGGCACGCGGTCATGGACCGCTCCATCACGCTCATGTCCCTGATCGGTCTGCTGGCCCTCGCCGGTGTGGTGGTGAACGACAGCCTGATCCTGGTGGACTTCATTGGCCAGCGGCGGCGGCGCGGGGTGCCCATGCTCGAGGCGGTCCAGGACTCGGGGCGCCTGCGCTTCCGGCCGATCGTGCTGACGTCGGTGACGACCATGCTGGGTCTCCTGCCCCTGACCTTCTTCGTGTCCGGCCAGGCGCGCTTCCTACAGCCCATGGCCATCAGCATCTTCTTCGGGCTCGCGGTGGCGACGGTGCTGATCCTGATCCTGGTGCCGGCGGCCTACGTGGTGCTCGAGGACCTGATCGCCTTGGCGCGGCGGGTGTTCCTGCGCGGAGCGCCCCCGGACGCCGCTGATCCTGCCGGGGGCCAAGCCGGGCCCGGCGGCGGTGAATCCCCCATGGGCGTGCCTGCCCTGGATCAGGCATGATGCGGCGCGTATGAGCGCCGCGCCGACCAGGGAAGACCTCGCCCGAACGATGTACCAGGAGAGCGTCCACGCCGCAGCGGGTCTGCGGCGCCACTTCGACGCCTCGCCCATGCGAGAGGCCCTGGGGCTCGATCCGAGCGGCGGCCTCCTCCTGAAGATGGAGTCGGCGCTGCCCACGGGGTCCTTCAAGATCCGCGGCGCCATGCACCGCCTGCAGCACCTCTCCGAGGAGGAGCGCGCCCGTGGCGTGGTGGCGGCCTCCACGGGAAACCACGGCGCGGCGGTGGCCCACGCGGCTTCGCTGACGGGTGTGGCCGCGACCGTGCTGATCCCCGAACCCACGCCTGACGGGCGGGCGCAAGCGATCACCTCCAGGGGGGCGAGCGTCGTCCGCTCCGGGGCCGAGTGTGGAGAGGCCGAGGCGGCGGCCCGCGTCCGCGCCGAGGCCTCCGGGGAGACCTTCGTGTCGCCCTACAACGACGCGGTGGTGATGGCGGGCCAGGGGTCCCTCGGCGTCGAGCTGCTCGAGCACCTGCCGACGCTCGGGCGTGTGTACATCGCCGTGGGCGGCGGCGGCCTGATCGGTGGGGTGTCGGCGGTGCTGAAGCACGTGGCCCCCGAGGTCGAGGTCATCGGCTGCTCGCCCCGGGCCAGTCACCCCATGCACGCCTCGGTGGCGGTGGGAAAGATCGTCGAGACCGAACACCTGCCGACCCTCTCCCTCGCGACCGCCGGGGGCCTCGAGGAGGGGTCGGTCACCTTCCCGCCTTGCCGGGACTTCGTGGACCGCTGGGAGCTGGTGGACGAAGACGAGATCGAGGCGGGCCTGGTACGCCTCCTGGCGGAGGAGCGGATCCTCGCCGAGGGCGCGGCGGCGGTGGCGCTCGCTGTGTGGGCCCGGGACCCGCGGCCCGCAGATGACCGCAAGGACTGCGTGGTGGTCTGTGGCGGCAACCTGGACATCGGCGACCTGCGGCGCGTTCTTGGCGCGCCGGGAGCCTGATCGAGGCGTGGTGGGGAGCGATAGAGGGCGGCGCCACGTGGTGGTTCTGACCGGCGCCGGGATCTCGGCCGACTCCGGCGTGGACACCTACCGGGACGCCGGTGGCCTGTGGGAGGGCCACCGCTTCGAGGAGGTGGCGACCCCCGAGGCCTGGGAGGCGAACCGGGAGCTCGTGTGGCGCTTCTACCAGCTGCGTCGTCAGAACCTCGCCGCGGTGGAGCCCAACGCCGCACACCTCGCGCTGGTGCGTCTGGAGCGTGAGCTCGCCGCCCGCGGAGAGGGCTTCACCCTCGTGACCCAGAACGTGGACGACCTGCACCAGCGGGCGGGCTCCACGGTCCTCCCCATGCACGGGGAGCTCTCGCGGCTGCGCTGCGAGGCGTGCGGCAGCCGGCCCGTGGACCGCGAGCACCTGGACGAGGAGGTCCTCGTGCCCTGCCCCGAGTGCGGCGCGACACCCCTGCGCCCGGACGTGGTCTGGTTCGGCGAGATGCCCTACCACCTCCCCGAGATCGAGGCCGCCGTGGCTCGCGCCACCCACTTCATCGCCATCGGCACCAGCGGCGCCGTGTACCCCGCCGCGGGCTACCTGAGCTACGCCCGGGCCAGCGGCGCCTGGACCGCCTGCCAGGGGCTCGCGGAGCCGGACAACCTCGACCCCAGGGATGCCTTCTTCGGGGGCCGCGCCAGCGAGGCCGTCCCGGTGCTCGTGGACGCCCTCCTCGCGGATCCCCCGCGGGTCTGACCTCGCCGCGATCCACGGAGGCCCAGGGGGGCTCTGATCCCTCAGCGGAGGGGTGGAGGTCGGGCGAAGGAGGCGGAGGCGCTGGACCCTCGCCCGCTCTTCAGGGCAGGATCAGGCCATGAGATACCTCCTCCCCCTCGCCCTCCTCGTGGCCTGCGCCGCTTCCCCTGACGGATCGTCGCCGCCGGCCTCCCTGCGCCTTGTGTCCTACAACATCAAACACGGCCTCGGCATGGACGGGGTCCTCGACCTCGAGCGTGTGGGCGACTACCTGGCGGCCACGGGCGCGGACGTGGTGCTGCTCCAGGAGGTGGACGAGCGGGCGTCCCGGTCGGGGGGCGTGGACCAGGCGGCGGCCCTCGGTGCGCGCCTGGGAATGACGGCCCACTTCGCGCCCTTCATGGACTTTCAAGGGGGCCGCTATGGCCTCGCGATCCTCGCGGCTCCGCAGGTGATGGCCGCCGAGGTGGTCGCGCTCCCCGCCGGCACCCTGGAGCCACGATCGGCCATGGTGGTCACCCTCGACGTGGACGGCGCGCCCTTGCGCGTGGCCAACGCTCACCTGGACTGGCTGGCGGACGACGAGCGCCGTGTGGCCCAGGCGCGGGCGTTGCTGGAGGCGCTCATCGTCGAGGGCGGGGAGGGCCCGGGGGCGCCTGGCCCGGTGATCCTGGGCGGCGACCTGAACGACGTCCCGGAGAGCCGCACCCTCGCGCTCCTCCAGGGCTGGAGCGCCTTCGGCCGCGTGGGCCCCGCCGCTCCGACCTTCCCCGCCGACGCCCCGGACCGGACCATCGACCACTTCCTGATCGCTCCGGTGGGGGCCTTCCCCGGCGCGACGGTGCTGGTGTTGGACGAGCCTGTGATCTCTGACCACCGGCCGGTTCAACTCGACGTCGTCCTCGGCGAGTAGGGCGGTCGCGAGCGCCGTGGCGCTGTGCCCGCTCTCCAGGGGAGGCGAAGGGGCCGGGCTATGAGGACGCCTCGCCGCCCCCTGGAGCAAGGGGCGGCGAGGCGTTCAGCCCCGAGCCAAGGGGGCGGCTCGGCGCCGGGTCAGGAGATCCGCAGGAAGAGGTGGTCCACCTGGACCTCCTCGAGGGCACGGTTTCCGGGGCTCTGGTCGGTGTCACGGACCCGCACTCGGATCTCGCCGCCGCCGAAGGCGCCGGTGACCGGAGCGATCTGATAGGTGGCGCCGCTGGTGCTGGGGGAGACCGTCAGCGCCGGCGGGAGCCAGGTGGCGCCGCCATCGAGGCTGACGTCGAACTCGAACGACTCGCCGTCGCCCGCGTCGATCATCGACGCCTTCAGGTGGAGCTCCACCGAGCCTGAGGGCGCGTTGATGCGCCAGGTGTGGGCCGCGAAGCTGAACCGGTTGGCCGGCTTCCCGCCGCTCTGGCGTTCCGTGAGGGACTGCACGACGCCGTCGGCCGTGGTGACGTTGACGAAGGTGCCCCCGAGGGTGCCCTCGCCCAGGATCTCGCCGAAGGGGACGACGTCGCTGCCGCCAACGCCCAGGGTGGTGGCGCTGGCCACGTTGGACCAGTCGGAGTCCCCGAAGGCATTGGAGGACCGGACGCGGTAGAAGTACTCCGTATCGGGGGTCAGCCCGGCGTCGGTGAACGCCGTGGAGTTCGCGGGGATGGAGTTGTTCACGCTGGACCACGCGAGCCCGTCGAGGCTCCGCTCCAGCTCGAACTGGTCCTCATCGCTGGACCCATCGATCCAGGTGAGGTCGACCTCGGTGCTGGAGTTCGCCACGGCCACGAGGTTGGTCGGAGCGCCCGGCGGGTTGCCGCCGCCCGTGCCCATGACCTCGAAGGCGAGGTAGTCGATGAAGACCGAATCCAGCTCACGGTTGCCCTGGGTGCGGTCCGTATCGCGGATCCTGACGTAGACGGGCCCCACGATCGAGGCGGGCAGGGGGACGGTGACGGCGGGCGCGTCCGATTGGGTGCTGCTCACCACGAAGAGGGTCGTCCAGCTCTGCTGGTCCAAGGAGTACTCCAGGCGCCAGTTGTCTCCGTCCACAGACGAGCTCTGGTAGGCCCGTCCGGTGAAGTTGAGGCTGTTGCCGGCCGGGAGCTGGAAGAGCCAGAGGTGCTCGGCTCGGCTGCGCCGATTGGCCGGCTTGCCGCCGCTCTCGACCTCCGTGAGCACCTCGTAGAGGTTGTCGTCGGCGTGGGTCTGGAGGTAGGTCCCGGTCAGGGCGCCCACCACGAGCGACTCCGCCTGCGCCACCTCGAGGATCGTGCTCGGCGGGGTGTTGTCCAGCACCATCGTGTAGTCGCCGCACTCACCGACGCTCTGTCCGAAGACAAACGGGTTCACGATGACGTCCACGGGGCTGCCGGTCGTGTTGTTGAACTGGACCGTCTCGACGCCCGCGGTGCTCTCGGAGGAGTCCAGCAGGAACGTGCAGGTGTCGTCGATCAGCCACAGGTCAATGTCGGCCTGGAACTGGTTGAAGAAGATGGAGGCCGTGAGGGTGGAGTTGGGGGCCACGGTGACCCGGTAGTAGTCCTCGTCCACGCCCGGCTTGCGTACGACCAGGTTGCCCGTGGTGAGGTTGGAGGGCACGGGTACCGCCGTGGCGCAGGTGTCGTTGTCCTCGTATTCGTCGTCGATGCCCTCCACGCAGCTGACGCACGAGAAGCCCAGGTTGGCGCCGAGCACCAGCCAGAACGACACGAAGCAGGGGTCGTTGTCGACCTCGTCGTAGCCCCCCTCGTTGAAGCAGCGGCCGTTCCCGCTCGCGAGCTCGATCTCGTACGCCTGGTCAATGGAGTAGAGACCAGAGGCCACCGTGGCGGACGGGTTGCTGAAGCAGGTCCCCTCGCCGGTGGGCGCGAGCGCGCCGGGCCGGGCGCCGACGATCGGGCCGATCATGGACCCCGGATCGGCGCTCATCTCGAGGCCCCACCCGAAGAAGTCGAACGCGTCTCCGTCGAACTGGCCGTCCCCATCCGCCCGCACGCAGAACTCGAACCCCGACATGTCGATGTCGAAGGTGTAAGGGGTCGTGGTGCCCGGGGTGAGCGTCCCAGGGAGCCCGACGATCGTGAGGTCGAGAATCGGGGTCAGCGTCCCCACCGGGTTGATGCACGGGCGGTACTGCTCGTAGAAGGTGAGCTGGGCGGTCCCGTCCCCGACGGAGTCGGTGGCGTAAGCGAGCTGGATGTTGTTGACCTGGTAACTGTCCGCCAACCCCTGGACGCTCGGGTAGGGCGACGTCTGTGACGGAGAGCTGGTGCTGGGGAGCCGGCCCTCGTCGACGATCTGGTGGCTCCCGTTGATGTCCAGGAACACCGCCGTGTAGAAGTTGTTGCGGTAGATCGCCTCGACCCCTGTCGGCCCGTCGTTGCCGCCGCTGAAGGAGGTGGCGCGCTGGAACTGACCGGTGGCCACGTGGAAGGTCCCCGCGTGG
Source organism: Planctomycetota bacterium (assembly GCA_016779205.1). GTDB lineage: Bacteria > Planctomycetota > UBA1135 > UBA1135 > Saltatorellus. The sequence continues at coordinate 222,580 of JADHOC010000001.1, read as the reverse complement.
ATGGGCGCGCGAAAGGAGTCCTGCACACGGTGGAGCTTGGCGGGCTCCTGGGCGTAGGCGGTGCCGGTGAGAATGAGCGCGGTGACGAGAGCCGAGCGGAGGCCGGCGGGGAGGGGTTGGCGCATGGGGCCACCTCGAGAGTTGGAAGGCGATGGAGGAGGGGTCACGCGCCTTCAGGCCCGGCGTTCCGGGCAACTCATGATTCGCTGCAGGGCCAGAGGGACTGCGTCCTCAGCGGGGATCCGCGGCGATCGATCTTGGCAGGCGACCGAACTCACCGTAGCCCGCCCCATGGGGGCCGCAGGCCCTAGTTTTTCCTCACGGGGCTAGGAGGATGGGAGCCACCCGTCGGCGACAAGAACGGAGTCGGGGCCCCTCGACCGGCTCCTGGCACGCCCTGGGCCAATAGTGTTCCCAGTGCCCTTGGGCGCAGTTCCTAGTGCCGGGGCCCCGGGCTGCATCGAGATCTCGCCCCCCCATCCCCCGGCCTCGATCTGAAGCAGCCTTGGGCGGCCTGGCGAGCCTCTCCTCTGGCGGATGGTCGGGGAGCCCGTCAGGCGCCCCCCCCCCGCGGGCCGGGGTCCGGCCTGGAGGTGCTCGAGGAGCCGCTGCACCTCGTCTCCCTCGAACCTGAAGGCTCCCTCGGTGATGATGCCGGCGCCGCCAGGGGGAGCCCGGCACCGCCAGGGGGAGCAACGATGGGCGGGGCCGTGAGGACCTCGTCGCGGACGAGCAGCGCCATGGGTCCATCCACGATCGAGTGCGTGGACTCCATGGGGCGGCCCGCGTTGGCCCCGGCGAGGTCGACCCCCAGGGCCGGAGCGCCGGAGTCGTCCGCTGCAAGATGCACCCGCTCCATCCCGAAGGCCTCGGCGGCAGGCCTGGCGGCGGCCTTGCCCTGGATCATCGGGGCGCCCGCCGGCGGCCCAATCCTGGCCTCGAGTCGCCGGGAGCCCTGCCCCGAGCGGCGGTCATCACTCCGGGTCGGGGGTGACCACCGGGAGCTGGGCGATCACGTCGCTGGTCAGGTCGGGGACGGCGCGCCCGTCCTTGCGCTTGATCTTCTTCCACGCGCTGCAATGTCCGTCCCGTCGCATGACGGCGCGGGTCGCCGCGCTGACCCGGCGGTGAGCCGCGCTCTCGAGGATCTCACCCAGGGGTGAGGAGGGGTCGATCTTCTCCTTGCGCATGCGGACGCGCTCCTCGGTCGCCTCAATCACCTCGTCATAGCGGACAGCCATGGGGTTGGAGAGCTGGCTCACGTCGGTGAGGCCCGAGATCGAGTGGGAGGCCTTCGCCTCGTAGCTTGCGGCGGCCGCGGCGGGCCTCCCGGAGCCCTGGATGACGACGAAGGCCACAGCGGCGAACGCGGCGGCGAGGAGAAAGAGAGGTGAGAGCCTGACGGCGCCTTGCTTGCTGGGCATGCCTTCTCGTGGGTTGCTGACTTCCGTGTCCGACGCGGCGCCCTTCGGCGGCGTCCCTTGAGGTCCGGTGGGGCTTGGGCCCCGATGCCGTCGCATCCCGCCCGGGTGCGCTGGCCGTGGACACAGGCTATGCATGAATCGCCGTCGGGCAAACCGGGAGCCCGGTTTGGCAGGGGAAACGTTTTCCCGGGCACCCTCACGCGGTCGAGGGAGCCGGTCGCGCCGGGGGATGGGGTCGAATCCGCGACAGCCGGCGCGTTCAGCCCGGCGGGCCGAGGAGGATCATGCGCCTCAAGGAGTCGTCCACGCCTCGCTCCAGCGCCTCAGCGGGGGTGAGCCACTCGAGCGCGAGAGACTCCTCGGACAGGGATTCGCGGGCCGCCTCGGGGGCCACCGCGAGGTACCTGACGTCCAGGTGGAGGTGCTCCGGCTCGCCGGGTCGGGCCGGGATGGCGTGGACGTCGAAGTCCACGGGCGTCTCGGTGAGGCGGTCCGGGAGGATGCCGCTCTCCTCCTCGGTCTCGCGGAGCGCGACCCCGCGGGTGTCGCCCTCCCCGTCGCAGTGACCACCGAACTGGAGCCAGAGCCCGAGCTTGCGGTGGTGATGCAGGAGGATCCGAGAGCCGTCGTGGCTCCAGAGCAGGCACGAGGCCGTCAGGTGGCCCGGGAGGCAAGCGCGCGTCAGGGCGACCGGGCCGTGCTCGGCGAGGAACCGATCGATCTCGTCCCGGAAGCTGCGCTGGACGTCCGTCAGGGCCGCGTCCGGGGTCGCCCGCAGGCTGGCCCGGGCGCGGTCCAACTCCAGCGCGGCCTCCGCGCTGGCGTGACCCTCGGCGGCTTCGCCCCCTGACCCAGCGCGGCTCACGTGCGGTTGAAGCGCCGGTGGGCGCCCTTGCGCTCGTCGATGTCCTCGCCGCGGTTCTTCTTCCACTCCTTGTAGGACTCGTAGTCCCCGTGGTGGAAGCGGACGATCGCGACGCCTTCGTCGTCGACGCCCTCGAAGGCGAGGATGTGGGTGGCCACGCGGTTCAGGAAGTACCGGTCGTGGGTCACGATGATCATGCAGCCGGGGTAGTGCTCGATCGCCTCCTCGAGCACCCGCAGGGTGTCGAGGTCGAGGTCGTTGGTCGGCTCGTCCATGATGATGAGGTTGGCCGGCTCGCGGAGCATCTTCGCGAGCATGACCCGGTTCCTCATCCCGCCGGAGCACTCGCCGACCTTGCGCTGCTGGTCCTCGCCCCGGAAGTTGAAGCGAGCCACGTAGGCGCGGCTGTCGATCACGGTGGAACCGAAGGGCAGCTGCTCGTTGCCGTCGGTGATGTTGTCGAAGACCGAGATGTCGTCATCGAGCACGGTCCGGCTCTGGTCGAGGAAGCGCAGCTGCACCGTCGACCCGAGTTCCATGGAGCCCTCGTCCGCCGTCTCGTCGCCGATGATGATCTTCATCAGCGTCGACTTGCCCATGCCGTTGGCGCCGATCACGCCCAGCTTGGCCTGGGGCGGGATCGAGAAGGTCAGGCCCCGGAAGAGGGTCCGGTCGCCGTACCCCTTGGCCAGGTTCTCCACCTCGAGCACCTTGTCGCCCAGGCGCGGGCCGGGCGGGATCCGCAGCTCCACGTTCTGGACCATGTCGTCGGCGCGGGCCTCGCTGGCGAGGTCCTGGTAGCGCTTGAGGCGCGACTTGGACTGCTTCGTCCGGGCCGCGGGGGTGCGGGAGAGCCACTCCTTCTCGCGCTCGAGGACCTTGGCCCTGGAGGCGTCGTTCTTGCGCTTGACGTCCAGCAGCTTCGACTTCTGGTCGAGGTAGGCGCTGTAGTTGCCCTTGTACGGGCGCGCGCCGCCGCGCTCGATCTCGAGCATCCAGCCGACCACGTTGTCGAGGAAGTAGCGGTCGTGGGTGATGAGGATCACCGTGCCCTCGTACTCCTGCAGGTGCGTCTCGAGCCACGCGATCGACTCGGAGTCGAGGTGGTTGGTGGGCTCGTCCAGGAGCAGCAGGTCGGGGTGCTCCAGGAGAAGCTTGCAGAGCGCCACGCGGCGGCGCTCGCCGCCGGAGAGCTTGGTGACGCCCGACTCCATCGGCGGGACCTGGAGGGCGTGGGCGGCCTGCTCGAGGCGGCTGTCCAGGTCCCAGATGCCCTTGGTGTCCATGTCGGTCTGCAGGCGGTCGTACTCGAGCGAGAGCTTCTCGGCCTCCTCGCCCTCGGCGTCGCCCATGATCGTCATGACCTCGTAGTAGCGCGCCTCGATGGCGCGCAGCCCGGCGACCGCCTCGTCGATGTTCTCGCCGACGGTCTTCTCCTCGTTGAGGGGCGGCTCCTGCTGGAGGTAGCCGATGGTGAGGCCCTGGATGGGGCGGGCCATCCCCTCGATGTCCTTGTCCTCGCCCGCGAGGATCCGGAGCAGGGTGCTCTTGCCCGCGCCATTCGGGCCGATGAGCCCGATGTTGGCGCCCTCCAGGAAGGAGATGGTGATGCCCGAGAGCACCTCCCTCTGGTCGTAGAACTTCTTGAGGTCCTGGAGCTGGTAGATGATCTTCGCTTCGCTCATGGCTGTCTCCTGACGCCCCTTGGGGGCTCTGCGGGCGAATAGAATAGCGGCGAGACGCCCGGATCGTGAGCGGTGGAGGGGCCGTTTCCGTGCCCGGGCGTTATCCTCTTCCGCCCGAATTCACCCGGCGGCCGCCCCGGCCATCAGCGCCCCTTCGGCGGCGGACGCCACCCTGCACCTCCCCTCGACCCGATCCACCCTCCACCCGCCATGTCCAACTCGAGCACCGATACGAGCTTCCTCTCCTCCCTGGGCATCACCGACCTCAACCAGGGCGCCTACGCGGGTGAGTGGCTGACGTGCACGGGGGAGGTCCTGGAGTCCCGCTCCCCGGGCACCGGGGAGGTGATCGGTCGAGTGCAGATGGCCACCGCAGACGAGTACGAGAAGGTCGTGGCAGCCGCCGAGGAGGCCTTCAAGCGCTGGCGAACGGTCCCGGGTCCCAAGCGCGGGGAGATCGTCCGACGCATCGGCAACGCCATGCGCGAGCACAAGGACGCCCTCGGCCGGTTGATCACCCTCGAGATGGGCAAGATCGTGCAGGAGGGCTGGGGTGAGGTTCAGGAGTGCATCGACATCGCCGACTTCGCCGTCGGCCTCTCGCGCCAGATGTACGGGCTCACCATGCCCTCCGAGCGGCCGGGTCACACCATGCGCGAGCAGTGGCACCCCCTGGGCACCGTCGGCATCCTGACCGCCTTCAACTTCCCCATGGCGGTCTGGGCCTGGAACTCCATGCTGGCCTTCACGTGCGGGGACGCCTGCGTCTGGAAGCCGAGCCCGAAGACGCCGCTCACCGCCATCGGCCTCACGAACGTCGTGCGCCCGATCCTGGAGGAGGAGGGCTTCGGTGCCCTCTGCGGCCTCGCCATCGGCGGGAACGAGGACGTCGCCCAGACGATGATCGACGACAGCCGCCTGCCGCTGGTCTCCTTCACGGGCTCCACCGCCATCGGCAAGCTGGTGGCGGGCCGCGTCGCGGGCCGCATGGGCCGGCTCATCCTCGAGTGCGGCGGGAACAACGGCCTGGTGGTCATGGACGACGCGGACCTCTCGATGGTGCTCCCCGCCACGCTGTTCGGCGCCGTGGGCACCGCGGGCCAGCGCTGCACGTCGACCCGCCGTCTCCTCGTCCACGAGAGCCTGATGGAGGAGGTGACCGAGCGGCTGGTGCGCGCCTACGACGACATCGTCATCGGTGACCCGATGGACGAGGGCACGCTCTGCGGCCCGCTCATTGACGAGCAGGCGGTGGCCAACATGGAGGCCGCGATCGCGTCCTGCCAGGCCGAGGGTGGGACGCTCCTCCGCGGGGGCGGTCGGGCGCCCATGGAGGGCGACCTGGCGGGGGGGCACTACGTGGTGCCCGCCATCATGACGGCCCAGAACGACTACCAGACGGTGCAGGACGAGACCTTCGCGCCCATCCTCTACCTGATCCCCATCAAGGACCTCGAGCACGCGATCGAGCTGCACAACGGCGTGCCCCAGGGCCTCTCCAGCGCGATCTTCACCTCTGACGTGAAGGCGGCCGAACGCTTCATCGCGGCGGCTGGCTCCGACTGCGGGATCGCCAACGTCAACATCGGCACCTCCGGGGCCGAGATCGGCGGCGCCTTCGGGGGCGAGAAGGACACCGGCGGTGGCCGCGAGTCGGGCAGCGACGCCTGGAAGGCCTACATGCGGCGCCAGACCAACACGGTCAACTACTCCGACGACCTGCCCCTCGCCCAGGGCATTCAGTTCGGCTGAGCCCTCTCAAGCTCGACGAGCTTGGAGGCGATGGCGGCGCCCACGCACCGCGCTCCCAGGGGGGTGTGGTGGAGGAAGTCGTAGTAGTGGTCCAGGGTCGAGGGGACGCGCGCCCGGAGGTCGAGGTCGGGGACAGCCTCGGCGGCGGCGACCTCCACGGCGACCTGGTCCACCTGCTCCATGAGGTCGCGCACCAGCTTGATGGAGTAGTAGGCCTCGGGCTCGCTCCGGTACGGCCGGCCCTGCCCGAAGTTCCAGAGCTGGCGCTCCTCCTCGGGGGAGAGGTCCGCGTCGAGCCACGGCTGGCGCGCGATGAGGACCTCTCGGGAGTGCTCCCTGCAGGTGCGGATCAGCGCCGTCAGGTGGTGGCGGAACCTGTCGAGCATCGGGCTGGCGTCGGGGGCCTCCGTCAGGATGTTCTGGCACCGGGCGCGCATCTCCCGGTGCTTCACCCGCGCGGCGCCGACGTTCGTCCGCCGGTGTACGGGGCGAGCGACGCGGGTGTAGGCCCTCCGCAGGAGGCGGTAGAGGGCGCTCCCAGTGGGCTTCCAGGAGAAGCCGCCGGCGGGGTGCTCCGTGCAGAACAGGTGCAGGGCCGCCGGGCTCTCGTCGATCTCGGGCGGGGCCTTCTTCTCGAACCAGTCCACGAGGTCACTCGCGCCGACCATGAGGACGATGACGTCCAAGGACTTCACCCGGGGCAGGACGCGCTTGAGCAGGCGGTCGATGGTCCGGCATGGGATCAGCGAGCAGGCGATGTTGCCGACGTGGGCGAGGGATCGCCGGCCCGCCGTTCCGTTGAGGATCTCCTGGGTCACCGCGGGCCACGATTGCGGCTGGTCCAGCATGTAGCACTCGGCGGCGCTGCCCCCGGCGACGAGGACCCGGTACAGGTCGTCGGGCCGCCTGGGCAGCTTGCTCCCGCGCTCCCCGTCGGGGTTGGCCGCCACCCGCACCGTCGGCGGGAGCTGGGGGAAGGCGATCGGGTCGACGACGTACTCGGACCGGGAATAGGGAGCGTGGACGAACCAGTCGTCGCGGGTCCTGAGGTAGATCCGCGCGAGGAGCTCAGCTCCGATGAGACTCGCGCCTGTGGCACCCGCGATCAGCAGGAGGTCGAGGATCATTTTCGCTTGGAGACCAGGGGGAGGCGTCGAAGGAGGGGCCCCGTGTCCAGGTACGGGTCGCGGGCGAAAGCATACGCGAGGCTGAGGGCACCGAAGAGCCCCGTGTAGGCCAACCCCGCGAGGATCAGCTCGGGGAATGAGCGCACGTCGACGAGGCGAGTGGCGCCGTAGAGGGCGCCGACGGCCACGCCAAAGGCGACCGCCGGCTTCCCGAAGGCGTATCCCATCCAGCGGAGGGTGGGGACGCCGAGGGAGCGGCACGCGATGCGACCGATGACCGCAGCGAAGAGGACGTTCGGGATTGCGGTGCCGAGGGCGACGCCCGTGAGGCCGTAGGGCCCCACCAGGGCGAGGCTCAGGAGGAGGTTCCCGAGGCCCATGGCCAGGAGTCCGAATCCCGGGAGCCTGGCCTGCCCCATCCCCATGAGGGCGGGCAGGGCCACGCCTCGGATCGGGAGGAAGCAGAAGAACGAGAGCATCAGGATCTGCATCAGCCGTCCGGACTCCTCGTCGTAGCCCTCGCCGATCCAGGCCGACAGGAAGGCCGGCCCGAGGACCATCAGGTAGCCCCCGATGAGCAGGACGATGGTGGCGGCGATCTTCGACCACTTGAGGAACGCGTCCTTCACCGGCGCGAGGTCCCCCTTGCTCTTCGCCGCGGCGGCGAGGGGCATGAGGACCATCCCGATGGCCAGCAGGATGTTGATGAAGGGGTCGAAGATCTTGTTGCCGATCCCGTAGACCGCGGCGGCCTCGGGCTGGGCGTTGAGCCCGATGACCACCGCGTCGATCCGGAACGCGAGCATGGCCCCCATGTTCATCAGGAAGGCGAAGACGCTGAAGGAGAGCAGGCCGTGGGCCTCCTTCCAGCGGATGGTCCGGGGCCTCAGGCCGACCTTTGGGTGCCTGCGCCTTGAGACCACCATGGCGACGCAGAACTCGGCGACGGCGAGCGCCACCTGAACGCCGGCGAGGACCACCAGGTCGGCCCGCCAGGTGAGCGCCACGACCGTGACGCCGAGCTTGGCGAAGAGCCCGAGGGCCTTGATGACGTTGCGCGCGACGAAGTCGTGGTGGGCGTCGAAGAGCGCGTAGGGCAGGGCGAGGGCGAACCCGGCGGATGCGTTGGCGAGGATCACGAGGATGGCCATGCGCGCATCGCGGATCGTGTCAGCGGAGAGCCCGCTCCAGCCCTCTCGCGTGAGCAGGAGTGCCGAGAACCCGCCGTAGAGGACGGCGCCGATGGCCGCCGCCGCGAGCCCGAGGATCAGCGTCATGCTGAAGGCGGTGCCGGCCGCTCTCCCCGCGGCGTCGGGGTCGTCCCCGTCCAGGGAGCTGCTCACCGCGCGGACCGTGGCCATGGGGAGGCCGAGGGCCAGGAGCTGCAGGGGCGCCGCCGTGGACACGATGACCTCCCAGATCCCGAACGCCTCGGTGCCGAGCGCACCGAAGGTGAATGGGGTCAGGACCATGAAGACCGCGATCTGGATCGCGTTCAGGGTCCAGTTGGAGAAGACGCTACGGAGCACTGGGCCTCGGGGAGGGGGAGGGCTGGTTCGACGCGGGGGGGGGAGGGAAGATCGGGCGGCGTGGCCGGGCCCATCATGCGCCCAGGAGGCGCCCGACAGCCTCATCGGCATTCAGGATCCAGGAGGCTGCCTCTTTATAGCCTCCCTGGTTGAGGTGGATCCGGTCCCGGGACATGCGGGGCTCCAGGGCCCCGGAGGCCTCCTCCGTCACCGGCGGGCGCGCGGTGTTCACGAACGAGACCATCGGGCGCGCAGCGGCGAGACCCTGGAGGGCGCCGTTGGCTCGGGCGAGCCGCGCGGCCATGGCCGCCGAGTGGCCCCGCCCCGGGAGGATGCCCAGGAGCAAGACCCTGGCCGAGGGGGCCGATGAGGACGCGAGGTCCAGGAGCTCGTCGACGCCCTCGACGATCTCCTCGGGGGGGCGTCCGAGCCTGTGGAAGTCCACGGCGCCGGCGTAGAGCACGATGGCTGCGCAGGCGGTGGCGTCAATGGCCCCGGCGAAGCGCTCCCGCAGGCCCGCGAGGTCCTCGTCGCCGATCCCGCGGTTGATGACGTTGGCCCCCGGGAACGCCGCGGCGAGGTCGAAGTACTCGATGGTGGACGAGCCGATGAAGAGCACGCCGCCGGGCTCCACGCGCTCCTCGGCGAACCGATCGAGGCGGGCGGCGCGGTGGGCCCGTCGGGCGGCCTCGGCGACCTCCGCGGGGGATTGAACGAGGGTCCGCAGGCGCCATCCGCCGGGGGCGGTCCCGTGAAGGGCGAGGGCCACATACACCCCTGCCAGCGCGACCGTCAGGGTCGCCCGGCGGACCCATCGGGAGGTGCGGGCAGGCATGGGGAGCAGTGTAGCCTCCCCGAACGGCAGCGCCCCGCCGGTCCGTGGGGACCGGCGGGGCGCTGCCCTCGCCCGTGGTTGGCTCAGAGCTTCACGTACTCGAAGTCGACGGCCTGGCTGTTGATGCCGCGCAGGGGCGGGGCGATCCAGTTGGCGAACTTACCCGGCTCGGTGCAGGGCTTCATGAGGCTCCGCACGTAGTCGGCCTCGGCCTGGCTCGGGAGCCAGTCCTGGCAGGCCGCCTCGTAGGCGTCCTTGCTCATCGCCTCGCCGGTGTGGAGGTGGAAGCAGCCGCCGGCCCACTCGCCGACCGTCCGGTTGAACCGGCGGTGGGGGTAGGTGAACTCGAAGTCGACGCCAGCCTTGGCGGTCTCCTTGTTCCAGTAGGCGATGCCCTTCAGGTTGTCCTTCACGTAGGCGTCACGCAGGACCTCGTTCATGGCGTTGCGGAGCGGGACCTCGTCGGCCTTCACCTCGCCTTCGACCCAGCGGTCCAGGGCGTAGCCCTGATCGAGCGCGGAGTGCTCCTCGTAGTTCTTCTTTTCGTAGGCGCGGCCCTTGATGCCCGCGCCGAAGAAGTTGGCGGAGTTGCTCGAGATCTCGGCGCCGAACAGGTCAAGGGACGAGGCCGCCCAGTAGTTGATGTAGCGCTGGATGGTCTCGAGCGGGATCACGCCCTCGGCGTGGAGGTCCGCGTCGGGGTTCTCCTTGAGGACCTCGCAGGTCCGGCGGATGACCCGCGCGATGCCGGTCTGGCCCACGAACATGTGGTGAGCCTCCTCCGTGAGCATGAACTGGGTGGTCCGCGCCAGGGGCTCGAAGCCAGACTCCGCGAGGGAGAGCAGCTGGAACTTGCCGTCACGGTCGGTGAACATCGTGAAGCAGAAGAAGCTCAGCCAGTCGTGGCAGGGCTCGTTGAACGTCGAGAGGATCCGCGGGTGGTCGGCGTTGCCAGAGCGGCGCTCGAGGAGCTCCGAGGCCTCCTCGCGGCCGTCCTTGCCGAAGTAGCTGTGGAGCAGGTAGACCATGGCCCACAGGTGGCGGCCTTCCTCGACGTTGACCTGGAAGAGGTTCCGCAGGTCGTACATGGAGGGCGCCGTGAGTCCGAGCAGGCGCTGCTGCTCGACCGAGGCGGGCTCGGTGTCCGCCTGCGTGACGATCAGGCGCCGCAGCCAGTTGCGGTACTCACCGGGGACCTGGTCCCAGACGTCCTCGCCCTCGTGGTCACCGAAGCCGATCTTGCCGCCCGGCTCCGTGGGAGTCAGGAAGATGCCCCAGCGGTAGTCGGGCATCTTGACGTAGTCGAAGTTGGCCCAGCCGTCGCGGTCGACGCTGACCGCCGTGCGGAGGTAGACGTCGTTCTCGTTGAAGTCGGTGGGGCCCATGTCGCGCCACCAGTCGAGGTAGTCGGGTTGCCAGCGCTCGAGCGCCCGCTGCAGGCGCTTGTCCGACTTCAGATCCACGTTGTTCGGGATCTTCTGTGAGTAGTCAATTCCGGCCATGTTGGTCTCCGTTCTGGTTGAGGTGTCGATGCGCGGTGCCGCTGCGATTCACGCGCCCCCTCGGGCGCGTCGCGCTGGCGCTGCGCTGGTGGTTGGTGTGGATGGGGGTCAGGTGCGCTCGACGTTGAACTCGGGGCGCATGGGCGTGCCGTAGCAGCTGAGGGCGCCGCGCTCGCCAACGGCGTTGGGCCGCTGGAAGATCCAGTTCTGCCAGGCAGTCAGCCGCCCGAAGATCTTGGTCTCCATGGTCTCGGGGCCGGCGAAGCGCAGGTTGGCTTCCATGCCCGTCAGCGCGTCCGGGGAGAAGCTTGCGCGTTCTTCGATGGCGAGGCGCAGCTCGTCCTCCCAGTCGATGTCGTCCGGCGCGAAGGTGGCGAGCCCGAGCTCGTTGGCCTCCTCGGCGGGGAGCTGGCGCATCTCGGCGAGGACGGCGGGCACCCGCTCGGGGTCGCCGAGGAAGCGGGTCTCCAGGCGGGAGATGCCGTTGGACATGGGGAACATGCCCGCGTTGGCGACGGTCACGCCCACCTCGACCTCGGTGTCGGGGTCGTCGAGCAGGTAGATGCGGTCGCTGGCCAGGGCCATCTCGAGGAAGGTCCCCGTGAAGTTGGTCCCCCCGTCGGCGACGGCGTAGAAGCTCTTCGCGGAGACGTCGAGGCGCTTGAGGACGCGCTTGACGAACTGGCGGGTCTCGCGGACGAACCAGTGGTCAGCGCCGGCGATCAGCTCGTCGGTGGCCCGAACGGTGTCCGCGCTGCCGGTGGCGCGAATGAGCACAAGGGCCACGTCGCGCAGGTTCATGCGGAGGTGGAGCAGGGCGTCGTCCAGCTCCCGGAACGCCTGCAGGAGCCACCAGTCAGCGCCCGCAGCGAAGGCCTCGTCCTCGGAGGACGGGCACGCCTCGGGGGCGTGGATCGTCAGCGACGCGGTCCGGTCGGCCCCCTGGAGCTCCAGGGTGACGTACTTGTACTTGCGGTCGAGGCCTTCGACCTCCACGTCGAGCTTGGGCAGGGTCACCCCGGTGGCGTCGGAGCGGTCCTCGCACTGGTCCGCTAGGGCCCGGGCCTCCTCGGCGACCGTCTCGTCCCACTTGGAGAGCGGCGCGACCCGGTCCACCAGGTCCCACTCCACGGCGCGCTTGCCCTTGATGCCCTCGGCCACGCTGGAGAAGACATCGCAGCGGTCCCGACGGATCTTGCGCTTGTCCGTGATGCGGGTCAGCCCGCCGGTGCCCGGCAGGACGCCCAGCAGCGGCACCTCGGGGAACGAGACCGCGCTGTTGCGGTCGTCCACGAGGAGGATGCGGTCACAGGCGAGCGCCAGCTCGTAGCCGCCCCCCGACGCGGTGCCGTTGAGCGCGGCGAGGAACTTGAGGTTGGAGTTCTCCGAGGCGTCCTCGATGCCGAGGCGCGTCTCGTTGGTGTACTTGCAGAAGTTGACCTTGAAGGCGTGGGCGCTGCTGCGGAGCATCACGATGTTCGCGCCGGCGCAGAAGACGCGGTCGAGGTCACCGGTGACCACCACCGCGCGCACCTGGGGGTGCTCGAAGCGCAGCCGCTGGATGGCGTCGGCCAGCTCGATGTCGACCCGCAGGTCGTAGCTGTTCAACTTGAGCTCGTAGTTCTTGCCGCCGAGCCCGCCAAAGGGCTCCACCGCCATGCGGAGGGTGGCCACGTCTCCGTCCACGGCGAGGGACCAGTGACGGTACTCGGAGGGCTGAACCTCGAAGTCGATGGCCGCGCCCTCGAGGACGTCGGGGGCGGCAGTGGTGGCTTCGGTCATCGTCACGGTCGGGTGGATCAGGGGGCTGCTGAACGGGAGGTGAGAGGCGCCTCGATATGGGAGGTATAATTCCCACGCGGCGATCATCCGTGAACTATAGTTTCCCTGGCATGGTTCGACAAGACGATAAATCGCTGCTTCGGGCCCTGGGGCAGCGCCTGCGCCAGGAGCGTGAACGGCGGCGCTTCACCGTCACGGAGCTGGCGGAGTGCGCCGATCTGTCGCGGCGCTACGTGACGGAGGCCGAGGCGGGCCGGGCCAACCTGACCGTCCTCAAGCTCGCCCAGCTCGCGGGGGCGCTGGGGTTGCCCCTGCGCGAGCTCTGCGATCTGCCCACCGCGGGCGCTCCGTCGGAGCGCGTGGCCCTCATCGGGCTCCGGGGGGCGGGCAAGTCGACGGTGGGCGCGGCGCTCGCGCGCCGTCTTGAGGTGCCCTTCGTGGAGCTCGACGAGCGCATCGAGCGCCTGGCTGGCCTTTCCCTGGCGGCCATCTTCGACCTTCAGGGCGCCGAGGGATACCGGGCCTTCGAGCGCGAGGCCCTGGAGGAGGTGCTCGCCGAGGGCCAACGCATCGTGATCGCGACGGGGGGCTCGATCGTGGCCAGCGCTGACACCTACGCCCGGCTGCGCTCCACCTGCCGGACGGTCTGGCTGTCGGCGCGCCCCGAGGAGCACCTCCAGCGCGTCCTGGACCAGGGTGACCACCGCCCCATGGAGGGTCACCCCAGGGCGCTCGACGAGCTGCGCGAGATCCTCGCCCGTCGTGAGGAGCGCTACGCCATGGCAGAGCGGCACCAGGGCACCAGCGACCTGGAGCCCGACGCGCTCGCTGCCCAGCTCGAGGGCTGGCTGGCGGACGGGGCCTAGTCGGTCTCTGCCCCTTGCGGCGGGGCCTGGACGAGGATGATGTAGTGCCCCTGGTTCAGGACCTCCTCGGCGAGGGGCCTTGAGAGCTGCACGTCGGTCAGCATGGAGACCACCGCGATGTTGAGGTCCGGCTGGCGCGACCGGAGCCGCTCGACCGTGCCGAGGCCGAAGTCGCTGTGGAACCGGCCATTCCAATGGATGACCACCGGGGGATCGCCCGGGTCGCAGGCGATGCGGCGGGCGATGCTCTCGGCCATGGTGTCGTCCTTGATGCACTGGGCGGCGAAGAAGCGGTCCATCACCTCCTCGTCCACGCCACCGTGCCCGGACATCACGGCGTCGAAGCGGTCCCGGTACTCCCCGGGGGAGGCGTCGACGGTGGCGGCTGCCCAGACCTCGCCCATGGCCGAGTCGAGCCCCTCGCGGGCGACCCTGGAGGCCACCGGGCGGTAGACGTTGGCGGCCAGGACGTCGTGGCCGCCCTCGCGGGCGAACTCCACCGCCGGCTCGTAGTGCGCCTGGTAGTTCGGCCACAGGCGGGCCGTGGAGCGGAACGCCTCCTGGTCGATCTCTCCGTCGAGGTACATGTCCACCAGCCGCTGGCTGTCCCGCTCCAGCATCTCCATGGAGAGCACGATCTCTCCCCTGCGCTCGGCCACGGCCTTGGTCAGCGCAAGCTGGACCGCGTGCCCCTCGGCGGAGTCGTGCTGCTCGCCGAGGAAGATCACATCGGCCTCCGCCAGGGCGTCGGCGGCCTCGTCGATGGTCACGCGCTCCTGCCCCGGGGTCCGCACCAGCGCGACCGGGAGCTCGGCGCCGGTGGCCTCCCAGCTCTCCTGGTCCACCTCCAAGGGGCCAGACCCGGCGGAGATGGAGGCGCACGATGCGAGGCTGAGGGCGAGGAGGGCGGCAGAGATGGAGGGGGAGGATTGGAGGCTTGCCATACGGTTATCCTGTCAAACATCTCCGCTAGGGCTCCAGGGTGACGCTCGACTAGCCCACCATTTCCCCCAAGCGCCTGGCTCCATGCTCGCACTGCTCATCACCGCGCTCTGCCCCCTCACTGGCCTCCACACCTCGGCAGGGCTCACCGAGGCGCCCACGTCAGGGCGCGCTGGGGTCACGGCGACGGCGCCGGGGAGGCCCCTGGCGCTGGACCGCAAGTCGGAGTCCGAGAAGGCGCTCGAGGCGGGAGAGGGCGCCCTCAAGCGCGGCGACCTGGACGAGGCCGCGGTGCACTTCGAGCGCGCAGCCGCGGGGGACGCCTGGGTCCGCCGCGAGGCCCTGGTGGGGCTCGCGGAGGTGGCCCGCGGCAACCGGGACGACGACGCGCTCGCGCGCGCGGCCCTGGCCTGGTCCGATCTGGTGGTGGGCCCCGATGGCCGGGCGGGGACTCGGGCGCCACGGGGGGCCTTTGATGGGCGTAACGGAGAGCTGGACCTCGTCCGCATCGGCGCAGAGGTGGCCCGCGCGAGGGCGCGCGCCGTGGAGGAGCTCGTCCGCTTCGCCGGGGAGCGTGAGTCCAAGGGCTCGCGCAGACCCGAGCTGCTCCTGACGGCGGCGTGGGCCCGCCGCTTTGGCCTCGACCTCGCGCTTCAATCGCCAGCGGTCTATCGAGAGGCCCGGGGGCAGCTGGCCCCCGAGGTCCACGCGCCCCGTGGGGCCCATGTCCCGGTGCTCAAGGCGCTCCAGCGCGTGGCGGAGGACGCCCTCTCCCGGGCACAGCCCGGGCTCGCGCTGCGCGCCGCGCGGATCATGCGCGGCCTCGGAGCCCAGGCGGACTTCAAGGACCTGCGCGGCCCGCGACCCAGCGGGATGCCTCGCTGGCGCTCCAAGGGCGCGGAGGTCGCCGCCCGGGCGCGCCAGCGGATGGTGGACGGGAGCGAGAAGCCCTGGACGGTGGAGGAGCTGGAGTGGCTGGCGTCGGACGAGGGCGAGGCCTTCACTCGCAAGCACCGGGACTTCTCCGAGCCGGGCGTCGCCATCAGCCCGCGCGGCTGGTACCGCGTGGAGTCGGACTGCGGGTACGAGACGCTGCTCGGGGTGGCGAGCACGGTCGAGAAGCACCACGAGCGCCTCGCGGCCTACTTCGGGTCCGACCCCTTCAACGGGAGGAAGCCGCGGCAGGGGGTGGTCCGCATCGTTCCCGACCCCAGCGGCCTCGAGGCGGAGGGCGCACCCTTCTTCTGGGTGGGCGGCTTCCAGGGCGGCGACACCACGGTCCTGCAGTTCAGCGTCGGCACCATCCCCGGCCTCGGCCGCGGCCTGACCCACGAGCTCACCCACCGCTTCGACGGGGCGCTGCACCCCGGCATTCCCGCCTGGCTCGTCGAGGGCCGCGCCACCTGGACCGGCGCGGCCTACGCCTTCACGGACGACCCTGACTTCGCCTACGACCACTGCAATCCCGGGACCCTACGGGGCGTGCTCGGTAGCGGGCACGCGAGCCTCAGGGAGCTGGAGTCGGTGGTGCGCGGTGAGCCCGAGGACTACCGTCGGAACTACTCGGTGGGGAACGCGCTCTACGTGTTCCTGCGCACCTGGTTCGAGGGCGACGCCGCGAAGCTCTCCCAGGGCACGCCGATCTTCGCCGAGCGCCTGGCCGAGTTCGAGGACTCCGGAGACCACTCCTCGAGCCCGAAGGGCCGCCTCGACGACTTCGAGGACCACTTCTGCGACGGCGAGGAGGGCCGCCCGTCCTCCTTTGACGGCTTCCAGGAGATGTTCGCCGAGTTCCTCGCCGGCTTTGACCCCGAGCGGCCCGAGCCCTGGACCAATCGCTACCGCTCGGGCTTCGCGAAGATGGAGAAGGGGGACTGGGTCTACGACGAGCCCACCTGGACCTGGGATTGGAACCGCGCGGAGCCCGTGTTCGGGCAGAACCAGGCGCGGGTGGCCGGCCTGCTCCTCGCCGAGCACGGGGACCGGGATGCTGCGATCCGGGCCCTCGTCTGGGCCCGCGCGGTGGACGGGTACGACCGGCGGATCGCCATGGGGTTGGAGCAGGCCCTCGGCGCCCCGTCCCGCCCCAATGGCAGCGAGCGTGAGGCCCTCTGGGTCACCGCCCACGAACGCCGCGGGGAGCCGTTCCACGGGGTCCTCTCCAACGACCCCGGGCCGTCGTTCCCCTCCGCCTTGCCGGCGGTCTGGGAGTACCACGAGCGGCTGCTCGCGGTGTCGGCGGAACTTGGCGGCGCCGGGCTGGAGGGGAGCAGCGCGCGCCTCGCCCTGGAGGCGCGCCGCGTCGCGGCGTGGGCCGGCATCCGGTCCAAGGCGGAGCCGGATCCGGCGGACGGGCCGACGCTCCCCCTGCCGGGGCTCGCCGCGGAGCTCGGGGGGTGGGAGGACGAGGAGCTCACCAGCCTCGACAAGAACCGTCCCAAGGGCCTCTATCGCATCGAGCCGGACGGGAGCCTCCTCCTGGGGCGCCGGGAGCGCCAGGCGGGGACGGGGGACATGGACCGGCGGGGCGGAGGCAAGTCCTTCCTGCGAGCGGACCGGTGGATGCTCCCCGGGTCCTACTCGATCTCGACCCGGGTCTCCTTCACCACGGGGTCCAACGCCTTCCTCGCGGTCCTGGGCTGGACGAGCCGGGAGCGCAACGTCCGCCTGCAGCTGACGGCGATCGACTGGGACTATGCCAGGGGGGACAAGGAGACCAGCGCGGAGTTCAAGAACGTCAACTGGTCCTTCAACGGACTGCGGACGCGGGACGGCGGGCTGCCGGGGAGCGCCAAGTCGGGGGCCGTCGCCATCAGCAACTCCCAGACCTCCGTGCAGCTCGAGCTGCTCGTGGAGGGGTCGGCGGTGTCCGCGTGGATCGCCGGTCAGTACGCGGGCACCTACCACACCATCGACGGCGCGCCCATCGAGGGCTACGTGGGCTTCGGCACCAGCGCGGGGGCGGTGGCGCTCTCGCCGCCGATCGCCCGCCGCACCGATGGGGAGCCGGCCCGCGCGTCGGGCGAGGCCTCGGACCTCGCGGCGCTCGACCTGACCCGGGGCACCGGACCCTCCTTCGAGAAGATCGACAACCAGCGGGTGCTGTTCCAGGGGGAGCGCGTGCCCTCGAGCAACGGCACCCTGGCCCTCTGGTTCCCCTCCCACTCCAAGGCGGAGGGGATCCGCCAGCAGCGGTCGGGCGCGAGCGGGGATGCCGCCACGGTCAACCGGATCGGGAATGCGGCCACCTCCCTCATCGGGCGAATGCTCAAGCGGGACATCGTGCAGCCCCTGGTGGTGCTCCTCCCCGAACGGCTGGCGCCCGCGGCGGCCGAGGCGGGCCTCGAGGAGACCCTCGCGGATGCCGCCGGGGACCTCCAGGCGCCGCGCGTCCTCTACCACCGGGTCACGGTGGAGGACCCCGCCGACGCCGCCGCGGGCATCGACCAGGGGCGTCGCTGGATCCTGTTCCTCGACGCCTCGGACATCATCCGCGAGGCCCAGCCCTGGATCGGCGCGGTGGCCCTGGACAACCCGATCATCGACCACTGGCTCACGGTCTTCCGGGACCACGGTCAGCCGGACCGGCCCCTGCCGGAGGTCGTGAGGGACCCCGAGGACGACGAGGACGAGGACGGCTGATCCGCCCGGGCGCCGCAGGCCACGGGTAATGTCCCCGCGCCTCGGCCGGGCGGGGACGTCAGCGGACGCGCCCGAACAGCCGGATGTGCCGCGGCTTGATCTCGACCCAGGTGAGGAAGTCGATGGTGCCGAACTCGTGGTCGACCGCCGGGGGGCCGAGGACGAGGCCGCCGTGCCGCAGGTACGTGGCGAAGAGCTTGGGGACCTCCACCCCTTCGAGCTCCTCCTCCGTGGGCCAGGAGACCAGCGGGCAGGCCATGGTGAGGCGCGGGGGCGCCTTGAACTCGGGGTGGACCTTGCGGTCACGGATCAACTGGGCGTAGAGGGCGACGGCGGGGCGGGGGTCGGTGCCCGTGAGCGAGCTGCACCCGAAGAAGGCCTTCACGCCGGTATGGGCGGCGTACTGGATGAGCCCGTGCCACAAGAGGAACAGCACGGTCTTGTCCCGGTGCGCTCGGGCGACGCAGGCGCGGCCGAGCTCGCCTGCGCTCTCCAGCACGTCCTCCGGCAGGTCGCCGAGCTCGAACTCGCCCGCGGTGTACCATCCGTGCCCTGCCCGCGCCGCGGCGGCGGTCTGCATGCGATAGGTCCCGACGGCGGCGCCGGATTCACGCTCGAGGACGATCAGGTGCTGGCACTGGCGGTCGAAGGCGTCAGCGTCCACTCCCGTCTCGTGGGAGCCCGCGAGCCCTTCGCCAAGCTCGACGTTGAAGACGGCATAGCGCAGCCGCCGGACCATGGCGAGGTCATCGTCGGTGCGTGCGAACCGGAGCCGGTAGGGTCCAAGCGTCACGTCCGTCGAAGGAATCAGGTGCTGGTCATCGAGCAGCGGTGAGCTGCTCAGACTGGCGGTGGACCTGAGCTGGCGGTGGTCTTGGTCGGGCACTGGAGGTGACCCTGGCGGGTCCATGTCTGCGGGAGAGGGTCCGGGGCCTCGGGGGGGGCGCCTCGGGACGTTTTCATACTCGATGGGGGGCGGCGCGCCGTATCAAGGGTCCGTGCAGATTCGATGGGGGGAGAATTGCACGTTCGAACCTCGCCGGTCACCGCTCGTGCGTGCGCTGGGCCTTCAAGTAGCGGAGCCACTCCCCAAGGACGTCCGCGACTCCCGTCGGCGTCGCCCCCCGGCTGGCGTTGGCCGCGCCGAACTCGAAGGCGAGGCGCCAATGTCGGAAGAGCCGCCCGTAGGCCGCGCTGAGCGGCATGGCGGGGTCGTAGATCTCGGTCGGCTCCGAGGTCAGCCCGTTGAGCTCGATGACGCCGAGCCCCTCGCCACGGGCGAGCATCTCGGCGGACGGCGCCCGCAGGTCGAAGCGGCCGAGGTGGAAGCCCTCGAAGCGGCCGGCGATGCGGTCCATGGCCGCGGTGAGCGCAGGCGTGATCAGGTGCTCCCCGTCCAGGAAGATGGCCCCGCGCGCGTGGGTGCCCACACTCACCAGCGGGACCTTGACCCCGGGTGCCGGGACCTCATCGGCCCGCGGCCCCAGCTCCTCGAGGTACACGCCGTGAAGGGCGCAGGCCCGCGCGTCATCGAGGAGCAGCGCCTCCACCGTTCGCTCCCCGTCGCCCGTCACGGCGGGGAGCTCCTTGATCGTGACGCTGAGCACCTGGCCCGTCGCGCTGCCCGGCGGGCGTGCATAGAACACGCCGAACTCGGGCCCATCGATCCGCTGCTGCACGATGGCGTCGTGCCGGACCTCACGGGCCCAGCGCATGAGCGTGGCCTCGTCCGGGACCAGCCGTACCCCCGAGCCCCGTTGACCGGCGTCGGGCTTCAGCACCACCGGGAAGTCGGCCCCGAAACGCTCAAGGAACTGGCCCGCGGCGCGCTCGCGCTCCTCGGGGGTCTGGGCGGCGGAGAGCAGCGTGTGCCCGGCGATCTCCGGCGCGTCCGGGTCGAGGGCGTCGAGGATCAGGGACTTGGACTCACCGACCACGCCGCTCGCCGGGATGCCGGGGTTGGCGGCGGTCACGACGACGAGGGAGCGATGGCGGAGGGCCAGCCAGCCGATCCAGAGGAGGACCGGCGGATAGGTGAGGTAGGGTGGCCAGAACTCCCAGCCCTTGAGGCTGAGCCATCGGCCCCTGAGCCGCCGGCGCCCGGTGTGCGTGAGGGTCAGCGGGAGCGTTCGGTAGACCTGCAGCAGGAGCAGGGCCAGGCCCAGGATCCAGGGCAGCTGGGCCGCGCCGAGGGACCCGAGCCGCTCCGCCAGCGCCTCGCCCGCGAAGGCGGCCACGCCTACGAGCAGGGGCGTCCAGAGCAAGCCGGCCAGGGCGAAGAAGCCGGCGAAGGTGAGCAACGGGGTCCTCAGGAGGCCGGCGGCCACGTAGGTGGGCAGCCGCAATCCCGGGGTGAAGCGCGAGAGGAAGATCACCGCCACGCCCTTCCGCTGGAACCAGCGGCTGGCGCGCTCCACCGCGGCCTCGCTGACGACCCAGCGGAGGGGGCGCGCCGCGAGGGCAGGGCGGCCGAGGAGGCGACCGAGCGCGAAGAGGGCGAGGTCGCCCGCGAGGATCCCCACAAAGCAGGCCCCCGTGGCCGCGGCGAAGCCCAGTCGCCCGTCGGCGACCAGGAGCCCGGCGGCGATGCAGGAGAGGTCTTCGGAGACCAGGGTGCCCACGGCCAGGAGCAGGAGCACGGTGAGCAGGGCGGGGCCCTCGAAGGGGGGGACCTGCCCCGGGTCGAAGGGCGCCTCGGCCAGGGTCAGCCTCGCGGCGGAGGCCTCCACCCTCGAGAGCGCCTCCCCCCGGTCCACGCGGTTCGTGAAGGACCGCACCAGCTTCGCGACCGTGTCGGACTCGGTCCAGGGGATGAAGTGTCCACGTGGCGGAGGCAGGACGGTGAGTTCTGCCTGGGGAACAATCCGGCCGTGCTCCCGGGCCGCCGCCACCGGCACGAGGAAGTCCTCCTCGCCGTGGATGATGAGGGTGGGGGGCTGGAGCGACTCCAGAATCGGGCGCAGCCTGCGCTGGTCGGTGTCGTGGAAGTTCCTGGCGTACTCCCGGGTGATCATCCCCTGATCCAGGGCCCCGAAGTGCGGGATCAGCCAGTGCGCCGCGTCGATGGCGTAGAGCTGGAGGCCGTGGAGCCCGTGGTTCAGGGTGTGGTCCCCGAGGAGCTCGAGCTCCTCGACTCCGATGGACGCGAGGAGCGTCACCGAGCGCGTACGCGCGGGGTCGAGCTCGGCCAGTTCGAGGGCCACGGCGCCCCCCATGCTGAAGCCCACGGCGTGGACCCCCTGGATCCCCAGCTCTTCCAGGAGGGCGCTCACGTAGGCCGCGTGGGCCCTGGCGGAGTAGTTCGGGACGCTTCGCTGCGAGACGCCGAAGCCCGGTAGATCCGGCACGATGAGGCGCCGCTCATCGGCGAGGAGCGGGGCGACCTTGCGGAAGTCGTCGGCGCTCCCCGGGCTCCCGTGCAGCAGGAGTAGGGGAGGCCCGAGACCCTCCCCTCGATCCAGGAAGGCGACGTCGACGGTGCCCGCCAGTGGACGCCCATCGCCGTCGAAGGCCGGGAGGGAGAGGACGCGCCGACCCGCAGCCTCCGGTGGTGCCGGGTCGTAGGGGCGCACCGTCGTGGCCCACGAGGCCAGCAGCAGGATCCCGTAGAGCGCCGACAGGACGTAGGGCCAGCGCCTGCGCGATCGCGGCGCCGGAGCACCGACGTCGGGCTCCCCGGTCTCCGAATCCAGCTTCAAGCGGGGAACGCCGGGCGGCGGGGGAGCTGGAGGGGGCTGAGCGGGTCGGCCTCGTGCGGGGGCCCGGGCGTGTAGGCAAAGGTCACGTCGCTCACGGTCACCTCCACCCGGCACTGGCTGCGGGTGGCGGAGTCTACCCGCGACATGGACGGGCTGAAGGCGTCCGCGCCCGCCTCAGGGGTCCAGCGCTGGAAGGCCTCGAGCTCGCTGGCCTCCACGGGCTCCCCGCTCCCGGGGTCGGTGCGGACCATCTCGGCGAAGAGGGCCCGGCGGCGGACCTGCACCTCCGATTGTTCGTAGCTCGACGAGGTGACGGGGAGCTGCCGCTGCCCGCGGGGGTCGAGGCTCACGTCCTGGCCGTCCCAGCGCGCGATCAGGGCGGGCCTGTCCGGGGTCAGGATGGCCAGGACCAGGGGCCGAAAGGGCCGGAGCCGCTCCGGGCTCAAGCGACGCCATGCGTCGTTGAGGCTGCGGATGCCCGCCAGCTCACGCACGAGGTGGCCTCGACTGGTCCACTGGTCGCGGGGCTCGCCGCGGCTGCTTCGGTAGCCGTTCAGGAGCGCGACGGTGATGCCCAGCTCGTTGGCGGCGATCCACGTACCGCCCGCGTCGGAGTCCGCGGGGGCGACGTAGCGCAGGCCGCTGGCCGTCTCCTCCACGCGGGGAGGCACCTCTGGCCCGCGGGAGCGGAGCTCGTCGCGGTTGAACCAGAGCCGGTAGCCCTCCCGCCCGGTGGCCTCACCGCGGGCGCGGGTCCAGGTCAGCGTGCACACGCGCCCACAGCGGAAGGCTCCGCAGCATTCTGCTCTTCCCGGCGCCGCAGGACAGCATCCGGGGCGAGCCTGGGGAGACGGACCATGATCGTGGACCGCACGCCGCGCGCCTGGCGGAGGATCGCGAGGTGGTCCTCGATGGGCTGGTCGGCCGTTGCGTTCATCGGGAGTGGGTCAGGGGCGGTCCGCGCTGGGCCGTGACGGGGTGAAGATCCCCTCGATCACCGCCTTGGCCCCTTCGGAGAGTGCCTTGCGGTCCATAGGGCCGTCGGGACCGACCGCCTGCACCGGCTCGGCGGCGAACGTCACGGTGGCGTCTGTGCGGCGGAGCTTCAAGAACTCCCAGAAATGCGGGGCGAACTCGGCGTCTCCCCACCAGCAGACGGACTCCCAGGCAGGGCGAACCCCGGGCGGGTTGGCGTAATGAAGCGCCGCGCAGGAGACCGGGAGCCCGAGCCGCGAGGGCACCTCGAAGAGGGAGGGCTTGAAGCCGTGGAGTCCTGCCCCGTCCGTGCTCGTGGCCTCGGGGAACACGATCACCCCCGGACCGCGGTGGATGAGCGCGGTCACCTCCGCGATGACGCGGGTGAGGTCGCGCTTGCGGCTGCGGTCGACGAACAGGGTGCCGGTCGCCCGCGCGAGGAAGCCGAGCACGGGCCAGCTTGCGATCTCCGACTTCGCGAGGAAGCGCCCGTTCAGCTGGGCGAGGAGGACGGGGATGTCGAGGTAGGAGAGGTGATTGGCCACGAGGAAGAACCCTCCCCTCGGCGGGTCTCCTTCGACGGTCACCCGGATCCCCATGATCCACAGCACGACCTTCGCCCAGGTCCCCACCAGCAGCGGCTGCAGGACGCTCTCGGTCGCGGGCACAAGCAGCATCAGCGGCACGGCGAGGAGCCAGCACGCGATCAGCGGGGCCGTGGCGACGGCGAGGAGGATGAGGCGGAGCGGGGCGAGCATGGAAGCGCGGGGCAGCGCAAGAGTCTGACGCCAGGGAGGTGTGGGGTCGAGCCCCCGCAGCGCGTCCTGCAGCGTTCCCATCGGCTCGCCTGGTCCACAGGCTTCATCCGATCAGGCGAGGAGGTGGGCCAGCTCCGGGATCTCCTCGAGGAGGCGAGCGCGGAGCCCCTCCGGCTCGAGCGCGCCGCCGAGGCGGCCAGGGTCGCGGTCGAGCCACCCACCCACGGCGCCGTGGAGCGCGAGCTGGGCGGGCCACGCGTCCTCCCCAGGGCCCGTGAGCCGACGAACGGCGGGACGCAGGTGCCCCTCAAGGAAGCGGAGGAGTCGCCGCTCGAGGTCCAACGCCACCTCCACATCGGTCCGGCAGAGCTCCAGTAGCCAGCCTCCGGCTGCCGGGGAGAGGGTCGCCGGGAAACCCTCCATGCCCCCCGCGCCACGTCGGTAGGCGCTCGCGAACTCGGGCGCGCCGCTGAGGAGGCCGAGGTCGTCGCGCGAGGACAGGAGGTTGAGGGCGTCCTCGTCGTAGCTCGCGAGGCTGAGACCCACGACCTGATCGGAGCCGTCCGCGAGCGCCGCGGCGAAGGGGGCCTCGGCGGGATCGCTCACGCAGAGCACAACCTCGAGGTCCTGACGCTCCGCGGCCATGAGGCCGTCCCTCAGGAGCCTGTCGTCACCCTTCCGCACCTGCAGCCCCACGAGATCAGCCTCGAGGGCCCGGGCCCGCTCGATGACCGCTGGCCCGGTCGCGCGCAGGGTGGGGCCATCGAGGTCGAGGCGGAGCGGGAGGGGCCATGGGCCTGGGGAGACGGTCGGCGCGAGCCGGGCCAGGGGAAGGGTCGCGCCCGTCGCGCCCAGGTCAGCCGCCGCGGTGAGGGCGCGCGCGAGGCCGGGGCTCGCGGGGTCGAGGGGAACCCAGACCCCGTCCAGGGGGTGCTCGTCGGGCCTGTCCACCAACGTCCCCGCCTCAGGCGCCGGTCGGGCCGCCGAGCGCCCCGATCAGCTCGAGGGCGTCGTCCCGGGTGGCGGCGGCGAGCGGCGTCCACCCGCCGTTCATCTCCGCCTTCGGGTCCGCGCCGCCGGCGAGCAGGGCCCGGATGACCGCGGCGTGGTCGCTGTCCGGCCGGGCGCGCCCGTGTCCGGCCACCGCGCTGTGCAGGGGCGTGAGGCGCGCCGCGTTCTCGGACGACGCGCCGGCGTCGGCGCCGGTCTCGAGCAGCAGCATCACGCTGTCCGCGTCCCCTCGGAAGGCGGCGCGGTGCAGGGGGAGGAAGCCGGCGGGCCCGACGGTCTCCGCAGCGAGCGGGTCGTCGGTGATGGCACGCCGGACGGCGCCCGGTCGGCCCAGGGCGCAGGACTCGTGGAGGTCAAGGTCCTCTCCTCCGGTACGCTCGCGGGTGGAGAGGAAGAGCGAGGCCACCTCGTCGTGCTCGCGCTCCACGGCCTCGAGCAGGAGCGAGCCGCCGCTGGCTGAGCTCGCGCGCCCGAGGGAGGGGTCCACCTCCAGCAGGGTCCTGGCCACCTCGACGTCCCCGCGCCGGACGGCGCGTCGGAGCTCATCGAGGGGGGCCGGGGAGGCCTGGGTGGGGGTGACATCGGTGGGGCCGGACATGCTGCCCCAGTCTAATCACTCGACGACCTGAAGCGGCAGGTGCAGCCCCTCGAAGCGTGCCGCGATGGCCTCAAGCCGTGGGCCGGCCAGGGGCGCAAGTCGATGGGCGCCGGGCTGCTGGGAGGGCCTGGCGAGGCCGTAGATCACGACTCCTGCGGGGCGAGCGCCGGCCTCGCAGGCGCGTTCGAGGAGCTCGACCCGGCGGTCCAGCTCCTCGTCGCTCGGCCCCTGCCCGTCGATCGAGAGCACCATGCACTGGACCCATGTCGCGCAGGCGGCGGTGGCCAGCACGAGGTTGGCTTCAACGCGCTCGTCAGGGATGGCCACGTCGTTGACCTCCTCGCGGGCGGCAGGGGTGCCGCCGTCGAGCTTGAACCAGAGCGACCCGCCGGCCTCGCCAAGGCGGCGCACCCCCGACTCGACCTCGGGGACGTGGAGGCGGCTCCCGTTGGTGATGACCACCAGCCTCGCGCTGCCCTCGAGGCCGTGCTGCTGCCGGAGCCTCGCGCAGACCTCCACCGCGCCGTCGAACTGCGGGGAGAGGGTGGGCTCCCCGTCCCCGGCGATGGAGATGTCCTTGATCTCGGCGGGGAGGCCCTCGCCGGTGGTTCCGTTGGACCAGCGCCCCGAAGACGCCTCCGTGAGGACCGCGTCCAGCTCCTGCTCGAGCCGCGCGAGGTCCACCGGGCCAGGAGCTCCGCGAACGAGGCCCTCCACCTCGCAGTAGACGCAGGCCCAGTTGCACTCCTGGCCGAGGTTGAGGTTGACGCCGATGCTCAGTCCCCCGGCGCGCCGTGACATGACCGGGTAGACCATGGTGCGGTCGGCGCCGTCCCGGCGGTGATCGTCGAAGGAGAGCCCCGGGCGGGGATCCCTGCCCGGCGTGGTGCCGCGTTCCGTCACGGGTGCACCGCCACGGGGAGACCGGTGGCCGCGCGGACCCGCTCGGCGAGCGCCTCGAGCCACTCGGGGCTGACCCGTCCGAGTCGCTCTGCGCCGGGTTGCATGGAGGGCCGAGCGAGCCCGTAGAGGGTCACGCCGTCGAGCTGAACCCCCGCCTTCACCTGGTCCTCGAGGAGGGAGACATAGGCATCCAGCTCCGCCTCGGCGGGGGGCTGGTCATCGACCGTGAACATGCAGGTCTGGACCCGGGTCGGGCAGCACCCCGCCGCGGCGGTCAGCTGGTCGGCGATGCGCTCCGCGCCCCCCTGGATCCGGTTGACCTCCTCCCGACCGGTGGCCGTCGCTCGGTCCAGCTTGAACCAGACCTGGCCCCCGGCGCCGCCCATGGAGCGTAGCCCCCTCTGGACCTCCTCCACGTGCACCCGGGACCCGTTGGTGATCAGGACGATGGGGACGTCGAGCTCGAGCCGGTCGCGGGCCGTGATCACCCGCTGGACCACCTCGTCGAACTGGGTCGAGGTGGTGGGTTCACCGTTCCCCGAGAGGGCGAGGTCGGTGATGCGACGGGCGCCCGCGGGGGCGTGCTCCTCCATCCAGGTGGGGGTCGTGGCCAGCCGGAGGAAGTCTTCGAGCTCCTGGCTCAGGAGCTCGAGGTCGATCCTCGGCGCTGCGCCCCGCACGAGCCCCTCCACCTGGCAATAGGCGCAGGCCCAGTTGCAGGCGTTGTTGGGGTTCAGGTTCACCCCGACGGACACGCCCCCTGAGCGCCGCGAGACCACCGGGTACACGTACACGAGGCCCGCCGCATCCCTCGAGTGATCGTCGACGGTGAGCTTCGAGCCCTGGCGAGGATTCGCGGGCTGGTTGGGTCGAGGTTGCCCTTCCACGGGGGAGCGATAGTACGCTTCGCCCATGTCGGACACCCCCGAGTATCTGTTGGGCACCAATGACCGCGAGCTTCAGCGCCTGGAGGCCCAGCACGAGGTCTGGCGCGATCTCGCGGTCGCCGCCCTGGACCGCGCCGGAGTGGGGCCTGGGGACGCGGTGCTGGACCTGGGCGCCGGCCCTGGCTTCGTCACCCGGGACCTGGCCGAGCGGGTGGGCCCCGCAGGCTCCGTCGTCGGGCTGGATGAGTCGCCGGTCTGGAGAGCGGCGTTCGAGGCCCGCGAGTACGGGGCCCCGGTGGAGTTCATCGAGTCCAGCATCGAGGACGCCGACCTCGGAGAGGCCCGCTTCGACTGCATCTTCAGCCGCTGGGTGTTCAGCTTCCTGGGGGACGTGGACGCGGTGCTCCGCAAGCTCCACCGGGCGCTCCGGCCGGGCGGCGTCCTGGTGATCCAGGACTACAACCATGAGGGCGTCTCGGTCTTCCCCGAGAGCAAGGGGTTCGAGGCGGCCATCCGGGCGACGCGGGCCTTCTACCGCGGAGCCGGCGGGGACCCCTGGGTGGCCGCCCGGCTGCCCGGCCCCCTCCGGCGCGCGGGGTTCGTGCTCGAGGAGGTCACGCCCACCGTCCGGGCCGGGAACGGAGACTCTCCGGTCTTCCGCTGGCTGGACGCGTTCTTCCCGACCTTCGTCCGGACCTACGCCGAGCACGGGCTGATGAGCGACGCCGAGGTGGCCCGGTTCGATGAGGAGTGGGCGGCGCTGGCCCGTGATCCCGACGCGCTCCTGTTCTCGCCGATGATTGTCGACGTCATCGCGCGTCGGCCCTCCTGAACGAGAGCGCGCCCACCCCGTTGGCGGGGCGGGCGCGTCCGTGGTCGCCGGTCGGGGCGCGGTGCCCCTCGCGACCTCACTCCCCGAGGAAGGGGTAGCGCCAGTCAGTGGGGGGCGCGAACGTCTCCTTGATGGTGCGCGGGCTCACCCACCGCAGGAGGTTCAGGATCGAGCCGGCCTTGTCGTTGGTGCCGGACGCCCTCGAGCCGCCGAAGGGCTGCTGCCCGACCACCGCGCCGGTGGGCTTGTCGTTGATATAGAAGTTGCCCGCGGCGAACCGGAGGGCGTCGACGGCCTGGCGCACCGCGTAGCGGTCATCGGCGAAGATGGCGCCGGTCAGGGCGTAGGGCGAGGTGGTGGCGCACAGCTCCAGGGTCTCCTCCACGCGGGCGTCGTCGTAGACGTAGATGGTGAGGAGCGGGCCGAAGAACTCGGTGCGCATGAGGTCGTGCTTGGGATCCTGCACCACGGCCACCGTGGGGCTCACAAAGTAACCCTCGGAGTCGTCGCAGGTGCCGCCGATCAGGACGTCCACGTTGGCCTCGGCGTTCGCGCGGTCGATGACCTCCTTCAGCTTCCCGAAGGAGCGCGCGTCGATGACCGCGCCGAGGAAGTTGGAGAAGTCGGCGACGTCGCCCATCTTCATCTCACCCACGATCGCCGCCAGCTCCTCGGAGACCGCCGGCCAGAGGCTCTTGGGCACGTAGGCGCGGCTGGCGGCGGAGCACTTCTGCCCCTGGTACTCGAAGGCGCCGCGGGCGAGGGCCACCGCGACCTCGCGGGCACCGCAGGCGGAGGGGTGGACGAAGACGAAGTCCTTGCCGCCGGTCTCTCCCACCAGGCGGGGGTACTGGCCGTAGCCCTGGACGTTGTCGCCCACCGTCTTCCAGATGTGCTGGAAGGTGGCGGTGGAGCCGGTGAAGTGCACCCCGCCCAGGCGCCGGTCGGGGAGCGCCACGCCGCCGATGGCCGGGCCGCTGCCGGGGACGAAGTTGATGACGCCCGGGGGCATCCCCGCGGCCTCCAGCAGCTTCATGGTGTACCAGTTGCTCAGGAGCGCGGTGGTCGAGGGCTTCCACAGGGCCGTGTTCCCCATGAGGGCCGGCGCGGTGGGCAGGTTGCCCGCGATCGAGGTGAAGTTGAACGGCGTGATGGCCAGCACGAAGCCGTCCAGGGGCCGGTGCTCCAGTCGGTTCCAGAGCCCGGGGGCCGACCCCGGCTGCTCCTCGTAGAGCTGCGTCGCGTACTGAGCGTTGAACCGGAAGAAGTCCGCCATCTCGCAGGCGGCGTCGATCTCCGCCTGGTGGCAGGTCTTGGACTGCCCGATCATGGTCGAGGCGTTGATCCTGTCGCGCCAGGGGCCGACGAGGAGGTCGGCGGCCCGCAGCAGGACGGCGGCGCGCTCCTCCCAGGGGAGTCCGGCCCAGGCGCCGCGGGCGTCCTCGGCCGCGTCGATGGCCCGCTGCGCCTCGGCGGCTCCACCCATGTGGGCCTTCGCGATCACGTGCCCGTGCTTGTGGGGCATGACCACGTCCACCGTGTTCCCCGTGCGGACCTCCTCACCGCCGATGACCAGGGGGATCTCGAGGGTCTCCTTGGACATGGAGTCCACGGTCGCCGCCAGGCTGGCCCGCTCCGGGCTCCCCGGGGCGTAGGCGCGGACGGGCTCGTTCTCGGGGGTCGGGACTCTGAAGACGCCGTGTGTCATGGTGGGCTCGCGGGGTGGGCCGGCGGGAGAGGGTGGCCAGCGTGGGGGATCGCGACGGGTGAAGTCCGAAAGCGGCAAGGAGTCTCCCAAATGCGCGTTGCAGTGTCGATGCGCAGGGCCATCATGATTCTCGACGAAGGGGACCGCCCCTGCCGCGCCCCGCTGAATCCACGCCTGGATACCCCATGAAGCTCTGGTTGCCCTGCCTCCTGCTCGCCCTCACCGCATGCCAGACGTCCGGTGGTGCCGAGGAGTCAACGCTCGCGGTCGACGCCCTGGTCGGGCCGAAGAGGGTCTCCATGGAGAAGCTCCGCAAGCGCGTGAGCGCGGCGGATGAGGCCCACGCGATGGCCACGCTGGAGTTCAGGATGAAGGTCTCCGAGCGAGAGCTGGCCGAGATGGAGGCGGCCGCCAATTCGGCGGACGCCGCCGAGGCCATCCGGTCTGCCAGGGTAGCCCTCGGGGCGGCCAAGGCCGCGCGGCGACGCTTCGATGACATGGAGCGGGCGGTGGAGATCGGTGAGACCGAGCTCAGCGTCGCGCGGGCCCAGGAGGGGCTGCGCAAGGCGGAGACGGACCTGCTGGGAATCCTGGAGATCTTCGAGGAGGAGTCCGAGGCCCGGGCCAAGGACGAGATCATCCGACGCAACGAGGTGGCGGTGGCCACCGCCAAGGCCCGCCTCGAGCAAACTGAGCTTCAGCAGGTGATGGTCGTCGAGAATGAGCTCCCCGCACGGATGGAGAAGCTCTCCGAGGCGGTGCGGGCGGCCGAGGCCAAGGTGGCGTCGGCCGAGGCCAAGGCTGCCCGGGTTGCGCTCCGCGGGGAGATCGAGGTCGGGAAGGCCAAGGCCGCCGAGCGTGAGGCCAAGGAGGCCGCGAGAAAGACCGAGAAGGAGCGCGCCCAGGCCCGCGAGCGGATGAAGGCGGAGCGCGACCGTCGCGCGGCCCGCAAGGCCGAGGCCGAAGCCGATGCGGCCGCCTCGGAGGAGAGCGGGGTCAGCGAATGATCGCGGCCTTGGTCCTCATGGCCGCGGCCGCCCCCGCGGCGCCGGCGGCGCCCCCGCAGGGCTCCGGAGATTCGGCCGAGCCTGTGGCGGCGCAGGAGCGCCCGCCCGTTCCGCGGACCATGTCCCGTGAGCTGGCCATCGCCTCCGCCGAGCGCGCCATTGGCTACCTCGTCGCGGAGCAGCACCCCGACGGCTCCTGGGGGGACAATGCCCCTCAGCTCTTCGAGGAGGGCTACGCGCTCAACTCCTTCAAGTCGTGGCGGATGGCCAGCCAGGCCCTGGCCTGCATGGCCCTGCGGACGGCCGAGGAGACCCCCGAGCGCCGAGCCGCGCTGGACGCGGCGGTGGGTTGGCTCGTCACCACGCCGTTCCCCGCGCGCGACAGCGACTGGGACATCGACTACGTCTGGACGGCGCTCTACGGGACGGTGGCCACGATCGAGCTCCTCGAGGACCCGCGGTTCGCCGAGAACGTCGCCCTCCTGGAGCGGGCCCGCTTCTTCATGGGCGTCCTCCTGTCCCACCAGGCCACCTCGGGCGGCTGGGCGTACTACGACGACCCCCCCTTCACCAAGCAGCCGACCTGGGCGACGAGCTTCTGCACCGCGCTGGTGCTCCCGACCCTCTCCCGGGCTGGGGCGGTCGGGGTCGAGGTGCCCGCCGAGGTGATCCGGCGCGCGCAGCGCTATCTCGACATGTGCGTGGTCCCGGGGGGCGTCTACAGCTACGACCTCGACCCGGTCACGCGCATGGGCGGCGTGGAGCACATCAACCGTATCGAGGGCAGCCTGGGTCGGACCCAGGTCGGGAACTGGTGCCGCCGCCTGATGGGGGACAAGCGGGTGACCGACGAGGTGCTCCGGGAGGGTCTCGACGCCTTCTTCCGCGAGCACCGCTACCTCGATCACGCCCGGCTCCGACCCATTCCCCACGAGGGTTTCCACGCGAACGCGGGGTACTTCTACTTCTTCGCCCACTACTACGCGGCGAAGGTGATCGCGCTGCTCCCGGAGGAGGAGCAAGAGCCCCTGCATGGCCTCCTTCGGCCGCACCTCATCAAGACCCAGCGCGAGAACGGGTCCACCAGCGACTTCCTCGACACCCAGTACCTGATCAACGCCTCCACGGCCTTCATGGCCCTCTCCCTCCTCGAGGGGGTCCCGGCCAAGGCGGCGACCCGCGCGAGCTCCTCCGATGACTGACACCCTTCAGACCGCGGACCGATGGATCCGCGAGGCCCTCGTCGCCGGCGGCCATGGGAAGGCCGTCGAGTGGTCCGACGCGGAGGCTGCGAAGCTCTCGAGCGGCGGCCCGAGCGACGCGCAGTTCGCCCAGACGCTCTCCCTGGCGAGCCGCTTCGCGCCACGGACAGGCCTCGCCCCCTCGCCCGAGGCCAGCGCCGCGGCGGGCGACCTCGTGCCGGGGTGGAACCCCGAGCGGTGGACGGGGCTCGAGGCGGTCCGCGTCCGGTTGATCCTCGCCCGGGCCATGGCCGACGACGAGGGCCTCCCCTCTGCCATCGAGGAGGCCTTCCGCTACGCCGACGAGGGGGAGCTCTGCGCCCTCTACCGGAGCCTGCAGTTCCTGCCCGGGCCCGAGCGCTTCGCCTGGCGCTCCGGCGAGGGGTGCCGGACCAACATGATGAGCGTGTTCGAGGCGAACGGCTGCGACACCGCCTTCCCCGCCGCCAGCCTGGACGACATTGCCTGGCGCCAGCTGTGCGTTAAGGCCCTCTTCATCGGGGCGCCCCTCTGGCGTGTGTCCGGCTTCGACGGCCGGGTGGACGCGGAGCTCGGCCGGATGGCGCTGGACCTGGTCGACGAGCGCCGGGCTGCGGGGCGGAGCATCAGCCCCGAGCTGTGGCTTTGCCTCAGCGGAGCGCCGTCGGATCGGGCGCTGGCGGCCCTGGACGCCGAGCTCGCTGGCGATGACGAGCTCTCGAGCCGCGGCGCCGCGTTGGCGCTGGGCCGGCTGGGCTGCCAGGATCGACTGAAGGAGCTCGCGGGCTCGACCGAGGGCGCCCTGCTCGAGACCGTCCAGCTCGCCCTCGAAGGGCACCACGACCAGGCCGCCTTCGGCGCGGTCTCCATCCCCGAGGGCGCGACGCCCACCACCCCCACGGCCACGGCCGACTGACCCGCCGCTTCCCGCGCGCACCTCGCCCCATGGACAAGGCACGCTTCTTCGATCCGCACGCCCACATGACGTCGCGGACCACCGACGACTACGAGCGCATGGCCGCCGCCGGCGTGCGGGCGCTCATCGAGCCCGCCTTCTGGCTGGGCCAGCCGCGCACCAACGTGGGGTCGTTCATCGACTACTACTCGAGCCTGGTGGGCTGGGAGCGCTTCCGGGCCTCCCAGTTCGGCATCACGCATTACTGCGCCATCGGCCTCAACTCCAAGGAGGCCAACGACGAGGGCCTCGCCCGCGAGGTCCTGGAGATCCTGCCGCGCTTCGCCCTCAAGGAGGGGGTCGTCGCCATCGGGGAGATCGGCTACGACGAGATCACCGAGGCCGAGGAGAAGGCCTACCAGTGGCAGCTCCAGTTCGCCAAGGACCACGACATGGTCGTGATGGTCCACTCCCCGCACCGGGACAAGAAGCGCGGGATCATCCGGTCTCTCGACGTGGCGAAGGAGATCGGCATCGACATGGAGAAGCTGGTCATCGACCACAACAACGAGGAGACCGTCGAGGACGTCCTCGACGCGGGGGCGTGGGCGGCGTTCACGATCTATCCGCACACCAAGATGGGTTCCCAGCGGATGGTGGACCTCACCAAGAAGTACGGCGCCGAGCGCTTCATCGTGGACAGCTCCTGCGACTGGGGCGTCAGCGATCCGCTCTCGGTGCCCAAGACCGCCAAGATGATGCTCGACCAGGGGGTCTCCCCCGAGGCCGTGGAGCAGGCCACCTGGGGCAACGCCGCGAAGGCCTACGGCTACTCCGGGCAGATCGACATGGACGCCCTCGGGGAGGCCGTCGTCGTGGACCAGCGCGAGCTCTTCAGCGACAACTCGGTCCTCCGCGGCCAGCCGGCCCGCGTCGACGGCGAGGTGCCCAACTGATGCCCCTCGGCCGCGGGCCGCGCGCCGCCGGATGGGCGCTCGTCCCGGCGCTCTGGCTCGCGCTCTCCACGGTCGGCTTCTGCCGGCAGGCAGTGGCCGAGGCGGAGGGGCCCGAGTCCTTCTACGTGTTGTCGGGATTCGGGGCAAGTCAGGTCCCCGCCGAGGGCGTGGAGTGGCTGGTGCGACCGCTGGAGCTTGGCCGCTCGGTGCCCATTGCCACCGTGAACACCGCGGACGGGGGCGAGCTCCAGTCCAGGGTCCTCCAGGGCCTGCGGTTGAGCGCGGTGGCGCTCCCCGAGGGCGTCAAGGTGGCCGCCCTCAGCGTGACGTTCTCCTACCCGGGCGGAGGCCTGGGCGGCAGCAGTCCGCTGGGGGCTTCGACGCTGGTGCTCCCGGCCGGCGCCGTGGATCCGGTCCCGTCGCGGATCAACATGGTCCTCCACGCCCGGCTCGAGGCCGCGCCAGACGCGGCGGAGCTCGACCTGGAGGGGCCGATCCAGTGGCGGCTCGAGCTGGGCTCGGAGGAGACGGGGCGGCTGGACATGCTCAGCGACGTGGTCTCCCGCCTGGCGGTCTCGCTTCACGCGCCGGCGGGCCCGGCGCCGCGCGGCGGTGGGAAGCTCCGGGCCGCCGCGTTCGCAGGCGGACGCACCGGGGACAAGTTCAGGATGCTCGCCGTGCTCCCGCTCACCGGTCCGGACGCCGAGCCTGGAGCTCCCGGTCCTGCGAGGGTGGCGCGGAGCGAGGACGGCGGGCGCAGCTGGGCCATCGGGGCGCTGCGGATCGCCGGGCGCGAGGAGCCGTGGCGGGTCCCGATCGAGGGGCCTGCGCTCCTCTTCGACGGGCCCACGGCCACCTTCCGACTGCTCTGCAGGACGGCCAAGACCCCCGGAGCATCCGAGGCCCCTGGGGCATCAGGGACGGGGGAGCCTGGACTCGTCGTGCTCAGCAGCGCGGATGGGGGCCGCACGTGGGCGGCGCCGGTCCCCCTGGACGTGCCGCGGGTCGGAGTCGACGCGGCCGGGAAGGAGCATGACCTCTCCGGGCTGATGGTGCGCTCCTCGGGCGGTCGCGGACTCGCGGCCAGTACCGGTGAGTGGCTCTGGCCCCTGGAGGTCGCGGGCCCCGCCGCGGCCCAGAAGCGCTACGTCATGCTGCGGGAGGCCCGCCGCGGCGGGAGCTCGCTCACCACCCTCGGCCCTCGGGGTCACTCGGCGGCGTCCTTCGTGGAGCTCGGGGACGGCGCGATCCTGGCCTCCGCGGCCAGCCTCCGCCAGGCCTCCCGGGAGCTGCGCCTCTGGCGCGAGATCGACGGGGCATGGAGGGCTCCCCTGCGACCGCCCGAACCCTCCCTGCCCTGCGCGGACGGGGCGGCGGCCCTGATGCATGTCGGCAGGGAGCTCACAGGCTCCATGGACGGGCGACTCGTCTCGGCCAACGCCGCCGTGCGCCGCAAACCGCCCATGCGTATGACGGTACGGGGCTCGAACGACGGCGGCCAGCAGTGGCCAGTCCACCGGGAGGTCCTCCTGGACGACGGCAAGGCCGTGGGGGGACCCGGGCTCGCCATGGCCGACGCCGACTCGGTGGGCGTGGTGTACCGCTCCAGCTCGGGCAGCGTGGTCTTTCAGTCGGTGCCCATCGAGGAGCTGGTGGATCCTGTCGCCGGGATCGGGAGCGTCACGGGCGGCCGCTGATCCCCCGCTGGGCCTCCGCTGAGACCCCGCTGAGACCCCGCTGAGACCCCGCCGGGCAGGGGCTCGCTCTCAGGTCGCCGCGTGCGCCGTGGACGGCGCGAGCAGCCGCTCGGCGTTCCCCGAGAACATCGACCGCTGATCCTCAGCCGAGAGGCCAAGTTCCTGGGCGATGGCGCGCCAGCGTTCGTAGCGCTCGTTCCTCCAGCCGGCGGGGAAGACGTTGGAGTCGGTTCCGAAGACGACCCGCTCGGGGCCGAAGACATCCAGCGCCCGCGCCAGCACGTCGGT
Organism: Planctomycetota bacterium; assembly: GCA_016779205.1. Classification (GTDB taxonomy): domain Bacteria; phylum Planctomycetota; class UBA1135; order UBA1135; genus Saltatorellus. The sequence goes on along the minus strand of JADHOC010000001.1, from coordinate 187,196 downwards.
CAGGGAAGGGAAGTCCGGCTGGGTCCTGATCCAGCTGTTGGTGGACGAGGTGTCGGTGATGACGTTGGGGCACTGAGCCCCCGCGATCAGGGTCTCTCGCAGGAAGCCGGCCCCGAAGTGCGGGACACAGAAGGTTAGGCCCGGGTGGCGGTTGGCCGCGGGGATGACGTCGAGGGGGTTGGCGTAGTTGAGGTCGTAGGGGCGCGGCAGGCCGAGCAGGTCGCGCAACTTCACCACCAGGATCCCGCAGTGAACGTACGCCACGGCGCGGTGCTGCTCGAGGAGCTCGAGCACGGGGCGGGCGGCCTCGTCCGCCACGTGGTAGTGGTGCATCGCCGGGAACAGGAGCACGCCGCGGAATCCCTTCTGCTCCAGCAGCGGGCGCAGCCGGTCCGCAGCGCCGGGGGCCACCGGGTTACACACCGCGATCGGCACGAGCCGTCCGTCCGAGCCCGCGGCGGCCTCGGCGACCGCCGGGATCTCCTCGGGCGCGCTCGCGAAGGCGGCCAGGCGCTGGACCCCGTGCCGGCCCATCTCCGCCAGCCATCGGTCCCGATGGGCCGCCACGGGTCCCTCGGGGAGCTCGAGGCCGGCCTTCGCGGCGGCCGCGGAGAGCTTCTCCTCGGGGGTGCCGGGGAGGGGGCTCTGCTGGGCGAGCGCGTCGAAGAAGGGGCGCGCGAAGAAGTGCGCGTGGAAGTCTGTGATCGGTTGGTCGGTCATTAGGATGTCGCCGCCTCTCGCGGGCCGCTGGCGACATCCTAGGTCACGGACCGCCCCCTTCAGCAACCGCGCCCCGCTTCGTCGGCGCGCCCGGGACGAATCCACGGATCATGAGCGAATCGGAGACAGCGTCGCGACAAAAGGTCGCCCTCATCACCGGCGGGAGCCAGGGCATCGGGTTCGGCGTGGCTCGCCTGCTGCGCGCGGAGGGGTGGCGCGTCCACGTGACCCTGCGCCAGGAGGGTAAGCAGGCCGAGCTGGAGGAGGCGCTGGGTGCGGGCAGTGTCCGGGTCGGGGACCTGACGTCGCCGGAGGACGCGGGACGGATCGTCCGGGAGGTCGTGGACGCAGAGGGTCGACTCGATGCGGTGGTGCACTCGGTGGGGCCCTACCTCACCGCGCCGCTCACGGAGACCACCCCGGCCATGTTCGAGTCCATGTTCCAGGGGAACCTCATGACGGCCGTGCACGTGGCCGACGCCGCCCGGGAGCACATCCGGGCGAGCGCCGGGGCCTACGTGTTCTTCGGCTGCTCCGGGCTGGAGCGCTGGCGCGCCCGGACCGTGACCACGGCCTACATCAGCGCCAAGGCGGCGCTGCTCGTCTTCATGCGGGGGCTGGCGCTGCAGGAGGCGCCCCACGGGGTCCGCGCCAACATGATCTCGCCCGGCTTCGTGCCCCACGACGGCGCGGCGCCAGACACGCTCTCCCTGGAGCTGCAGGCGAAGATTCCCCAGGGGCGCCCCGCGAAGATGGCCGAGGTGGCGGGGACCGCGCGCTGGCTCATCTCGGAGGAGTCGGGCCACATGATCGGCCAGAACCTCGAGGTGGCGGGCGGCTGGATGCTCTGAGGGCAGATTCCCCCGGGCGCGGGCTCAGGCCAGGGACGCTGCGAGGTCGGAGAGCCTCATCTCGGTGATGGAGTGCTTGAGGAAGGGGGCGACCTCGGCGCTGGGGATCGCCGCGTAGCGCCGGGTCTCGAGGTCGGGGTGGGGCACCACGATGCGAGAACCCTCCCGCACGATCTGATCCTGGATCAAGAGGATGTCGAGATCGATGGCGACCGACGCCGGCGTCGAGCGGTCCCGACCGAGCCGCAGCTCGATCTCTCCGAGCGCGGCCTTGATGGCGTCATGGGGCTCGGAGGTCCGCACGAGGACGGCGGCGTTGGAGTAGGGCCCGGGCTCCGCCCCGGTCTCGCTGGAGGGCTCGTCCCCCTCACCTTCGGTGGCTGGCGGGCTGACGTAGCGCGTGGAACGCGCGAGCAGGTCGTAGCGGAAGGAGATCTCTTCGATGGCCTCGTTGATCTTGTCGGGTCCGTCCGTGTTGGACCCGAGCCCGATCACCACGAGGCAGGCGTCGGGGCTGGTGTCGCGCCCGCGAGGAAATCGCCTCCGGCTCGACTCGCTCATCTGCCCTTGCCGGTGTGGTGTTCGGCGCGCCGTCGCTCGATCTCGATCCCCACGGCATCGGTGCCGGGGACGGCCCCCGGCTTCTCCACGGAGAGGCGCACGGCGCGGGCACCGAACTGTTCGAGGGCGATGGCCGCGAGCTCCTCGCCCAGGGTCTCAATGAGCTGGTGGGTGGACCGACCGGCGTGCTCGCGGAAGGCCCGGGCCACGGCCGAGTAGTCCAGGGCATCCGCGATGTCGTCGGAGGCGGCGGCTGCCCGGTGGCAGGTCTCCAGCCAGACGTCGATCCGGATCTCCTGCCGCTGGACCCGCTCGTGGGGGTGGACCCCGATGAGCGACCAGGCCCGGAGATTGCGGATCTTGACGATGTCCGGAGCGGGACCTGCGGCCGCCCCAGGGGAGGGGGGCGAGGTGTCCAGGGGAGAGGCGTGGAGCATGGCTCGCGGATCATACCGGGAGCGGGCCCTACCTGCGCGGCGTGAGGCTATAAGCTCCTCCCCATGAACGGCACGGTCACGATCTCCAGGCGAATCGAGTGGGACATGGCGCACCGGCTCGGCCCGCGCTGCACCACGAAGTGCAAGAATCTGCACGGACACCGCTACGTGGCCATCGCGACCCTGAGCGCAGAGACCACCGACGAGCTCGGCATGGTTCTCGACTTCGGGGACGCCTTCAAGGCAATGAAGGGGTTCGTGGACGGCCACCTGGACCATGCCTGCGTGGTCGATCGGGGGGACGAGGCGCTGCTGGAGTTCCTCGTGGCCCAGGGGGACAAGCGCTGCGAGGTGGGCTTTCCAACCACCGTCGAGAACCTGTGCGGCTGGCTGGCCGGCCGCTTCCAGGAGGAGTTCGACCGGCTCCCGGAGACCGCCGGCCGGGGGGTGAGGCTGGTTGGCCTGCGGGTGTTCGAGACGCCCAACTGTCACGCAGACTGGGCGCTGACGGAATGAGCACGCGGGCGGGGGTCGACCCGCGACCCGCGGGCGACGGGCCGGTCCTCGAGGCGCGCGCGGTCCGCAAGGTCTTCCGCACGTTCGAGAGGGCGCCCGGGCTGCGCGGGCTGATCAAGAACTTCGTGGCCCGTGACCACGTGGATATCGCGGCGCTGGACGGGGTGGACCTGCGGGTGGAGCGCGGCGAGAGCGTCGGGTTGATCGGCGCGAACGGCGCGGGCAAGACCACGCTGGTCAAGATCCTCGCGGGCATCGTGCCGGCGTCCTCGGGGGAGGCGCGGCTGCTCGGCAGGGACTCCTTCGATCTCAGGGACGCGGAGAAGCGACGGCTGGCCCTCGTGATGGGCCAGAAGAGCCAGCTGTGGTGGGACCTGCCCCCGATCGACTCGTTCCGCCTCCTGAAGGAGATCTACGGGGTCAGTGACGCTGACTTTGGCGAGCGCCTGAATCGATTCGCATCGATGCTCGAGGTGGAGGACAGGCTCAAGATCCAGCTCCGCCAGCTGTCCCTCGGACAGCGGATGAAGATGGAGATCATCGGTGCCTTCCTGCACTCGCCGGAGGTGGTGTTCCTCGACGAGCCCACCATCGGCCTCGACCTCATCTCCAGGGAGACGATCCGCCGGTTCCTGATCGGGCTCTCCGAGGAGCGGGCCGCGACCTTCGTGCTCACCAGCCACGACCTCGAGGACATCGAGGAGACGTGTCGACGGATCGTCGTGCTCGATCAGGGCAAGGTCGCCTTCGACGGAGGCCTCACGGACCTCTCGCGCCGGGTGACCGGGAAGCGGGCGGTGGAGGTGCACGTGCACCCCGGCGCGCGCATCGACGAGGTGGCCCTGGCCGCGGAGCTGTCGGGGTTCGGCGCGGAGGTCTCCGGCCGCAGCGCGGGATCGCTGACGGTGCTCGTCTCCGCGGACCGGCTCGCGGCGCTGGTGCCGAGGCTCTTCACCCTGCTCGACGTGAAGGACCTCTCCGTGGAGCGGCAGCCCCTGGAGCACCTGATCCGTGAGATCTACCGAAGGGGGGTCGACGGGCCGGCCGGGGGGGCGGTGTGAGCGCCGCCGCGGCGCGCGGGCCGCTCCTGTTGCTGCGCATGGTGGCCTACGAATTCCGCAAGCGGATCCAGTTCCGCGCGGGCTTCGTGGTGCGGGAGGTGCTCAACGGCACGGTCGAGCCCCTGGTCATGCTCTTCGTCTATACCGCGCTCTACGGCAGCGCGGCGTCGATGGCGAGCGGGGCCGACGGGGGCGACGAGGTGGTCCTGGGGGGGTGGACCTATGGCGAGATCATCCAGTACGTCGCGGGGCTGGTGGTGGTTCGCAAGCTCGTGTTCCACAACCGCGCGTTGGACCTGGCGCCGGAGATCTTCGAGGGGCGTGTGACGAAGTACCTCGTCATGCCCTTCCGCTTCTTCGTTCTGCTCCAGGGGCGCTTTCTGCAGTTCACCCTCATGCAGCTGGCCGTCGCGACGCTGGCGTGGTGCATCGGGTTCGCGCTGGCGCCGGACTACTGGCTCGTCCCCGTGAGCGCCGGGGCGACCCTCCAGGCGGTCACGCTGGTGCTCATGGGCAGCTACTGCTGCTTCCTGGTGTTCTTCATCCTGAACGCCATGGCGTTCTGGTTGGACGTCATCTGGAGCCTGCTCGTGATGGCGTGGTTCGTCATCGGGTTCACCGGGGGCGCCCTCGTCCCGGTCTCCCAGATGCCCGAAGGCATGTACGGCCTGCTCTCCTACGGCTTTCCGTACTGGATGATCACGGCGCCCATCGAGCTGCTCATGGGCCGGCTCGGGACCGCGGACTTTCTCCACGGCGCGGTGCTCGTCGGGGCGCAGCTCCTCGCGCTCGATCTGCTTCGTCGTTGGGTCTGGCGGCGCGGGCTGGCGCGCTACGTGGGAGCGGGAATGTGAGCGGGTCGGCGCCTCAACGATCAGGGACAGGGCTCCTCGCCAGGCTCCGCTGGGGCCTCGGCGTCGAGCGGCAGTACGTGAGGATCGGCTTCGTCCGCAAGAGCCAGTTCCGGGTCGAGTTCGTGAACCAGGTCCTGATGGACCTTTGCTTCTACGTCTCGTTCATCCTGACCTTCGACATCCTGTACGGACTCGGCGGCGAGGGGCGCCTCAATCTGGGGGGCTGGAGCCACGAGGAGATGCGCGTGTACCTCGGGATGGTCTTCGTCGCGGATGGCCTCTTCATGACCTTCCTCGGCCAGCAGTGGCACTTCGGACAGGACCTCAAGAACGGCAACCTCGACTCCATCCGGGTGCGCCCCGGCTCGACGGCCTTCCTGTACTTCTTCCAGCGCTTCAGCCCCGAGGGACTGACGAACCTCCTGTTCGGGATGGCGTGGCTGGCCTTCGCCCTCGTCGGCGTGGTGCCCGGTCAGACCGATGGGCTGACGCTCCTGTGGGCCCTCCCCTGCGCCGTCGCGGTCATCGCGTGGTCCCAGGTCTTCCTGATGCTGTCCTACAACGTGGTGGAGTTCTGGCTGCTGAACTCGGACGTGGGGCACCTCGTTTCGATGCTGCTCTCGAACTTCGGTGAGCGTCCCCTGGAGGTCTACCCCTCGGCCATCGGGCGGCTGCTCAAGTTCGTGCTGCCCGTGGCCGGGATGGCGTGGTACCCCGCCTCGCTGGTGCTCGGCCGGCTCGACGCAGGCTTCGCCCTCGCCTACCCGTTCCTGCTGCTTGGCTTCGCCGCGGTCGTGCTGCGCATCTTCCGCCGAGGGCTGCGTCGCTACGAATCAGCGATGGGCTGACGCCACCTGGACCCCGTCGGGCTGCGGCCGCTTGAGGTCCATGGCGATGGTCGCCTCGAGGTCGGGGATCTGGCTGAGCAGGACCGTGGCGCTGCCCTCACGCAGGCTGATCTCGACCTCGAGCTGGGCCGGGTCGTCGATGCGCGCGCCGGTGGAGGTCAGGTAGCCGTGCACGGCGTCGGAGACGAAGTCGGGGTACATGCGGACGAGCTCGATCAGCTCGGCCTCGCCCATGGAGGCGGCGGCGGCGCTGCGCCAGCTGGCGGCGGCGGCGTCCAGGCCCGCGGCGTCGAGGATCCAGCTCGAGGGGACCCGGGAGAGCCCCTGCTGCTTCGCGCGGAGGCAGAGCTCCTGGAGCCCCTCGTATCCGCCTCGGTCGACGATTCGAGCCACGGCGAGGTACGCGAGGCCGTAGAAGCCCCGCTTCGCGCCGCTCTCGAGCTTCGTGGAGGAGAGGCCCGCGGCGAGGCGGAAGACGTCCATGGGGTCGGTGCCGTCGGCCTCACCCTTGAGCCGGATGCATGCGGACCAGCCGGCGCGGGGCGCGCCGGCGGGGCATGACAGGGCGCGGGGCAGCACGTCGACCTGGAGCGAGACCCCGCCGGTGGCCAGGCAGGCGCTCGAGAGCCGGCCCGCGCGGAGGCGCGACGCGCCGCTCTCGCAGAGGGAGCCGGAGACGTGATCGGCGAGGCCCTCTTCCATGGATCCGGGGAGCAGGCCCCAGCTCTCGCCCAGGGCGGCGTGGGTGAGCTCGTGGGCCAGGGTGCGCTCGATGTGGTCCGCGTGGCGAGACAGCATGATCCGCTGGTGGGTCGGGGACCAGAGCCCCTCCGCGTCGGTGCTGGCCTCGGTCGCGTTCATGTAGAGGCTGGGGGTGTCCTGAACCCAGACGTCGAGGTCCTCGAAGGAGGTGTCCGGGAGCAGCCCGAGCAGCTCCGGCTGGAGCCTGGCGAGCAGGCCCTCGACGCGCTCGGCCTCCGTGGGGTCCGCCGCGAGGACGCGGCCGCCGTCGAAGGCGAGGACCGAGGAGGGCGGCGCCGCCATGCAGGAGAGGAGCAGGACTCCGGCGACGCCGGCGGCGGGAAAGGCGAGGTGTCTCGTGAGGTGTGCGGTCTTCACCCCAAAAAGTACCCCGCTCCCCTGGGGGGCTGCGGCGGCCGAATGGCGAGGTGCGCCGGATCAGGACAGGCGCGCCCCGTATCCGCCGCCAGGGGCGGTGATGCGGGGCGCGTCCCGTGGGCCCTGACTCGAATCGGGCCTGGCTTCGGGGTCTACGCCTCGGCCTGGGAGGGCGCGTCCGTCTCGATCGCGGGCCGCGGCGCGGCCTCAGCGGCGCCGCGGGTGCGCTCCCCCTGGAGGTCTGATGGGCGGTCCGGGGCCTGGAGTCCCAGGGGGGCCGGGAAGCCCTCGAGCTGCAGGCACCAGGGGGTGTCCTCCACGAACGCGTCGATGACGAACTGGAACGGACGCCCGGGCTCGTGGATGAGGAGGGTGCCGATCTCGGACGGGCCGCCGGAGGCGTAGGTGCCGAGGATGACCTGATCGATGGGGTCGTAGATCGAGACGTCCACGTCGCCGAAGGGGGCGTGGGCCTCGAGGTAGAAGCGCAGCTCCATGGGCTCACAGGCCTCGAACTCGAGGTGATCCACGACGTCGAACCCGATGGCCTGGACATGGCCCTCGACGGTGAGGAAGGTCGTCGAGTCGGTGATCGCGACGAAGTCCGCCATGCTGGGCGTATCGTTCGGCTCCAGCTCGACGAAGGAGTCGGGGCTCGGGAGATAGGGGCCGACGTGGACCTGATCGCAGGCGGGTGCGAGGGCGGCCACGAGGCCGACGAGAATCAGGCGGAACGGGGACTGGGTCGCTTGCATGGGGTCACCTCCAGGGTTGGGTCGCCGCGGGGAGGGGCCCGCGGTACGACTCCTTGGGCAAGGGGCGTGCCAGGGGGCCAGGGGCGCCCGCCGGGGCGCCGGGAACGGGCTCGGTGGGCACGCCCGAGGGGGGAGGGTCCACGCGGAGGGACAGCTGTCTTCGATTCAGGTCACTGATCCGTGGGGCTGGATGGGGGCTGGGACCATGCGCTCGGAGGCCGTTGCTGGCATCATGCGCCGCGCCCATGTCCATCACCCGCCACCAGTCCCGGCCCAGCGCCGACGACGGCCCCGAGGGGGCCGACCCGGACGCCCCCAAGCTCCACGTCGTCACCTTCGGGTGTCAGATGAACAAGTACGACTCGGAGCTGGTGGAGGGGCGCTTCCTGAAGGAGGGCTACCAGACCACCGGCGCCATGGAGGAGGCGGACGTGGTGCTCTTCAACACCTGCTCCGTGCGGGACCACGCCGAGGAGCGGACGTGGTCCTGGGTGGGAGAGCTGAAGCGGGCCAAGGAGCAGCGCCCGGACCTCGTGGTCGGCGTCATGGGCTGCATGGCGCAGCGGGTCGAGGAGGAGGTCTTCAAGCGCGCGGGCCACGTGGACCTCGTCGCGGGCACACGCCAGTTCCACCTGCTCCCCAAGATGGTCCAGGAGCTCCAGGAGCGACGCCAGGCGCCCGACCGCTTCGCCCGGCGCGAGCGCCAGCTGCTGGCCACGGACATGTCCGAGGACGTGGTGGTGGACCGCGCCGGTGAGGAGTACGCCGGCGGCCGGCACGCGTACCTGGCGGTGATGCGGGGCTGCGACCTGAACTGCACCTACTGCATCGTCCCCACGACCCGTGGGCGGGTTCGCTCCCGCCCGATCGACGAGCTGGTCCGTGAGGCGGAGTGGTACGCGAGCCAGGGCGTCCAGGTGCTGACGCTCCTCGGGCAGACGATCAACAGCTACGGCGAGGACATGGCCCGCCCCGAGGCGGGCGCTCCCGCGATGCGAGGGCGGCAGGGCCGGCCGAGCCTCGCCGACCTCCTGGAACGCCTCCAGGGCGTGGAGGGCCTCGAGCGCATCCGGCTCATCACCCTGCATCCCAGCTACGTGACGCGGCCCTTCGCCGAGGCGATCCGCGACTACGACAAGGTGGAGCGCTTCCTGCCGCTCCCCGCCCAGGCCGGCTCGGACGAGGTGCTCAAGCGCATGAAGCGCGGCTACACCCTGGACCTCTACCGGCGGCGCGCGGACCTCCTCCGTGAGATCGTCCCGGACATCGAGCTCGGCAGCGACTGGATCGTCGGCTTCTGCGGCGAGACCGACGAGGACTTCGAGGGCTCCGAGCGCTTCCTCGAGGAGCAGGGGTTCCTAGTGAACTACGTCTTCAAGTACGACCCGCGGCCGACCACCCGCGCGGACGAGCGCCTCGTGGATGATGTGGCTGAGGCGGTCAAGAAGGAGCGCAACCAGCGGCTCTTGCGCGTCGCGGAGCGGACCCAACGCCTGCGCCTGCAGCGCTACGTGGGGCAGTCCGTGCCCGTCTTCGTCGAGTCCGCGTCGGAGCGGGACGAGCGGATGCTCCTGGGGAAGACGCCCTGGGGGATGCCGGTCTCCTTCAAGGGGGCGAGCGGCCTCGTCGGCACCCACGTGCGCGCCACCGTGGACGAGACCACGTCCTACGGAATGTCGGCGAGGCTCGTTTGAGTCGGGGCGCCCGCCGCCGGGATCAGAAGGCGAAGTAGATGTAGGGGGCGGGGTCCGCGGTGATCCACGGCAGCGCCATACCCACCGCCGCGCCGAGCGTCAGGCCGAAGAGGGGCCCGGGGAGCGCCGCCCATCGTCGGGAGAGCTCCGTTCGCTGCCAGACCACGTGGACCGCGAAGGCCCCCACCAGCACGGGCGCGATCCACGGGGGGATGGGGACGGCGCCGGTCGAGGGCGGCAGCGCGGTGGAGAACATGGCCCGCAGAAGCGACGACGCGCCCTCCAGGGATGGGGAGCGGAAGATGACCATGCTGACCATCCAGACCAGATTGACGTAGAGCAGGGCGGGGATCATCGGCAGGCGCGCCAGGGCACCGCCGAGGCGCGTCCGCTCCAGGGCCACGAACGCCCCGTGGATGCAGCCCCAGAGCACGAACGTCCACGCCGCTCCGTGCCATAGGCCGGAGACGAGGAACACGATGAAGAGGTTGATGGCGCTGCGCCCGGGCCCGCGTCGGTTCCCGCCGAGCGGGAAGTAGAGGTACTCCCGGAACCAGCGGCCGAGCGTGATGTGCCAGTGGGTCCAGAAGCTCCCCACGCTGCGGGTGAGGTAGGGCGCCCTGAAGTTGGTGGGGAGCGTGTATCCGAGCAGGGCGGCGCAGGCGATGGCCATGTCCGTGTAGCCAGAGAAGTCGCAGTAGATCTGGGCCGCGAAGGCCGCGGCGCTGAGCCAGGCGCCGGCGGCGCCCACCGCGTCCGGCGCCTGGTGGACCGCGTCCACGTAGGGGCTCAGGGCGTCGGAGAGGCAGGACTTCTTCACGAAGCCCACGAAGAAGAGCACCAGGGCGGCGCGCACATCCACCGAGCCCCAGCGCGGTCGCGCGGCGAGCTGGGGGAGGAACTCCTTGGCGAGCACGATGGGGCCGGCCACCAGCTGGGGGAAGAAGGCGACGAACAGCGCCAGGTCCAGGGGGCTCCTCGCAGGCGCGAGCTGTCGCCGATAGATGTCGAGGGAGTACGAGAGCGTCTGGAACGTGTAGAAGCTGATCCCCACCGGGAGCACGAGGTTCAGCACGGGCAGGCTGGAGCCGACCCCCAGCCAGGTCAGGAGATCGTTGAGGGACCCCGCGAAGAAGTCGTAGTACTTGAAGGTGACGAGGATCCCCAGGTTCACCACGAGGCTCAGGATCAGCCACGCACGCCGTCGAGATTGCCTGTCACCCGCCGCGTGGATCTGCTGCCCGGCGAGGCCGTCCACGAGGGTGGAGAGGAGGATGAGCCCGAGGAAGCGCCAATCCCAGGCGGCGTAGAACCCGTAGCTCGCGAGGAGCAGGAAGGCCTTCCGCGCGCCGTTGCGGCGCAGGGCCCAGCTCACGGCGAGGACGAGCCCGAAGAAGGCCAGGAAGCGGAATTCGACGAAGAGCACGGTGGGTCAGCGCTTGTGCGCGGAGGCTCCCTGGGCGTCGAGGAGGCGCGCGAACTCCCGCGCGAAGAGCCGTGACCAGACCTCGGCCCCCTCGGCGTTGAGGTGGCTGAAGTCCCAGCGGAGTTCGATCGGGTTCAGCTCGGGGTAGCGACCTGGCAGGTGGAAGCGCAGCACCTCGCCCGCCGACCCCTGGGCATCGAGGGCGGCCATCTGCGGGCTGGGGAGGCCGCGGGGGGCCACGTAGAGGAGCGGCTGGGCGCCAGCGGCGCGGACCTCCTCGAGCAGGGACTCCAGCGCGGCCAGGTCATATCCGTCGGCGAGAGGGCCCGCTTCGGCCTCGGCAGCGGCGATGCCGGCCAGTCGGTCGGCCCACTCGCCGCGCTTCTCCAGGAAGTCCTCGTGGGCGCGGCGGACGCCGGGCTGTGCATCAACTCCGATGTCCACCCACCCGTCGTGACGGGCCAGGTCCTCCGTCGTGGGCAACGGCTCCGGGGCCCAATCGAGGAGCTCGTCGATGATCTCCGGCCCTCGGCCAAAGGCGCTCTGGCGCCAGGCCCACAGGCCGATGTGCTCCATGGCGAGTGGCAGTCGCCAGTTGATCCAGCCCAGCCAGTGAGCGTCGTAGTCCGTGCGCTTGTAATCGGGCGGCTCTGCAGAGAATCGAAGGGCCGCGAGTGCAGCGATCGTCGTTGAACTGTCGTGCCAGTGGACGTAGCGAGGGTTGTAGGCGTTCGGGTACCACAAGCGAGGGTCGAAGAGGGGCTCCTCATAGAGCACCCAGGCGAGCCGCGCGGGCTCCTCATCGAGCACCTTGCGGAGCACGTTGGCCGCCTCGAAGCTCCCCATGCCGCCCACTCCCAGGTTGAAGGCGCGCACCCCGGGGTGGCCGAGTCGCTCGAGCTCCTCGGAGAACACCCCGGGTCGGAGGCCGTACATGGTGGCGCTGGAGCCGATGAAGAGGACGTCGTAGTCCCCCACGTGCTCCAGGGCGAACTCCACCTTGGAGCGCAGCCCGGCGGCGGCCGGCAGCGGCGCCAGGGTCACCATGGCCTGGTTGACGGCGACGAGGCCGACGCCGAAGGCCAGGATGGAGAGCGGAGCTTGCATGGGTTCAGAGGATAGCTCCAGGTCTATCCATCCCGAAGCGCCCTGTCCTGACTCAGGGGGCCTCGCCGAGGACGGCGTCCACGTGGAGGCGGAAGTCGTCCAGGGGGTCTGGCAGCGGCGGGGAACCCTCGGTGCTCCCCTCAGGGTTGGCGGCTCGGATCTCCATGGCACGGGCCCTGATGGCGAGCAACTCCTGGTCGCGGAGGAGCGGCGCGGCCGCCCCGTCGGCCTCAGGGGAGAGCCCGAGGGCCTCGCTCACCTGTCCCACCGTGACCTCTTCCCGGAGCAGTTGCCGCCAGAGACCCGTGAGGGCATCAGCCACCTCGCCCTGCTGGTCCTCGGGCAGGGTCGAGGCGGGGAGGTCGCGCTCCAGGATCTGCAGCAGGCGGAGGGAGGCCAGGCACGGAGTCTGCAGGAGCCCGTTGACCGAAGAGATGACCTGAGCCGGCGTGAGCTCTCCGCCATGGTGAGCCGCCTCGACCCGGAGGAGCTGCTCCTCGATGCGTTGGCGTGTCTCCGCCTCGAGGCCGGAGGTCGCGACGCCGTTCCTGGCCGCCGCGAGGGCCATGTCGCCGGAGGAGGCCTTCAGCAGCCTCATCCCCAGCCACGCCGCGACGACGGCGCCGAGGATGGCCACCGCCGTCAGGATGCAGCCGGCGGAGCGGGGGTTGAGGCTCGCGGGGCCCTCGGCAGTCTGCGACTGGGGGGTCATGTGGTGGTCAAGGGCGGGAGGGGTAGCCGGCGTGCCGGGCACCGCCGCTGAATAGCTCAGCCCAGGAGATCCGCGACCGTCTCGCGCTCGCCCTGGAGCTCGGCCACGCTGGCGGCGAGCTTCTCGGTGAGGAAGGCGTCCAGGTCGAGGCCCTGGACGATCTCGTAGCCGCCCTGGCCGTCGCTGCGGACGGGGAAGGAGGAGATCAGCCCCTCGGCGACGCCATAGCTCCCGTCGGAGGGAACGCACACGGAGTTCCAGTGCCCCTCGGGGGTGGCCTCCACGAGGTCGCGGACGTGGTCGATGAGGCCGTTGGCTGCGGAGGCGGCGCTGGAGAGGCCGCGAGCGGCGATGATCGCCGCGCCGCGCTTCTGAACGGTGGTGAAGAAGTCGCCCTTGAGCCACTCGTGGTCGGTGATCACCTCGTGGGCCGCCTTGCCTCCGATGGTCGTGTTCCGGAAGTCGGGGACCTGGGTGGCGGAGTGGTTGCCCCAGATGAGCATGTTCTCCACCTGGTCGATGGCGACGCCGGCCTTCCGCGCGAGCTGGTTCTGGGCGCGGTTCTGATCCAGGCGCGTCATGGCGGTGAAGCGCTCGTTCGGGACGTCGGCCGCGGCGTGCATGGCGATCAGCGCGTTGGTGTTGCAAGGGTTGCCGACGACCGCCACGCGGACATCGTCCGACGCGTGGTCGTTGATGGCCTTGCCCTGCCCGACGAAGATCGGGCCGTTCTCCTTGATGAGATCGCCGCGCTCCATGCCCGCGCCCCGGGGCTTGGCCCCGACGAGGAGGGCCCAGTTGGCGTCCTTGAAGCCCTCGTCCAGGTCGCTCGTGAGCACCATGTCCTGCAGCAGCGGGAAGGCGCAGTCCTCGAGCTCCATGGCGACGCCGGAGAGCGCCGACATGGCCTTCTCGTGGGGGATCTCGATCATGCGGAGCACGACCGGCTGGTCGGGCCCGAACATCTGGCCGCTGGCGATGCGGGGGAGCAGGGCGTAACCAATCTGACCGGCCGCCCCGGTGACGGCGACGTGGATGGGCTTCTTGGACATGGATCGATGTGGGGCTGGGGTCGAGCGCGTCAATTGGGGACACCCTGGGGGGAGCAGCGCGTGGCCGGTCTCGTGGCCCCAGGGGAGGTTTCGAGGGCAAGAATTCTGCCGACCAGCCGGCCCCATGGGCAGCGCGATCCCGGAAACACGCGAGGTGCGCTTCCATCGGGCGCGACGGATCGGGGGAGATCCCCTCGGATGTCGCGTTCGGTGGTCTACGATCAAGAGCGAGCGACGCGCTCGACGCCATGAACGGAGTGACCCCTTCCATCGACTCGGCCCAGGCCCGCGAGCTCCTCGAGGGGCTCGGGGAGGAGGCCCGGCGATTCCGGTTCGAGGTCGCCCCCAACCCCTGCGTCGGCGCGGCGGTCCTGTCCGGGGGGCAGGTGATCGGGCGAGGCTTCCACCGGGTCTGGGGCGGCCCCCACGCGGAGGTCGAGGCCATCGCCCAGGCGGATGGGAGCGGGGTGCCCAGGGAGCGCTGGGACACCCTCGTGGTCACCCTCGAGCCGTGCAGCTCGACGGGCAAGACCGGGCCCTGCGTCCAGGCCATCCTCGACGCGGGGATCCCCTACGTCGTGGTCGGCGCGACCGACCCGGACCCGAGGCACCGAGGGGAGGGGTTGGAGCAACTCCGGGCCGCCGGCGTCGAGGTCATGGTGGACCCGGTGCCCGCCCCGCTCGAGCGGGTGGCGCCCCACTTTTTGCGCTGGAGCGATCGGGACCGGATTCGCCGACCGCGGCCGTGGACGGTGGCGAAGTGGGCCCAGACGCTCACCGGGCAGCTCTCGCCTCCGAAGGACGTGGGGGACGGCCGCTGGATCTCATGCGGCGCCTCCCTCGAGGAGGTGCAGCTCCTCCGGGGGCGTGTGGACGCCATCGTCACCGGGGTCGGGACGATCCTCGCGGACGACCCGCGGCTCACCCTGCGGCGCTCGCCGTCGCCCATGGCGGTGGACGGGCTGCAGACGCTCCCCCTCGGCGACGTGGCGGGGAAGCCCGGCGCGACCGTGGCGCCTGCGCGGGTCATCCTCGACTCCTGGCTGAGGACGCCACCGGAGGCGCGGATCTTCGCAGCGCCGGAGGGCGGCGAGCGTGGCGGCGCCGTCCACGTGGTCACGCTCCCAGGGGCGGACCCCATCCGCCGACGCGCCCTCGAGGCCGCGGGCGCCAGGATTCACTCGGTGCGGGGAGCCAAGCGGCAGTCCCTGGACCTGCGGTCGGCCTGGGCATGGCTCTGGGATCAGGGGTTCCGGCGTGTGATGCTCGAGAGCGGGCCGACCCTGCTCGGGAACGCCCTCGAGGCGGGGTTCGTGGATCAGCTCCGCGTGTACACCGGGAGCGTCCGCGGCGGGGAAGGTGAATCCCTGGCTGGCTGGTTGGTGGAGGCTCCCTTGGAGGAGCGGCTGCACCGTGAGTCGGGAAGCGACGCGGTCCTCGAGGCCTTCCACGGCTGAGGCGTGGTCGCTGCGCAGGAAGGCGATGGGGCCCGTCCATGGGCCCGTCCAGCGGCCCTTCGAGGGGGCGGTCAGACTGGCCATGATTCGGGCCCCCGTCCCGGGGTGCGGACTCGAGCGCTCGCGATCGTCGGCGCGCTGAGCCTCACGGCGCTGGTTGGCTGCCAGGGGCCGAGGCCGATCCCGCGACCCGCTCCTGTGGCGCCGGCCGCCTCGGAGGCGATGCTCGAGGCGTGGACTCTCTCGCGGAACGAGGGCTTCGAGTTGGGGTCGGAGGACTTCCGCCGGGCGGTCGAGAGCGCTCGGCTCGCCGCGCAGCTCGCGCCCGACTGGGCCGCGCCCGAGCGATTCCTGGATCGCTGGCTCCACCGGGCGAGCCTCACGCTGCCCGATCGGTACGCGGAGCACCTGGGCGCCGCGGAGGCCGGTGACGCGAGGGGCGCCTACCTCGCGGCCCGGCTCGAACAGACGGGCGCGCGCGACGGGTTGCGCCAGGCCGCGAGCCTCGATCCCGGGCTCGCGTGGGCGTGGCATGGGCTCGCCTGGAACGCGCGGGCCGATCGACGACTGGACGACGCGGTGGAGGACGGGCGCATCGCCCTCGGCCTGGCCCGTGACCCCTCCGAGCTGGCCCTGTTCACCTGGGCGCTGATGACCTACCTCGAGGCGCGCAAGGACCGCGACGAGGCGTTGAAGGTCGCACGGTCCACGCTGGCGGTGTCCGGCGCGCTGGCCCTGCGGGGTCCCGAGCGCGCGATGGTGGAGGCTCTGGCCACACGCCTGCTCCTCAAGGCCGCGGACCCCAGGGGGCAGGCGGCCGGGGTGCGACAGGCCATGGCGTTGCTCTCCGGCCCGTGGCTCACCTTCCGCGAGCAGCTCGACCTCGTGGAGGACCTCGCGGTCGTCGAGCGCGGCCTCGTCTCCAGGGAAGAGGTGGAGCTGGCGCTCGCCGAGGGGATCGCGCTCCGTGGGGGCGAGGATCGCGAGGCAGCGCAGGGCCTCCTGGGGTCCCTGCGCCGGGGTGAGTCGGACCCCAAGGAAGCTCAAGGGTGGCGGCCGCGGCTCGTGGAGGCGTTCGGTGCGGGCCCGAGCCCGGCGGCGACGCTCGCGGTGTTGGAGGCCTGGTGTGCGGACATGCCGGCGGACCTGCTCGGTCCACAGGGGGCGCCGCTCCAGCCGGAGCTCGCCTCCCTCGTTCGTGCGGTGAGGGGCCTCGCGGAGACCGGCCCGACCCTGGAGGGCGCCAGGGACGTGGGCCAACGGCTCCTCGCGGCCGGGTGGTTCAGCGAGGCCCTGGCGTGGTCGGGGCGAATGGCGGAGAGCGATGGGGACGGGGCCCGCGAGCTCGAGGTGGAGGCGCTTCGGGGTCGGGCGGCCATGGGCGCGCTCTTCAACCTCGGGCGGCGCCTCGACGCCCAGGCCGCGTTCGCCTCGGCGGGCTCGAGCCCGGAGAAGATCACCAGCGCGTCCGAGCTCCACGACGAGGTGGCGAGGATCCTGGAGCGCTGCGGGTGGGTGGAGATCCCGGACGGCGGACTCGGGTCGCCGGTGATCGGCTACGGGCCCGCCGGGAGCCTGGTTCACCCGGGCCCGTGGTTCAGTCAGGAGGACAGCGAGCTGGGCCGTGGAGAGCGTGGCTCGGAGGTGCCGGGGCTCGCAGCGGCCTTCGAGGCCATGGGCCGATTCGCCCTCGTGGGCAGAGGCGCGGGGCAGGGCGGCCCCGACGCCACGGTGCTGCGCCGGGTCGCCGTGCAGTCCCGCGAGGGCGAGCTCCTCGGCCGCGGCTTCAAGGGGACCGCGGTCTGGTGCCAGGGCGCCGATGTGCCCGGCAGGATCACGCGCCGCGGGGGCGCGATCTCCGGCGCGGCCCTCCACGAGGGCTACTACGTCGACCTCGAGGTGGTGGCCGGGGAGCGGGAGCACTGGCGCGTCCTGCTCGAGACGTTCCGACTCCCGGATGGCTCCCTGGACAGCGCCGCTGTGGCCATGGCCCTCGCGGTTCCGGCGCCCTCACCGGCGCCGGTCACGGGGCAGGACCCGGCGCTGGGTGCGGCGGATCGCATGCGGCTGGCGATCATGTGCGAACCCGCCGCGGGGCTCGCGAGCGTTCCATCTCTCGAGGTGCTCTGCCGGGGGGTGGCCACCCACGAGGAGGCTCACCTGTGCGACCGGATGGCTTGGTACCCGCTGTCCATGGGGCGGGTGCTGTCCCTGGCCGGCTTCGCCGCGCGCCATGGCTTCTCCGGGAGCCGGATTTCCGAGGCCCTCGAGGAGCGCGCGCAGCTGGTCGCCATGGCGGTGCTCGAAGACCCCAGGCCGCTCTGGGTGGACCTGCTGGACGCGGCGGACCGCAGCCTGGGGGGCGGCGGCGCGCCCCATGGGGCCGCGTATCGGCGGCTGCTCGGGCGCCTCCTCGACCGCCTGCAAGTGGAGGCCGAGGCGGGGGGCTGGGCCTCTGTTCCGGGGCCCGGGGCGCGCTGGATCGACCGACTCCACCTGATGGAGGCGGACGACTTGAGGGCGCTGGCGCTGCGCGAGGCCCGGGCGGAGGGCCTCGTGCGCTGAGCTCAGCGGTCAGCCGCGCATGGCGGCCTTGACCAGGGCCTCAAGGTCCGCGCCCTCTACCTGCTTGAGGGCCTTGTCCACCGCCTTGGCGGCCTCCTTCTCCGAGTAACCGATGGAGACCAGGGCGGAGATCGCGTCGGCCTCAACCGATGCCGCGGCAGGCTGCGCCGCCGAGGGGGTCGGGGCGGCGACGGCGCCGCCGGCCAGGCTGGCCAGGAGAGGGGTCTTGTCCCGCAGGTCGAGCATGAGCTGCTCGGCGGTCTTCTTCCCCACGCCCTTGATGGCGGTGAAGGCGGACAGGTCCTCCCGCTGGACGGCGGCCACGAGGTCGCTGGGGCCGAGCCCGGAGAGGATCCCCAGCGCCATGCCCGGCCCGACGCCGCGGACCCGGAGGAGGACCCTGAATAGGTTCCGGTCCTCCCGCCGCGCGAAGCCATAGAGGGTCTGCGCGTCCTCCCGAACCACGAGGTGCGCGAAGACCGTGGCCTGCTGGCCGACCTCGGGGAAGGCGGCGCCGATGGGAGCCAGCAGCTCAAAGCCAACGCCGGCGGCGTCGATCACGACACTCGCCGGCGTTCGGTCCGAGACGGTGCCTGAGATGAACTCGTACACGCGTCAGTCAGCTCCTGATCAGTCGTCGCCCTTGAGGGAGAGGCCGTACTCGGCCAGCCGGTTGCGCAGCTCGAGCAACGAGGTGACCCCGAAGTTCGGCATGCCGAGCAGCTCCTCTTCGGAGTGCGCGGTCACGTCGCCGAGGGTGAGGCACCCGATGTTCTCGACCGTCCGTCGCGCCCGGATCGAGAGCTTGAGCTCGCTGATCGGCTTGTTGCGGGGGTCGTTCGGGTCAAGGTCGCGGCCCTCCTGGGCCGTGCGCGCCTTGGCGATGCTGGCCACGGCCTCCTCGCGGGCCATCCCGAGGCGCAGCCCCTTGCTGGCCAGGATCTCCTTGATCTCGGTCAGCGAGGTCTCGCCGAAGTTCTTGTAGCTCAGGAGCTCCGACTCGGTCTTCTTGACCAGGTCGCCCAGGGTCATGATGTCCATCTTGTTCAGGCAGTTGCGGGCCCGGACGGACAGCTCGAAGTCGGTGATCGGGATGCGGAGGATCTGGTTGAGGCGGTCCTCCTTCTTCTCGAGATCCTCGTCGTAGAACATCGACATCCCGGCCTTGGCGTCCTTCAGGTAGAGGCGCGCAAAGCGGTCGGTGCGGTCGGTGCGGACGATGGTGTCGTAGCAGGCGGCCGCGTCCTGGTCCTGCCCCAGGTCCTCGTAGAGCACGCCCAGGTTGACCATCACGGCTCGGTCCACCGGGAGCATGGTGGCGAGGGTCTCGTAGGCGTCCAGGGCCAGTTGCTCCTGGCCGACGCGCTCGGAGAGGTAGGCGAGCCGGAACAGGTTCCGCCGGTGGGTGGGGTCCGCGCCGCGCGAGGCGACGAAGTGCTCGATGGCCTGGGCGTAATCGCCCGAGAGCTCGGCGAGGCGCCCGAGGAGGTGGAGGCCCTCGGCGCTGGAGCGGAAGGCCTCGGACTGGTCGGAGACCGCCTGCTCGGTGGCGGCAATGGCCGCCTCCACGTCACCGCCGGCGAGGTTCGCGTCGAGCTGGGCGTCCAGCATGTCGCCGAGGGGGCGCGACTCCTCGGGGTACTTGCTGCTCAGGGTCTGGAAGATGGCGACGGCCTCTGCGGACCGACCCGCGGAGACGAGGGCCCGTCCGCGGGTGTAGCAGGCGACGTCATCGTCGCCGAAGGCGGCGAGGGCCTCGGCGGCCTCGTCGTAGCGCCCGAGCATCCACAGGCCGAGGCCGCGGCGACGGCCGGTCTCGCCGGTGGACTCCAGGCCGTCGACCTTGCGGTTGAAGTTCTCGAAGGTCCTCGGGTTCTCGAACACCGACGGGCGCGCCGCGAGGAGCGCGCCGAAGCTCGGGATCTCGTCGTCGAGGATGTTGAAGGGCGCGTGGGCGGAGACGGGCTCGACCTCCTCCTCCTCTTCCGGCTCGGGGGAGTGGTAGGCCTCCATGGGCGCCGGGATGGTCTCCGTGGCCGTGTGGATCGCCTCGGGCTGCGCCTGGTCGGGCTGCGGCGCCGCGCTGGTCGGCTCGGCGGTCGGCTGCTCGGCGGTCGGCTGCTCGGCGGGCTGCGGCTCGTTCGCGCCGGGCTGCTCGGGGCTCACGTCTTGGTTGTCCATTTGATCCATGTCATCGCCGCTCAATGCGCGGCGAGGCGTTGGTGTCGATTCAGGGGAGGCCGGGGCGGCTCCCGGCGGGGCTGCGGTGACGGTTCCTGGTGGGTCCAGGGACTCTGAATCGCCGCGAGCAAGCGCAAGAGGATAGGGGCGGGGGGGCCGCGACGTCAACTCTCGCGGGTCCTGACCCGTGGGCAGCGCCCGGTCGGTCCGGCGGGGCTCCGGGGGGCGCCGGGGGAGGGCATCAGGCGGATTCCCTGATGGGCGGACTCCGCCCGGGTGGCCCTTGGATCCGACCCCACCAGATGGCTAGTCTCTGGAGCGTCCGGGTCCGAGGGGGTCCTGGGCACCACCGCACCACAAGCCGAGGGCGTCCCGAGGACGCTCGCAACCGCGGGGCCAGAAGGCTCTGATCGGCCTCCGGGGGCCCGCCAGGCGGGCTCGACCGGGTACCACGCCACCGGCCCCGCCGGCCCAGGCGACTTCAGGGGGACCATGGACAAACTGATCATCGAGGGCGGCCACACGCTCGAGGGGACGATTAGCACCGCAGGCTCGAAGAACGCCGTGCTGCCGATCCTCGCCGCTTCCCTGCTCTCGCGGGAGCCTGTGACCCTGACCCGCGCGCCTCGGCTGGCTGACGTGTCGACGATGCTGGGGATCATCCGGGACCTGGGGGCGGAGGCCGAGCAGGACGAGAATGGCACCGTCCACATCTGCGCCGAGGGGGACATCACGGGGCGCGCGACCTGGGAGGCGGTCCGCAAGATGCGAGCCTCGGTCTGCGTCCTGGGGCCGCTGCTGGCGCGCCTGGGGCGGGCCGAGGTGAGCCTGCCCGGGGGCTGCAACTTCGGCGTTCGGCCCATCGACATTCACCTCAAGGGACTGTGCGGCCTGGGGGCCAAGGTCCGGATCGAGCACGGCTTCGTCGTGGCGGAGGCTCCCCCCGGCGGCCTGCGCGGCGCCCGGGTGTTCCTCGGGTCCGCCAATGGGCCGAGCGTGCTGGGGACGGCCAACGTGGTCATGGCGGCCACCCTGGCCAGGGGGACCACGGTCATCGAGAGCGCGGCCTGCGAGCCGGAGGTCATCGACCTCTGTGCCGCGCTGGTGGCCATGGGGGCGAAGATCTCCGGACAGGGGTCGCCCATGCTGACCATCGAGGGCGTGGACGAGCTCCACGGGGCCACCCACGACGTGATCCCGGACAGGATCGAGGCTGGCACCTACGTGCTGGCTGGGGCGCTCGCGGGGGCGCAGGTGAAGGTCGCCGACTGCCAGCCTGCACACCTCGGCGCGCTCCTCGACCACATGAACGAGGCCCGCGTGCCGTTCGAGGTCGGCGAGGACTGGATCGAGGTGCAGGCCTACGACGTGGCCGACACCCCGCCGCGCTCCACGGACGTCACCACCCACGCCTATCCGGGCTTCCCCACGGATCTCCAGGCCCAGTGGATGGCCCTGATGACCAAGGCCGACGGGCTGAGCATCATCACGGAGCGGATCTTCCCCGACCGGTACATGCACGTCCCCGAGCTCGGCCGCCTTGGCGCCAACGTGCGACGTCAGAACACGGCGGTGGTGGTGCGCGGCACCCCCGAGCTCTCCGGAGCGCCGGTCATGGCCTCGGACCTCCGAGCCTCCGCGGCGCTGGTGATGGCGGGTCTCGTGGCCCGCGGGACCACGGAGGTCCACCGCGTCTACCACATCGACCGTGGCTACGAGCGCATCGAGGACCGGCTCGCTTCGATCGGCGCCGCGATCCGCCGCGTGTCAGAATGACGGTTGCCGGGGCCCCAGCGCGCCCCGTTGGGCCCGGCATGTGCTAGAACCCCGTCATGTTCGAGACCCTGACCGAGCGTCTCGGGAGCTCCTTCTCGTTCTTCAATAGCAAGAAGGAGCTGACCGAGACGAACATCGAGGAGGGCCTGACCGCGGTGCGGCAGGCGCTCCTGGAGGCTGATGTTCACTTCAAGCTGGCGCGGGACTTCACCGATCGCGTGAAGGTCCGGGCCCTGGGAGAGGGGCGCCTGAAGGGGGTCGAGGCCTCGGACCAGTTCGTCCACGCGGTCCACGCGGAGCTCGTGGAGCTGATGGGCCCGGAAGACGCGACCCTGGAGGTCGCCAAGTCCGGACCCACGGTCATCCTCATGGCGGGCCTGCAGGGCGCGGGCAAGACGACCACCTGCGCGAAGCTCGCCAAGCATCTCCGGGATCGGCACGGCAAGCGCCCGATGATGGTGGCTGCCGACGTGAAGCGCCCCGCCGCGGTCGAGCAGCTGCGCGTCCTCGGCCGCTCCCTCGACATCCCGGTCTTCCACCTGGAGGGCGCGGCCCCGCCCAGGGTCTGCGAGGCTGGCGTGGCCGAGGCTGCCGCCAATGGCTGCGACGTGGTGATCCTGGACACGGCGGGTCGCCTGCACGTGGACGAGATGCTCATGGACGAGGTGGCCGAGATCGCGGCCACCACGAAGCCCCACAACCAGGTCCTGGTGGTGGACGCCATGACCGGCCAGGACGCGGTGCAGTCGGCCAAGGCCTTCCACGACCGCCTCGCCCTCACCGGCGTCATCCTGACCAAGATGGACGGCGACGCACGAGGCGGCGCCGCCGTCAGCCTCAAGGAGATCACCGGGGCGCCCATCCTCTTCCTGGGCGCTGGGGAGAAGGTCGATGACCTCGACCCCTTCGTCGCCGAGCGGATGGCCGGGCGTATCCTCGGCATGGGGGACGTGGTCGGGCTCGTCGAGACGGCCCAGCAGAACATCGACGAGGAGGAGGCGCAGGCCAGCTACGAGAAGATGGTCATGGGCTCCTTCACCCTCGAGGACATGCTCGGCATGTTCCGGATGGTGAGGAAGATGGGGCCGATGAAGAAGGTCCTCGGGATGATGCCCGGGATGGGGCAGGCGGCGAAGGACCTCGACATCGATGACAGCCAGCTGAACCGGCTGGAGGCGCTCTTCACGTCCATGACGCGCCGGGAGCGCCTCGAGCCCGAGATCCTCGACATGAGCCGGCGGCGCAGGGTCGCACGGGGCGCTGGGCAGGACATCGGCGCCGTCAACGAGCTCCTGAAGCGCTTCAAGGACATGCGGCGCATGATGAAGCAGCTCAACAAGATGGGGCTCGGATCCATGCTGGGCGGCAAGGCCAAGCGGGAGAGCCTCGCGAGCCTCTCCCCATCCGGCGCCATGGCGGACCCCGCGGCGGGCAAGGGCGGCGGCATGCTCGGCGGACTCGGCAGCCTTCTCGGCGGTGGCGGCGGGGGCATGCCCGACATGTCGGAGATGCTCGGCGCTGGCAATCCCCTGGCGGGTCCAAGGCCCATGGGGAGCTCTTCGACGCGGGCGGCCCCCAAGGGGCGGGACCGCAAGAAGGACAAGGCGAAGGCCAAGCAGAAGCGTAAGAACCGCAAGAAGCGGTGACCCCCGGCTGGCCGGAGCGGGCTCCTGTGGGGGACCCGGGCAAAAAAAGCCGGCCAGGATGCTGGACAGGGGGCCGCCACTCGGGTGTCCTCTTCCCCCTGGATCCTGGGAGGAGCGCTCCGTGCTGGTCGATCGGCACCCCGCCCCCGCTGATCCCGGCATCTCCCGCCCTTTAGGAGTGCTCCTCCCGGTCCTTTTTTCCATCGCGCCTCGCCCTCACCGCGGGTCGTGAATTCCGATCGCGCCTCGCCTGCGAGGCCACCTCACTCTCCTCAACGGAAACCGAGTTCCACCCAGCGCAGCGGCGAGAGTCGCTGTCCAGAGTCCCGAACATGGCCGTCGTCATCAGAATGAAGCGCACGGGTCGCCGTAACCGGCCCTGCTACCGCATCTCCGTCGCGGACTCGCGATTCCCGCGGGACGGCCGCGTCCTCGAGACCATCGGGCTCTACGACCCGATCGCCGGTGACAAGGACCGCCAGGTGACCCTCAACGTGGAGCGCGCCCAGCACTGGATCAGTGAAGGGGCCACCCCGAGCGAGACGGTCACGTCGATCTTCAAGCGCCAGGGTGTCTTCACCGGTGAGTTCGCGCTCGCGGGCAAGCACAAGCCTCGCAAGCGTCCGGGCCGCAAGAAGGCCACGGCGACGGGCGCCCGTCGCGCGGCCGCCAAGGCCTCCCGTGGCGAGCGCAAGACGGCCCGTCGAGACGGCCGAGTCGCCGCCAAGAGGGCGGAGGCCGCCGCCGCTGCCGCCGCCGAGTCGGGCGACGAGTGATCGCCTCGGAGCGGCGCTGAACCTGGTTCAGGGCTGCCTACCCTCCACTGCGGACCGCCCGGCCTCCCCCGGCGCGGTCCGTCTCTGTCCCCGGAGATCCGCTGAACAGGGTCTCCCTTCTGCGAGCGCGGCCGCGCTCCCTCCCACCGACCACCGCCGTGAGCAAGAAGTCCGACCTCGTCGCCGCGCTGATCAAGGAAGTGAAGCTCCGGCACCCCATGCCGAGCGGGCCGACCGAAGGCCTCAACCTGCTGGAGCAGGGGGCCGTGATCGTGCTGATGCGGCACATGACGCAGAAGCAGGCCGAGCAGTCGGTCAAGGCGCTGAAGGGGGCCTACGAGGACTGGAACGAGGTCCGCGTGTGCCAGGCGCAAGAGATCTCGGAGAACCTCAAGCACGGCGGGCGTAAGAAGGGCGTGGCGCTGCTCCACGACCGCCGGGAGGCGGCCATGGCGCTCAAGGGCTACCTGCAGGACGTCTTCCAGGAGACCGACGCCCTGGACCTGGAGGAGCTCCGGGAGGAGCCGCAGGTCGCGGGCAAGGCGGGGATGAGCCTCTCGGTGCTGGGCCACGCGGGTGCCTCGTACCTGATGTTTCTCGCCTCGGACGGCCAGGTGCCCGTCCACCTGCCCCTGATCAAGCTCCTCGACCGCCTCGGGCTCATCCCGAAGACGACCTCGCTCAAGAAGGCCCGAGGGTCCGTGGACAACCTGGTGGGCAAGGGGCAGGAGCTGGACTTCACGCTCGCCATCCACGAGGTCCTCGAGCTCTGGGACGATGAGGAGGCGCCGATCTACATGACGGTCCCCTGCCTCCAGGCGACCGACTACGGCAAGAAGTCCTTCAAGGACCGTTCCACCGCCATCGCGAAGGCCGAGGCGGCCCGCAAGCGGGAGGAGGAGCGGATCCGCAAGGATGAGGAGCGGGAGCGCAAGCGCGCCGAGGCCGAGGCCAAGAAGCGCGCCCGCGAGCTCGAGCGCAAGCGCGCGGCCGAGGAGAAGAAGCTGGCGGCAGCACGGGCCAAGGCCGCCGCCGCGGAGGCCAAGCGCAAGGAGGCGGAGGCCAAGCGTGCCGAGGTGGCCCGCAAGATGGAAGCCGCCAAGAAGGAGGCTGCCGCCAAGAAGCTCGCAGCCAAGAAAGCCGCCGCGAAGAAAGCCGCCGCCAAGAAGGCCGCCGCGAAGAAGGCTGCTGCCAAGAAGGCCGCGGCCAAGAAGGCTGCCGCGAAGAAGGCCGCCGCCAAGAAGAAGCCCGCCGCCTCGAAGATTAAGGCGTCCAAGAAGCCCGCCGCCTCCAAGAAGAAGGCTTCCAAGAAGAAGCCTGCGGCGAAGAAGAAGGCCGCGACCAAGAAGAAGGCGGCGAAGAAGCCCGCGGCCAAGAAGAAGGCCGCGAAGAAGCCCGCCGCCAAGAAGAAGGCAGCCACGCGGCGACGCTGAGCCGTGCCCACCGGCGACTCCTTGGCCCCCCGTGGGAGAGAGCTCGTGCTCGCCTCGGCGTCCCCGCGCCGCCATCGCCTGCTCGCCTCGGCCGGCCTCGACTTCCGGATCGTCCCTGCGGACGTGGATGAGACCATGGATCTGGCCCTCGATGCCGGTCGGGTGGCGGAGGAGCTCGCGCTCCGCAAGGCCCGGGCCGTCGCGGCGCGGGACGGCTGCGGCGACGCGATCATCCTTGGATCCGACACCGTGGTGGTCCTGGGCGAGGACCGGGCGGCGGACCGCCGCTTCCTGGAGAAGGCCGGTGGACCGGACGAGGCCCGGGCCATGCTGGGGGCCCTCTCGGGGAGCCGTCACCGGGTGATCACCGGGGTGGCGCTGGTGGACGCGCGGACGGGGGGGCAGCTCCTTGGGCACGAGGTGACCCACGTTCGCATGCGCGAGCTGACGGATCGGGAGCTCGAGGCCTACGTGGCGAGCGGTGAGTGGGAGGGCAAGGCCGGCGCCTATGCCATCCAGGAGACGGCCGATCGCTTCATCACGGGGCTAGAGGGCGGGGGCTTCGACAACGTCGTGGGCCTCCCGGTCGCCCTGACCCTGGGGCTCCTGCGCAGGATGGATCCCGGTTTCGGGGTGGGTTCCGGGGCCTGAGGGGTGCGCCGCGGGGCGCCGGAGACTATTCTTCTGGCCCGAATCCGGGCCGCGCCGCCACGACGGCGCGCCGAGACGGATCCCAGAATCATGAAAGCCAGCATCCACCCCAATTACGTCGACTGCTCCGTCCGGTGCGGTTGCGGAAACGAGTTCCAAACCCGCGCCACCGTGAAGGAGCTGAAGATCGAGATCTGCAGCGTCTGCCACCCCTTCTACACGGGCAACCAGAAGTTCGTCGACGCGGCGGGCCGCGTGGATCGCTTCAAGCGCAAGTTCGCCAAGAAGGGCCAGAAGTGAGCGTGGGGCGGCGCCAGCGCGCCGCCTGATGTTCACCTCGGTCCTCCAGGGTCATCTTGGAGTTCGACGCCGCCCTCGTGGCGCAGCTCAAGCAGCGCGCCGACCGCTACGAGGAGATCACCGGGCTGCTCGGCGACCCTGAGGTGGCCGCGGATGGAAAGCAGCTGGCCGGGCTGCTCCGCGAGCGCGGCGCGCTGGAGCGCGCCCACCAGATGTTCGACGAGCTCAGCGGGCTCCGGCTTGCCAGGTCGGAGGCTGAGTCCATCCTCGCCGAGGGCGGAGATGATGAGCTCGTGGACCTGGCGCGCGAGGAACTCGCCGGCCTCGCTGAGGCCGAGGAGCGACTGGACGAGCAGGTCAAGCTCGCCCTCATTGCCGATCCCACAGATGAGCGCCGAAAGGTGATCGTCGAGATCCGTGCGGGGACCGGCGGTGATGAGGCGACGCTCTTCGCCGCTGACCTCTTCCGCATGTACAACCGCTTCTGCGATGGGGAGCGGCTCAAGGTCGAGCTCCTCGGCGCCAGCGAGAGCGAGGTGGGCGGCTACAAGGAGGTGACCTTCGGGGTCTCGGGAGAGAACGCCTGGCGCCGACTGCGCTTCGAATCCGGCGGGCACCGGGTGCAGCGCGTCCCCACCACGGAAACCCAGGGGCGGATCCACACCTCGGCGGCCACGGTCGCCGTGCTCCCCGAGGCGGAGGACGTGGAGGTGGACATCGCGGACACGGACCTTCGCATCGACACCATGCGGGCAGGGGGCGCCGGGGGCCAGCACGTGAACAAGGTGGAGTCCGCCGTCCGGATCACACACGAGCCCTCCGGGATCGTGGTGGTCTGCCAGGACGAGCGGAGCCAGTCGAAGAACAAGGCGCGCGCCATGCGCATCCTCCGTAGCCGGCTGCTGGAGGCCGAGGAGGAGAGGATCGCCTCCGAGCGGTCGGACGCCCGCAGGGCCCTGGTGGGCACCGGGGACCGCAACGCCAGGGTCCGCACCTACAACTTCCCCCAGAATCGGGTGACCGACCACCGACTGGAGGACAGTGACAGGAAGAACTTCAACCTGGACGGCATCATCGAGGGCCGCCTGGCACCCATGCTGGAGGCGCTCGAGGACAAGGACCGCAGAACTCGGCTGGCGAATCTCTGACCGGCTACGCATCCTGTTGCACCCTTCCACGACCCCTTGACCCCCTGCGATGGCCTCGGACACCCGGGCTATCCCCATCCCCAGACCCATGACCGACGTCTCCGACGCCAAGACCCCCTCCCGCGCCAGCGGTGCTAGCCAGAGCGGGGGCGAGCCCCCCAAGCGCGAACTCGAGCAGGCGCCCCTCATGCTGCGGAAGGCCAGCGTGGTGCTCATGTGTGGCGCGGCCTTGCCGTGGATGACGTCGATCGAGACGGCCGGTCACATGCCCTGGCCGTCGTGGTTCGGGGCGTGGGTGCTCACCCTCATCGCGGGCTGGTTGCTCCTGGACGGGACCAAGGCTCGCTACGGGGCCAAGGCCAGCGGGATCAGCAAGGCCCTCGCCGGGGCTCATCCCATGGGACCCGTGGGGGCGGCCATGGCCGTGTTCCTCGTGGCGATCATCATCAGCCTGAGCACCGCCGTGTACTTCAACGGCGCGGAGTTTGTCGACTTCGTTCTCCCCGAGAACACCGAGCTCGAACTCGACAACAAGTACCCCATCAACGCGATTCTGGAGTTTGGAACGCTCCTCCTCGCCCTCGCGACATTCGCGCACATCACGGCCTATGAGTACGGGGGGAAGTTCAACCCGATCTTCCCGCTGATGTTCGTCGGTCCGGCTGTGGCGGGCGTCTTCAAGGTTCTGGAGGCGGGCTCCATGCTGGGGGATTACCCCCTCGTCCTCGTGGGCGTCCTCGGCGCGGCTGCGGTCGGCGCCGGTGGGATCATGGCCATCTACACGATGTACGTCACCATGAAGGATGCCAAGGTCCAGGGAGACCTGAAGAAGGAAGCCGCCCGTGAGCGCAAGCGGGCCGAGCGCGAGGCTCGCCGCAGTAGCTGACCCCCCAGTCTGAGGAGCGCCCCTTGAGTCAGGCCGGCCGATCCACCACCGGTTCGTCCGGATCGTCCGGGCAGGGCGGGAGCCCGCCCGTGCCCCGGACCGCCAGGGAGATGCTCTCGCTGGCCCGAGGGTTCCTCGAGCGGAAGGGGCTCGGGGAGGCCAGGCTGGAGGCTGAGCTGCTGGTGGCCCACGCGCTCCAGGTCGACCGGCTCGGGCTCTTCATGCGGCTCGACGCCCCGATTCAGGGCGCCGAGCTCGACCGGGCCCGGGACTCGCTCGTCCGACGCGGTCGCCGGGAGCCCACGGCCTACATCGTGGGTCACCGTGAGTTCTTCGGTCGTGACTTCGCCGTGGGCCCCGGAGCCCTCGTGCCCCGGCCGGAGACGGAGCTGATCGTGGATCTCGCCCGGGAGCGCATCCCGGCGGCGGCGCGGGACGGGCTCCGCGTGGTCGACGTGGGGACGGGGTCGGGGTGCCTGGCGGTCACCCTCGCCCTTGAGCTTGAGGGAGCCGTGGTGGATGCGATCGACCTCTCGGAGGACGCCCTGGGCTGGGCGAGTCGTAACGCGGAGGCCCTCGGGGCGAACGTCAGGCTGCACGACGGGGAGGGCCTGGAGAGGCTCCGTGAGCTCGCCCGCGCGGGCGGCCCCTTTGACCTGATCGTCAGTAACCCTCCCTACGTCGAGCCGACGGAGCGGGACCTCCTGGCTCCCGAGGTCCGTGAGCACGAGCCGCCCCTGGCGCTCTACGCTCCGGCCGACGACCCCGATCATTGGGCGAGGGGGTTGATCGAGCTGGCGTCGCAGACGCTCAGGCCCGGCGGCCTCTTGCTGGTGGAGCTCGGTCACCTGCAGGGCGCCCGGGTGCACGCCCTGGCGGAGGCGAGCGGCGCGCGCTCGGCGGAGATCGTGGACGACCTCGCGGGGGTGCCTCGGGTGCTGGCCCTGGTCCGCTGAGGGGGCTGATCGCCCCCCGGGGGCCAGCCCAGGCCGCCGCTCAGTCGCGGATCGACGCCACGTACTGCTCGATCGTCTCGCGATCAGGGGCAGCCATGTTCTGGACGAAGACCGCGATCTCGTAGTGCTCGAGGGTTCGGCTGATCTTCTCGCAGCGGACGACGGCCCCGTCGCCCGTGATCTTCCGTCGGCCGTGCTCGGTGGGGAGCTCGAACTCGACCCGGAGGGCGGTCATCTCGGGGACCGGTCGGTCCAGGAAGAAGCACACGCCTCCGCGGCTCACGTCCCTGATCTTGGCCTCGTGGTCCCCGTCATCGAGGGAGATGGTGATCGGGAGATCGAGCCTCGCGCGGCGGAATGTCCGACGCTCGCGGCCGCCACCAGGCTGCGGCTGGGGCGCGTTGGGTGAGGGCTGGGTCATAGCAGGCGTCGCCTTCAGCGACTTCCCACATGGTAGGGAGGTGAAGGCGTCGGATCACGGCTGCTCCTCCGCTACACTCTCTTTTCTCATTCGGGCCCCCGCCCGGACCGATCCGAACCCGCTCTGGGCCGCGCGCGACCGCTTTCTCGCGCCCGACCCCCACCCGTCGGCGCCCCGCGCCGAGCACCGTCTACAAGAGGCTGAAATGGCGTCCTTCAACAAGGTCATTCTCATGGGCAACCTGACCCGTGACCCCGAGCTCCGCTACACCGCCAGCAACATGGCCATCTGCAAGGTGGGGATGGCGGTCAACCGCAGGGTCAAGGACCAGCAGACGGACCAGTGGCGCGAGGAGCCGACGTTCGTCGACGTGACGATCTTCGGCAAGCGGGCTGAGGCCTTCGACAAGTTCCACAAGAAGGGGGCCTCCGCGTTCATCGACGGCGAGCTGCGGTTCGACCAGTGGGAGGACAAGGAGTCCGGCCAGAAGCGCTCGAAGCTCTACGTGGTCGCCAACAACTGGGAGTTCGTCGGCGGCGGCCGCGAGTCCGGCGGCGGCGGTGGCCGTGACGGCGGCTTCGACGGAGGCTACGGCGGGCAGCAGCCCCAGCAGCAGTCGGCGGCAGCCGGGGGCGGATATGGCGGCGGCGGTTACGGTGGCGGCGGCGGGCAGGCCCAGGGCGGAGACTCGGGCGCGGCCTTCCTCGGAGACGACGACACACCCTTCTGATTCCGTGGGGGAGGCACCGGCTGCGTTCGATCTGGAGGTCCGCCTCTTCGCGGTCCTGCGTGAGCGCGCGGGTGCCGACTCCGTCACGGTGGTCGGGGTCCCGGTGGGGACCAGCACCGCGGACCTCAAGGCCAGGGTGCAGGAGCAGGTCCCGGCGCTGGGCGACCTGGCCTTCGCCTCCGTGGTCGTCGGAGACGAGTACGCGGCTGTGGACCGGGTGGTGGAGCCGACGGACATGGTGGCCATCCTGCCACCGGTGAGCGGCGGGGCCCCCGGGTCCACGCTGGAGGATGGCGTCTTCGAGCTCTCCCCCGAGCCCATCGACCCCGGGGCCCTTCAGGCCAGGGTGGCGAGCCCGCGCTGTGGGGCGATCGTCCTCTTCACCGGGACGACCCGGGAGGTGAATCGTGGCCAGGAGGTCTCCAGGCTGGACTACGAGGCCTTCGAGGCCATGGCGGGGCCTGAGATGCGTCGGATCTTCGATGCCTGCCTGACCGCCCACGGGCCGTCGACCACCGAGGCCCGGGGCGACGGGGTGGACCGAACCCTCAGGATGCTGTGCGTCCACCGGACCGGCGTGGTCGGCGTGGGGGAGCCCAGCGTGGTGATCGCGGTGGCCAGCCCCCACCGGGACGCAGCCTTCCTCGCCGCCAGATACCTCATCGACACGCTGAAGGAGCGCCTCCCGGTCTGGAAGAAGGAGGTCTACAGCGCAGGACACCACTGGATCGGGGATCGGTCCTGAGGCGCGAGGGCGTATACTCTTCGCCCCATCCCGCCCATGGGAGCCGGCCGGCTGGCTCCCGTCCACGTGCCCCGCCCTGTCCGTCGCGCGCCCGCGCGCGGTCCCCATCCAGTACCCCGATGAAGCCCAGGATCACCTCCCTGAACGTCAGTGACGTGGAGCGGGAAGAACTGCCGGTCGACGTCTGCATCGTCGGCGCTGGCCCCGCTGGTCTCTCTTGCGCGATCCACCTCTCGCGCCTGCTGAAGGAGGCTGGGGACGAGGACCGGACCATCCTGGTGCTCGACAAGGCGGAGGAGATCGGCCACCACAGCCTCTCCGGGGCCGTCATGGATCCCAAGGGGATCGCGGAGCTGTTCCCTGACTGGAAGGAGCGCGGCTTCCCCGTGTTGTCCGAGGTCAAGGACGACTGGGCGGAGATGCTCCGCCCTGGCGGCGGGAGCCTCAAGCTCAAGGGGCCGCTCTGCCCGCCGCCCCTCAAGAACCACGGCAACTACATGGTCTCACTGAACGAGATCACCAAGTGGATGTCGAACGAGGCCGAGGAGATGGGCGTGGAGATCTACGCTGGCTTCCCGGTCGCAGAGGCTCGCTTCGACGGTGACACGGACCGCGTGGTCGGCGTTCAGACCCGGGACAGCGGCGTCGCCAAGGATGGCTCCCAGAAGGCCACCTTCGAGCCGGGCATGGACGTCTCCGCGGACGTCACCGTCTTCGCCGAGGGGGTCCGGGGCAACCTCGCCAAGGACCTCTTCCGCCGGCTGGACGTGATGGACGGCCGCAACCCGCAGACCTACGGCACCGGCATCAAGGAGATCTGGGAGGTCTCGCCGGAGATCGGCAAGGAGATGCATGGCAAGGTCATGCACACCGGGGGCTACCCGCTGGACACCAAGAGCTACGGCGGCTCATGGGTCTACGGCATCGCCGAGAACAAGATCTCCATCGGCTTCGTGGTCGGCCTCGACCACCCCGACGCCCGCCTCGACCCGCACGGGCTATTCGTCAAGTGGAAGCAGCACCCGAAGATCAAGCGCCTGCTCGAGGGCGGCAAGCCGATCAACTACGGCGCCAAGTGCGTGCCCGAGGGCGGTTACTTCTCGCAGCCGCGGCTCCACGGCGACGGCTTCGTGTTCGTGGGGGACACGGGCGGCTTCCTCAACGCGGCGACCCTCAAGGGCATCCACCTCGCGATCAAGTCCGGGATGCTCGCCGCCGAGGGCATCGCCAAGGCGCTCGCCGCCGGGGACACGTCCCAGGCGGGGCTGAAGGGGTACCAGGACGCCTATGAGGCCTCCTGGGCCCGAGACGAGCTCTACGGCTACCGGAACTACCGGCAGGCGTTCTCGGGCGGCCTGTTCGCCGGGATGCTGGACTTCGGGGTCCAGATGGTCACGAAGGGTCGCGGCCTGGTGGCGCGCCGCCCCGGGCACAGCGACCACGAGACCATGACACCGGACTCCCAGTCGACCACGGAGGCGCCGAGCTACAACGATTCGGACTCCATGGACAAGCTCACCGACGTCTACCTGTCGGGGACGATGCACGAGGAGGACCAGCCCGCCCACCTCCTGGTGAACGATCCGAGCATCTGCGTGGATCGCTGCACCGAGGAGTACGGCAACCCGTGCAAGCACTTCTGCCCGGCGGCCGTGTACGAGTGGCCCAAGGGCTCCGAGGCGGTCGTCATCAACGCGTCCAACTGCGTCCACTGCAAGACCTGCGACATCATGGACCCCTACGAGAACATCGAGTGGGTCGTGCCCGAGGGCGGCGGCGGCCCCAAGTACCTGGGCATGTGATCCCGTCGGCGCTCCGACCCCAATTCGAATCCACCTCGACCTGCTCTCCCCATGAAGCTCTCCATCAAGGACTCCGGCAAGGCCACCCGCTCCGATCTCCTCACGCTCCTCGTGTCCGAGGGCTGCGATGCTTCTCTGCCGGCTGGCGTCGAGGTTCCCGCGGGCTTCCTCTCGGGCTTCGATGGCAAGGCGCGCGCCACTCGTAGCACCTACACCAGCGGCGGCGGCACCGGCGAGGTGCTCCTGGTGGGCCTCGGGGCACTGGACGCCGTCGACGGGGAGGCGCTCCGTCGGGCGGCCGCTGTGGCGGCCAAGGCCGCGCTCAAGCGCGAATGCCGATCGATGCACATCGAGGTGAGCCCTGGTGCCTGCGAGGCCCTCGGGGCCCAGGCCGCGGGGCGTGCCGCCGCGGAGGGAGCGCTGCTCGCGACCTACTCCTACGACGACGCCAAGAGCAAGTCCAAGGCCTGCCCCCTGAAGGGCATCACGGTCGGCGGGGCCGGCGCTGCGTTCAAGAAGGGCGCGCGTGAGGGCGAGATTCTCGCCGCCGCGAGCGCCTTCACCCGTGACCTGCAGAACGGCGCGGGCAACATCGTGACCCCGGTCGCCCTCGCCAAGGAGGCCCGTGGGATCGCCCGCCGCCACCCGCGCATGACGGCCAAGATCATGGACGAGGCGGCGATGAAGAAGGCGGGGATGGGGCTGCTGCTCGGCGTCTCGGCGGGTTCCGTGGAGCCCGCCCGGCTGATCCACCTCACCTACAAGCCCAAGGGCAAGTCTCGCGGTCGGATCGCGTTCGTGGGTAAGGGCCTGACCTTCGACGCCGGGGGCTACTCGCTCAAGCCGCCCGCCAAGATGGACGAGATGCGCTTCGACATGTCCGGCGGTGCCGCCGTCCTCGGAGCGATGCACGCCCTCGCCGGCGGGCTCGAGGTGTCCTTCGAGGTGCACGGCATCGTGCCGTCGGCGGAGAACCTCATCGACGGCAACGCCACGAAGCCCGGCGACGTGCACCGGGGCATGAACGGGACCACCGTCGAGATCCTCAACACGGACGCCGAGGGGCGCCTGATCCTCGCGGACGCCCTCTCCTACGTGGAGTCGAAGGTGAAGCCGGACACCATCATCGACCTCGCCACCCTCACCGGGGCGGTCATTGTCGGGCTCGGTCACGAGCTGACGGGCATGTTCGCGACGACGGACGCCCTGCGCGATGACCTGCTCGCCGCCGGGGGCGTGACCGGTGAGGAGGTCTGGCCGCTGCCGCTGCTGGACGCCCACAAGGACGGCATGAAGGGCAAGTCCGCCGATCTCGCGAACATCGGCTCACCCGCCATGGGCGCTGGACCCAGCCAGGGGGCCGCCTTCCTCTCGCACTTCGTCTCGGCGGACCGCGAATGGGCCCACCTGGACATCGCCGGGACGGCCTGGAACACGCGCGACCGGGACTGGGTCGGCGGATCCACCGGAACTGGCGTCGGAGCCCGGCTCCTCATCGAATTCCTCAAGCAGCGGGCCTGATCTCGCCGCCCCTCCATCTCTCTGAACCCACACCCACGGAGCCCTTTAGTGTCATCCCCTGAGCTAGTCCCCGGTCTGGCAGGTATTCCGGCCGCAGAGTCCTCGGTGAGCTTCATCGACGGGCAGGCGGGCGTTCTGGAGTACCGCGGCTACCCCATCGAGGACCTCTCCGCTCACAGCACCTTCGAGGAGGTCGCCTGGCTTCTCCTGTACGGTGAGCTCCCCTCCAGCGCCGAGCTCGCGGCCTTCGAGGCCGACCTCGGTCGCTTGCGCGTGCCCCCGCCCGAGCTCGTGAAGATGGTCCAGGCGTTCCCCGTGACGGGGCACCCCATGCAGGCGCTGCAGGCCTCCCTGGCGGCCCTCGGCATGGTGAGCCCGAAGGTGGACCTCCGTGACGCCGCCTCGAAGGATGAGGCGGCTCGGCGGGTCATCGCGGTGACGCCGGTGCTCGTGGCGCTCTTCGAGCGTGTCCGGGCCGGCAAGGACTACGTGGCGCCCCGGGCGGACCTGTCCACCGCGGCGAACTTCCTCTGGTGCCTCGACGGTGAGGAGCCCGCGGAGATCGCGTCGAAGACCCTCGACTGCGCGCTCATCCTCCACGCCGAGCACACCATGAACGCGTCCACCTTCGCGTGCCGTGTGGTGGCGTCCACCGAGAACGACCCCTACACCTCGTGCAGCGGGGCGGTCGGGGCCCTCTTCGGCCCGCTCCACGGCGGCGCCAACGAGCGTGTCCTGAACCAGCTCTCGACCATCGACGGCGTGGACGCCGTGGAGGGCTGGTATGAGGCCAAGGCAGAGTCCAAGTCCAAGGTGATGGGCTTCGGCCACCGGGTCTACAAGACCAAGGACCCCCGCGCGAAGAACCTCCAGATCCTCGCGGTGAAGCTGTTCGAGGAGCTCGGCTCGACGCCCAAGTACGACGTGGCCCTCAAGCTCGAGGAGGTCGTCACGGCCAAGCTCGGCGGCCGTGGGATCTACCCGAACGTCGACTTCTTCAGCGGCCTGGTCTACGAGAAGCTCGGCCTGAACACCGACGTCTTCACCCCGATCTTCGCCATGGCGCGGGTCGCGGGCTACTGCGCCCACTGGCTGGAGCAGCACGAGGACAACAAGCTCTTCCGCCCGGCGCAGATCTACGTCGGCGAGCGCGAGCGCACCTACGCGCCCATGTCTGAGCGTTAGGTCACCTTGACGCCGAGGCCTCGATGGCCCCGCGGAGCGCCACGCGCTCGGCGGGGTCATCGACGTTTCCGAGGACCTCCTCCAGGCGGCGGTGGGTCCCCGCGATGCTGAGGCGCGCTCGGACCCCGAGGTCGACGCCCTGCCCCCTGCGCACCGCGAGCCGTAGGTCCTCCGGGACGGCCACAAGGGCGCGCTCCGTGCGGAGGACATGGTCGGGCAGGCTGCGCCGCAGGGGATAGGTCAGGGACATGCCCATGCCCTCGGCCACCCGTTCGCGATGCTCGGGGTGACGGAGGGCGTTGGTCAGGACAGCCTGGAGGCGCGGCGGGGCGGGCCCGCTTCGCGGCAGGGACTCCCGGAGGAAGCTCCCCACGCCGCGGAGCAGGTGAGCGGCGGCTTCCTCGGGGTAGCCAGCCACGAGCACGTCGAGGTCGAGCCCGCCGTCCTGGGCGAGGGTCCCGTAGGCGAGGCTGTTGCCGGTGCTCAGGAGCACGTCCTCTCGGCGCTCTCCGTCGAAGCAGTCAGCGATTCGCAGCACCTCCTCAGGGAGCAGGCGGAGCTTGCCTGTGGCGGGGTCCTTGACGGCCCCGCGCTGGATCAGACTCCCGTAGTTGCGGAAGAAGGTCCCCGGATAGCGGGCCCCGTCCGCGGCCCGTTCGAAGTGGGCGCTCCCGATGGGCAGGACGAAGAGCGTCGTCGCCGCGGCGCAGCCGACGAGGCCCATGCCCGCCTTGCGTCGCCCGGGGCGTGAGCACTCCAGGAGCTGGCCGCCCACCGCGGCGATCCCCAGGACGCCGAAGAAGTAGAAGGAGACCAGGTAGCGGACGCCTCCGATCTCGACGGGCGGCGGCATGCTGCGGATCTTGAGGACGCCGACGGCGATCACGCCGAGGACGAGGGGGAGGTAGGCGGCGAGCAGGAGCGCGGCGCCGCGGCGGCTGCGGTCCCCGGAGGAGCCGCCCTGCGCCGGCCTCGCCGCCTGGCGGATCAGCCCGAGCCAGGCCGCCCCCAGGGCGAGGAGCAGGAGCCACTCTCCGACCATGCCCGACACCGGACCGATGGACTCGTAGCAGGCCCCGCCGGGGAGCGTGTCCACGAGCAAGGAGCGCGTCTCGGACCACAGGCCGCCGGCGTCGAGTCGAGGGTCGACCGAGGTGAACTTGTCCGCAAAACGGCCTGCGCGGCCGTCGGTCATGGAGTGGAGCGCGAGGAGCGGGGAGATCCCCAGCGCCGCGGCGGGGAGCAGCCAGCGGAGGTCTCTGAGGGCGCCGCCAACGCCGCGCAGGCGAAGCTGCACGGGCGCGAGGAGGGAGAGGGCGAGGAGCGAGCCGTAGTAGACCACCACCGCGAAGCCGGCTGAGAGTCCCGCGCCGATCAGCCACGGCGCGCGCCTCTCTCGGCGGCTGGCCTCGAAGATGAGCACCACCGGCAGGAACAGGAAGAGCAGCCCTTCGAAGTGGTTGCCCTTGGCGAGGAGCGAGTACTTGGTGAGGGTGGGCGGCGCCAGGGCGAAGAGGAGCACGCCGATCACCGCCGCGGTGCGGTTGAAGTTCCCCTCCAGGAAGCGCCAGATGAGCCCCATGATGGCGAGGCCCATCAGGAAGGGCACCAGCTTCAGGGTCAGGTAGCTGGCCCCGAAGAGCCAGTAGAGGGGGGCCGCGAGGAGGGCCGTCAGGAGCTGGCCGCCGGCGTTGTCGTAGTAGTAACTCCACGGAACGCCCCTGAAGCCATCCTGGAGGAGCCACGCCTGGTTGCCCATGTTGGGCACCTCGTACACCGGGATCGCGACCGCGTCGAAGGAGGTCGTGAGGATCCAGGCCCTGAAGAGGACATACAGGGCCGCGGCGATCAGGAGCGGGCGAGGAAAGCGGTGCACGGTGGAGGTTCCGTGTCGCATGCTACGGAAGCCGGGCCCCCAGT
Organism: Planctomycetota bacterium; assembly: GCA_016779205.1. Taxonomy (GTDB): domain Bacteria; phylum Planctomycetota; class UBA1135; order UBA1135; genus Saltatorellus. The sequence continues at coordinate 149,384 of JADHOC010000001.1, read as the reverse complement.
CATCGTCCATTTCGGGCCGTGGCGGGGGCGGATCGCCCTTGACCACACCTCACCCGCCGAGAGGCGGCCGACCTCCCATGGCCATCGCTGAGCTGCTCTGCACCGACCTCGCTTCCGTCGAGCTGGCGCTCGAGCTCGGGGCGGACCGCATCGAGCTGTGCGCCGCGCTGGAGGTGGGGGGCGTGAGCCCGGGGCCGGGGCTGCTGCGTGAGGCGCTACTGGCCCGGGATCGGGCGCGGGCGCGCGGAGGTCGGACCGAGATCGTGGTCCTGACGAGGCCTCGGCGGGGGGACTTCAGCCTCGACGACGGCGACTTCGCCGCGCTCCAGGCCGACGTCGCGGCGGCCCGCGACCTCGGCGCCGATGGCGTGGCCCTCGGGGTGCTGACGGCCCATGGCCAGGTGGATGTGGCTCGAACCGCGCGACTGGTCGAGGACTCGGGTCCCCTCAAGGTGACGTTCCACCGGGCGTTCGACCAGCTGGCGGACCGGACCGCCGGGCTCGACGCGCTGCTGGGGCTCGGCGTGGACCGCCTCCTGACCTCGGGCGGCGCGCCGTCGGCGTGGGAGGGCCGGGAGGAGCTCGGCCGCCTCGTCGAACGCGTGGGGGTCGAGCTCGAGGTGGTGGCCGCGGGAGGGGTGACCGGTGAGTCCGCGCGGAGGCTGCTCGAGGCCACCGGGGTTCCGGCGATCCACGGCTCCTGCAGTCACAGCGTGACCGTGGAGGCTGGGGGCGAGGGGCGGGCCCTCCCCCTGGGCAAGGCCGGGGCGGGTCCCGAGGACAGGCGACTGACCCTGGAGCACGGGAGCGCCGGTCAATTCATCGCCGCCGCCCGGGGCGCCCCTTCGTGACGGGGTCGGGGCTCGCTAGACTCGGCCACCATGAACGAGGGGCAGCAGCGAGTCGAGCCGGATGAGCCCTGCGCAGCCGGAGCGCCGCAGGGGCGTCACGAGCCGATCCAGGTCACCGTCCACCCCACCGCGGAGGACGCCTGCGCCGCCGTGGCAGGAGAGGTCCTGGAGCTGGTCGCCGCCAGGCCGACCACGGCCCTCGGGCTCGCCACGGGTTCGACGATGGTCGGCGTCTACAGGGCGCTGGTGGGTGCCCTCGAGGAGAGGGGCCTGCGGATGGATGAGGCGCGGACCTTCAATCTCGACGAGTACCTGGGCCTGCCCCCTGGGAGCGAGGAGAGCTTCCGGGCCTTCATGGACCGTCACCTCTTCACCCCCGCCCGTGTCTCGAGTGCCCAGGTCTCCTTCCCGGCGTCTCCCGATGCGCAGCCGGGCGTCGAGAGCGTCCGGAGCGCCCGCGCCTTCGAGGCCGCGATCGAGGCGGCCGGTGGCCTGGACCTGCAGCTGCTGGGCCTCGGGGGGAATGGACACATCGCCTTCAACGAGCCGGGCTCCCGGGCGGACTCGCGCACCCGCGAGGTGGAGCTCGCCCCGCGGACGCGCGAGGATGCTGCCCGGACCTTCGGGGGCCTGGACGAGGTGCCGCGACGGGCCGTGACCATGGGTGTGGGGACCATCCTTGAGGCGCGGCGAATCCGGATCGTGGCGCTCGGTGAGCACAAGGCCGAGATCGTCGCCCGGCTCGTCCGGGGTGAGGACGGGGCCCGGTTGCCCGCCTGCCATCTGGTGGGTCACCCGGACGTGCAGCTCCACGTGGATGCCGCCGCCGCGTCGAGGCTGGCCGCAGGTTGAGCTCCCCGGAGGGTGAGCTCCTGTTGGGGGTGGTCAGCTCCCCGGAGCGAGTCGAGGCGCGGCTCGTGGAGTGGACGCCGTTCGGGCGGCTTCGGGCGTCTCGACGGCGCCTGGTGGAGGACGTCATGTCGCCCCCTGGCTTCACCCCGGCTCCCGTTCAGCGCCAGCTCGCCCAGGCGAGCCCTGGGCCGGGCGAGGAGCAGGCCGGTGAGTCCTGGGTGCAATCGGTGGCTGGCGCGATCGAGCAGCTGCTCTTCGGGCTGCGCGCACCGGGCGTGCGGGTCGGGGTGGCGCTGGATGCCTGGCTGGATGGTCGAGGGCAGAGCGTGGTCGCGGCGCGCGGTGGCCCGAGGGTGACGGAGTGGCCCGCTCGCCTCACCAACACGCTCAGGGCCCGGGGTGTTCAGCTTGCGGAGCCGATCCGAACCGTGTCGTCCATCGCGCGGGCGGCGGGGCTCGGGGAGGTCTGGTCTCCCCTCGGGAGCATGGCCGGCGGCGTGGGCGGGCTCGTGACCTGCTGGGACGTGGACCTCTCCTGGGCTGAGCTGGCCGAGGGGCAGGTCCTCCGGGAGGGTCGCGAGCTCCCGGGGGGGCCGGTGGACCGGGGGGCCGCGGCGCTCCGGGAGCACTGGCGTGCGACCGGGGGATCGGCGGTCGAGCTGGAGCGGAGCCTCGCGCGCGGCGGCGCGGCGGTGGAGGCCTGGCTCGTGGAGGCTGCAGGGAGGATCGGGCAGGCCTCGGGGAGGCGGCTCCTGGAGCGCCTGCACCGGGCGACGGACCAGCCGCCGGCGAGGGGGATCGCCTCCGGTTCCGACGGGCTGGTGGTCACCGGGTGCCTCAGCCCCCACCTGCGGCGTGCGGCGGTTCTACGTTCCCTCGAGGAGGGGCTGGCCCTGCGCCTCTCGGAGCGGGAGGATGCTTCCATGTCAGCCGGGTGGATCGAACGGGAGGGCGGAAGATCGCTCCCCTGCGAGGGCCTCGTGCGCCCGGGCCAGGGCGACCGTGGCCTCTCGGTAGGAGCCGCGGCGGCGGGGCTCGAGGGCCACCTGCCCGCGGACGTACGCAGGGCCAGCGGCCGGAGGGGGAGCTGATGGGCGCGACAGCTTCGAGCGTCACCGGGCTCGGGCTCCTCGTGGGCTCGCAGGGCCCGGAGCTGGGCGGCGGCTTCACCGGGCTAGACTGGCTCATCGTCGGGCTGGCGCTGGTGGCGATCACCGTCATCGGCGAGCGGCTCACGGGGAAGCAGGAGTCCCTGCGCGACTTCTACCTCGGGGGCCGTAGCCTGCCGTGGTTCGCCGTCTCGGCCTCGATCATCGCCACCGAGATCTCAGCGGTGACGTTCTTCGCCGTGCCGTCGATGGTGTGGCGCGAGGGGGGCTCGCTCCTGTACCTGCAGATCGGCCTGTTCAGCGCCCTCGTGGCGCGGCTCGTGGTGGCGACCGTCCTGGTCCCCGCGTACTACGAGCGTGAGGTCTACAGCCCGTACGAGTTCATGGGCAACCGCCTGGGGCCTGCGGTTCGCCGCATGACCACCGGGCTCTTCATGATCGGCGGCGCACTCGCCCAGGCCTCGCGGGTCTACATCACCGCCGTGGTGATCGAGGTGCTGGCGCAGGAGGAACTCGCGGCCGCCGCGCACCTGACGGGCCTCTCTCCCCTGGCTTGCGCCATCGTGGCCATCGCGCTGGTGGCCCTCCTCTGGACCTGGATGGGCGGGGTGGCCACCGTGGTTTGGACCGACGCCCTGCTCTTCCTGCTGTTCGTGGGGGGAATGGTGGGGATGCTGATCGCGCTTCACCTGGGTGTGAGCGGCGGCCTCGGGGAGTCATGGCAGCTCGCGATGGAGTCCGGTCGCCTCCAGCTGGTGGAGACGGAGTTCGCCTTCACCCAGCCCTACACCATGTGGGCGGTGCTCTTCGCAGCGAGCTGGGGCCTGATCGGACCCTATGGGACGGACCAGCTCATCGTTCAGCGGCTGCTCTGCTGCCGGTCCAAGCGGGATGCTCAGCTGGCGATGATCGGGAGCTACGCGGCCGTGATCGTGATCGCCCTCGCCTTCCTCGTCGGGATCGGGCTCCACGGTTACTACCTGGAGCACTCGATGTCCGAGGGGGCCCTCGCCCTCGTGGGCGACAAGCCCGAGCGGATCCTCCCCGTCTTCGTTCGCGAGGAGCTCCCGGCCGGGGTTCGCGGGCTGGTCCTCGCGGCGGCCTTCGCGGCGGCCATCTCCAGCCTGGACTCCATCCTCGCGGCGCTTGGGCAGGCCTCCCAGGCGACCTTCTGGCCGCTGCTACGGCGCATGGTGGGCCGGTCGGCGTGGCCGGCCGACGCCGGTTCAATCCGAGCGGGGCGGGCCTTCGTCATCTTCTGGGCGGCGGCCCTCGCGGGGCTGGCGATCGTGATGCCTGCGATCGAAGCCCAGTACGACGACCTGCTCGGCCTCGCGCTCGGCATGTCGGGACTCGTCGGCGGGCCGCTGCTCGCCGGTTTCGTGCTCTCCTGGCTCCCGGGCGAGCGGGGCGCGGGGGGCTATCTGTGGTCCGCGCCCCTCGGCCTGCTCACGGTGCTCTTCGGCATCTGGCACGGGGAGGTCGCCTACGCGGCGAGTTGGTGGGTCGTCGGCACCTTCATAGGGCTGTGGTTCATCCTCGGTCTCCCGCGGCGCCGTCAGCCCCACGGGTCGATTCAGACCCTCTGGCTCGCCTTCACGCTCTTCCTGCTCACGCGCCTCGCCGAGGTGGGGGACTTCGACGACGGGAGGTCCATCGCCTGGCCCTGGTACGTCCCCGTCGGGAGCTCCATGACCCTCCTGTACGCCTACTTGCTCGACCGGCCGCCCTCGAGGTCGGCCAGGTAGCTCAGGGTGGTGAGGAGGCCGACCCGGGCGCACCAGCCCATGTTCTCTGGCTCCCGGTCCGTGGTGTTCTCCGGGGTGTCCCCGGCCGAGTGATAGAAGCGGTCGTAGTCGATGGCGACGCGATCTCGATCGGACCAGGACTCGCCCGGCATACCTGGGGTGGCGGGGTGCTCGTCGGGTTGACCCCACGCGCTGGTGTAGAGGGTCACGGCGGGGAGCCCCTCGTCCCGGAAGCGCCGTGAGCCGCTGAAGACGTAGCTGTCCGTCCCTCCGAGGCTCTTGTTCGTGGCCCAACGCTCCGGGAAGCCCTGCTTGCCCGAGTGGTTCCGCAGGACCCCCGCGGCGACTCCGATGAACGCCTCGTTGGCCTTGATGTCGTCGGGTTCAAGATGGAGCCGCTGACCCGTGCTCCCGTATCCCGCCTGGTCGAAGTTCATGACGCCCAGTACCCCGGCGCCAAGCTTGGACTCGAGATAGGCGCGGGTGGAGGCGATCTCTGAACCCCAGATGGCGAAGCGCACCTCGAGGGGCGGCGGGGCGAGGGTCCCCGCGCGGATCGCAGCGGTCCAAGCCGCAGCGATCTCGAGGACGATCGCGACGCCGCTCGCGTTGTCGTTGGCTCCCGGGCCGCCGCTGTCGGAGTCGCCGTGGGCGCACACGAGGAAGTGACCGTCGGGTGCGCCCGCCGCGCCCGGCAGGGTGGCCACGACCGTCACCGGTCGAGCCTGACGGATCTCGGTCTCGAGGGACCAGTCGATCTGGACCGCCTTTCCAGCCGCCACAGCGGCTCGGATCCTCGCGCCCTCGGCGCTGGAGATCCCGAAGGTGGGGGCCTGCGTTCCCCGTCGCCGCAGGGATCGGCATACGGGCCACTCGCCGTCGATCGTGGTGGCGTCGTCGACGAGGACGACGTTGGAGGGCGTACCCTTGCGCCGGACGCCCATGTACGAACCCGTGAGGAGCGCGTGGTCGGATCCGGGCTCCGATCGGCCGTCACCCACTGAGATGGGGACCTTGACCCCGCTGCCCCCGGGGGAGAAGCCCCAGGGCCAGGCGCGTTCCAGTCGATAGGGCGCCTCCCCTTCCGTGCGTACGGTGACCTCCCAGCTGAGCTCCTGATGGCACCACTGCTCGCGGCCAAGGTGTCGGGTGGTCGCGAGGCCCATCCCAGCAAAGCGCTGCTCCAGGTACTTCGCGGCAGCCTTCCCCGAGCGGGTCCCGCCCATCCGTGGCCCGAGGGCCACGAGCTCCCGGACGGTCTTCGCCGCGCGGGCCTCGGAGATCCCGGCCAGCTCAGCGGGCCCCTTCCCCTCGGGCGCCTTGGTGGGGTCTTCAGCGGACGGCTCCTGGGTGAGCCGGTCGGGCTCTTGAGGCGTCGGGCTGGTGGAGAGGCGGTCAGCCCGCTCGAAGGTCGCTCCCTGGGCCAGGGGGAAGAACCCGAGGCACAGGAGGGGGAGGGTGCAGGGGATGGGCATGGGACGCTGGGGCGATTTAAGGCTCTCCGCACAGGGAGGCGACGGGGGTGCGATCCTAAACTCCCGGAGCGAGCGGCGTCCCGCGCGCCCACGCTCTGCAGACGACCATGGATACACGCCTAGGACTCCCGCTCGTGCTCCTCCCTGCCCTTGCTGGTTGTGTGGGACCGGATCCGGTGGAGGAGCGCCCCGACCTCGGGGCCCTCCTGCGTGGAGAGATGCCGGCCCAGTGGAGCTCGGACGGGTCGGCGGACGTCGTCGGCGCTTCCGGCGAGGAGCCTCGGGTGCCCTTCTGGGAGTCCTTCGGCGACCCCGTTCTCACGGGGCTCGTGGAGGAGGCGCTGGTCCACAACCGCGACCTGCTCGCGAGCGCCGAGCGCCTGCGCGGCGCCGCAGCGCGGTCGATGGTGGCGCGCTCGGCCCGACGGCCCCAGGTGCAGGGGCGCCTGGATGGTGCGCGGCAGGAGCAGGTCTTCGTGGGCCTTCCGATCCCCGGGGGCCCGCTGGAGTCGGAGTACGACCAGTGGTCGGCGGCCATCGACCTGTCCTGGGAGCTTGACCTCTGGGGCAAGCTCGCGGCGGGTGTGGACGCCGCGGAGGCCGAGGTTGAAGGCGTCCTGGCGGACCTGGAGGCGGCCCGCCTGAGCGTGGCAGCCCAGGTGACCATCGCCTGGTTCGGGCTCCGGGAGGCCACCGAGCAGGTGGCTCTCGCGGAGGCCACCCTGGCGACCTATGAGCGGAGCCTGAAGGCCATCGAGGATCGACACTCGGCCGGGCTGACCGGGACCCTCGACCTCCGGCTGTCCCAGGCGAACGTGGCCGGGAGCCGAGCCCAGCTGGCCGCGGCCACCCGAGGTCGGGACGTCGTGGCCCGGCAGATCGAGGTGCTGCTCGGGCGCTTCCCCGACGCGGAGCTCAGGTCCGAGGGCGCCTTCCTGGAGCTCCCTCCGAGGGTCCCGGCCGGGGTTCCTGCTGAGGTCCTCTCCCGGCGCCCGGACATGGTGGCGATCGAGCGTCGGATGACCGCGGCCGAGGCCACGACGCGGCAGGCCCGCCTCGACCGCTGGCCCTCCATCGCGCTGACCTCCAGCGGGGGACTCACGAGCGACGACTTCAAGGACCTGCTGGACGGCGACTTCGGGGTCTGGTCCCTCGCCGGGCGGGTCACGGCACCGATCTTCGACGGGGGCCGGCGCGAGGCGCGCATCGACGAGTCCCTCGCGGCGCTGCGCGAGATCCGCGCGCTCTTCGCGTCCGCGGCCTTGCGAGCATTCTTCGAGGTCGAGAACGCGCTCTCGGCGGAGGAGTTGCTCATGGAGCGCCTCGGTCACCTCGAGGAGGCGGCCCTCCGCTCGCGGGAGGCCACCGCCCTCGCGGAGGACCAGTATGAGCAGGGGCTCGTGAGCATCGACCTGGTCCTCGAGGCGCAGCGACGGGAACTCCAGGCAGAGTCCACCTTCCTGGTGACCCGCCGGGAGCTCTATCAGAACCGTGTGGACCTTCACGTGGCCCTGGGCGGCGACTTCATGGACGGTGACGCGGGTCACGATCCGTCCAGCGACTGAGCCGAATACCGCGCCGGATCGATGCGGCGCGAGGCCGAGCTCCGCGTCGCGAGAGCATCGCCTCCCCGCCGCAGCACGAACCCCTGGATGATGAAAGCGGGAAGCACCTCAACGGGCGTCAAGATCGCCGTCACGATCATGTGCCTGGTCTGGGGCTCCACGTGGTTCGTGGTGCGGGAGGGCCTGGGCGAGATGCAACCCTTCGGCAGCGGAGGCTTGCGCTTCTTCCTGGCGTGGGTCCTGATGCTGGTGGTCGCGCCAGGGATCGCGGCGAGGGAGGGTGGGGGCCGCCCGACCTGGCAGCTGGTGCTGGCCATGGCGACGGGCAACTTCGCCATCAGCTACGGGATCGTCTACTGGGCAGAGCAGACCCTCCCGTCAGGTTTGACCGCGGTCCTCTGGGCGGTGTTTCCACTGATGACCGCGGGCGTGTCCCAGCTCCAGGGGACGGAGGCGCGCCTTCGGGGGGGCCAATGGTGGGGCCTCGTCGTGGGCTTCGTGGGCGTCGTGTTGCTGTTCCTGACGGACGTTCGGACGGTGGGCGGGGACGCCATCGAGCGCGGCCTTGTGCTCCTCCTGAGCCCGCTCGTCTCCGCCCTCTCGACCGCCTACATCAAGCGCCACGGGGCCAACGTGAGCGCTGCGCTCCTGAACCGCTCGGCGCTCCTCGTCGGGAGCCTGATGTTGCTGGCGGCGGCGCTGCTCGTGGAGGGCGGAGTGGACCCGCCGCGGACCACGGCAGGTGTGCTCGGCGTGGTGTACCTGGCGCTCTTCGGGACCGTGCTGACGTTCACGCTCTACTTCTGGGTGCTTCGCCAGGCCAGCACGGTGGCGCTCTCCCTGATCGCCTATGTGACCCCGGCCATCGCCCTCGTGGTGGGCGCGGGGCTCGGCGAGGAGCGGGTGACCGGCTGGACCCTCGGTGGGCTGGCCCTCGTTCTGGTGGGGTGCGCCCTGGTGCTCCGCCGGCCCGCCGGGCGAGCGGCCGGAGACTGACGCTCCGAGCCGGCCTCGCGTTCGCCTAGACTGGGGACGTGAAGAGTCGGAGGTCGACGCCGCGCCTGGCGGCCTGCCCGTGCTGCGGGCGGGTGTCCAGGCTTCCCCACGCGGACGATGGGGTGACGTGGTCCTGCGGCCGTTGTGGCGAACCCCTGCCGCAGGCCAGCGGCGGGCGGCTGGCCCGGCGTGTCTCCTCCCGCGTGGCCACCCTCAGCGCCACGGCGCTGACCCTGTTTCCCGCGGCGGTGCTCCTCCCGGTGTTCGAGGTGGAGCAATTCGGCCGGGTGGTGAAGGCGAGCCTCTGGTCTGGCAGCCTCGGGCTCCTCGGGCGCGGAGAGATCTTCATCGGCCTGGTGGTCCTCGTCTGCTCCCTGTGCCTGCCCGTCCTCAAGCTCTCCGCCCTCCTGCTGGTCACCGCCGGGCGGGGCTGGCTGGCGTCGCGCCACCGGCGGCTGGGCTGGAGGCTCGTGGAGTGGACCGGGCGCTGGGGGATGCTCGATGTGTTGCTCGTGGCGGTGCTGGTGGCCTGGATGAAGATGGGTGATCTCGTGGAGTTCACGGTTGGCCCGGGCCTCTGGGTCTTCGCCGCGGTCGTCCTGCTCAGCCTGACCGCCTCGGCCCAGTACGATCCTCACGCGCTGTGGGAAGACCCGGACTCGCCATGATGAACCCTGACGAACGGCCCGACGAACTCGCCTTGCCCGAGGCGGTGGCCTCCGCGCCCGCGGGGCGCGGCGGGATCGGCCGCTGGTGGATGCTGGGCGGCCTCATCGGCGCCGCGATCTCACTCTTTCTGCTCCTCCAGGGGACAGGCCCTACCGTGACCCTGGTGGCGACCCACGGGCACGGGATCGGTCCGGGGGACCCCATTCGGTTCCAGGGCCTCGACGTGGGTGAGGTCGTCGATGTGCGGCTCGCCGAGGGGAGTGGCGTGGAGCTGGACCTGCGCTTCCGACCGGAGGCCCAGGACCTCGCGCGTGCGGGGACGCGGCTCTGGATCGTGCGGCCGCTGCTCTCCCTGGATGCGGTCACCGGGCTCGACACATTGCTCGGGTCCCGATACGTGAGCCTCGATCCTGGACCCGAGGGCGCGGAGCGAAGGAGCCGCTTCACGGCCCTGCCGGCGCCTCCCGTGGACGCGTTGGACGGCGGCTCGCCGGGGCTGGACTTCGTCCTGGAATCGCCCCAGCGGAACGGGATTCAGCCGGGGGCCGCCGTGACCTTCCGGGGGGTGTCCATCGGGGCGGTGACCGCGGTGCAGCTCTCCAGCGACGCCACCGCCGTCGAGATACATGTCACCGTGCGGAGCGGCTTCGCGCGCCTGATCCGCGAGCGGAGCCTGTTCTGGGAGCTGGGCGGCGTGGAGGTCGACCTGACCCTGACCCGCGGCGTGGAGGTGGGACTCGACTCCCTCCGCTCGGCGTTGGTGGGGGCGATCGCGGTGGCCACTCCACCGGACGCTGGTGAGCCTGCGCCGGGGGGATCTCGCTTCAAGCTCCACGAGGACGCCGAGCCCGAATGGCTGGAGTGGACGACGCCTCTGCCGATTGGTGACGACCTACTCCCGGGGGACGCAGCCGTCGGTGAGTCCTTCGGGGCCGTTCTCCGGTGGAAGGAGGGCCGCATTCTTCGATCCACGGAGGTGCGCGAGGGTTGGTGCTGCGCGACCCAGGCGGGCCTGATCGGCCCCCAGGACCTCCTGACCGTTCCCGAGGGGGCCGCGTCGGAGAGCGCGGTGCTTGAGGTGGCCGGACAGCGCTTCGGGCTCGCCGAGCTCGCGGGTCAGGGTCTCCTCGAAGATCTGGCACCCGGGCTGCGCCGGATCGCGCCTGCGGCCTTCGGCGACCAATGGGGGCTCCTCGCCGCCCGTGCGGTCGGCTCCGCCCGGTCGCTCGGGGAGCCAGAGGATGTCCTGGTGTTCGCCGCGCCCGGCGCCTCGCCGCTCCCGATCGCCGCGTCCAGGTTCACCGTCGGGGAGGGCGGGTCGCTGGCCGTGTCCGGGGGGCCACCCGTGCCCCAGGGGTGGCACGGTGGCCAGGTCCTCTCGCGGGTCGACGGCGCCCTGGTGGGATTGCTCCTGACGACAGGGGTCGAGGGGGCTCCGCGAATCGCCCCGATCCCCGGGGCGGGAAGGGCTCGATAGCGTTCCCGGGCTCCCACGGGCCCGCCCGGGGCCTCCGGACCATTTTTCTTGGTCTCACGGTCCAGAACCGGCGGCGCGCTCCCGATGCCTTTCGTGGAAGGAAGCCAGGAGCCTCTACGCGTAGCGTCAGCGGCTCCACGGTTGCCCCAGGACCCCGTCGGCCACGGCTGGAGAGAGCCTTTGGTCGAAAGGGGGTCGCAGTCTTCAGCAGGGACTGCTCTCGCCGCCGGTGAGCTGGACAGCCTGTGGGCCCCGCGCACCTGCGCGGGGCCCCTTTTTTTGCCGTGCCTCGGTGTTCCTGGAGCTTCAGCACCACCGATTCCCCGGCGCTGCGGGCGCAGAGCCCAGAGGGGCTCGCGAGGGCCCCGGCGCGGGCATCCACGCGGGGGAAGCTCCGTGGAGGCCAGGGCTGATTCAGGGGGCGAAGGCTGCGACGGGGTGGTCGCTCCACCGCTCGCTCACGGACGCCGCTTCGATCCGTCCCCTGGCGAGCGGCCGGAGGGAGCCTCCGGGGCCTCGATAACCCCGTGGGTCGCCCCCTCGTCGACGGCCGGAGCCGACGAGCCGTGGATCAAGCCATCCTGGAGTACGGCGTTCACCTCCAGGTTGCCGTCGAGCCACAGGACCGTGAGCTCGCCTCTCTCATTGCGCTCCAGCCGGTGGATGCCGTCCAGGCCTCCGGACTCTTGGATCAGGTTCTGGAGTGCCTGACACTGGACCTTGCGGCTGGAGCCTGCGGTCTCCAACGCGTATCGCGCGTTGGAGAGCAAGCTGATCCCCTCGGTGTCCTCGAGCCGGGTTCCCAGGGGCACCACGCCCTCGGTCTCCAGGCGAGCCGCATAGGCCAGGGAGGCCTCGTTCAGCGACAGGTCGTCGGGGTCTGTGATGAGCAGGACGCGCGAACCCGCGGGCATGCGGGGAACGGCAGGGATCGGGGTCAGTGGTGAGGCCATCGACTCGGTCTCCGGCACCCAGCGGCTGCTCGCCTGATGCTCCCACTGCTCGTACGCGCCAAGGGCGATCACGGCGACCACGGCGACCGTGGCGAATCCGCGAAGGGCGCCACGTCGGCGATTTCGCCTCGCGACCTTCGCTTCCGCGCGGGCAGCGGACCGGGCCTCGGCCTCCTCTTGCCTCCGTTCGCGGTCTGATTCGCGTCTGGCCGCGAGGGAGGCGCGCTTCGCGGCGAGCGTCTCGCGGGCTCCGCCGAGGCTCTGCTTTGCGGCGCCGAGCCCGGTGATCTCGGCGGTGAGTCCGAAGGCGCTGAAGCGGCGCACATCCGGCCCATCGCCGCTGGGCTGTGCCTGCCCCGCGTCCTCGCTGACGGTCTCCGCCCCCGTTGATGGGGCCGCTCCCGAGACGGACGGGAGGGCGGCCAGGGGCAGGGCATAGGGATCTGCGGCGGCGAGGAGCGCCTCGACGTCCGAGAGCATCTCGCGAGCCGAGGCGTAGCGCTTGTCCACATCGGCCATGGAGCGACGCACGATCCAGCGCAGGCCCTCGGGGGCTTCCTTGTTGATGGAGGACAGGGAGCCGTGGGCGGGGAAGCTGTTCTCGACCATGGAGTACAGGACCGCGCCCGCGCTGTAGAGGTCGAACTTCACGCCGTCGACGTCCTGGACGCGCTTGCCGGCGAGGGCCAGCCGGACGAGCTCGGGGTCCCTGAAGAATTCGGTGCCGTGGGTCGTGAGCGTCAGGGCCGACTCCAGCGGCGTGACCAGGCCAAAGTCGACCACCTGGAGCCGCCCATCGGAGACCAGCAGGTTGGAGGGCTTGACGTCCTTGTGCCAGAGACCGCCCTCGTGGAAGCGACTCAGGTGATGGCAGAGGTCCCTGGCGTAGCCGAGCACGAGGGAGAGCTCCTCGCGGCCGAGTCCACCGGACCCCGAACGCTCGTGGAGGCGCGCCGTCTCGACATCGAGGTCGTGGCCGGGCACGAACGGCATGACGTAGTGGAACGCGTCCTCGGTGGTAACGTGCTCCACCACGAGGCCGAGGCCGCGGGCCGCCTCGAGGGCCCGACTCTCCCGGACGATCTGAGGCACGGTGGAACCGAAGCGTCGGTCGAAGGCCTTGATCACCACCTGGTCGGGCACCTCCAGGCTGCGAGCTGCGAGGTCACGTGACTTCGAGCTGGTGGGGCGCGCGAGGAACAGTCGGGCCCCCGACCCTCCTGCGCGGAGCTCCTCCTGGATCTTGTACCCCTCAAACCGAGGGCTAGGACCCCCATCCTGCGGGACGTGGTGCCGGGGGACCGCCGGGGCGGTGCGGGGCTCATCCGCGAAGAGGTTGGGGTTTCCGACCTCGATGCTCTCGGTCAGGGCGCCGAGCCCGACGAGCCGGAGAGGGTGCCCGATCACCACGCGATAGAGGCAAATCACGAGCCCGTAGAAGGCGTCCTCAAGGGCTCGCCCGTAGTGCCCGACGGCCTTGAACCGAAGGAGGGGGACGTTGGCCACCATCAGGGGCAGGGTGAACACCGCCGTCACGAGGTGCCCCACGGCCTGCGCGGAGTCGCTGACCATCCCACCGATGAATCGGAAGATGGACCGGAAGACCCAGCCCAGGGCGCTGGCGAGGCCGGTGCACGTCCAGGTGAGGAGGCGAACCAGGTTGATCGCCAGCCAGACTCCCGCGACGGGGAGCATCAGCGCGGCCCCGATGGCGAGGGCGAAGAGGACGATGGCGGAGAAGCTCATGGGGGGGCTACGTCGGAGGGCTGCGGGCTCGCCTCAGCGATCCTCCCCATGGACGTCCTGGGCCGACCGGCGGGCCATGATGCGGGCGTAGATCTCGGCGATGGACTCGTCGAAGGACGCGTCCTCCGTCTTGTTGGGTGAGCGATCGATCCCATTTCGCTCCAGCTCGGCGATCTCCTCCTCGGTGAACGAGAAGGTGGCGAAGACCTCGGCCATGAGCTCCTGGAGCCGGATCCTGGCCCGCGCCAGCCTGCGGCTGACCGTGGGCTCGCTGGTGCCGAGCGCCACGGCCACGTCCTTGCCGCTGCGCCCCTCCAGGGTCCGCATCCGGAAGGTCTCGAAGTCCATGAGGTCGCAGTCGCGCTCGAGGCGCCGGAGGGCCGCCTCCACCTTCGCGTCGAACACCTCGAGCTCGTAGGCGGCGTCGGGTCGGAGGTCGCCGGAGTCGGGCTCCCGCATCCCCTCGGCGTCGAGCGGGAGCGGGCGCACCCCCGAACCGCGCTTCAGGGCGCCCCGCCGGTCCATCTCGTCGCTGAGGGTGTACTTGGCGATGGCGAGGAGCCAGGTGGAGAACCGCGCCCCGCGGGTGGGGTCGTGCTGGTCGATGGCCTTGGAGAGGGCCACCATGGTGTCCTGGGAGAGGTCCTGGACCGTCTCGAAGCCGATCCTGCCGCGGCCCCAGCGGGCCAGCTGGGCCCGGAGGACGGGGCCGAAGATCTCCCAGAGTTCGAACCAGGCATCCCCGTCCCGGGAGCGGAGGCGGCCGATGAATCCGGTGGTGAGGTCGTGCAAGGCGGGAGCGGTGCGATTGGGGAGGGGCGTCCAGGGAGGGGTGGAGGCACGTGGTTCTACGCCTCCTGTGGCATTTCATTCCATCAGAGCGCCCGGGGCCAGGAAATGGCCTCGGGGGCCTGGAATCGTGAAAGCGCGGCCACCGAATGGCCAAGAAGGCTGTGCAGGCGCCGCTTCCGTGCCGCCTGACCTCCTGCGCCAGGCGGCGCAATGACCCAAATCACCGGATGTCTCCCATGCGATTCCTGTTCAAGACCCTCTTCCGCACCGCCGTCATCGGCACCGCGCTCGCTGCGGCCGTCGTCGGCGGGACCGCCATGCTCGTGGGCCCCGAGCGCGTCGGCGCCATGGCCGATCAGGTCCAGGGCCAGCTCCAGCTGCACTTCGACCACAACATCGATGACCCTGTCGCCATGCGGCGCCAGATCGCGGAGGTGGCCAAGGAGTACCCCGAGCGTATCCGAGCCGTCAGGGGCGATCTCCGCACCCTCCAGGAGGAGGTGGCTCGGCTCGAGCGTGAGCAGGCCGTCTCCAAGCGGGTGGTCGCCCTCGTGGACCGGGACCTCGCTGCCCTGGTCCCGGCGCTGCAGGAGGTCAGCCAGGCCGACGGCCCGCGGGCCCAGCTCGCCGCCGTGCAGGTCGGCAACGAGGTCATCAGCCTCCGCCGCGCGACCGCCAAGGTCCGTGAGATCGAGCGGACCCGCAGCGCTCATGAGGCGCGCGCGGCGGACGCGGCCCACAACCTGAAGTACCTTCGAACCCAGGAGGAGCGCTTCGTGGAGCTGCTCGACCAGCTCGAGGGAGAGCACGCGCAGTTCCAGGCGCAGCTCGTTCAGCTCAACAACGAGGTCGAGTCCATCGCCCGTAACGAGCGCCTGATCGACATGCTCGCGGACCGCCAGCGGACCCTGGACGAGGCTGGCCGCTACGACGCCGTGAGCTTCGACCACATCACCGGCACCCTCGAGCGCAAGCGCGCCGAACAGGAAGCGGAGCTCGATCAACTCGCCGCCGGAGCGCGGGCCCTCGACTACGTCGAGATCGCCGCTTCCCAGATCCGTAGCGAAGGACGGGAGCAGCCGCTCGTGGGGGAATACCAGGTGGAGGCCCCCGAGGGCTCGGTGTCCTACGAGCTGGCTCCGGCTGGTTACACCAACCGCTGAGCCTCGCCGTCGGGTCGGGGCCCTCCCTGACCCGTGCGGCTCGACCCGTCAGCCTCGCCCCAATGAAGTGAGCCCGGCCGTCTCGACGGCCGGGCTCTTTGTTGGTTTCGGGAACACGCACGCGGGTACGCACCCGTCGGGCATACGCCTAGCGGCGCGCTCCCTTGGTAACGTCACTCATCATTCTGATCACCTCCAGTTTCAAAACCATCCCGGCCCCGCTGTGACGATGCGGGGGTGGGGCTCCAGTGATGGCCCGGGCGTCCCGGGGCCTGTTGGGTCCATGATGGGCCCCCGGAGCCGCAGATTCAAACGGCTCCAATGGACGAGGCCCCGCGATGCACCTGGGGGTGCGTCGCGGGGCCTCGTTCCTGGATCCCGCCCCAGGGCGGGACAGTGACCCTCAGACCGGGGGCGGGGTCACTCCTGCCAGGAGAGGCCCAGGGCGGCGACCTCGGGGACGAGCCCGGTGGCTGCGTTGCTGATGAAGGACATCCGCACCTGCACGAAGCGGGCGCCGGTGATGTCGCTGACGTCGGTCTTCCAGCTGTCGTCGTTGTTGAGGAAGCCGGTCAGCCCGTTCTGGTCGGCGACCTCGTAGCTGAAGGAGCCATCCCAGCAGGACGCGTTGCCGCGCAGCTCGATGGTGGGGTCCTCCGCGATGCTGGGCGTGTAGTTGATCGGCTTCGTCTGGTAGAAGTCGCCGTAGGCGTCCTGGCGGCTGGCGTCCTCGCCGGCGATGGCGATGATCGTGATGGCGCCGCGGAAGGCGAAGTCGACGCTCGTGCCCTGGGGCTGGACCTCGGGGAAGATCACCGGCTGGGCGAAGCTTGGGGCCGAGAAGGCGCCGATCCCCAGCGGGTCAAGGGCCTCGTAGAAGAGCGAGTGCGCCCGGCTGACCCGGACCACCAGGTCCAGGGCGCCGAAGTAGAGGGCGTTGTCCACGCCGGGGAGCGGCGCGCCCGCGGGCATCGAGGTCGGGTCGAAGCCGCCGTTGGCGAGGCTCTCGGAGTCGGGGTTCACCGTGAACAGCTGCCCGCTCTCGTCACGACCGCCCGCGGAGTAAGCGCGGAAGCCGGGGAGGGTCGAGGTGTGGGCGAGCTGGTGGGCGAAGATGTTGCTCGTGGTGGCGTTGCCGGTGGGGTAGCAGCGGAACTCGACCAGCAGCGGCAGGCCGACGGTGCGGATCTCCTCCACGAGGTAGAACGGGTTGGCGTCCCCCGGCTGGTTGCAGTCGGGGCCCATCATGGTCTCGAGCTCGGCGAGGGGCTGGACGCCGGTGATCTGCGCCTGGCGGAAGAGCGGCGCGCCGCCCCCGTTGAAGCCACCGCGGGCACGGATGCCGGTGTCGCGCCAGGTGTAGTACTTCTTCTGGCTATCCGGGACTCCCTGGTTCATGGGCGTCGGGATGAGCGAAGTGCCGTCCGCCGCGATGCTCTGGTCACCGGGGTTGATGGTGTAACCGTTCGCGCGGGGGTGGACCTCACGCAGCGGGTCCGTGGAGCCATCCACCACGTTGGCGTCGAAGGTGTTGCCGATGCCCGAGTTGGGCAGGATGAGCGCGCCAGTGATCGGGTCGATCACCTCGTCGGGGAGGTTCTGGGCGTGGGCCATCGACATCTGGAACTCCGGGTAGCTCTCGAAGACCGGGTTGCCGCCAAGGGGGCTCAGCGAGACGCCCTCCACGTCCAGGTTGAGCTGGGCGAAGTTGAGGTCCTGGGCGACGTCGTTGTCCCGGGTGAACGGGAGGTCGTCCCCGAAGTCGATGTAGCGCCAGAGGATCTGGGTCCGCGCGCCGTAGGGGCTGAGCGGCAGGGTGGTGCCGACGCCGGGCTGCATGGCGGCGACCACCTCGTTGTTCTGGCTGCAGACCACCTGGGTGCGGACCACCGGGCGGCCCCGGACGCGGCCGCGGTCGAGATCGAAGACGATCTGGCCGAACCACTCCGGCTTCTCGAAGGTGTCAATGACGTTGGGCGAGAGGGGGTCACCGAAGGGCGCCTCCTCGTCGGTGGACTCGAACCGAACGACGCGGCCGCCGGTGGGTGCGTCGGGGGCTGCGGCGTCGAGCTCGATCTCGATGGGCGAGAGGAGCCCGGTCACCGGGTTGCCGGCGAGGTCCCTGGGCGTGCGGTCGCCGCCGGGGAAGTCAAGGAAGTAGGACTCGGCGTCCCCCTGGCTGTGGGAGAGGGGCAGCTCGGGCTCGAACCGGAACTCCTGCAGCGAGGTGCTGTTCCGCACCACGCCAGGAATGAAGTCACCGGCGGGCGTCGGTGTCTGGGCGAGGGGGTCGTTCGGGTCGCTGCGGAGGAGTCGGAAGGACTCGTAGGGCTCGAACAGATTCGGGTCGATCGCCTCGCTGAAGCGGAACCGGTAGGTCGCGCCCGGGGCCACGTTCGTGACCGGCGAGTTGGGGTCCGGGGCCGCGGGGGAGACGCTCACGAAGCACTCGGAGCGAGAGCCGTCCTCGGCGGGGATGAAGGGCACGATGTACTGGATCGGACCCAGGATCGTCTCGAACTGGATGGGGTCGAAGGACGGCGGGAACGCGACCAGGCGGACCTGGACGTTCTGGGCGAGGCCGCCGGAGGACACGGAGGTGTTGTTCAGGACCTCGGCGAAGTACGGCCCCTGGCTGATCAGGTCGCCCACGGCCGGTGCCTGGGCGCAGCTGGTGGAGATGAACTGCACCCGCGAGAGGTTGAAGATCAGGGGGTCGGGCCCGGGGATCGACGTCGGCGTGTCCAGGAGCACGGCGGACAGGCTTCCGATCAGGGTCGGGTCCGTCTCGTCGGGGAGGAAGCCGTTGGAGGGGTCGTTGGTGATCGCCGACTCGCCACCCGAGCGGAAGGCCCGGACGACCTCGCGACCCGGCGAACCGAAGTCGAAGGTGCCGTTCGAGACGCTGGTGATGGGATGCTCGGTGGGGTTCTGGAGCAGCGGCTGCTGCTGGCCGGCGAGCTCAACCGTGGGGAACCGGAGCTCGACGTTGGCGAGGTTCGCCTCGTTGCTGGCGGGGAAGCCGATCGTGTTGACGGCGACCGTGGGGTCGCTGTTGAAAGACTCGATCTCGCTGACCGCAGGGTCCACGATCAGGCGGGTGGAATAGAACTCAAGCCCCGGCTGGCCGTCGTGATCGGCGATCCCGCCGTAGTTCGGGTCGGGGAAGATGCGCGCCTCGAAGGGGATGATGGTCGGCTCGCCCACCAGCAGCCGCACCGACTGGTTGTTGATGGTGGAGGGGTCGATCAGGTCATCGAAGACCACGACGATCGCCGCGTTGCGCGGGACCATGGAGTAGGTGCCGGCGCCCACGAACCCGTTGTCGGCGATCGGACGCACGCCGGACTCGGCGAGGCTCAGCAGAGAGAGGAACTCCTCGCGACCTCCGCCGGGGGTCTCGTCCGCGAAGTTGCGGTAGATCACCAGGGTCTGCTTGCCCGTCACCGGGTTGGTCTCGAGCTGGTAGTCCGGCAGGGGCCAGCCGCTCTCGGACTTCGGGTTCACCACGAACTCCTCGAAGACCGTGGTCCTCTGGGTCAGCCCCGCGTCCTCGAAGGCCACGATGTCGACCAGGCGCCCGTAGTACTGGCGCGCGATCCGGACCTGCACGGCCTCGCCATTGAAGTTGTCGTCGACCAGGTAGAAGTCGCCGTCGGGCTTGGTCTCAAGCGTTCCAGCGGGGGTGGTCTGCTGGTCGGGCGAGGTCGTCGAGTTGCAGCCCGCGAAGGCCAGGACGGCGACCGAGGCCACCGCCTGAGTCAGGCGGAGAGGGGTCGCAGGCTGGAATCGGGGGAGGGGGGTCCGTGCAGTCATCGAAGATCGAGATCGGATTGAGGGTGGCGATCGATGCCTCACCAGGGCCCTGGGGGGCCGGATCCTCCGGGTGGGAGGGCTGATTCAGCTTCAATCGCAGGTGCCACACATCAGCAAACCCCGTTCCGACCGGAACGGGGGCCACTGCGCGACGGGCGTGCGCCTAAAGGTTAGGTGCAGGGCCCAGCAGAGGCAACGCCGAGGGCATGGACTCCCGCCGGGAAAGCACGGTCCGGGGCACCGGGGAGCGCCTGGTCGTGCGGATTCGCACATCCAGACGCCCGGGGGGTGGCCGAGGCGAGGCCTGTTCCTGGGGCAGCCCTTCGTGTCGAACTCCCTGGACCGCAGAATGGGGCCCCATGGAGCGTGCATCCCATCGGCCTGGCCGGGTCCTGACCTCCGTGGCCCTCGCCCTCGGCGTGGCGGTGGCCGCCATGGGCCTGCTTGCGGTGGCCCCCCCGGCGGGGAGCCTGGACGACGTCTTCGTGGTGCTCACCGAGGCGCGGCGGTCCCTCGGGGATGTGGACCAGGGGGCCTGGTCACCCGCGCCGGTGGACTCCTGCACCAGCCCGGCGGATGTGTTGCTCAAGATGGCCCTCCTGGTGGCAGCGGGCGGCCAGGACCCGCTTCGGTGGGCCGGTTGGCTCTCCCTCGTGGAGGTCCTGATCTTCGTGGTGGTGAGCGTCCGCTGGCTCTCCGCCTCGGTGGAGGATGGGCGTCTTCGGGTGGTCTGCGCGTTGGGGCTCATCGGAACGCCCGGCCTTCTGGAGAGCGCCACCTACCGCCTCGAGGGCCCGGTCTTTGCCCTCCTGTGGCTGCTGACGGTCGCCGCGGCGATGGAGCGGGCTCCGCGGCGGGCGATCGCCTGGGGGGCCGCGCTGGCCTGGATCCGGCCGGAGGGGGTCCTCCTGGGGCTGGGGGCCAGCTGGCTGGCCCTTGGTTCTCCCCGGCAGCGGGGCCTCCGGGGGCACGCCGTGGCCGCCGCGCTCATCCTCCTTCCCGTCACCGTCTATCGGTGGCTTCGGTTCGGGGACTGGCTCCCGAACACCTATCGGGCCAAGCGCTCGGACGACTTGCTGCAGGAGTGGATGGATGGGAGCACCTATGTCTTCGACTGGCTCCTGAGCCCAGGCGGTCTCGCGCTGGCCATCCTGGCTGTGATCGTCGGCCGCCAGGCAGGGGCGGAGCGGGAGGACGGGGGAGCGAGGGGCCTGGCGCCCTGCTGGACGGCGGTTGGGCTCGCCGGGCTCGCCGTGACGGTCCTGGTGGGCTCGGGCGGCGACAGCTACGCCGGGGCACGACTGGCCCTGCCGGTTGGCATTCCTCTCTGGCTCGGCCTCTCCAGCCTTAAGGGGGCCCCGGGCCACGGGGTGGCCTTGGGCTGGCTGGCCGCGCTGCTCCAGATCGTGGCTGTGGTCGGGGTTGGCCAGGTGGGGCCGCCGGCGATGGAGCGGCTCGAGGGAGCCCGCGGTGGCCCCGCGGGGCTGGAGGTGTTCCAGTCGGAGCAGGGCGCGCTCGAGGCGGCTGCGGAGGCGCTGGGCCCGGAGGTCCTGGCCCATCGCCACCTGCAGCGGGTGAGGTGGTTCCGCCCAGAGCTGCGGGTCATGGACCTCACGGGCCTTACCGACTCCGAGGTGGCCGCGACGCCGGCCCCGGGCCAGGTGAAGTTCGGAAGGGACGCGGTGGGGTTGGCCCTGGAGCGGCGCGTGGGGGCCATGCACCTCGACCCTGTGGGCGTCCGCCCTGCGGCGCTCGCCACTGTCCCCCTCATCCCAGCGCTCTCCGACCCCAGGATCGCGGACCAGTTCGCGGGGGCTCCGTTCCTCCCCAGGGAGCTCGCTGAGGCGCTCGACGCGGCCTACCTCGGGGCGAGCTATCCCGTCCCCGGTGGCCACGTGAACCTCCTCGTACGGAGGGACCTCGCGGCGCGCTTCGAGGCCGCGGGGTTCTCGGTGGCGTCCCCCGCGCCCGGGCGGCGCTAGCCGCCGCCGTAGATCGTCTCGGCGGCCCACTCGAGGGCCTCCTGAAGGCCCGGGAGGGAGACGAACTCGGGCCGCCTCGCCAGCTCCTGAGCCCGGCTCAGGGTCTGGCGCGCGAGGCGCTGGGTGGCAGGGGTCTGGTGGAACGCGATGGCCTGCATGGCCAGGGTGAGCGGGTGCATGCCAGTGACGCCGCTCGCGCGCTCGAACTCCTCGAGCAGGGAGAGCATCTGGGAGAACTCGCCCGTCCGGGTGGCAAGGACCAGCCGGGTCTCGAGGTGATTGCGATTGCCCGGGAAGTAGGGCGCCACGAGCTCCGCCGCCTGTCGGGCAGCGCGGTAGGTGGCCAGGGGGAGTCCGCTCTGGCGGCGGACGGCGTCCGCTCGCTTCAGCAGCTCCTCGGCCAGGTCGGTGCGGGCTCGCTGGGTCGCCTCGGCGAGCTGGTTCGCGCCCGTCAACGCCTCGAACCGCTCGAAGCGTTCGTTGAGGAGCTCGGTGGACCTCCCGATGTCGCCCCGACGCTGGAAGTCCGCCGCGCAGCGGGCCAGGGTGTCGAGGTAGTCGGTGGCCCCGGGGGAGAAGCGCTCCCGCGCGATCTCGACCTCGCGGTTGAGGCTCGCGCGCGCGGCGCTGTCGCTGGCGAGGGAGGGGTCCTGGGCGTAGACCCGGTTGAGCGTGGAGAGGGTGTCGAACAGGAGACCGATGGGCGGCGCCGCGGTGCGGTCAAGGGAGTCGAGGGCGACGTCCAGTGGCAGGGAGGCCTCCTCGGCGAGTCCCACGCTGGCGAGCCAGGTGGCGTACTCGACGTAGCGGCTCACGAGGAAGGCGCTGTCCTCGGCGTAGCGGCGTCCGTACTGCTCGATGAGCCGGTCGAAGATGGCCTTGGTCCGGTCCACGTCCCCGGTCCGGCGGGCGAGGGCGACGAGCTTCTCGAGCGCCTCGATGCGCAGGCTCCCATCGCCGGCCTCGACCGTCGCGGCGATCAGGTCCGCCTCCTCCAGGAGCGTGATCGCCCCCTCTCGGTCCCCTGAATCCTCGAGGATCTCGG
Source organism: Planctomycetota bacterium (assembly GCA_016779205.1). Classification (GTDB taxonomy): domain Bacteria; phylum Planctomycetota; class UBA1135; order UBA1135; genus Saltatorellus. The sequence continues at coordinate 127,145 of JADHOC010000001.1, read as the reverse complement.
CCAGCTCGAGCCGCGCCTGGTGGAGCACGTTGGAGGGGGTGCTCGCGAGGGTGCGGTCGAGGCTGAGCGCCGCGAGTAGCTCCTTGCGTGCCGGCATCCGATCCCCCCGTCGCGCATGCAGCAGGCCCAGGGCAGCCTGCTGCCTGGCCGCCTGGATGGAGGCGTCACCGTGGATGGACCGGGCGGCGATGAGCGCGGCGCTTTGGGCCTCCAGGGCGGCCTCGAGCTGCCCTGCGCTGATGAGGCGGTCGGCGAGGGTCCCGAGGGCGTCGACGCGGATGGCGTCGTCGGCGCCGAAGGCGCGGGTCACCATGCGGTCCAGCTCGGCCGTCTGCATGTCGCGCACCTCGCCTCCTCCCTCGTCAGGTGCGTCGGCGTAACGCGTCGCGGAGAAGATCTCGCGGAGCACCGCGGCCTGGTCGCGGCGGGCGCTCAGGGATTGGAAGGCCACCGCCAGGCCGGTGACGAGCGCGGCGAAGACCGCGGCGCTCGCGATGGCGGCGACCCGGTGGCGGCGCAGGAACTTCACCGTGCGGTAGACCGGGGAGGGCGGCGCCGCCTCGATGGGGCGGTTCCCCAGGAGCCGGTCCAGGTCCCGCGCGAAGGCAGCGGCGGACTCGTAGCGCCGGTCCCGTTCGGGGGCGAGGGCGCAGTGGACGATGTTCTCCAGGTCCCCGCGCAGGTTTCGACGGAGCTCTGTCGGGGTGCAGCGCCGGAGCCGCCCGAGCTCCGCGGTGGCCGCGGCGCTCGGGTCGATCCTCGAGGCCATGGGGGTCGGGATGCTCTCGGCGAGGAAGGTGGCGATGTCTCCAGCGCTCACGTGCTCCCGGAGCTCCTCCGTGGAGAACGGCGTCTCGCCGGTCAGCAGCTCGTGCAGGAGGACGCCGAGGCTGTAGACGTCGGTCCGGGTGTCGATGTCCGAGCTCCCCGAGGCCTGCTCGGGGCTCATGTACACCGGGGTCCCGATGACCTGGCCTATCTCCGTGAAGAGCGTCCCACCGCCGAAGTCCGAGCTGGTCGCCTTGGCGATGCCAAAGTCGATGACCTTGGGGACGGCGCTGCCCTCCAGCTGAACCACGAGCACGTTGCTCGGCTTGATGTCGCGGTGGATCACGCCGCGTTGGTGGGCGTGTTGGATCGCGGCGCACAGGTCCAGGAAGACCTCGATCCGCTCACGGATCGAGAGCCGGTGGGCATCGCAGTAGGCCGTGATGGGCTGCCCCGGCGCGAGGTCCATGACGAAGTAGGGCCGGCCCCGCTCCGTCGCCCCGGCGTCGAGGACCCGCGCGATGGACGGGTGATCGAGGAGCGCGAGGGCCTGCCGCTCGGCCTCGAATCGCGCGATCACCTGGCGCGTATCCATGCCCAGCTTGATGACCTTCAGGGCCACCTCCCGCCGCAGGGGGACCTCCTGCACCGCGCGGAAGACCACCCCGAAGCCCCCCTCGCCGAGCTCCTCGTCCAGCCGATAGGGACCCACCGTGGAGCCGACCTTGACCTCCTCGGCGGCCGCCTGCCCGGGGGACTCCACGACCGCGCCCGACTCGAGGAAACCGGTGGAGGCCTCGTGGGCCTCGATGAGGGAGGTGACCTCCGCGATGAGATCAGGATCATGCCCGGCGGCGTTCTTCAACCAGCGTCGCCTGGCCGGGCCTTCGGGTCGATCCAGCGCGCCGGCGAAGAGCCGCTCGAGGGCGGGGAGGCTCGGCTCCGGCGTGGATGGGCGGGGGTCGCCCGCTCTCGGCTGCCCGGTCACTCGGCCCCGTCCCTGTCAGCGCCGCCAACGCGGGAGTCATTGAGCTCCTTGAAGAGCCACGCCCGCGCGAACGCCCAGTTGCGATCGGCCGTGGCCCGTGACACGCCGAGGACCTCGGCGGCCTCCACGATCGACAGGCCCGCGAAGAACCGGAGCTCCACCAGCTTCCCGTAGGAGGGATCCAGGGCGGCGAGTCGCTGGAGGGCCTCGTCGAGCTCGAGCAGGTCCGTCGTGGGCGGGAGCTCCACGAGCGCGTCGGGTTCGAGCTCCACTCGCCCGTGGGCGCCGCCATGGCGGAGGCTCTGCCTGCGCCGCGCCCGCTCGATCAGGATCCGACGCATGGCCTCGGCGGCCGCGCCGAGGAAGTGGGCGCGGTTTTCGAAGCGGAGCTGCGCGGCGCCCGTCTGCTCCGGCGGCCCGGCGATGCGCATCCAGGCCTCGTGCACCAACGCGGTGGCCTGGAGGGTTTGCCCCCTCTCCCTCGCGAGCTTGGTGGCGGCGAGCCTGCGCAGCTCGCCGTAGACGGCCTCGATCAGCTCATCGCTGGCGTCGTCGCCCGCCTTGAGCGCCTGGAGTAACTGTGTGACCTCTGCCATGCCCTAGTACCCCCGGGTGCGAGGGAGGCTTACTCCAGTTTAGACGACGGAGCCCGGCCCTGAGTGGGCCGGGCTCCGCTTGTTCCAGACCGGGGCCGCGGCCCCAGGTGTCCCGGTCACTCGAAGTTGATTTCCAGACCGCGGCTGAAATTGGAGGTGGTGCCGCCGCCCGAGTTCACGTCTCGGTGCCAGTACTGGAAATTCCAGGTCTCTCCGGCGAGCGTCGGCTGGGATCCGGTGGGCTGGGGCACCGCGGCGAGGTTGACGGGCATGGAAATACGGCCCGCGGAATCGGTGGTGAGGACGGTCCCGAGGTAGCGACCGATGTTGGCCCCGAGGCACACGTTGCCGGTGCTTCCCCCCGGGTTCGGGAAGAAGAACTGCGTCCTCGCGACGGCGAAGTAACCGACCGAATTTACCGGTAGGTCCATGCCGTGGAGCGTCAGGTCGTTGCGGGAAGCAATCGGTGAGCCGATGGCCTCGAGCGTGGAGACGACTCCGGTGCTGTTGGCGACCGTGGTGCAGTAGGAGGTTCCGAAGCGCTGGGGCGACTCCGGGATGTTGGTGCTCGTGCCGCCGACGGACGAGGGGTAGATGTGCACCCGGTCCATCTTGAATCCGTTGGACCGGCCCGAGAACTCGACGCGGTGGAGGCCGGGTGAGAGGGTGTAGGTCAGCTGTCCGCCGCCGGGCGAGAGGCGGGTCTCCCACGTCCAGTTGCCGACGCTGCTGGGCATGTTGGAGAAGGCCTTTTGCCAGGTGCCGCCATCGATGCGGATCCAGGTGTCGTTCTCCTCGGTGGGATCGGGGTCCTCATGTCGGTTGTAGATCGAGACCTTGTGCGGACCGGACGTGGAGATCTCGAAGTCGAAGCCGAACAGCCCGTTCCCCGAGTTGAAGAAGTAGTTCGGCCCCGTCCACTCGAAGTAGCCGTCGCCGGTGTAGCCGGGGGTGGCGGTGCTGAGGTTCCAACCGCCGGGCGGGGTGGCGGACTCCATCTGGATCGCGACGACGTCGTTCGACTGCTGAAGGAACACGCCTTGGGCGCTGGCGCGCTGGGTCGTCGCGAGGACAGCGAGAGCTGCGAAGCTCGCGATCTTGACGGAGGTGAACTTGGGCTGAAGGAGAGTCATGCCTTGGATCTGCGGAGAGGATTCAGAAAGGCCCAGGGCGCGGTGCGGCCGCTGTCCTGTGGCGGATTGATGACAGGCTCCGCGCCATTTCGGGGGCACGAAGCGTCCAACTCATGATTACCCGTGGGCGGCTCTCGAGGTCCGAGGAATCTGCCGCTGGGAACGAGATTGCGCTCAAAGTGAGCCAAGCCTGGCGTTTCGCCGGTCCTACGGTCAAATTTGGAGGCAGAGGAGGGTCGGAGGATGAGCAAGCGCAGGGTGGACTTGAGCGGCGACGCGGGCGATGGGCTGACCCATAACCCCTTCGCGGCATTGCGTCCTGGGTCCCCGCAGCCCGGCGCCCCGGGGCCTGGGGCTCACCCCACGGCAGGCCCTGAGCCCGTGGGGGGCGAGCGGGAGGGCGCCTCTGTGCTCGCGGGCTCCGACTGGCTGGTTCGGAAGGAACGCAAGGGACGCGGGGGAAAGGTGGTGACGATCGTTTCGCCCCGGGCGGGGGAGACCGAGGCGCGGCTCGCAGAGGTGGCGAGGAGCCTCGGACAGCGGCTGGGGACGGGCGCGCGGGCCAAGGGCGACCACATCGTCGTGCAGGGCGAGCTCTCGGGTCGAGTGCGGGCCTTGCTGGAGGCGGATGGCGCGAGGGTGACCGTTGGTTCCTGAACCTGGGGTCGAAGGGCTGGATGACGCAGCCCCGCCCGCTCCCTCGGGGCTGCCGGAAGGCGAGTCGCTCCGCTGGGGACCCGCGAGGGAGGATTGGATCCGGGCCTATGTCTGCACCGAGAGCTCGACTCTCAAGCTGCGGCCCCCGACCCCTCCGGAGTGTTTCTCCACGGATCCCGCGACGCGGCCCCTGCGCTTGGGCGGCCCGGGCCGGGACCCCGGTTTGCGGGTCAGCCCGCGGGCGGACCGCATCCCCAGGCCGGGGGCGCTGCGGGAGACCTCGGCGGTGGCCCGCCTCCTCCACGTGTTCATCCACCACGAGATCCAGGCTGCGGAGCTGTGCGGTTGGGCCATCCTGGCCTTCCCCGAGACGCCGCTCGAGTTCCGGGAAGGGCTCTTCTCGATCATGCTGGACGAGGTGCGGCACGCGGCCGTGTACTCCGCGCGGGTCGAGGCCCTTGGCGCGAGCTACGGTCAGCACGCGGTCCGGGATTGGTTCTGGGAGCGGACGCTCGCCTGCGAGTCGCCGCTCCAGTACGTCGCGCTCATGGGGCTTGGCTTCGAGGGCGGGAACCTCGAGCACGCCCACCGTTTCGATCGACTCCTGAGGGACGCGGGGGACACGGTCAGCGCCGACCTCGTGGCGCGGGTCGGCCGGGAGGAGGTCGCCCACGTGCACTTCGCCGCGCGATGGTTCACGGAGTGGTCCGGGTCGGCGCCAGAGTCCGGTCCCGACTTCGAGCGGTGGGCTGCCGAGCTGCCCGCACCCCTCACGCCGGCGGTGCTTCGAGGCCGCCCCCTGGACCGCGTCCGGCGTGGGAAGGCCGGACTCTCCGAGGCGTTCCTCGATCGGCTGGAGGGCTCGGGCACCACGAGCAGCCCCTCGGACCGGTGAGGGTCGCCTGGCTCTTCAACCTGGACGCCGAGGCGGAGCTGGCGGCGCTGCGGAGCGGGGCCGCGCCGAGGCCCCCCGGGGCCCCCGCCCGGCGGCGGCAGGCGGCCGCCAGGGCGCAGCTCGCCAGGGGGGTGGGCGAGGGCGGCTGGATCGGCCCGGGGGACCTGGTCCTCGATCCCGGCGCCCCGCACCCATGCGTGACGGGCTCACTCCCGGACAAGGACCGGTCCGGAATCACCCCTCGGGCCTGGTCGCCCACGCCCTCGGCGAAGGCGGCCATGGGGAGGGCGGGGCTCGCGCTCGAGGGGCCGCCGTTGGAGGCGCTGATCTGTGCCAATGCGCGGGAGACCTTCGCCTCCCTGGACCCGCTGCCAGGATCCTCGGTGGCGGACTCCCTCGTCGACCTGCGCGCCGCGGTGGAGGAGGCGCCGCTGCCGCGGAGTGGGCTCGGCGCGTCGAGCCAGCCTGCCTGGGTGCTGCGCCGGTCGCTCTCGTGCGCCGGTGGAGGGAGGCTCGTGGCGGAGGGCTGGGATGCCGGGGTCGCGTCGTGGGCCGCCTCAGCCCTGGAGCAGGGTCCAATCGAGGTGCAGCCCCTGGTGGACGTCGTCGAGGAGTACTCCATCCATGGGTGGGTCCATCGCGGGGGTGAGCTGCGCTGCGGGTCGGTGCTCTGCTGGCGCTCGGCGAACGACGCCTCGCCCGGCGGGGAGCTCGCGCCGCTCGTGGACCGGGAGCGGGCGCGAATCAAGGGTTCGGCCCTCGAGGTGGGCGCCAGGCTCCGGGGGCTGGGGTACTTCGGGCCCTTCGGCGTGGACGCCTTCCGCTGGCGGCGGGCCGATGGCGTGGTCCGCCTCCAGGTTGGGACCGACATCAACGCCCGGTGGACGCTCCACTTTGCCCGCGGAGCGCCCGAGCTGATGCGGCCCGCGTCAGGCCATCAGGAACATCTCGCCGAGGGCTGACACCATCCACGCGGGGTCCTTGACGCCGCAGAGCTCCCGGGCGCTGTGCATGGAGAGCTGAGCGCAACCGACGTCAACGGTCCGCATCCCGTGTCGCGCCGCGGTCAGGGGGCCGATGGTGGAACCGCAGGCCATGTTGGTCTTCATCACCCACTTCTGGAACGGGACGCCCGCGCGCTCACAGGCGAGCTGGAAGAGCGCCTCGGTCTCCGCTTCGGTGGCGTAGCGCTGGTTGGCGTTCACCTTGATCACCGGGCCGGCGTTGAGGTGGATGTGGTGGTCCGGCTCATGGCGGTCCACGTAGTTGGGGTGGACCGCGTGGGCCATGTCGGCGGAGACGCAGATGGAGTCCTGGATGCTCCGCAGGTAGCTGTCGCGGTCACCGCCGCGGGCCATGATCAGGCGCTCGGTGACGTCCCCAAGCAGCGGGCCATCGGCGCCTCCGCGGCTCGCGCTGCCCACTTCCTCGTGGTCGAAGAGGGTCACGGCCAGCGCGTGGGAGGGGCCCTTGGTCGAGGCCTCGACGAGGGCGGTGAGGGCGCAGTAAGAGCTGCACAGGTTGTCGAGGCGCGGGGCGGCGAGCATGTCGTTGTCCGCGCCGAGGAGGCCGGAGGGCGTGAGGTCGTGGACCATCGCGTCGTAGCTCTTGATGGCGCCCGCCGGGACGCCGAGTTCCTGTCCGAGGAGCTCGGCGAAGGCTCCCTCCTTGGCGTCGCCGACGGCCATCACAGGCGCCATGTGCTGCTGCTTGTCGAGCTTCAGTCCCTTCTCGCCGATGGTGCGGTCCAGGTGAATGGCAAGCTGGGGGACACGGAGGATGGGCCGGTCGACCCGGAAGTGCCGCTCCACCAGCTGGGGCCCGTCGGAGACGAAGGCGCGACCGCTGATCCCGAGGTCCCGGTCGAGCCAGGAGTTCAGCAGCACTCCCCCGTACACCTCGACCCCGAGCTGTCGGAAGCCTGCGGCGCCGGTGTCCGGGCGGGGCTTGATCCGCAGGTTGGGGCTGTCGGTGTGGGCCCCGGCGATGCGGAAGCCCGTCGCCGGGTCCATGTCCGCGGGGTAGAACCACGCGAAGAGGGAGCCACCTCGCCGTACGAAGCCCCGCTCCGGCACCTCGCTCCAGGCCTCGAGCTCCTTGATCTCCGTGAAGCCCGCCTCGACGAGCCGCGCCGCGGAGGTGTCGCAGGCGTGATAGGGCGAGGGGGAGGCGTCGATGTAGGACGCCATGTCGAGCGCCACGCGCTCGGGGAATTCGATGATCGACATGGGATGGAGGGAGGCTCTTGCGAGCTCAGGTGTGCTGGACGCGGGTGACGCCCAGGAGGCGTTCGATGGAGTTCATTCGCTTGCCCAGGAACGGCACGTGTTCGATACGGGCCACCACCTGACCCTCTCGCTTGATCACCAGGGTGCCGCCTCCGAACGTCAGGATGAGCTCGAGGATGTCCGGGACCTCGCGGCTCACCGTGCTGCCCAGGCGCGGAATGCTCTGGTCTCGGCCCCAGGGCTGGACGTAGTGCACGAACTCGTTGGGCTCGAGCCGCCAGTAGTTGAGGCGGGGCTGGAGCATCCCGAGGAGGAAGAAGAAGAGCAGCGAGCTGCCGACCACCAGGTACGCCGCGGTGCTGTAGCTCACCTGGAGGCTCCCGATCCAGTTCGCCGTGCTCCCGAGGACGGCCCAGCCCTTCATGTTGCCCACGTAGAGGCCGGCGCAGGCCAGCAGCACCAGGAGGACCACGATGGCGAACTTCTTCTGGTCCAGGTCGGTGACGATGACCATCAGGTTGAAGGTCAGGGCGGCCGTCGCCCACCAGCCCAGGGTGACCGACTGCACGCCTTCGGTCCCGAACGACTGGAGGATGCCGCAGCCCAGGAAGGCCAGGAGCGTCGGCCAGAAGTAGATGATCATCGGGAACGAGGCCACGGGGACGGCGTCCTTGTCCGTGTCCGCGTTGAACGGGTAATAGACCTCCCAGATGGACTCCTTCTGGATCTTGCCGGGCGCTGCGGGCGTGACGCCCTCGGGCGCCGGGGTCTCAGGAGCGGGGCTGGGCGAGTCTGTCATGTGGGCGGTGGCGTCGTGCGGGTTGCGCGGAATCGGATGGTACCAACGCCGTACCGCGGATCCCCGCCCGCTATTCCAAGCCACCCGCGAACTTTGGGCCAGATGTTGTCGAATGCCGGACCCGGGTCGTGGGTAGCGACCCCCGCGGGCGGACTCCGCGCTCGGAGTGGGCTCTCGCTAGACTCTGGGCGCGCGTCACCGCCCTTCCCTTGAGCCTTCCTCCGCCGCACGACCCCGATCCCGCCAGCCAGGGCCCGCCGGATCATCGGGCCGAGGGCGAGTCGACGGCTGAGGCCACGGGGGCCGGCGAAGGGCTCGACGCCTGGAGGCAGCTGCGAGGGGACTGGGACGAGCTTCGGGCGGCGTGGGGCGGGACGCCCACCGAGCCCCGTTCCCGTCGGTTGGCGGAACTCGAGGGGCGGCTCTTCGAGCTCGAGGCCTCCGGGCCGTTGGCCGCGGGGTGCGTCGACCCTCCGGCCCACGCGCGCGCGGTGGCCGGGGCCTGGCGAGAGCGGCTGGAGCGAAGCGGTCGCACCGAGTCCGCCGGGCGGCTACTTGGCGCCCTGCGCGGCAGTCGATTGCGCTGGCTGAAGAGCAGGCGCCCCGGGCCGGCCACGGGGCCGGATGGGGCCTTCGTGGCGCTCTTGCAGATCGAGGAGTCCATCCTCGAGGGGGTGGCGGGGAGCGGAGTCCTGTCGGAGGGGGGAGGCGCGGAGGAGGGGATGGACGAGGTCCGTTCCGTCCGGGACAGCCTCCGCGCCTTGCTCTCCGCCCACGCGGCCGCAGGGGGCCTCTCCACGGAGCTTCGATCGCGGATGGCGGGCCGCATGGTGGACCATGCGGACGACGCCATCCTGCTCACCGGGGAGGCGACCGCCGACGCCTGCGCCCGGGGGCTGGAGGCGGCGCTCGAGGCCCTGACCTGGCACCTGGGCGCGGTGGAGACCGAGGCGGGGCGGGAGCGAGATCGGCTTCAGCGGCGGCGCCGGCGGGTGGAGCGGGAGCTGGTGGAGCAGCGGCTGCAGGCGAAGCTGGAGGCTCGCTTTGGAGCGAGCCGGGTGGCCCTGTGGGAGCGGGCGGTGGTGGCGTGCATCCTCGGGGTGCTGCTCCTCCTCGGGGCCGAGGTGCTGGGCATCATGGGCCTGATCACCGTCCCGAGGCTCGCCCTCACCTCGGTGGACACCGCCATCTGCGCGTTTCTCCTGGTGGACTTCGGGGTCAAGCTCGGCTTCGTCTCGCGCCGGCGGCTGTGGCTGCGGCGGCACATCTGGACGGACCTGATCCCCGCCATCCCCTTCGGCCTCTTCGCTGGTCTTGACGGCTTCGCGGGAGAGGCGGGGCAGGCCAGCCGGCTGATTCGGCTGTTCCGCCTCGCGCGGATCGGCGCCTACCTGAGGGCGCTCCGACCCCTGGTCTGGCTCGTACGAGCCCTCGGGTTCCTCCTGCGGGGGTTGGACAGGGTGGTTCGGCGCCATGCGCGCGCTCTGGAGATGGAGGTGGTGGTCTTCCCCACGCCCGCGGAGCAGCGGGAGCTGTGGCGGCGCGACGTGGAGCACCGCCGGGCGGTGGCCTCCCTGCGGCGAGCTGTGGACGGGTGGTACGCGGATGTCCACGAGGTCGCCGACGAGGAGGAGCGGTCCGCCCTGGAGCGCACCCGGGGGGAGACCCTGCGGGCGGCGCTGGAGCGCAGCGCCGCCGAGGAGCCCCAGGACCGTGGACGGCGCCGGGCTCAGCTTCCCCTCGCGGATGACCTGCTGAGGCAGGTGGCGGAGATCAGCGGCGAGGAGCTCGTGGAGGAGCTCGGGGCCAGCACGGTGGATCGCCTGGCCCGCGCGGCGCGCCTCGTCGCCGGGTCCCCGTTGCGCTGGCTACCCGGGCTGGGCTCGTGGGCGGCTCCGGATGCGCTCGGCGCCGCGGCGGCGGAGCACGTGGCCCGCTGCCTCCATCGGATCGCGGACGCGCTCCACCGGGCGCTCGCCAGGGCATTCTGGTGGGCTGACCTGCACGGGACCCTCACGCCGGGCGAGGTCGTGGGGCGGATCGGGGCTGCCCTGGTGGCCCGGACCTCGCGCCCGGCGGTGCGGTTGTTGCTGTTCGGCATTCCCTTCCTGGGTCTCCAGCTTGCCTTCGCGGCGCTCGATGCCCGCGGCGACGAGGAGCTCCGCAGCTTCGCGGTGATCCGGCTGATCAACGGCGTGGTCGGGCAGACCTTCGCCTTGCTCGGCGGCATCTGTCTCGTGCTGCTGGCGATCGGGGCATGGCTTCAGCGCATGGCCAGGGACACCACGACGTTCCATGAGAAGGTGGCCAGAGCACAGTTCCTCCACCTGACGGACAGCCTGAAGGCGCGTACCCATCGCGTGGACGCGGCCTTCCTCCAGGAACGGGTCTTCCTCCCCGAGCGCCGGATCCTGGGCGACCCACCGTCGCTGGCCGAGCAGGACGCGGAGCGCTTCCACTCGGGGCTCCATGAGTTCCTGCGCAGCGGCGAGCCGCTCCGCGGGGAGCGGGCGGGCTTCGACCCCGTGGCGCGGACCGTGCTGCTCTATCGTGACCAGCTCGACGGAGCCCTCCTCGCCCATACGGACACCCGGGCCACCAGCCAGCTCCTCGGCAACCTCGCCGTGCGGCGACTGGCGGAGGGCTCCGGTCGGGTCTCCGCCCGGCGGCTGCGGTGGATGCAGAGCCTGGATCTGGAGCGTCGCCGGACGCTCGTGCGGGGGCCCTTCCTGTGGTTCCACGCCATCAGCCGTTCGCTGGAGAGCCGGGCGGCCCGGCTGATCGTGGAGTACAACGCGAACGCGATCCCCCTGGCGGACTGGGCGCGCTCGAGCGAGGCGGAGCGGGCGGAGCACGCGGAGTGGCTGCGGTGCGGCGGCGGAGTCCGCGAGGCGGAGCCCCAGGGGGAGGGCGCGGATCGCCCCGTGCGAGGGGTCGACAGGGGGAGCGAGCTGACCACGGCCTTCACGGTCCTTCACTTCCTTGACGACCACCCGAGCCGGGACGAGGAGATCGCCCAGCGCTTCGGAGAGGAGGTGGTCGGCAAGATGCGACGGGACCGCCGGGCCCTCATTCGCTCCGTGTTCGGCACCTATCCGCTCCACCTGCTGCCCCTCGAGTCACGGGTCCTGAACCTCCGTCGGCTCTACGAGGAGTGGTTGCAGGGGGGGCGCGTCCTGCTGCTGCCGATCCGGATGAGCCTCTCCGGGGCGCGGCTGTCGGTCGTTGGGGCCCGCCGCCTCGTGCGCGCCGTGGGCATGATTCGCCGACCCGGGGTCTCCCTGGAGGCGGGGGTGGATCACGAGGCAGGGTTCGACGTCGCGGTGCGCAAGATCCACCGCATGCGCGGTCCGGCGGCGGTGGCGGCCATGGAGCTCCGCGCGATCCTCGACCCCGAGTACCACGGGCTCAGCCTGCTGGCGGCCGGGGCCTTTGAGGAGCACGGCGCCGCCGAGGGCGGGGGCGTGGAGGCCTCAGGAGCCTCGAGCGCCATGGCCGACGCGCGATACCTGGGCGCGGACCCCGCCTCCGTACGCCTCCTTGGTTCCCTGGAACGGCGGGCGGCGAGGAGCCTGGCGAGGACCCGTGCCGCGCTGGAGGGGGGCCTCGGAGCGCGGCTTGGATCGATCCTCGGCGCGGACCCGACCCTGGACCGGGAGGGGCACCGCGCGTTGCAGCTGGTGATCCACGGGGACGTCGACGGCGTGCGGTCCGTCCTCTTCGGCGAGGCGATCCTCGTGGAGTCGGTGGTGGACGCGTTGCTCCATGGCGTGGACCGCGCCCCGGCGCGGCCGAGGCTGGCCCTGCGCCTCGCCTTCCACAGGTGGTGGCGTCGCGGCGGCAAGCAGCGCGTGCTGCGTGCCGCCCTCTCGGCCGGCGCATTGGACCGTCGGGGCATGGAGGGGGGAGCCGCGGGCTCCTGGCGGAGGCGGCAGGCGGTGAGGCGGGTCCGCCGGTCCGCGTGGCGGATCCTGGCGGCAGACACCGACGGAGCGCGGGCGTGCCTCTCAAGCGCACTGCTCGGGGAGGGTGCCCCTGAACGGGGAGCCGCCGAGGCGAGGCTCGCCGAGGAGTTGCGGCACCCCTCACGGATCTCGGAGCAGCTCGTGACCCTCCGAGCCACCCAGGCGCTGACCCTGCTTGACGTCAGGAACTACCGCGAGCAGGTGTGGCGCGTGGGCGGGTACGCAGAGGACGGGGACCACCGACCGAGGTCCCTTCCGGGCGCCGTCTAGCGGCCGCCGAAGAGGCCGCTTCCGGCGTCGAGGAGCTCACCCGCCTTCTCGCCAAGGATGCCCTCGAGCTCCTGGCTGGCGCCGTCGAGGATGGTGTCGAGCCCGCCCTCGAGCCCCTTGGCGACGGCGTCGAGGACCTCATCGGGAACCTCGCCGCGGAGGCCCTCGAGGGCGCTGATCTCCAGCTCCTCGAGCAGGTGCGCGCTCAGGTCCGCGACGGTGAAACCCTCCTCTCCGGAGTCCGACGACCAGTCGCGCTCCAGGACCGGGAGCTCGACGGTCTCGTCCACGGGCTGCACCCCCGGGATGCCGTCGACCTTGAGGCGCGCTCGGACGCCCGCGATGCGGACCCGGCCGACCTTGAGCCGGGGGCCGGGGCCCTTCGGCCCGTCGTCGGCGCCCTCCGTGGCCGGGTCCCCTTCGGCGCCAGGGGCCGCGCCCTCCCTGGAGCGCTCGGCGAGGCTCTTGAGCTGGGCCACCACCGGGGCGAGGTTGCTCCTGAGGCCGTTCTGGAGGATGGTGAGCTCAACGTCCTTGATCTCGAGGACGCCGAGCTCCTTGACGTTGCCCACGAGCGAGCGTGTCCCCACGCCGACCTCGAAGTGTCCGAAGGTCAGGAGCGGCTCCTCGAACCCATCGGGGCTCTCGATCTCGTAGTCGGAGAAGCCCAGGGTGGTGGTGGAGATGCCAGGGGAGGCCTTGATGGAGCCGATGGTGGCTGGGACCCCGAAGGCGAACTCGGAGCCGGACTCCACGGCGGCTCGGGCGGCGGGCGGGACGGTGATCACGCCTGCCACGACGAGGGCCGCGAGGCCGAGGGCGGCAATGGCGACGGGCTTGAGGATGAGCTTGAGCATGGGCTTCATGGCGGTTGAGGGGGGGCGGTCGACCTGGGGGGGGGGCGCGCCTTGCGCTCACTCGGTCCAGCGGCCCATGGAGATCGTGATGCGGCCGCAGCCGTCCACCTCGCACCTCCCGCGCCGGTCGAGGCGCTGGTCCGTGTGGACCGGGCAGGTCCACCACCAGTCACCGCTGCCCTCCACGTCGGCGGCGGAGTACCCGAGGGCATTGAGCGCGTCGGCGCTCCCGGAGGCACCGGACGCGCCTTGGATGGGAAACGGAGCCGTCACCCATGGATTACGCTCCGCGAGGTCGGCGAGGAGGCCCACCACGACGTCGGGGTGGTCCGCGATGACGTTGCGCTCCTCGAGCGGGTCGACGCCCACGTGGAAGAGCTCGCTGGTCCCGGGCATGTGGGGCTTGTAGATGAGCTTCCACTCGCCGTCCGAGACCATGTAGAGGAACGCGGCGTCGGGTCGGAACTTGCGCATCCCCGCGTTGTGGTCGTACCCGTTGATCTGCTCGCCGTAGGCGGTGAGGTCGCCCTCCTTCTCTCCCTCGATCCAGGGACGGAGGCTGGTTCCGTCCACCGGCTCACTGAAGTCGCCGAGTCCGGCGTAGTCGAGCAGGGTCGGGGCCATGTCGGCCGTCCGGACCTGATCGGGGACCCGCCGCCCTGCGGGGATCCCGGGGCCGCGGAGGATGAACGGCACGTGGGTCTGCTCCCGGTAGAGCATTCGGTGCATGCCCCAGCGGTGCTTGCGCATGCCGTCGGCAAGGCCCTGGCCATGGTCCGCCGTGAGGGCGACGAGGGTCTCGTCGGTGAGCCCGGCGTCGTCGATGGCCTGGAATAGCGTCTCGAGGTTCCCGTCTTGATAGCGGACCTCCACGGCGTAGGTCACGGTGGCCTCGTCCTGGAGCTCGCCGGTGCCCGGGTCGTAGCGGAGACGCTCGATGTCCGCCTCGTCGGGCAGCTTCACCGGGTCATGGGGATCCCAGTAGTGGAGCCAGAGGAAGAAGGGCTGGTCCCCCTGGGAGGCCTCGTTCAGCCACTCCACCGCCATCCGGGTTGTGTCGTCGGAGCGACGCTGGTAGCTGCGGACATCCCAGCCCACCTTCGTGTCGTCCTTCTTCTTCTTGAGGGTCGTATCGAAGGATTCGAACTCGTCGAAGCCCTCGTCGAAGCCGAAGAAGGCGGAGACCGGGAACGCGCTGTGGATGGCGGCCGTGCGATAGCCCGCCGCCTTGAAGGCGGTGGTGAGGGTCTCCTGGTCGGGATCGAGCTGGAACCCGCTCCCCGCGGCCAGCACCCGCAGGCCGTGGTTGTACTGGAACTTCCCCGTGAGGATGGTCGCGTGGGACGCGGGTGTGAGCCCGGAGGCGCTCGCGGCGTCCTCGAAGACCGTCCCGGCGGCGGCGAGGCGGTCCACGCCTGGGGTCGCGCCGCTGGTGGAGCCGTAACACGACAGGAAGTCGGCGCGCACCGTGTCGAGGGTGATCAGGATCACATTCGGCCGCTCCACGGGCTCCGGGCCGCCGCAGCCGCTGAGGGCCGTCGCGCCGGCCAGGAGAGCGAGGGCGGCGGATCTGCACAGGGGCAGGGGGCGTCCGCCTCGGGATCGACGGTGTGTCGTGGTGGGCTGAATCATGACTCGGGGGAGCATAGCCCCCGGGGGTCCGTACGCGATGGGCCCTTCTGTGTGAGCCGCGTCCCGGGGTCCGTGATGGAGCGACTCGGCCATGGGCGCGGACTCCATGGCCCCTGGGCGATCACCTGATCGATCCCGGGACAGTGGCCGCATATCCTTCAGGCGCGGGGTCCAGCGGGCTAGGATTCCAGCATGAAGCGCTCCGCACACGCCTCCGTCTCCCCGTTCCACCCCTTGTCCCTCGCCTGCCTGACCCTCGTGGCCGCGGGCGCGTTCTCCTGCTCAGGCGAGGGGGGTGGCGAGGCCGGCGCGGCCGAGGCCACCGTGGAGATCGAGTGGCACAACCCCGAGCTCAAGCGGGCCAAGAAGTCTGAAGGGACGACCCTGTACGGCCAGTTCGTGGGCCCGCGGACGTGGTGGTGGCCCACCGGAGAGGTCCTGAAGAAGGGCCAGTACGACGACCAGGGCCGTGAGGCCGGGGAGTGGCAGGAGTACTTCACCACGGGCTTCGTGACCGCGAAGTACCAGTACGCGGAGGGCGTCCTGGAGGGCCCCTACCTCGGCTGGCATCCCAACGGAAACGAGCGCGTCAAGGGCCGCTACGAGGCCGGTAAGAAGAGCGGGGAGTGGCTCTCCTGGCACGAGAACGGGGAGCTCATGGAGAAGGGGACCTACCGCGCCGGCGCGAAGGTCGGGGTCCACGAGGGCTTCAGCTTCAGCGGCAAGCTCGTCGCCCGCGGGGAGTACAGCGACTCCGGCGAGGGCGTGTCCCTGGCCATGTGGTACGAGGACGGCTCCGACGCCCACGTCGTCCCGTTCGTGGCCGGGAAGCGGCATGGAACCGAGCGGTTCTGGTGGGACAACGGCCAGACCCGGTACGAGAAGGTCTGGGAGAACGGAGCACAGATCGGCGAGGGGCGCCACTGGCACGCGGACGGGAGCCGCCACCTGCTCACCTCCTGGGACTCGGGCCGCCTGTCGGGCGTGGTCAGGGAGTGGCACCCCACCGGGCAGCTCGGGATGATGGTGGCCTACGAGGGCGGCGCGCGGACCGGCATCCTCCGCCAGTGGTTCCCGGACGGCCAGCCGAAGTCCGTCGGTGCCGTCGACGGGGAGCTGAGCGAGGGCCTGCAGCAGTTCTGGTGGCCCTCCGGGAAGCGCAAGCTCTTCGGGGTGGCGAAGAATGGGCTCCGCGAGGGCCCCTGGGCCTTCTGGGACGAGGCCGGCGTTCTTCAATCCGACCTCTCCGGGATCTACGCCGCCGACCAGCGGACCGGGGCTCTGGACGACGCCGGGATCGCCATGGCCACGCAGCTGAGCTCAGACACATCGCCGCAGCCCCTGGGCGCGGACGCCGAGGCGCTCATCGATCCTGCGGACCAGTACGACGAGAAGGGCGAGCCCTTGGGCGGTTGATCGCCACACCCGTCGCCGCAAAGGACGGTGTGGACCGCCTCGAGGCGGTCCTCGGCGGACGGGCACCATCGGCGAGAAGGGAGAGGAAACGGCGCGCATCGGGCCCTATGCTTCCCGCTCGCTTCCACTCCCGAAAGGTCCGCCGATGACGCTCCAGACCCCCGCTTCCCACTCCGCCAAGACCGACGACGCCGTCTGGGCCTCCATCGCCCAGGAGGAGGAGCGCCAGGAGGTTCAGCTCGAGCTGATCGCCTCCGAGAACCACGCCTCCAAGGAGGTGATGGCGGCCATGGGGACGGCGCTGACGAACAAGTACGCCGAGGGCTATCCAGGCCGTCGGTACTACGGGGGCTGCGAGTTTGTGGACGAGGTCGAGGACCTCGCCCGGAACCGCGCGCGGGAGCTGTTCGGGTCGGAGCGCGCCAACGTTCAGCCCCACAGCGGCACGCAGGCGAACATGGCGGCATTCATGTCCATGCTGGACCCGGGGGACAAGGTCCTGGCCATGTCGCTGGACCACGGTGGGCACCTCTCTCACGGGCACACCAAGAACTTCAGCGGGGTCTTCTACGACTTCCACAGCTACGGCGTGGAGCCCGGCACGGAGCGGCTCGACATGGACAAGGTCCGTGAGCAGGCCCTCGCGCTCCGTCCGAAGCTCGTGATCGCGGGCGCCTCGGCGTACTCTCGCCCCATTGACTTCGCGGCCTTCGCCTCCATCGCGAAGGAGGTGGACGCCCTCTTCATGGTGGACATGGCCCACATCGCGGGGCTGGTCGCCGGCGGCGTCCACGAGAGCCCGGTGCCCCACGCGGATGTGGTGACGCTCACCACGCACAAGACCCTCAGGGGTCCGCGGGGAGGGATGATTCTCTGCCCGAAGGAGCGCATCGTGAAGATCAACAGCGCCCTGTTCCCCGGCGGTCAGGGCGGGCCGCTCATGCACGTCATCGCGGCCAAGGCCATCGCCTTCCGCGAGGCCCAGCAGGAGTCCTTCAAGCGCTACGCCGCGGAGGTGGTCGCCAACGCGTCCGCGCTCGCCGATGGGCTGAGTGACGCGGGCATCCGGATCGTCTCGGGCGGCACCGACAACCACGTGATGCTCTTGGATGTGGGGAGCGTGGGGCTCTCCGGCGCCGCGGCGGAGGATGCGCTCCATCGCGTGAACATCACGTGCAACAAGAACCTGATCCCCTTCGATGAGCGGCCGCCCATGGAGGCCTCCGGGATCCGGCTGGGCACGGCGGCGATCACCACCCGGGGTCTGGACGTCACAGACATGGGCCACCTCGCCGGGTGGATCAGCGAGATCCTCCGGTCGCCGGAGGACGAGGCGACCATCAAGCGCGTGGCCGGCGCCGTGTCGGAGCTGACGACCCGTCGCCCGATCTACGCCTGAGAGCGGATCAGGCGTCCGCGCGCTCGTATCCGAGGTTCCGGATGATCTCCAGGACCTCGGACCAGGACGGGAAGGGCCGTCCGTGGATGCGCTTGTAGTCGTCGATGGCCTGGATGAACTCCAGGACCTCGGGCTCCATCTGGTCGGGCTTCGAGGTGGCCGGCTTGGCGGCCTTGGCGGGGGTCTGGTCCGCCGCGTCGTTGGTCTTCTTCGGGCTCATGGGGTGGCTCGGCTGGAAGGTGCGAGCGGGCGCAGGGGAGGCGCGCCCATGGGACTACCTTCGATCTTCCGGGACCGCCCCCTTGAGCGGGTCTGGGGCTGGGACGGGAAGGGGCCCGATCGGGACCCCGGCCTCACCGGGCGTGCCTCAGAAGGAAACGCCCCCGTCCCGGAGCGCGCGCTCCATCTTGGCCGTGTCCGGGCTCTCGATGATGCCGACCTCGGTGATGATCGAGGTGACCAGTGAGGCCGGGGTCACGTCGAAGGCGGGCGCGTAAACCTGTACGTCCCGCGGCGCGGTCCGGTTGCCGAAGCCCTCGGTGATCTCCTCCGCGGGCCGCTCCTCGATGGGAATGAGGTCCCCGCTGGGGAGGGCCGGGTCCACGGTGGAGAGGGGCGCGACCACATGGAACGGGATGTTGTGGTGCCGCGCGGAGATGGCGACGCCGTAGGTGCCGATCTTGTTGCACACGTCCCCGTTCCGCGCGATCCGGTCGGAGCCCACGAAGACGGCGTCGATCTTGCCCTCGCCCATCACCCGCGCGGCCATGCCGTCGGTGATGAGGCGCACCTCGATGCCGGCCTTCATGAGCTCCCAGGAGGTGATCCGGGCGCCCTGGAGGAGAGGGCGGGTCTCGTCGGCGAAGACGGCGACGCGCTTCCCCTCCGCGTGGGCGGTGTAGATGGGCGCGAGGGCGGTGCCCATCCCCGCGGTCGCGAGAGCGCCCGCGTTGCAGTGGGTGAGCAGGGTGTGCCCGTCCGCGATCAGCGCCGCACCGTGGGCGCCCATGCGGCGGCAGGTGTCGCGGTCGCCGGCGTGGATGGCGTGGGCCTCGGCCAGCAGGGCGGCCTTGAGCTCGTCATCGCTGGAGGACGCCATGCCCTCCAGGTGTCGGAGGATCCTGGCCGTGGCCCAGCTCAGGTTCACGGCGGTGGGGCGGGCGGCGTCGAGGGTGGCCTTGGTGGCGCGGGCGGCCTCGAGGACGCCCCCGGCCGGCGCTCCCCTGACGCCCAGGACCATCCCGTACCCCGCGGCAACGCCGATGGCCGGTGCGCCGCGGACGGCGAGGCGATAGATGGCGTCCACCATCTCTGGCACCGTGCGGACCTCAAGCTGGACCTCCTCGAGGGGGAGGAGGGTCTGCTCGAGCATCTGGACGTGGCCGTCCAGACCCCCGATCCACGAGAGGGTCTCGAAGGGCAGGTTGATCTTGGGGTTCATGGACAGAGCCTATCCGGACGGCATCCGTGATGCGCCGCGCTGTTCCTGGGGCCCCCTCTCAGGCGGAGACGAGCCCGACGCCGGTGATGCGTTCGCAGACCTCGAGGTAGCGCGCGGTGACCCGCTCCACGATGGCGGGGTCGAGGGGGGGCGCGGGGTACTCCTTGTCCCAGTCCAGCGTCTCGAGCCAGTCACGAAGGATCTGCTTGTCGAAGCTGGGGGGGCTGATCCCCACGCGGTAGTCGCCCTCGTCCCACATGCGAGACGAGTCCGGGGTCAGGGCCTCGTCGATCAGGAGCACCTCGCCGTCGCGGACGCCGAGCTCGAACTTCGTATCCGCCAGCCGCAGTCCCAACGGCGCCAGCTCCTCGCGCCCGCGGTTGAACAGGTCGAGGCACAGTGCCTTGCCGTGCTCCCAACGCTCGCTCCCCACAAGGTCACGGGCCTCATCGGGGGGCAGGGGCCGATCGTGATCTTCGTGCTTGGTGGTGGGCGTCACGATGGGCTCGGGCAGCTGCTCGGCCAGGGACAGTCCACTCGGCAGGGGGATCCCGCAGATCGTCTGGGACTGCTGGTACTCCTTCCACCCGGAGCCCGCGATGTGCCCGCGCACCACCCACTCGATGGGGTCAGGGGTGGCGCGCCGGACGATCATGACTCGCCCCCTGAGCCGTTCGCGCCAGGACGCGTCGAGGCCCTCGGCGTCGTCCACGGAGGTGCTCACCAGGTGATTGGGGGTGAGGTCCCGGGTGCGCTCGAACCAGTGCGCCGCGATGGCGGTGAGCACCTTGCCCTTCATGGGGACGCCCTCGCCCATCACCACGTCGAACGCGGAGACGCGATCGGTGGTGACGAACAGCAGGTGGTCGGGATCGAGGGCGTAGATGTCCCTCACCTTGCCCGAGGCGATCTGCTCGAGCCCCGTCGGCCGGTCGTCGCGGCCCAGATAGACGTCGGTCATGGGCAGAACCATAGGCAAGCGCCGGCCCGACCGCGAACCCCGTGGGCCGGATCGTTACCCTCGGGGGCTCCCAAGCCCAGGCCGCCCCTTGAACCCCGACCGTACCGACCCCCTCCAGGCCCACTTGGCGGGGTTCCGCGCGGACTCTCCGGTCTCCGGGGCCGTCCTTGTTCCGGGGTCGAAGTCGGCCGCCCAGCGGCTCCTGGCTGCGGCCGCCGTGGCCCGCGGGCGCACGGTCCTCGAGGGTCTCCCTGACGCCGCCGACGTGGTCGGGGCGCTCCGTTGCGCCAGGGCGCTCGGGGCCCGGTTCCCCGGGGAGCGGCGTGGGGACGACCCGCTGGCAGCGGCGCTGCTCCGGGGAGGCGGCGCCGGGGAGATCGAGGGCGCAGCCCCCGGCGCGCAGGAGGGTCCGAGGCCCTGGGCGCGGCTGGAGCCCGGGGAGTCGGGGACCTGCGCGAGGCTCTTCACCGCCCTGGTGGCGCTCGCACGGCCGGAGGGGAGCGGCGGCGAGGTCGTGCCCGCGGGGACGCTGGTGGGGAGGGCCAGCGCGCCGCTCTTCGAGGCGCTCCGCAAGGCAGGTGCAGGCGTGGAGCCGGCGGGGAGCCCCGACCGGTGGCCGGCGCTGTTCACGGCGGTGGTCCCGGGTGGGGCGCTCGAGCTCCGCCGGCCGAGCTCGAGCCAGGAGGTCAGCGGGCTCTTGCTGGCGCTCGCAGCCCATCCCGGGGAGCGACAGCTCAGGGTTCTCGGGTCGACCCCGAGCCGCGGCTACGTGGACATGACCGCGGGGGTGCTCGAGGCCTTCGGCGGTTCGGTCCGCGTCGGGCCGCTCGCGAGTGACGTGGATGGGGAGGCCGGGGAGGTCTACACGGTGCGTGGTCCGCTCACCGCGCCGAGCCACGCGCTGGTCTGCGAGCGGGACGCGAGCGCCGCTGCGGTGGCCCTCGCCGCCGGCGCCCTCTCGGGGGGAGCGCCCACCTCGGTCGAGGGGGTCGGGCTGGGCTCGCTGCAGCCTGACGTGGCCATCACGCGATGCCTCGAGGCCTTCGGGTGTTCGGCCGAGGGGAGCGACGGTGGGCGGCTCGTGATCACGGGCGCGCCCACCCGCGGCGCCGAGGTAAATTGTGAGCCCTTCCCCGACCTTGCCCCGGTCCTCGCGGCCGTGGCGGCCTTCTGCGCGAGCCGGGGGCTGGGCAGCTCGACCCTCACGGGGCTCGGGACCCTCCCGGGCAAGGAGAGCGACCGGATCGCGGTCCTCGCCCGCGGGCTGGAGGCGATGGGCCTGTCCGTGGATCGGGGTCCTGCGCACCTCGAAATAGGCCCGGGCGTTGGCGGGGCGGAGCATGGCGCGGGGCCCGTGCTGCTCGACCCCGCCGGCGACCACCGCATGGTGTTCTTCGCGGCGCTGCTGTCGTTGTTCCGGCCCGGGGTGCGATGCCTCGATCCGGGCTGCGTCCGGAAGTCATGGCCCGGGTTCTGGCGTGATCTGGAACGTGCCGGGGGTACGCTTTCGTGGTCATGAGCTCCGAAACGCCGAACGTCGATCTCACCCAGCCCCAAGGTCCCGTGCTCGTCGTCGGCGGGGCCGGCTACATCGGGAGCCACTGCGTCGCGTTGCTCCAGCGCCGGGGCATCGAGGTGGCGGTCTTCGACGACCTCTCCACGGGTCACGCCGAGGCCATCACGGCGCCACTGGTGGTGGGGAGCCTCGGGGACCGCGGCGAGATCGCCGCTGCGCTCGAGGCCCACAAGCCGGCCGCGGTGATTCACTTCGCCGCGAAGTGCTACGTGGGGGAGTCGGTCACTGATCCCTCGATCTACTACCGGGAGAACGTCCATTACACGTGGAACCTGCTGGAGGAGATGCGGAGCGCGGGGGTGAAGGACATCGTGTTCTCCTCCACGTGTGCGACCTACGGGGAGCCGAAGGAGGTCCCGATCCCTGACCATCACCCCCAGGATCCGATCAACCCCTATGGCCGGACCAAGCTCCACATGGAGCACATGATGCGGGACTACTCGCGGGCATACGGCATGCGCTATGCGGCGCTGCGCTACTTCAACGCCGCTGGCGCCGCGACGGCGGGGGGCATCGGGGAGGACCACAGCCCGGAGACCCACCTGATCCCGCTGGTGCTCGAGGTCGCGCTCGGGCAGCGGGAGAAGATCATGGTGTTCGGCGACGACTACGAGACCCGCGACGGGACGTGTATCCGCGACTACATCCACGTGGATGACCTCGGGGACGCCCACCTCCGCGCCCTCGGCCACCTTCAGGCGGGCCGTGGCGATCTGGAGTGTCACCTCGGCACCGGGAACGGCTTCACGGTCATGGAGATCATCCAGGCCGCGCGCGAGATCACCGGACACGAGATCCCCGCCGAGGTGGTGGCTCGCCGGGAGGGGGACCCCGCCATGCTGGTGGCCGGGGGCTCACGGGCCTTCGATGTGCTGGGCTGGCGCCCTGCTCGGGGCGACGTGAGGGACGTGATCCGTGACGCCTGGGCCTTCCACTCGGCCAACCCGACCGGTTACGCCGCGGGCTGACGGCGTGGGGGCTCGGAAGGGGGGCGCGATCGGCAGGACCCGCTGGACGGGGGCCCTTCTGTGGGCCGCGGTTCTCGCCGTGGGGGGGGTCTCCGCGTCATGCAGGGGGGTGGACCCCAACGTCCTGGATGACCGACTGCGCACGGCGACCGTGGACGCCTATCTCGGCTTCCTCGACGCCGAGTTCGGGGGGCTGGAGGCCTCCGGCGTCACCGTGGAGGCGCTGCGTGAGCGGCACAGGGCCGAGGCCATCGGCGCGACGGACCCCGCCTCGTTCTACGCGGTCCTGCGGCGCATGGTGGTGGAGCTCGGCGACCCGCACGCGAAGATTGAGGAGTCGGAGCGGTTCTGGCGGGGTCCCATCGCCTGCCCCGAGCAGGCCTGGCCAATGTTGGCTGGGGACGACCTTTGGCTTGCTCTCCCTGAGAGCTCTGTTCGCACCACGGAGGAGCTGGCCGGTTGCCTCGAGACGTGGTTGGAGGGCATTGAAGGCCCGGTGAGCGCGGGGGACCCCGTGGCGATCGCGCTCCTGCTGGCGCGCAGCGCGGCTCCGGCCTGGGGTGCAGGGGCGCCCACGGTCTGGCTGAAACTCAAGGGGGTGGACGGTCACCCGGTCTTGTCACCCCACGGAGCCAGCCTCCTCCTGACGGGCCGGCTTGGGACGATCGTCGAGGTCGACGGGGTCCTGGACGGGGTCGACGTCACGCTCGGGCTCTTCCGCAACATGGGGAAGCTCCGCGAGCCCGGCGGTGAGTTCGAGAAGGAGCTGGGGCCCCGGAAGCTCGCCCGTCTCCTGGATCCCGAGGTCCCGCTCCCGCCGCGGCAGCTGCGGTTGGACTCAAGCACCGTGGGGCAGCCGCGCGTGGAGCGGCTCTTGAGCACCTCAGCCAAGGTGCGCGGCGTGTCACGGGTGGTCGCGCGCGAGTACGGCCTGGAGGCACGGGTGCTCATCTCGCCTGGCGGTCGCCCCGTGGCGTACCTGCGCATCGGGGACTTCGATCGGAACGTCTGGCCCGGAGGCGAGGTGCCGAACGAGCCGGACGTTGAGTTCCTGGAGTCACTGTGCGCCGTGACGGAGTCGCTCGGGACGTTCGATGATTGGATTGTCGACCTGACGGGGAACCACGGGGGGCGGTGGCTCGATCTGGGGACCGCCGTGAGCTTCTTCCTCCCGGAATCACAGGCCCAGATCCCGCACGAGATCACCGCGTGGCTCCCGGAGAGGAGGTGGGGCATCTTGCCAGTGATGGAGCGCCTCACTGCCACCCAGGGCAGGGCGGACGTCCCCCACATCGAGCCAGAGAACCTGTTCATCCTCGTGGACCAGGGCACGGGGAGCTCGGCCGAGATCTTCGCGGCCACGCTCCGCACCCTGGCGGGAGCCCAGCTGATCGGAGAGCGGACCGTGGGGGCCGAGCTCCCCGTGGTGACGCTCGAGGCCCCCGACGGATCGCGCTTCGCCGTGGGAGGACTCGGTGGGATGACCGAGCCCTGCGGGCACTTCCAGGGAAGTGGCCTCGAGCCAGACGTCCGCGTCGAGCTTGGGTCGCCGGACGTGGCGGGGCTCGGGCCGCGGGCGCGCCGCGAGCGGCTGCGGCTCGAGGCGTTGCGAGCCGCCCTCGTAAGGGTGGACCGGGCGGAGCTCTGAACCCAATCCGCGTCGTAGCCCCACCTGAAGGGGGACTCGGTCCTCCCGGTTCGGCACAATGGGCCCGTGTTCCGGCCCCTCGAATTGCTCCTCTTCGCTGCGGTGCTCGGCCTGTCCGCCTGCGGGGACCCGGCGGGTCAGGGTGCTGCGGGACCCGATGACCCACTGGCCGGCGAGGCCGGCGTCGGCGACCTTCGCTCCCTGACCTTTGACGCTCCAACCCCAAGAGCGGGCGCTGGGGCGGCGCCGGAACCGAGCGGCGCTGGCGGTCAAGGTGGGGCGGCGCAGGCTGTCGAGACCCCGGCCGTGCCGGCGAGCCAGGACCAGGGCTCCCCGAAGCCCGGACCGCTCCCCGGGGAGGCGGCCACCCTGGACGCTGAGCTCGGCCAGGCGGTAGAGGCCGCCGTGGCGCGGGCGCTGGGGCGTGCCCGGAAGGCGTCGAAGGACAAGGTCCATGGGAACAACACGACGGTCTCGGTCATGGCCGTGGACGCGCGGACCGGCAGGATCCTGGTTCAACGGCTCTCGGAGGTTCCCCTCGTGCCCGCCTCCAACCTGAAGCTGATGACCGCGGCCGCAGCCCTTGCGGAGCTCGGGGCCGGGGGGGCCTTCGTCACGCGGTTCATCACCGACGCGGCGGTGGTGAACGGGGTCCTGGAGGGTGACCTGGTGGTCCTGGCCGGCGGGGATCCGCTCCACGACCGGGAGGGTGACGGTTCGCTCGCGACCTGGCTGGACCCCCTCGCGGAGGCCATCTCCGCGGCAGGCATCGATCGGATTCAGGGGGCACTGGTCCTGGACGAGGGCGGCTGGCTGGAGCCAGGGCCGGGCCCCATGTGGCCCGCGAAGTCCCAGTACTGGCGGGACTACTGCGCGCTCGCCGGCGGCTTCACCGCCAACGGAGGGTGCTTTCGTGCGACGGTCACGCCCGGGGCCCCCGGTGGAAGCGCCGGGGTCGTGCTTCGGCCGCGACACCATGGTCTGACCCGCAAGGGGAGCGTCACCACGGCGGGCAAGAGGGTGGCGGTCAACGTCGGCGCCAACCGCAGCGGAGTGACGGTTCGCGGGAAGATCAAGGCGAGCTCTCGACCCTACGTCGCCGAGTTCAGCCACCCGGACCCCGTCGAGCTCTTCGGGCACGCGATGGTGGGAGGCCTCGCCGACCGCGGGATCGAGATCGGCGAGGGCTACCGGCGGGAGCGGGGCGTCGTGCTCGATGGGGCGGCTCGGATGGTTGCTGAGATCCGCACGCCAATTACGTCTGTCATGCGGGCGATCCTCCTTGACTCCAACAACCCGGTCGCCGACCAGCTCTTCCTCGCCACGGGGGCGGCGGTCGAGGGCAGCGGGACCCGCGAGGGCGGCGCGAAGGCCGTTCGGACCGCGCTTGCGCGGCTCGGGGTGAGTACGCGTTCCCTCGTTCAGGTGGACGGCTCGGGCCTCTCCAAGGCGAACCTCGCAACCGCCCAGCAGCTCGCGGCCCTCGTGGCCGCGGTCATCCATCAGGGTGGGGCGATGAGGTCCGCGATCCTCGACTCGCTGCCCGTTGCGGGTCGTTCCGGCAAGCTCGCGAGCCGGATGCGCGGAACGGTGGCCGAGGGCAGGGTGCGCGCGAAGACCGGTTGGGTCAAGGGTGCCAGCGGCCTCTCTGGCGTCGCGGAGACGACGGGTGGGGGCGAGGTGGTGTTCTCCATCCTGGTCCAGTACCCCCTGGTCGACGGACTGAACACGGCCGCCTGGAAGCCCATGCAGGACGAGATCTGCGTCGCCCTCGCGAGCTGGCCTGGTGAGGGAGGGGGCCGGTGAGCCATGGCGACGATCTCGCCGAGGCGGCGCTTGAGTGCCTGAGGGGCGCGGGCGACGGGGCCGTGACCGCGTCCACCATCCGCGCCGCGGTCGGCGCCGTGGTCAGCGCTGGTGAGCTGCACCTCGAGCTGCTCGGTCAGATTCCCGCCTCGGAGGTGGGCCGGAAGTCCTCCCGTCGCGACCTGGTGACCGCCGCGGACGTGGGCGCGGAGCGGCGGGTGGTCGAGCAGCTCAGGGCGCTTGGGGACGGGGCCGCGATCGAGGCCGAGGAGGAGACCTCGGATGCCGCTTCGGACGGGCTGCGGTGGTTCCTCGACCCGCTCGATGGCACCGTCAACTTCGTCCACGGGATCCCGAACTTCTGCGTCTCGCTCGCGCTCTACCGCGGGTCGGAGCCGGTCTTCGGCGTGGTCCATGCTCCGCGGCTGGGAGAGACGTTCGTCGCCGCCAGTGGTGCGGGGAGCTGGCTCCTCGAGCCCGGGCGCGCCGCCCAGCAGCTGGCGACGAGCGGGGCCTCCGAACTCTCCGAGGCGATCCTGGCCACGGGCTTTCCGTACCGGCGGGGGGAGCTGGCCAACTCGAACCTCGAGAACTTCGGACGCTTCTTCTACGACGTCCGCGGCCTGCGCCGACTCGGCTCGGCGGCGCTGGACTTGGCCTACGTCGCCGCCGGCCGCCTCGATGGCTTCTGGGAGCTGCACCTGTCGCCCTTCGATGTGGCGGCGGGGGCCCTGCTGGTGAGGGAGGCCGGCGGGGTGGTGCAGGACTTTGCTGGTGGAGCGGGCTGGCTCAGGGGCGGCGAGATCCTGGCCTGCACCCGGGGGCTCCGGGGTGCCATGTCCGAGCGCCTTCAGGGCTGATCCGGGGCCATATGGGCCCATGACAGCGATAAGTCGAGGCTGTCGCTGGTCACATTCCCCGCCTCTGCGCCTTGAGACTGAGTTCGCCTGCCGCAGAATAGCGCCCCTCGTGCTTCCGCGGGGACCCTCCCAGGAGCCCCTCCGGAGGAGGACCTCCGATCCAACCCAGACACAAGTCATGGCTTCGCTCATCAACAAGAAAGCTCCCGCCTTCACCGCGCCCGCCGTCATGCCCGACGGCACCACCAAGGAGATCAGCCTCTCCGACTACGCGGGCAAGTACGTCGCGCTCGTCTTCTATCCGAAGGACTTCACCTTCGTCTGCCCGTCGGAGCTGATCGCGCTCGACCACAAGTGCGCCGAGCTCGCGGACAAGAACACGGTCATCCTCGGCGTCAGCATGGACGACGCTGAGACCCACGCCAAGTGGCGTGACACCGACATCAACGACGGCGGCATTGGCGCGCTTCAGTACGCGCTCATCGCGGACGACTCCAAGAAGGTCTCCGAGGCCTTCGACGTGGTCCACGAGGAGTCCGGCTTCAGCTACCGCGCCACGTTCCTCATCGACAAGGACGGCGTGGTGCAAAGCGCCACCCACAACAACCTGCCCCTCGGCCGCAGCATGGACGAGCTCGTCCGCATGGTGGACGCCCTCCAGTTCCACGAGACCAACGGCGAGGTCTGCCCCGCCAACTGGCAGCCCGGCAAGGCCGGCATGCAGGCGACCCCCGAGGGCGTGAAGTCCTACCTCCAGGAGCACGCCTCCTCGCTCTGATCGGACCGGAGCGTGCTCGGCCCTTTAGCGGCCGCGCCACCCCACAGGACGGGTCCTGGCTCCCTTCGGGCGGCCGGGACCCGTCCGTTTTGTTCCCTGGGGCCTCCTGGGCCGGGCTGCGGCATTTCGCCTGAGACCCGCGGCTGGTGCCCTCGGCCGCGGCTGGTATCCTGATCGGCTTGTAAGCCGCCGGGACAAGTCTCGGGAGGCGGTCCCGCGGCCCGTCGCGGACCGCCGCCGCTTCCGGCTGCCGCCGCCAAAGATCTCGCCTCTCCGCCATGTCTCCTCGCACCAAAGCAACCTCGACCGCAGGGTCAGACGCTGGCGAGATCGTGATCCGCGGAGCCCGGCAGAACAACCTCCGCTCGGTGGACGTGACGCTGCCGAGGGGCGCGCTCGTCGCGGTCACCGGGGTGTCCGGGTCAGGCAAGTCATCCCTCGCCTTCGACACCCTGTTCCGTGAGGGGCAGCGACGCTTCCTGGAGACCCTGTCCGCCTACGCGCGCCAGTTCCTGGGCGGCCTGCAGAAGCCGGACATCGACTCGATCGAGGGCCTCTCCCCCGCGATCGCGGTGGACCAGAAGAGCATCGCGCGTGGCAACCGCTCCACGGTCGGCACCCTGACGGAGGTGGTGGACCACCTGCGCGTCCTGTATGCCCGGGCGGGCGTGGCCCACAGCCCGTGGTGCGACCTGCCCGTGGAGTCGCGCACGCCTGAGGCGGTGGTTCAGGAGTTGCTCGCCGCGCATGCCGGACGGAAGCTCGTCGTGGCCGCGCCGCTGATCAAGGACCGCAAGGGGTCATTCCGCGCGCTCTTCCAGGACCTCCAGCGCAGGGGCTTCGTGCGGGCCCGGGTGGATGGCGAGATCGTCCGCCTCGAAGAGGCCCCGGAGCTCGAGCGGTACAAGCGCCACACGGTCGAGGTGATCGTCGACCGGCTCAAGCCGGACGCCAATGAGCCCGGGCGCCTGCGGGACGCCGTGGAGCAGGCGCTGGACATGGGCGGGGGCGAGGTCGTGGCCATCGGGGAGACGGACGAGCGGACCTGGTCCACCCAGCGCGTCTGTCCGGAGACGGGGCGCGAGCTTCCCGAGCTCGAGCCCCGGCTGTTCTCGTTCAACTCCCCCCACGGTGCGTGCGGAGCCTGTGACGGGCTCGGCGTCCTGAAGGCGCCCTCGGAGGCCGCCGTGGTGAAGGACCCTGCCCTCACCATCCGCGAGGGTGCCCTGGCGGTGACCAAGGCGGCGGGCAACGGGCTGCTGTTCCCCAACGTCGACTTCGAGTTCCTGGGCCGGGTGGGCGAGTCGGCGGGCTTCGACCTGGACACCCCCTGGGCGGAGATGAGCCGGGAGGCGCGGAGGCTTGTTCTCGAGGGGACGGGGGAGAGGCGCTACCGGGACGCCTTCAAGTGGAACGGTCAGCGCTCCCGCGGTCAGGGGAGCTGGAACCGGGTCTTCCACGGCGTGCTCGGCAACCTTCGTCGAGCCCTCGCGAAGGGCTCTCGCAAGAAGATGGTGGAGCGGTTCCTCTCGGAGCAGGTCTGTCCCGAGTGCAGCGGCTCGCGGATCAACCTGTTCGCCCGCCACGTGCGCTTTGGCGGGCTGAGGTTCGCCGAGCTCACCTCGGGGCCCGTCTCCGAGCTGGTGGAGCGGCTCGAGGGAGCAGAGCTCAGCAAGCGTCAGGGCCGCATCGCCCGGGACCTCCTCCTCGAGATCGAGCGCCGCGCTCGCTTCCTGGTGGACGTGGGACTGGGCTACCTGACCCTGGACCGCGGTGCGGACACCCTGTCGGGTGGCGAGGCGCAGCGGATCCGGCTCGCGGCCCAGCTGGGGGCCGGGCTCCAGGGCGTCCTCTACGTGCTGGATGAGCCGTCCATCGGCCTGCACGCCCGGGACCACGATCGGCTGCTCGGCGCCCTCGCGAACCTGAGGGACGCGGGCAACAGCGTGGTGATCGTGGAGCACGACGAGTCCACCCTGCGGAGCGCCGACTGGCTCATCGACGTCGGGCCATCCGCAGGGAGCCGCGGCGGGGAGATCGTCGCCTCAGGGCCGCCCTCGGAGGTCGCTCGGTCTGGCGTCGACACGCCGACCGGTCGCCTCCTCCGCGGGGAGATCGAGATCCCGGCGCCCGAAGAGCGGCGGTCCGGCACCGGTGACTTCCTGGAGGTGAAGGGGGCCAGGGCGTTCAATCTCAAGGGCGTCGACGTGAGGATCCCCCTCGGGACGCTCACGGCGGTGACGGGGGTGTCCGGCTCGGGCAAGTCCACCCTCGTGGAGCGCACCCTCAAGCGAGCGGTGCTGCGTCACCTGGAGCGAGAGACGCCCGACCCCGGGGCCCACGACGCGATCAAGGGGCTCGAGCACGTGGACGAGATGATCTCCATCACGGCGTCGCCCATCGGGCGCACGCCGCGATCGAATCCCGCCACCTACACCAAGATCCTGGGGCCGATTCGAGAGCTCTTCGCGAGCCTCGCCGAGGCCAAGATGCGGGGCTACACCAAGTCACGCTTCAGCTTCAACGTGGCCGGTGGCCGCTGCGAGGAGTGCCTCGGCGCCGGGGTGAAGGTGATGGAGCTTCAGTTCTTGAGCCCCGTCACCGTGCCCTGCGAGGAGTGCGGAGGGCGCCGCTTCCAGGAGGAGACCCTGGACGTGCGCTACCGGGAGCGCTCCATCGCGGACGTGCTCGCCATGACCGTCGAGGAGGCCCACGAGCTCTTCGAGGATCACCCGCTGCTGCGGCGCCCCCTCGGGCTGATGATGGACGTGGGGCTCGGGTACCTCACGCTCGGCCAGCCCTCGCCCACCCTCTCGGGCGGGGAGGCCCAGCGCATCAAGCTGGTGACCCACCTCTCGAAGCGCCCCAGCGGCCACACGCTCTTCCTCCTCGATGAGCCCACGACCGGGCTGCACATGGAGGACGTGGGCCGCCTGGTGGGGGCGCTGCAGCGGCTGGTGGACAAGGGGCACACCGTGCTCGTCATCGAGCACAACCTCGAGCTGATCCAGGCGGCGGACCACCTCATCGACCTGGGCCCCGAGGGAGGGGAGGGCGGCGGTCGAGTGCTGGGGCACGGGAGCCCCGAGGAGCTGGCGGAGCAGGACACCCCGACGGGGGCCGCCCTGCGGGAGCTCACGGATCGGCGCCGCCTCAAGACCCGCCCGCTGCCGCGCTCGCGGGGCGTGCGCCAGCCCACCGAACTCGTGGTGGAGGGCGCTCGGACCCACAACCTCAAGGGCGTGGACGTCTCCATCCCGCGGGGCTCCCTGACCGTCATCACGGGCCCTTCGGGCTCCGGGAAGTCGTCCCTGGCGCTGGACACCATCTACACGGAGGGGCGCAGGCGGTTCGTGGAGTCGCTCTCCACCTACGCGCGGCAGTTCCTCGGGACCAAGGACAAGCCGCCTGTGGATCGAATCGAGGGGCTCGGCCCGTCGGTGGCCGTCGAGGCCTCCACCGTCCGCGGTCACCCCCGGTCGACGGTGGCGACGACCACCGAGATCCACGACCAGCTCCGCGTACTCTTCGCGCGGGCCGGTGAGGCGCGCTGCCCCGACCACGGGGAGCCGCTGCGTCCGGCGGACCCGGGCAAGGTGACCCGGGAGATCCTGAAGGCCACGGCGGAGCTGCCGGGGAAGCCGAAGGGCTGGATCCTGGCCCCGGTTCTCGGTCACTCCGTGAGGATGGGCACGAGCGCGGAGTCCACCGGCGATCGGCTGCGCGCCCTCGTCCCCAGTTGGACCGCCGCGGGCTTCGTGCGGGTCATGATCGACGGCGAGGAGCACCGTCTGGACGCGGAGGACCTCCCGTTCGATGAGGCGGAGGCGGTGGACCTGGTGGTGGACCGGGTGAGCTTCTCCACGGCCTCCCGGGCACGGATCGCCGACGCGGTGGAGCAGGCGGCCGCCGCTTCCCATGGCCGGGTCTCGGTGCTCGTGAAGGGCGGGGACCGGATCGAGTACAGCACCCACGGGGCGTGCACCACCTGTGGCTTCCAGCTCGGAGCCAAGCTCGAGCCGCGGCACTTCTCCTTCAACACCCACGTGGGTGCCTGCCCGAGCTGCGACGGGCTGGGCTCCATCTTCCGGGCGGACCCGGAGAAGCTGATCACGGACCCGACGCGCCCCCTCGCGGACGGCGCCATCGGGGGGAAGCTCGGCCGTTACCTGGTGAAGGGCAAGGGGTACTACGAGACGCTGCTGCGCACGGTCGCGCGGTCCCATCGGGTGAACCTCGACAAGCCCCTCGAGAAGCTGAGCGCGAAGCACCAGGCGCTGCTGTTGAGGGGCGTGGGGGCCCGCGCGAGCTACGAGGTGCACGTCTCCAAGCAGATGAGGAACTTCGACTTCGACCAGGAGTACACCTCGGAGTGGAACGGCCTCTGTGGTCACATCGACGCCTGGCACGCGAAGACCGATGACCCGGAGTGGGCGGGCATCCTGGAGCGCGTGATGACCCGGCAGACCTGCCCGGCTTGCGCCGGGGAGCGGCTCGCCCCGGAGTTCCGGAGCGTCCTCGTGGGTCGCAAGCGCATCCCCCAGGTCCTGGGGATGACCGTCGAGGCGGCGCTGGGGTGGCTCGGGGGGCTGAAGCTGCGCAAGTCGGCGGCGGCCGCCATGGAGCAGGTGCTCGCGGAGCTCCGCTCGCGCCTCGCCCTCCTGGAGCGAGTCGGGCTCGGCTACCTCACGCTCGACCGATCGACGGCCACGCTCTCCGGTGGGGAGGCGCGCCGCGTTCGGCTCTCCGCGAGCCTCGGGTCGGAGCTCGTCGGGGTGTGCTATGTCCTGGATGAGCCCACGGTGGGCCTCCACCCCAGGGACATCGACCAGCTGGCGGGGGCCCTGGAGGACCTGCGGGACGCTGGGAACACGGTGCTCGTGGTGGAGCACGACGCGGAGCTCATGGGCCGCGCGGATCACATCGTCGACATGGGCCCCGGCGCCGGGGTGCTCGGGGGCGAGGTCGTGGTCGCGGGGACGCCCGCCGAGGTCCGGGAGCACCCCACCTCCGGCACCGGGCGATACATGAGAGGTGAGGTGGACCTGGCCTCCATCCTCTCGGACGACGCTGCCGGGGAGGACGCCGAGATGGAGTCTGCGCGGCGCGAGGCGCTCGTGGCCGCCTTCGGCGTCGACGACGCGTCCGTTCAGCTCAAGGGCGCCCGGGAGCACAACCTGCGGGGCGTGGACCTGGAGGTGCGCTTCGGGGAGCTGCTCGGGGTCTGTGGCCCATCGGGGAGCGGCAAGAGCACCCTGGTCCTCGACGCCCTGGTCCCCGCGATCCGGGGGGAGTCGGCCGGCGGCAGGTGGAAGAGCGCCTCGGTGCCCGAGGGCACGCGTCTCGCCGTGGTGGACGCCTCGCCCATCGGCAGGACGCCGCACAGCGTCCCGGCGACCTACGTGGAGCTCATGCCCCACCTCAGGGAGCTCTTCGCGAAGACGCCGGAGGCTCGGATGAAGGGCTTCACCCCCTCCAACTTCTCCTTCAACTCCACCAAGGGACGCTGCGCGGGCTGCGACGGGCGCGGCGCGACCCTGGTGGAGATGCAGTTCCTCTCCGACCTGTGGCTCACCTGCGAGGAGTGCGATGGGTCGAGGTATCAGCCGGAGGTGCTCGAGGTTCGATACCGGGGCCGCTCCATCGCCGACGTCCTCGCCATGAGCGTCGACGAGGCCCTCGAGTTCTTCGCGGCCGCCCCCGCGCTGCGGCGGATCCTCTCGACCTTGCACGACGTGGGGCTCGGTTACATGTCCCTGGGGCAGTCGTCCACCACGCTCTCCGGTGGCGAGGCGCAGCGGATCAAGCTGGCCTCGGAGCTGTGGCGGGCCGACTCCCCCTCGGGGGTTGCCCAGCGCAGCGTCCTGGTGCTGGACGAGCCGAGCACCGGGCTCGCGGCCACGGACGTCGAGCACCTGGCGCGCTGCCTCGGGAGGCTCGTCCGTCGGGGGAACGCGGTGGTGGTCATCGAGCATCACACCGAGCTCCTGGAGGTGTGCGACCGGCTCGTGGAGCTCGGGCCCGAGGGGGGCGAGGCCGGGGGCCAGATCATCGCCACGGGCACACCGGCGGAGCTCGCGGGGGACGCCGGCTCGATCACGGGCCGCTGGCTGCAGTCGGGGAAGCCGGGGGGGGGCCGCGGCGCGGCTCGCGGCACCCGGTCGGGGCGCGACGCCTCCGGGCGGCGGGGAGCGGCCAAGTCGCCGAGCGGCGCCAAGAAGACGCCGGCCAGGAACGCGAAGGGCAAGGTTGCGGCCACCAAGGCCAAGGCCCAGGCCGCCCGAGGACGCGGCGACGCTGCCGCCAAAGAGCGGAGGCAGTCGAGATGACCGACGAGACGAAGGCCGGCACCGCGGCGGCGCTTCCGGCGCCGCTGCCCACCAATCCGCTGATCGTCCAGAGCGACCGGACCCTGATGCTCCATACGGTGCGGGCTCGGGTCGGTGCGGACGGGCGCCCCGAGCGCGACGAGGATGGGAACCCCCTGACGGAGGAGCACCCGCTCTTCACAGCGGCCCGCGACGCGCTCAGCGTCTTCGCGGAGCTGGAGAAGAGCCCGGACTACCTGCACACCTACCGGGTGACGCCGGTGTCGGTGTGGAACGCGGCAGCCGTGGGCGTGACGGCGGGCGAGATCGAGGAGGCCCTCCACCGCTTCGCGTGCGTCCCCGTACCCGCTGGGGTCCTGGATGAGGTGCGCGGCTGGATCGAGCGAT
Organism: Planctomycetota bacterium; assembly: GCA_016779205.1. Classification (GTDB taxonomy): domain Bacteria; phylum Planctomycetota; class UBA1135; order UBA1135; genus Saltatorellus. The sequence goes on along the minus strand of JADHOC010000001.1, from coordinate 92,788 downwards.
ATGGCCTGCTGCGCATCGAGCGGGCGTCCGATGGGCCCGCGGACTTCGAGCTGGTCGGGGGACAGGAGGGCTTGCTGGATGAGGTGCTGGAGCACAAGGCGGTGGCGGCCCTTTGTGACCTCGAGGATGGCCCGGAGGGCCGCCGGGCCTTTGTCACCGGCACCGGTCGGGGAGACCTGAAGCAACGCCTGATCCGGATCGGCTACCCGGTGGACGATCGCGGGGGCTACCTGGACGGGGATCCCCTCGAGATCCAGCTCAAGGAGGTGACCCTGGGCGGCAAGCCGTTCGCCCTGCGGGACTACCAGCGGGGCGCGGCGGAGGCCTTCCATGCCGGTGGGACGGTCATGGGGGGCAGCGGCGTGGTGGTGCTTCCCTGCGGTGCGGGGAAGACGGTCACGGGCATGGCGGTGATGAGCCTCGTGGGAGCCAAGACCCTCGTGCTCACCACCAACACGGTGGCGGTGCGCCAGTGGCGCGAGGAGCTCCTCGACAAGACCGAGCTGCGGCCCGAGGACGTGGGCGAGTACACGGGGGAGACCAAGGACCTCCGCCCCGTGACGATCAGCACCTACCAGATGATGACCTGGCGCCGTTCGAAGGATGGCGACTTCGAACACTTCGAGGTCTTCCGTTCCCAGAACTGGGGCCTGGTGGTCTACGACGAGGTGCACCTGCTGCCCGCGCCCATCTTCCGCGTCACGGCGGAGCTGCAGGCGCGGCGTCGACTGGGCCTGACCGCGACCCTGGTGCGTGAGGACAACAAGGAGGAGGAGGTCTTCTGCCTGATCGGGCCCAAGCGCTACGACGTGCCCTGGAAAGTCCTGGAGGGCCAGGGGTTCATCGCAGAGGCCCGCTGTGTGGAGGTGCGGGTGCCCTTCTCGGACGAGGATCGACGCGCCTATGCCTCGGCCCCTTCGCGCCAGCAGTTCCGGCTCGCGTCCGAGAACAGGGCCAAGCTCCCGATCCTCAAGGACCTGGTCGAGCGACACGCAGGGGAGCGCATCCTCGTGATCGGGCAGTACCTCGACCAGCTCCGCGCCATCGCCAAGGAGCTCGACGCGCCGCTCCTGACCGGGCGCACGGCCAACGCGGAGCGCGAGCGGCTCTACAGCGCCTTCCGGGAGGGGGAGATCGAGCTCCTCGTCCTGTCGAAGGTGGGGAACTTCGCGGTCGACCTGCCGGACGCCTCCGTGGCCGTGCAGGTCTCAGGCACGTTCGGCTCACGGCAAGAGGAGGCCCAGCGCCTCGGGCGCGTGCTCCGGCCGAAGTCGGACGGGAGCGGGGCGACCTTCTACTCCGTGGTGACCCTCGGCTCCCGAGACCAGGAGTTCTCCGAGAAGCGGCAGCTGTTCCTCACGGAGCAGGGCTACTCGTACGAAATCGTCCACGCTGAAAGCGAGGACCCCGCAGGAGCGGTCTCTGGCGCCGCGCCTGGTGGGTCAACGACCCGAGCCAGCCTTCCCGAGGGCGACGCAGAGTGACACCGCGATCTCCTGAACCCAATTCATCCGGCGTCCGCAAGCGCACCGTGCGCAGCGGCAAGGCGTCCCCCAAGGTCGCCCCCCGCAAGGCCTCCCGCGGCGACCTCTCGATCGCCGCGGCTCTCAAGCGGCTCAAGAAGGCGCAGCTGGCCGAGCCGTTCCGCTTCTGGTGCGACTCCGGCGCGGCCGAGCTCCCGACGAAGGTGGCCGAGGTTCGCAGCGCGCTGGAGGGCTGGATGTGCGATCCGGAGCGGGCCGTCGACCGCAAGCAGACCCTGGACGAGAACCAGCAGGCCGTCCTCGAGGCGCTGCTGCTCGCGCCTCGGCACCGGGTCGACCGCAAGACCGTCCTGTCCATGCTGGGCCAGGCGTCCGAGGTGGACGTGCTCGGCGGTCTGGAGCGCGCGGCGATGGTCTTCCGGGAGGGAGACGGGGACGACATGCAGTTCGCCCTGCCAGGGGAACTCGCGGACGCACTCCTGCTCCAGGAGATCGCCGAGAAGGCGCGTGCGAACGCGGTGACCATCACCCTGAAGGGGCACCTGGATGAGCGCTACGCCGGGCCGGAGGTCGAGCGCCCCATGTCGCCCTCTCGGCTCCGGGAGATGTTCAAGATGTACGCCAACGAGCCGGCCTCCGTGGCTCGGGTGGAGCGGCTGCCCGAGGGGCTCCGGGACCTGGTGGGCAAGACTGTCCTCGAGTTCGGGGGGTTGCTGCCGCGGCGGTTCTTCGAGCGCATGGAGACGGAGTTGCCCCACTGGAACCAGCGGCGCTGGGGCAAGATCCTCGAGGAGTCCCTCGTCGGCACGGCCGCGAGGCTCGAGCTCGAGCGCTACGGCATCCAGCACGAGGATGACACGCTGATCGTCTTCAACGAGGTCACGCTGGCCTGGTTCAAGCGCGTGGCGGTCCCCTCGGACCCGGACGCCCCCCATGACGAGGCGGCGCTGGGTGTGGACCTGATGGCGAACATCTCTCGCTTCCTCGCGTACATCATCGACCATGCGGTGCGCTTCACCGTGAAGGGCGAGATCTTCAAGACCACGGAGAAGCGGATCCTCACGGAGCTGATCCCGAATCCTGGCCGTGAGCTGGAGCGGGCCGAGGTGCTCCAGTTCATCTTCCGCTTCTCCCGTGCCGCGGGCCTCATCGAGGTGACCGGCGAGCGCACGTTCAAGCTCACCGCCGCCGGGCGGGACTGGGAGTCCCAGGACCTGGATGACAAGCTCGCCGGGCTCTTCGAGCACGTCACCTTCGAGCTGGATGAGGCCCACGAGTCGGTCCACCACCCGGCCATGCGCCGCATCCTCGCGACGCTCATGAAGCGCCTCGAGGTCGGCGTCTGGTACGACGTGATGTATCTGCCGTTCCTCGCTCGCAACGCCTACCTGTCGCAGCTCGATGCCCTCGAGGTCGATGAGATGATCGCCGCTCGGGGGGCAGCCGGCGCCGGGGCCACGGAGGATCTCCAGCGTCTCGCCTGGAACCTGGTGGGCTGGGTCCGCAAGCGCCTCTACCTGCTCGGTCTGGTGGACCTCGGGTACGACGACAAGGGGCGCCCGGTCGCCATGCGCCTCACCCGGACCGGGGCGCGGGTCCTGGGTATCGACACCCCGGAGGAGGAGACGTTCGGGATCGGGCGTCTCGTGGTGACCCCCGACTTCGAGGTGGTCCTGTTCGCCGAGGGTGATGACGCCGTGCTGACCCATGACCTGGACCGCTTCACGGATCGGACCAAGGACGGCGCCCTGCGGCAGTTTCGGATCAGCGAGAAGAGCGTGCACCGCGGGCTCGTGGAGGGCATGACCCTCAACAAGATGCGCGAGGTGCTGACCATGAACGCACGGACCCCGGTTCCCCGGAACGTGCTGCAGTCGATCCGCGACTGGGCAACCAAGTCAGGCCTGCTGCTTCTCGGTCCGGACCACGTGATCCGGGCCCAGGACGCCGAGATCCTGGCCCGCTTCGCAAGGGACGCGGGGGTGCGCCCGTTCATCAAGGGCAAGCTGGACGGCAACGCCGTGCAACTCAAGGCGAAGACCAGCCTGGCGCGGTATCGGACGCTCTTCCGCGACCTCGGTTACCTGATCGAGCTGGAGGACTGATGGGGCGGCGGCTGCCCCCCAGCCTCCTGGTGCTCTCTCCGGGCCGCCTCTCCCGCGGTCCTGCGGGGAGCGCGGAGGCCGAGGCGCTCGCACGATTCCCTGCCCTCGCCCGGGAGGCGCTGGCGGGCGGCGCGCGCGGTCTGTTGTTGCGGGAGCCGGCCCTCGAGGACGGCGCCTTCCTCGCCCTCGCCACGGAGCTGCGGGCGCTCCTGGGCCTGGAGTTTCCGTGGGCGTGGCTCGGCGTCCATGACCGCGTGCACCTCGCGGCGGCGGTGGAGGCGGACGGGGTCCAGCTGGCGGGCCACTCCCTCGGCGCCGCCGCGGCTCGCGAGGTGGTGGGCGACGGGGTGGCGATCGGGGCGTCCACCCATGAGGGCGACGGGGCGGCGCGCTGGGCGGGGGCGGACTTCGCCCTCCACGCCCCGGTGTTCCCCCCGAACTCCAAGCATGCGGGCGGAGAGGCCCTTGGCCCCGAGGGGCTCCGGGCCTTCTGCCAGTCGTGCCCCCTCCCCGTCTGGGCGCTCGGCGGCGTCGGTCCGGAGGTCATGGCCGGGCTGGTCGGAACGGGCGCCGCCGGGGCCGCGGCGATTGGGGCGGTATGGGGGTCCGACGAGGTGAGAGGCGGGAGGCCCACCGGATGCGGGGTGCGCGGGCGGGTCGAGGCGCTGGTGGCGGCCGGTCAACCGGTCTTCCCCGCTGCGGCGGAGGCTCGACCGTGACGCTCCAGCGGCGCTTGCTGAGGCGGTTCCGACGGTGGACCCTGCTCATCGCCCTCGCCGGCGCGGCCTATCTCGGCCTGCGCTTCGACCTGGTCACCCTGCCGCCGGACGGATGCAGCCCGGTGACGAGGTACGAGGCCGGGGACCGGCTGGTGATCGATCGTCACCCCGGTGACGTCCAGCCAGGGGACGCTGTTCTGGTGCGTGCCGCGGATGGGACGCTGCACCTCGTGTTGGTGGAGGCCGCGCGGGAGGACGACGGGAGGCTCTGGTGCAGCGCGGACTGCGCCCGCTGCGACGCATTCGATTCGGGGTCAGTGGGATGGCTCGACCTCAGCGCGGTCGCCGGTCGGGTCCTCCTGGCTTGGGTCTACTGAGGTGAACGATGAGCTGGAATGAGGACGCCTTGCATCGTTGGCTCTCGGGGCTCGAGTGGCCACGCGGGCTCGCGGGTTCCCGGGGCCACGACGCGGCCGTCCTGCACGCCCAGGGCGAGCGACCGGTGATCTGCGTGGATCAGTGCGTGGAGGGCGTGCACTTCACCCCCGACACGGACCGACGATCCGCGGGCGCCAAGGCGGTCCTCCGCACCCTCTCGGACCTCGCCGCGGCGGCGGCCACGGCGCGGGCCGTGACCCTCGCCGTTCGGGCGCCGGAGTCGTGGACCGAGGAGGATATTCAGGCCGCCATCCTCGGGGCGCGGGAGGCCGCCGTGGAGCACGGGGCCGAGCTCGTGGCCGGGGACATGGCCCTGGCGCCGGGGGCTGCGGGCCTCTCGGTCACGGCGCTCGGCTTCCTGGAGGGGGCTGGCCGTCCCGTCGGCCGGGACCGTGCCGAGCCAGGCCAGGAGGTCTGGCTGACCGGGCCGGTGGGGGGCAGCCTGAGGTCCGGGCGGCACCTGCGGATCGTCCCTCGCCTCGCCGAGGGGCGCGCCCTGGCCCGGGCAGGGGCAACGGCGATGATGGACGTGAGCGATGGCCTGGCGCTGGACCTCCACCGGTTGGCCCGGGCCTCCGGGGTGGCCATCGAGCTGGACGCCGAGGCGGTTCCGGTCCATCAGGACGCGGAGGGGGGGGCGGGGCTCGCGGTCGGGAGCGCGCTCTTTCACGCCCTCCACGACGGCGAGGACCACGAGCTCGTGGCGTGCATGGCTCCGCGGGGTGACGGAAGCAGCAGGGGGCTCCCTGGGGTGGTGATCGGAACCGTGATGGAGGGCGACGGGCTATGGATCCGATCCGGCGCCGAACGGTCCCGGTGGACTCCGGGGAGCGGCGGCTGGATCCATGGTGGAGGATCGCTGACCTGAAGGTCAGGATGGGGTCATGGAGCGTCGGTTCAAGAGCCTCTCGGCGGAGGCCACGGAGGAGATCGGGGTGCGGCTGGGGGAGCTGCTCTGGGGCGGTGTTGTTCTGACCCTGGACGGTGACCTGGGTGCCGGCAAGACCACGTTCGTTCGCGGGCTGGCGCGGGGCCTCGGGATCGAGGACGGGGTCGCGAGCCCGACCTACACCTTGATGCAGCAGCACGACGGGGGGAGGCTCCCCCTGTACCACTTCGACGCCTGGATGGAGGGGCGGGAGAAGGCCCTGCTCGCCGACGGCGCGGACGAGTTCCTGGGGCACGACGGCGTGTCGGTGGTCGAGTGGGCCGGCCGCGTGGAGGGGTGGCTCCCGAGCCCCAGGCTGTCGGTGGAGCTCCTGCATGACTCCCCGGAGACCCGATGGGTGATCCTCCGGACGGCTGGTGGAGAGGGTGGCCCCGTGGGCGCTCTGGAGCGTCTCCATGGTGTCCTGGGGGCCCTCGAGGTGCCTGGGGGGGCGGTCGAGTCGGCCTCCGCGGATTCCGGCGATCCGGCTGAACCCTCAGGGCGCGGACGCGTTGAGGGGCCGTGAAGGACTCCTGGGACGGCACGCAGGACCCCCTCGCGGCCCTCAGGGCCGGGAGGCCCGCCCCCTTCGAGGACTTCGTTCGTTCCGAGACCCGCACCTTCCTGGCCTACTTCGTCCGCCTCGGCGCCACCCGGTCCGAGGCGGAGGATCTCGCCCAGGAGACCTTCCTGAAGTTGTTCCGCTCCGCTGCAGCCTCCTCCGCGACGTCCTACGACGTGCGCGGTCAGTTCGCGGGCTACGCCTTCCGCGTGGCGCGGAACGTGTGGATCGATCGTCTCCGCCGGACCCGCGGCGCAGGCCCCGGACCCATGGGTGACGTGACGGAGACCCAGGCGGCGGTGGACCACCGGTTGGATCGCTCCGAGGCCACACCGGAGGAGGGGCTGGTCCGACGGGAGAGCGCTGAGGTGGTGCGTGAGGCGGTGGCATCCCTCTCGGAGGGCCACCGCGCGGTGTTCGAGCTGGCGGTCGTCGAGGAGCTCCCCTACGCGGCGATCTCCGAGGCGCTCGAGATCCCGCTCGGGACGGTGAAGTCTCGTATGCACAGCGCCGTGGCGCGCGTGCGCGGAGCACTGGAGGAGCGTGAGCGGGTGGAAGCCGCGCTTCGTGATCGCGACGAGCGAACGGACAGGGGGATGCAGGCATGACCGCAGGTGATCCGTTGGACAAGGTCAACGAGCACGGGGATCCGTCGGTGATCGATCGGGTCTTCGACCCCGGGCCGAGTCCCGACGGGACCCCGGAGGCCGGCGAGCCGGTCGGCCTTGAGGATCTCCAGGAGCTGCGCGACCTCTGCGTTCGGGCGCTCCGCCAGGAGTCACCGGTGGAGGCGCAGCTGCAGGCGCGCCGGGTGGCGCAGCGGGTGCTGAAGCGCACCACCAGGGAGGACCTGGGCCGTCGGGGCGATCTCGGCGTGATCCTCGAGTTCATCGGGGACCGGCTGCGGGACTCCATGTTGCTGCGGGTGGCGGTGGCTGCGCTGGTCGTCCAGGTCACCATCGTCCCCATCGTGGCCTGGCATCTCCTGACCGAACCCACGCGGGGTGGGGTCCGATTCGTGCTGGAGCCCTCACCCGAGGGGATCTACGACGAGGTCCCCGCGGAGGAGGAGCCCCTGGGCGTGGTGGGCGGCTCGAGGTGGTGGGAGCTCGACGGCGCCGAGGCGTGGCTACAGGCCGACGCCGACTTCGAGGGGGCCGCTGCGCTCCTCGACCAGGTCCGGTCGGCGTTGAAGGCGGAGGCGATCCAGCCCTCCACGGGGACCGGAAGGGCGCTGCAGGGATTCACCGGCATCGGGGGACCCGACCCCTCCTCGCTGCCGCTGACGGTGCCTTCTGCCAACGGCGAGATCCGGCTGCCCATCGAGATCATTCTCGACGCGGAGCGGATGCTGGATCAGGCGCAGCGCGGGGGGACGTGGACCGGGCTGGGCGACGCACTCGAGCAAGTGGGCGAGACCCTCACCCTCGCCCTCGGGGCGGTGGACAGCGCGCCGTCGGGCCCCCTCGCGGTGCTGGCCTCGCGAACCCTGGCGCGGGCGCTCGCGCTCGGGCTGATGGCCCCCCGCCCCGACCCGGGGCTCGAGGTCCCTGGTCCGGACGCCTGGTTGCTCCTCATCGGGGAGGAGGCGTTCAGGGCGGCGCCGACCGACGGGTTCGTGCGGGCCTGGCGACGGGTCGTTCGAGAACTGTAGGCGCCGCTCGCTCGCGAAGTGGCGTGCTCCCTGGCGCCTGCCGGCCGCCCAGGGCTTATCTTCTGCGCAGATGATGCGCACAAGTCAACGATCCCTCGGCCGCCTGGCCGTCGCGCTGATCGGGGCCGCCCCGGTTCTCCCGTCGCCCGGGCCCTTCCAGGAGCCGTCTCCCGCGGAGGGGGACGTGCCCGAAGAGGCCGCGTCTGCGCCGGCCCCCGATGGGGCCGGGCTGGACGGCGCCGCTGAGGGCGCGCGGGCGCTCTCCCTCGAGGACGCTCTGGCCCTGGGCCTCTCGAACAACCTCGGCCTGGAGCGGGCCGAGGTGGACGCCGAGGTCGCGCGCTTCGAGGCGCTCTCCACCTGGGGTGCCTTCGACTGGGTGTTCGACATGAACGGTCAGTTCTCGGACTCCGACTCGGTCGGTAGCAGCTCGCTGTTCGGTGGTGACGTGGTGTCGACCCAGGACTCCCAGGTCAACCTCGACCTCACGAGGCCGCTCGGCACCGGCGGGACGTTCGGGTTCCACTTCGACTCGGGCTTGAACGTGACGGACAACTCCTTCGCCAACGCACCGGAGCAGTATCGAAGCAACCTGAGCGTGAGCTACGTGCAGCCGCTCATGCGTGGGGCGGGTGAGGAGTACGCCACGTCGAATCAGCGAGAGGCTGAGATCGTGGAGCGGCGCCGACTCGAGGAGCGCCGGCAGGCGCGCCAGCTCCTGATCCACGATGTGGAGGTGGCCTACTGGGAGCTGGTGGCCGCCGGGCAGCAGCTCCAGGTGGCGGAGGCGGCCCTGAAGCTTGGTGAGGAGCAGGTCCAGCGGGAGGAAGCTCGGCTGCGGGCGGGGGATGGCACGGAGGTTGATGTGCTCCAGGCACAGACCGAAGTGGCCACCCGGACGGAGACCTTGCTGCAAGCCCAGAACAACCTGTCCCAGCGCGGAGACGACCTGAAGCGCCTGATCGTGAGGGACGAAGCCTCCGCCCTCTGGAGCGAGCGCGTGGACGCCACCACGCCCCTCCCCGAGGCGTCACCCGACGAGCTGTCGTTGCCGGACTGGCAGGACGCCTTCCAGGTCGCCCTGGGCAAGCGCCCGGACCTGCGGACCTCTCGCCTCGACGTGGACACGGCGAGGATTCGCCTGGTGCGGGCTCAATCGGAGCGGCTGTACGGCCTCGACCTGCGCGTTGACGCCTCCTCCGGGTCCTTCAACCCGGACTTCACGGACGCCCTGACGGAGACCATGGAGTTCGACTACCCGAGGTACGCCGCGCGGCTGGACTACAACATGCCGTTGCAGAACCGCACAGCGTCCAACTCGGAGCGGGCGGCCAGGGAGCGAGTGCGCGGCAGCCAGATCACCCTGGAGGAGGCGGAGGTCAACGCCCTGGCCGAGATCCGTGGTGCCCTTCGAGACGTGCGGTATCGAGCACAGGCGGTGCGCGCGTCGGAGCAGAGCTTCACCCTCGCCAAGCGTCAGCTGGAAGCGGAGCAACAGCGCTTCGAGGCCGATCTCACCACCACGTTCGAGGTGCTGCAGTTCCAGCAGACCCTGATCGAGGCCGCGTCCAACCGGAGCGCCGCCCGGGCCGAGTACGCCAAGAGCCTCGTGGCCCTGGATCGTGCCCGGGGGACCCTCGGGGAGGAGACCGCCATGCTGCGACGGGAGGTGGCGGTTGATGCGTCGGCCGCGGAGTAGCGTCCAGGGGACCGGCGGTGCCCGGTCCGGACGGGCCGGCGCCATCGCGGCGGTGGTCCTGGTCGGCGTCATCGCGTTCTTCGCGTGGCGAGGCTCGGAGCGCCCCGTCGAGCAGGGCGGATGGAGCCTGGAGGAGCAGTACGAGGCCGATGAGAGGATCGCGCCGCTGCTCGCGGGATGCGCCTTCGGCGCTCCGTTTGAGGCGGACACCAGCAACCTCGCGGAGGTGCTCGCGTCGAAGCTCGACTCAGGCGCACAGCTCGAGCCGCTCCGGCGCGCCAAGATTGCGCTGGCTGGGCTCGGCGAGGAGGCCCAGGAGCCGTTGATGCGGCTCTTCCAATCGGCGTCCAAGGATCAGTGGCGTGGGGGCGTGGCGCGCAACGTCCTGACGGTCTGCGCCCTGGCCGAGGAGCCCTGGGGAGTCCCCATCGCCCTGGAGGGTCTGCGGAACCCCTCCGAGTCGATGCGCGGGGATGCGGCGCTGGTGCTCTGCAATCACCCCTCCCCGGAGCTCTACGATCCCTTGGCGGACGCGCTCCCTGGGTTCCGCCTCCAGGTGCACGTGGATCGCGTCCTCGCGGGGATGGCGGCCTGTGACCTGGACCGCTTCACCCAGCAGTTTCCCCTCTGGCTCGCCCGTGCCGAGCGCGTGGGGGACTACATCGAGTCCACGGTGGTGGACGCTGCCGCCCCCCTGGTCGCCGAGGTCCAGGATCCGGAGCTCGCGGCCTTGTTGCTCAGATTGAGCGAGGAGACGGAGGGGCTGCTCCTGCGCCATGAGGCCTACCTGCTCGCGCCCGCTGCCCGCCTTGGGCTCGGCGACGCGAGGCAGCGGCTGATGGACCTGCTCGCCCACGAGCAGCGGATGCCGCGGCACCACGCCGCCATCGCCCTGGAGCGCGCCGGGCTCGTGGATGACACTTACGTGCTGGCGGCCACGGCCGAGGACGCCGGTGAGCGGTCCCAGACCCTCGAACGAATCCTCGAGACCGACGGGGCTTCCCTGGGCCGCAGCGATGAGCAGCGCGCGGACGTGGTCCAGTGGGCCCAGCGGGCCCTGCTGGACGAGGAGGCGATGGTGCGGGAGACCGCGCTCAAGGGCCTGTTGTTCCGGCGCGACGAGGAGGGTCGCGCCTACCTGATGCGCCTGCTCAAGGGCACCGTGCCCGAACGAGGCCTGGGGATGCGTGCGATGCGCGGCCACCTCGAGGGCTGGCCGGAGGCCGCGGATCAGGCTCGGAACATCCTCGCCAGCACCTACGAGACGGAGCTCGCCGGGGCCCGGCGTGCTGAAGTGCTCACCTCGACGCTCCAGGCCATGGGCGCGACGCCGGGTCGAGAGAGCGGCGAGTTCCTCCTTCGGGCCGGGGACCTGGTGGGCGAGAACCCGATCCGGGGCGTCAGCGGCTTCCGCTGGTGCGTGGGCCAGGCCTTCAACGCCGGGGCCGAGTCCCGGGCGACGATCCGGGATCGCCTCCTGGTGGAGACGGATCCCTCGAAGCGCCTCGATCTCATCTCGTTCATCTGGCAGGACCTGGAGGAGGTCTCCCTTCTGGCGCTGGTCGATGTGCTCGACGACGCCACCCTGTCACCCTATGAGCGGCTCTACGCGGCCGACCGGGCGGTCCGCATGGGGCACGCGGAGCCGCTCCTTCCGACCATGAAGAGGGTCTACCGCTCCGAGTCGAACCGCGTCCTTCGCACGGGTCTGCACTGCCTGCTTTGGATCTGGTTCGGTCCGCCCCTCTCCTGAGAGAGGCCCGGGCCAGGTGATGGGACGGGCGCGGCGGCGCGATAGACTGCGGGGGATGTTCTCCCCTCGAATCGCGCTCGCCATGGCGCTCCTGACCCTGGGAGCGGCCTGCTCCGCGGAGCCGGAGGCCGAGGGGCCCACGGCGGGCGGTGGAGGAGAGTCCGGGCAGCGCCCCGCTGCTGCGGAGGCGGAGGTGACCCGAGCTGACACCAGGTCCACCCAGGTGATCCGTCCCCAGGGGCCGGCGCGCCGGGCGGACTTTGACACCATCGCCGCCACGATCGATCCAGGCTTCCCTGGTGCGCCGTGGCCGGGGGAGTTCCTCGCGGAGGCTGCCGAGCGTCTCCTGCTCCAGGTCACCCGTCACCTGGCCACCGGCGGCGACCCGGGGGCGCTGCGGAACGTGGTGACGCGGGATCTGGCGGGCTCGGTCCCCGGAGAGGACGGCTCCAGGGTCTCGCTGGAGGGAGCGGAGCTCCTCGGCTGGCTCCAGGGTCGCTTGGTGGTGGCGCGACAGGGGGGCGCCCCGGTGGTCGCGGCGACCGTGCTCGAGGTCACGGCCCCCGGCGCCGGAGGCGGCCAGGAGCCCATCGGGCGGACGCGGGTGCACCTTCGCGTGGGCACCGATCCACAGGGGCCCTCCGTCGAGCGCAGGGAGCAGCGGGACGTGTTCATGGAGGTGCGCTGGCGCCTCGGAAAGCGTGCGCGGATCGCGTCCCTTGCGGTGGAGCGCGCGACAGAGGTCTCGCTCACGCCTCCCTTCCGGGACGTGACCCACACGGTGCTGGAGGGCGCCGCCACGGCGGGCTTCGCGGACGGGGCCAACCTCGGCCTCGGGGCCCTGCAGGCCGCTGGGCGGACCGACGCACTGGAGCCCGTGTCGGAGATCCTGACCGCCATGCACGGCGTGGCCGCCGCGGATCTCGATGGGGATGGCTGGGACGACCTGGTGGTCGCGCGAGCGCCCGGGCAACCGAATCAGGTCTGGATGAACCACGGCGGCTCGTTCCGGGAGGAGGCCAGCGCCCGCGGCCTCGACTGGCTCGAGGAGAGCGGCGGCGTCCTGATCGTCGACCTCGACGGCGACGGGGCCCGGGACGTGGTCATGGGGGTCGGCCCGGACGTCGTCGTCGCCTGGAATGACGGAGCGGGGGTCTTCACCAGCAGGACGATCCTCCCACGCGCGGGCGAGGCGCGCGTCTACTCGATCTCGGCCGCCGATGTGGACCTGGATGGAGATCTGGACCTCTACGACACACGGTACTTCAAGGCCGAGGGCGAGGGCCCCGCGGCCCCCACGCCCTACCACGACGCCGTCAACGGCGCGCCCAACGTGTTCTGGCGCAATCGAGCGGCGGACTCAGGCGGCGGGCGTCCGCGGTCCTTCGAGGAGGCCACCGCCGAGGTCGGCCTTGAGGAGGAGAACGATCGCTTCAGCATGGTCTCGGTCTTCGATGACTTTGATGGCGATGGTGACCTCGACCTGTATGTGGCCAATGACTTCGGCCGGAACAACCTCTACCTCGCGCAGGGGGGCCGCTTTCTGGCCTCCGGCCCGGGTGCGCTGACGGACAAGGCCGCGGGCATGGGCCTGAGCCTCGGGGACGCGGACCTGGACGGTCTGCCGGACCTGGTGGTCAGCAACATGTTCTCCGCCGCGGGGGGGCGCGTGACCCGCGACCCCCGGTTCCTCCCCGGTGTCCCGCCGGACGTGCGGGCCGAGTTCATCCGACACGCCCGGGGCAACTCCATCTTCCGGGGTCTGGAGGGCGGTGGCTTCGAGGACCTCACGGACATGACGGGGGCGGCGCCGGGTGGATGGGCCTGGGGCTCGCGGTTCGTCGACTGGAACCGGGACGGGCTGGCTGACATCGTGGTCCCCAACGGGTTCCTCAGCGGGCGCCAGGGGCCGGACCTGCAGAGCTTCTTCTGGCGCCGCGTCGTGGGGTCGACGCCCCTCGGCCCCGAGGCGGACCCCGCCCGCCTCGATGAATACCTCGGCGCCTGGTCCGTGATCTCTCAGCTCTCCCAGTTCGGCAGGCAGGACTGGAACGCGCGCGAGCGGACGTTCGCGTACCTGAACCGGGGCGACCTCCGGTTCGAGGACGTGTCCCTCGCGAGTGGGCTGGGGGCCCCGGACGACGGGCGCTCCCTGGCGGTGGCGGATCTGGACCACGACGGCCGCCAGGATCTGGTCTTCCGGAACCGGACGGCGCCCATCCTGAGGATCTTCCAGGGCGCCGATCCAGGCGGACGCTCGGTCGCGTTCCGCCTGAGTCAGGACGGCTGGAACCCCGACGGAATCGGCGCCCTCGTGAGCATCCGCGGGCGCAACGACGTCGTGCGGAGCGCGCGCATCCTGGCTGGGGACGGGTTCCTTGGCTCCTCGCCGGCGGAGGCGTTCTTCGGGCTCGGCGCACCTTCCGAGGTGGAGCTGACCGAGGTCACCGTTCGATGGCCGGACGGCGTGACCGAGGACTTCGAGGCGGGCGAGGGCTCATCGCTGGCGGGGTCCTCCTGGCTACTGGTCAGGGGGACGGGCGAGGCACGGCGACGGTACGCCCACGGGGCGCCGTCCCCTGCGCTGACGGACCCCGTGGCTCCGGTGGTCCGCGGAGGGGTGGCCCCGCCGCCCCGATCAACGGTCCCCATGCACGCCGAGTTTCCCCTCGGCGCCTGGCGCCTCCCGTCCTTCGACGATCCCCCGCGGCGTGTGGACGAGCTGTGCGGCGAGGGTGGCCTGGCCATCCTCTTCTGGTCGAGCGAGGTCCCCGGATCGGAGCGCCCCTTGCGCGGGCTCAAGGATGGGCCCCTCTCCACCTATGCGCTCGCGTTGGATGGGGTCCGGCAGGCGGACACGGTGCGACAGCTCTCCGCGGACCTGGGTCTCCAGGATCGCGCGGGTCGGGCCGGGAGCGCCGAGCGGCTGATCGTCGACCTGGTCCTCGGGCGGACGCTCGCTCCCTTCGAGGAGATGCCCCTGCCCCTGTGCCTTCTGTTGGACGCCGAAGGGGACCTGGGGTGCATCCATGTGGGCGAGGTGGACGCGCTTGCGCTGCAAGAGGATGCGAGGCGACTCGCCGGTCGCCGCGATCCTTCAGACACCACGTGCCTCACCGGCGGGCGGTGGATCCGCGGGGCGCCCCGGCGGCAACTCGCCCCCCTCTACGACGGCTTGCGGGCCCGTGGCTTCAACGAGTTCGTCGATCACCTGGAGGCCCGGGCGCCCAGGTGAGGGCGGCGCCGCGGTCGCAGGCTCACTGCGTCCGGGCCGGCCGGAGCAGGGTCCAGCCCTCGTCCGAGAGGTCCACGCTGCGCAGGGCACTCTGGCCGCCGGACCAGAGCCCTCGGTTCGGATGGCCGAAGAGCCTGCCGTCGGCGGTGAGGGCGAAGGCGGCGTCGCCGGTGTCGGTGAACCGATCGGGCCAGCTCACCAGCGCGGGCCAGGACTCGACCCCGTCGAGGACGAAGCCCGTGTCCACGCGGTATCCATGGTGGAGGAATTGCCCGGTGTCCTCTGACACCCGCGCGTCGGGGAATCGGTGGGTCAGCGCCGGGGTGTTCCGAAGGAGGCGAGTCAGGGCGCCGGGCCCGCTCTGGAGGACGAGCTCCTCGGCCAGCCCGGGGTTGAACGCCTCGGCGCCAAGGACGTCCAGGGTGATGCGGGCATCAGCCCGGTTGGCGTCCATCGCGTGGGCGTGGAAGCGTGGGAGCGAGACGAGGACCACCAGGAGCGCGATGGCCCCGATGAGGATGCCGGCCGGGACGCCGCGCATGGCAGCCTGTACGGAGGCGCTGGGAGCCGTGGCCAGGGGGGCCGGGTCGCTTGAGTGGGTGCTGCTCTCCAAGTTTCCTCCGGGGGAATCGAGGACCGCCCCTCGACGTACGAAGTCTGGGTAACGAGGTCGTACGATTCAACGCCCATGACCGATGAGCCGCTCACGCCTGCGGGGGACCTGGTGTCCCGCCTGCCTGACCCCTGGAGGGAGCTCGCCATCGGCGTATGCGCGGCGCTGGGTGAGGCGGGGTACCAGGGGTGGATCGTCGGGGGCGCCGTTCGTGACCTGATTCTCGGGCGCGACATCAAGGACGTGGACCTGGTCTCCGCGGCGCTCCCTGACGCCGTCGAGGGGCTCTTCGATCGGACGGTGGCCGTGGGGAAGAGCTTCGGCATCATCGTCGTGGTGGTGGATGGCCAGGAGGTGGAGCTGGCCACCTTCCGCCGCGAGCGTGGTTACTCCGATCGGAGGCGGCCTGACGAGATCGAGTACGCCTCGTCCCCGGAGGAGGACGCCGGGCGGCGGGACTTCACCTGCAACGCGGTGTACCTCGATCCCCTCACCGGGGAGGTGAGAGACCCCGCGGGCGGGGTGGCGGACCTGCGGGCGGGGATCCTCCGGGCGGTCGGCGATGCCGCCGGGCGCTTTCGGGAGGATGGGCTCAGGATCCTCCGCATGGCGAGGTTTGTCTCCACCCTGAACCTGGCGCCCGCGCAAGGCCTTCTGGAGGCGGCGGAGCGCGAGGGCGATGCCCTCGCCGGCGTCAGCGCTGAGCGAGTCCGGGAGGAGCTCAACAAGATGATGTGCGGAGGTCGGCCGAGCCGCGCGCTCGAGATCCTCGTGGAGGGTGGGCACGCGGCGCGATCGCTTCCGTCCCTTGGGTCCGGCAACGAGGTCCGGCTCCGGCTCGACGTGCTCCGCCGCCTGGAGGAGACGATGGGCGCAGCGGACGAAGGCGCGGGGTCGGACGGGGTGGCGTCCAGTGGACTCTGGGAGCTGGGCCTCGCGGCGCTCTTCGGTCCGGTCCTCCCGAAGGAATCCCGCCGTTCGGGGGAGGAGGACGCGAGAGCCCTCGAGGAGCGGCTAACGCAGCTTCGCTGTAGCCGCGAGGAGCGTCGAGGGGCGGCGGAGATGACCACAGGTGCGGCCTCCTTGATGGCCGCGGCCGACGCGTCGTCCCGAGGGGCTGCACCGGAGGGGGCTGAGGACCGCGGCCGGCTCGTGCAGCTGTGGCGGCATCCGTCCAGTCCGGCGGCCGTGCTGCTCGCTCGCGCCTGGACGGGCGTCCAGAGCGGTGCGGCGGCCGAGGAGGGTCTGATGGGGGCGCTCGCGGTGCTCGCGGACCTCCACACGGTGGCGCCTGAGGTTCCCACCATGCTCACGGCGGGGGATCTTCAGGACCTGGGAGTCCCGAGGGGGCCCGAGCTGGGCCGGTTACTCAACCGCGTGCAGCGCGCGAGCCTGGGGGGCGCCTTCGAGGATCGCGCCGGAGCTCTGGAGTGGGCGCGCGCGCAGCTCAGGTGAGCGGAAAGGTCGAGCGGAGCTTCCCGGAGAGCCAGGCCCCGCCGAGGGCGAAGGCGAGGGCAGCGTAGCAGGCGCCGCCCGCGAAGATGCCCATGCACGCCATGGCTCCGGTGAAGGTGGGCAGGCCACGGAGACTCTGACCGGTGGCCTTACCAACCGCCGCGCGGGTCCAACCCTCCCGCGCCCCGTCCGCCATGGTCCGGTAGGCGTGCCATGCGCCGCGGGCGGCGAGCAAGGCGGCCAAGACGAGGCCGAGGCTGAGCTGTGGCGTCGGGGGACGGCCGCCAGCCGAGAGCACAAGGAGACCGGCGATGGGGATGAGCAGCCGGGTCACCGCGATACCGCGGAGGGCGCGGGTCGGCCGTGCCCCGAGAGGCCCGCTGTCCTCGTCATCCTCCAGCCGGCCCAGCCGGGAGATGAAGAAGACGTGGGCGCCGTAGAGGCCGGCGAGCCACAAGAGCTTCAGCTCGGGTTCGGACGACGCGCCGACGAGCCAGGGCGACATCAGGCCCGCGCCGAGGTTGCCGGCCCGGCAGAGCCCGAGCAGCAGGGGGCCGATCCAAGGGCCACGTCCCACGAGGTCGTAGAGCACGGCGAGGGTCGCGACGGCCAGCATCCAGAGACCGGCCGCCGGGCCGGCAGCGCCGGCCCACAGCAGCCCGCCGGTGATCAGCACGGCGCTGATGGAGAGGGCAAGGGGCGCCGGGATCGCGCCGGACGGTATCGGTCGTTCAGGGCGGGTGCGGGCGTCGTCGACCCGGTCGACCCAGTCGTTCAGGGCCATCGCGCCGTGGTAGATCCCGAGGCTCGCAGGGATGAGGAGCCAGGGGAGCACCAGCTCAGGCCAGCCCGAGAGATGGGCCAGGGTGATGCCGACGAAGAGGTCGCTGATGGCCGAGGGGAACAGGGCGACGCGGATCAGCTGCCCCATCGCGATGATCGGGAGCGTGGGGGGCTGAGGCGTCGCGGCGGCCATGGGTCAGCGGGGCTCGATGAACCAGCGGACGATGTCCTGGTAAGTGACGTAGACCATCAGCGACATGATCATGACCATGCCCACCACCTGGCTGTAGCCGAAGGTCCGCTCGGAGACCGGCGACCCCTTGATGCCCTCGATCAGCAGGAAGAGGAGGTGGCCTCCATCGAGGATCGGGATCGGCAGCAGGTTGAGGATGGCCAGGTTGATGCTGAGGATCGCCAGGAAGAAGAAGAGCTTCGGGAGGCCCTGGCTGGCGGTGTCGAAGGAGATGACGCTGATGGAGATGATCCCCCCGAGGTTGCGGGTGGAGATCTCGTCGCTGAAGAGCATCTTCTTGAGCTGCAGCCACACGTCGACCAGGAACCGCTGGGTGGCGCCGAAGCCGGAGGAGAGGGCCTCGCCGAGCCCATCTGCCTTGAGCACGGTCCGCGCCGCGTCGAGCCGGAGTCCGTAATCCGGAATGGTCACCGGCGCCGCCACCAGCTCGACGTCGAGCTCGTCCATCGGGCCACCGACCTCGGCGTCCCGCCAGACCTCGAGCTGGAGGGTGCGCCCGGCGGCGACCTCCCGCTGGATGGTCTCGAGCATCACCGGCCAGGTGTCGGTGGCCTGCCCGTTCACGGAGACGACCTGGTCGCCAGCGAGCATCCCTGCCGCCTCAGCGGGTGAGCCCGGGGAGACGATGATCCGAGAGGTGTCCTCGATGACCGACATTTCCAGGTCCCCGAGGAGCAGCACGGGCGCCGCGGGCGCCACCGCCTGAAGCGTGACGAGCGCTCCGTCACGCCGGACCTCCGCGGAGAGTGCCGCGCCCGGGTTGGCGGCGAGGAGGGCGTCCCTGATCGAGTTGACGTCCCAGACGGGCGTTCCGTTGATCTTAACGAAGCGGTCTCCGCCCTGGAGTCCGAGGCCCTCGAGCAGGCCTGAGGCCGGACCTGTGGTGCGGGTGGACTTGACGAGGGCCGACGTCGCGCCGATGCCGATTCGCTTGATGTCGAGGGTCGTGATGCGAGGTTCCACCAACACCTCGCGCTCGACCCCGGCGGCGCTCTGTACGAGGACGGCGACGGGTGCTCTCGCCTCGAAGGCGCGGCGGAGCTGCTCCTCGGGTCGAAGCGCCTCCGGCTGACCGAGCACGGCGACGAGGCGGTCCCCGGATGCGAGGCCCGCGGCGGCAGCGGGGCCGTTCGGGTTCACCGCGAGACTCAGATCGGGGGAGAGGCCGGCGGGGAGCCCGAGTCGATAGAACCCGAGGCTCTCGTCGAAGCTCGGGGTCAAGGTGATGGACTCGGGGTCCTCCCCGGGTCGTTGGATCTCGAGGAGGGCGTCCTCGCTCCCGTTGAGGGCGACGGCCGTGACGAGGTGCTCGAAGTCGACGATCTCCGTCCCGTTCACCTCGAGGATGACGGTGCCCGGGGGGAGGCCGGCCTCCCAGGCGGGCATCCCGGGCGTCGGCGCGCCGACCAGCGGCTGCAGGGCGGGCAGCCCGGCGAGCATCACCAGGGGGAGGGCGACCAGGGCGAAGACCACATTCATGATCACGCCGCCGGAGAAGTACAGGAACCGCTGGGGGACGCTGAGGGTCCCGAGGGTGCCCGGCTCCGGGGTCGCGCCGGTGCCGTCGGAGTACTCGCCGGCCACCTTCACATATCCGCCCAGGGGGACCGCGGCGACCTGGAAGAGAGTGTCCCCCCGCTTCCATCCGAACAGCCGCGGGCCGAAGCCGAGTGAGAAGACCTCGACCCGGGCCCCGCACCAGCGAGCTGCCAGGAAGTGGCCGGCCTCGTGCACGAAGATGACGAGGCCGATGCCCAGGACAACCTGGAGCACGTTGATGATGTCGGCGGGGCTCATGAAGTCTTGGGGGTGGCCTCGCCGGCGCTGAGACGGGCGATGTGGTCGGTGGCGAATTGACGGGCCCACCGATCAGCGTCGAGGAGCTGGTCCAGGTCCAGGGGCTCGCCGCTCACGGGCCGGGCGTCGAGGGCGGCGCTCGAGACCTCTACCAACTGGGACAGGCTGATCCGCCGTTCAAGGAAGGCCTCGACGGCGATCTCATCGGCGGCGTTGAGGACGGCCCCCGCGGTCCCTCCGTCGGCGATGACCCTGAAGCCGAGGGCGAGGGCGGGAAAGCGCTCGGGGTCCGGGGCCTCGAACGTGAGCTGGGCGAAGCGCTCGAAGGAGAACCCCTCGAGCTCGGCGGTGCCACGATCGGGGTGGTGGATGGCGTAGTGGATGGGGCCCCGCATGTCAGGGGGCCCGAGCTGCGCCATGACCGAGCCATCAGCGAACTCCACCATGGAGTGCACGATGGACTGGGCGTGGACCACCACATGGATCTGCTCCGGCGGGAGCTGGAAGAGGTGGTGTAGCTCGATCACCTCGAGCGCCTTGTTCATGAGGGTGGCCGAGCCGATGGTCACCCGGGGTCCCATGTCCCAGTTGGGATGCGCGAGCGCCTCCTCCGGGGTGGCGTTGCGGATCTCTTCAAGGGTCCGTGTCCGGAAGGGGCCCCCGCTCGCGGTGAGGTGCACCACCCGCACTCGCTCAAGCCGCTCGCCGCGCAGGCACTGGAAGACGGCCGAGTGCTCCGAATCCACAGGCACGATCTGTGCACCGTGATCCCGGGCGACCTGGGTCAGGAGTCCCCCGGCGATGACCAGGGACTCCTTGTTGGCGAGGCCGAGGGTCTTGCCGCGCTCGAGGACCGCGAGCGACGGCCGGAGCCCGGCGGCGCCGACGATCCCATGGATGGCCACGTCGAACTCCACGCGTCGGATCAGCTCGAGGACGCCAGCCTCGCCCTCAAGCACCTCGACGCCCGACCCGAGCGCTTCCCTCAGGCGGGCCGCCGCCTCGGGGTCGGCCATGCTCACCAGCGAGGGGCGAAACGCCTGGACCTGCTCCAGAACGGTCTCCCACGAGCTGGCCGCCGCGAGGCCGACGACCTCGAGCGGGGCGTCCTCCGGGGCGGACCGCACGAGGTCGAGGGTCTGGGTCCCGATGGAGCCGGTGCTGCCGAGGACGAGGAGGCGCTTGGTCAAGGGGGCTCGGGGGTCCGGGTGCAGCGAGGCCGTGGGGGATGCGAGGCGGGCGACGCCCTTGCGGGGCGGCATGATAGCGCCTGCGGCGGGTCGAATTCAGCAGCGGGACGGTCCCTGTCCTCGATTACCGGGGCAACTCCCGGGAGGAGTCCATCTGGGTGTAGGAGCGGCCCGCGGTGGGGACTATCGTGTGCCCCGGACCCGGGCCCCTGCCCGGGTGGTTCCACCCCTGAAGTTCGCCGGAATCCCGCCCGGCCCCGCTCCCCTCCCAACGTGTCCGAACCCGCACCGATCACCTACAAGGACGCTGGCGTCGACATCGCCGCCCAGGACGCAGCCCTCGGGGCCGCAAAGGACGCCGTTCGGTCCACCTTCACGCCTGGAGTCCTCTCGGACATGGGGCTCTTCGGTGGGCTCTTTGACCTCGATCGCGTGGGCTCCGGTGGGCACATCCTGGTGGCGAGCGCCGACGGGGTGGGCACCAAGCTGGAGGTCGCGAAGCTCTGCGGGATCCACGACAGCGTCGGACGTGACCTGGTGCAGCACTGCATCAACGACATCCTCGTCCAGGGCGCCCGGCCGCACTTCTTCCTCGACTACGTGGGCACCGGTCGGCTGGAGCCGGACGTCGTGGCCAACCTGGTGAAGGGCTGCGCGGAGGCGTGCCGCGACAACGGACTTGCCCTGCTGGGCGGAGAGACGGCCGAGATGCCTGGCCTGTATGGTGACGGCGACTTCGACCTCGTGGGCTTCATCGTGGGCTCCGTGGCGCGCGACAAGGTCCTGGACGGCTCGCGTGTTCGCGCTGGGCAGACGCTCCTGGGTCTGCGGTCCAGCGGGCTGCACACGAACGGATACTCCCTGGCGCGGAAGGTGCTGTTCGAGCGCCTCGGGTTGACGGTGCATGACCGCCCGGAGGCGCTCGGCGGAGTCACCCTCGGGGAGGCGCTGCTTGCCCCTCACCGCAGCTACCTCGAGCTCCTGTGGCCGCTGCTTCAGGAGGACCGTCTCCCCGGGCTCGCACACATCACCGGCGGGGGCCTGGTGGACAACGTCCCGCGGATCCTGGGCGGCTGTGACGCCGTGATCGACCTCGACACATGGGAGGTGCCGCCGCTGTTCAAGATGATCGTTGACGCGGCGCGGATCGACCGTGACGAGGCCTATCAGGCCCTGAACATGGGCATCGGTATGGTGCTCTTCGTGGACGGCGCCGACCTCGACGTGGTTGAGGGTCACCTCAAGGCCCAGGGAGAGGAGTCCATTCGCATCGGGAAGACCGTCGAGGCCGCCGGGGACCGCGGCGTGGTGCGGTGGGCCTGAGCGAGCCGGCGACGGGGCGGAGTCGCGGTCCGCTGCGCCGCTGGATAGCGGCCCGTGGAGCGCCCCGATGGACGCTCGGGCTGTGCCTGGTGAGCCTCGCCGCGGCGGGCCAGGAGCCGGCGCCCCGTCCGGAGGTGCCATCGACCGCCCCGTCCCGGGCCGAGGAGGTCATTCAGGCGCTGGGGGACCCGGGCACCAGCTCCGAGGCCGTCGCCGCCCTGCTGCAGGAGGCGTTTGATCTGTTCCTCGTGCGCATCGAGGTGAAGGACGGACCCGGCGCGGTGGGGCTCGCGAGGGCCATGCACGGCCGCGCCCCCGCGCCCTGGAGTGCCTTCTGCCTGGAGGGGGCGCTCCGCCGCTCCTCCACCGCGGATCCGAGGGGGGAGAGCGCCCTGCTCGCGTATGTGGAGGCGGACGGGGTGCTCACCGCCCTGCTGCGATCCGAGGCCCTCGGGGAGGAGGAGAAGCTGGCGGTGACGCAGCGCCGAGCGATCCTCGCCGCGGGCTTCGATGACGACGCAGGTGAGCGGGCCTCCCTCGGCCGTGCGCTCGCCCAGGGCGGGATCGATGGGGCCCAGATCCTGGGACTGCGGGCGCTGGAGGCCGGAGATTTTCGCGAGTCCGCGAGGCTCTTCGGGCTCTTGCTGGATCGAGGGGAGGCCGCCGAGGACTGTCCTTGGGCGCTCCGCGGGCACGGGCTGGCTGCCCTCGAATCCGTTCGGAAAGGCCCCTGAACCTCGACGGCCCGATTCCGGGCAATGGGCCTGAAACCGATCGGCCCCCACCAGACTAAGATGCGACGGCGGCGCTCACCCTGCAGAGGGCCCCGCGTACCCATTCACTCGCGCCTCGATCGACTCCCCGTACCTGTCCATGCAGCATCTCAATCCCCTTCGTATCGCCACGGTTGGGCTCGCCCTCGCCGTTGCGGCTACCGCGGCTCCCTTTGTCTCGTCCGCTGCGGACCGCCTGCTCACCGACAACGATCTGAAGAAGGTCTCGGGCAAGGTGGCGGACTGGTACGAGGCCATCGCCGAGGGCAAGGGCAAGATGGACGCGGAGGCGGACATCCGTGAGGAGCTGGCCAAGCTCAACGAGAAGAACCGCAAGCTCAAGGACACCACCCTGCTGGCCTCCCCCGAGGACCTCGGGGCGATGATCTACCTGTCCAACAAGTACGACCGTAAGCAGCCCAAGCGGGGAGCGGGCAAGGTCATGGACCGCACGGTGGACAACGGCGCGCGGGGGACGGTGGAGTACGCCATCTGGTCGCCGTCCAAGTACAAGGCGAAGTCAGGGCCCTACCCGCTCATCATCTCGCTCCCCCAGGAGGGGGAGAACCCCCAGGCCCACATCACCAACAACTGGGTGGACGGCGGCCTGCGCGAGTCCGCCATCATCGCGTCCCCGAAGATGCCCGGTGACTCTGGCAAGTGGTCGGAGGTCGAGGGCTTGACGGCGGTGATGCTGACGCTCCGGAACGTCACCGAGATCTACGCAGTCGACTTCGATCGGGTCTTCCTGGGTGGGCGCCAGCTTGGCGGTGAGGCGGCGCTCGCCATCGCCAACATGTTCCCTAGCCGATTCGCGGGAGCCTTCTGCTGGGCCGCCGATGGCGGCGAGGGCATCCCGGTCGAGAACCTCAAGCACCTCCCGGTCTTCATCTCCGGCGGGGGCAGCAAGGCGACGGACTTCGAGGCCCGAGCCAAGGAGGCTGGGCTCGAGCACGTGACGCTCGCGACGAGCGGTGGGGAGACCGAGATCATCGAGTGGATGGCGGACCTCAAGCGGAACAGCTATCCGAGCGCCTTCAGCCTTGTTCCCGGCGCCCCGTTCCCGACCAACGCGTACTGGCTCCAGGTGCCGCGGCTCTCCGACGTGGAGGGGGTTCGACTCGACGTGGAGGTCAACCGCGAGGAGAACACCATCACGCTCACCGGCGTGGGGCTGACCGAGGCGACGCTGTACCTGTCCGACGCGATCGTTGATCTCGATCGTCCGGTGGTGGTGATTGCGAACGGGAAGCGCTACGAGGATCAGTTCGAGCGGAGCTTCCGCGTGTTCCTCGACATGCTCTACGCGGGCAAGGTGGACCCCGGTCGCGTGTTCGTGGCCTCCAAGCAGTACTTCCTCCCGTCGGTCTCGGGCGACACCGAATCGGACGGTTGATCGCTGAACCGAGCGGACAGGTCGCCGGCTGAGCCTCGCATGGGTGATCCAGACAGCACCGACGCGGGCCCGACCGTGGCGATCCGTCCGGGGGTCCTCCTCACGGTGGTCGGCCTCGCGGGGGGCGCGACGATGGTGGTCGAGCTGGGCGCGGTGCGCTTGCTGGCGCCCTGGTTCGGGGCTTCCAGCAGCGTCTGGACCAATGTGATCGGGGTCGTGCTCGCGGCCCTCGCCGTGGGCTACACCTTCGGCGCTCGCCTCGCCAGCGGCCCCCGGCCTCTCGCGAGCCTTCGGTCCGTGCTCCTCGGCGGCGCCGTTCTCGCGGTGTCTCTTCCAGGTCTCACCCCCTGGGTCGCGGGTGCCTTCATGCCCGACGGGGTGGCGCTCGCCGGCGCGTCCAGGCTCCTGGTCTGGGGCAGCCTTGCCTCGGCGTTGATCCTCTTTCTGCCCATCGCCGCGTGCCTGGGTTGCGCCTGTCCCCTCGCCGTGGAGAGCCTCCAGCGTGAGCGGGGTGACGCCGCGGGCCATGCCGGCGGCCACGTGCTGGCGTCCTCCACCCTGGGAAGCCTGGCGGGCACCTTCGGGACCACTCACCTTTTCGTCCCCGTCCTCGGCACCACCCTCACCTTCCTTGGTGCGGGCGCGGTGCTCCTCCTGTGCGGCTTGATGGTGCGGCCGGAGGCCTCTGAGCGCAGGGGCACGCTGCTCGGCCTCTTCATTGTGGCCTTCGGGCTGGGGTTCTTCTCCGGCTGGCCGCGGTCGGGCGCGGGCGCACGAGGCGCGTCCGGGCCGCAAGAGCGCCTCCTCGAGGCCGCGGAGTCGCCGTACCAGAGTCTGCGGGTGGTCGAGCGGGGCGAGGGCTCCGGGCGGATCCGGATGCTCCAGGTCAACGAGAGTCTCGACTCCTTCCAGTCGGTCTGGACCCCTGAAGTTGGCCTGCTGCCGCCCGGTTTCTACTACAACCACTTCGCCTTGCCCTATGGCTGGACCCGGCGAGAGCTCGGCAGCGCGCCGAAGAGCTGGGACGTGTTCATCGTCGGCCTTGGGGCCGGCACCGCCATCCGGGTGCTTGACGGGGTCCTCGACCCGGTGACGCGCCTCGGTGTGACCGGCGTGGAACTGGACCCCGAGGTGATACGGCTGGCCGAGGCGCACTTCGGCCTGGACGCACGGGGGGACCACCGAACGATCGTCGGCGGCCTCGACGGTCGCGCGGCCCTCGCCCTGGATGAGCGCCAGTACGACCAGGTGATCGTGGACGCCTACGCCAACAACATGGAGGTTCCGCCGCACCTCGCCAGCGTCGA
Organism: Planctomycetota bacterium; assembly: GCA_016779205.1. GTDB lineage: Bacteria > Planctomycetota > UBA1135 > UBA1135 > Saltatorellus. The sequence continues at coordinate 67,321 of JADHOC010000001.1, read as the reverse complement.
GGCCTTCGCAGCGGCTCGGGAGCGCCTCCGGGAGGGCGGATGGCTGACCGTCAACGTCGGCGGCTTCGGGGTCGAGGACCCCGTGGTGGGCGGCGTGGCCGGGGCGATTGCGGCCGCCTTCGGTGGGCCTGTGTCGGTCTTCCGCGTGCCCTTCTCCAGGAACCTGAGCCTCCACGCCCGCCGGGGGGCGACGGTCCCCGCTCCCGGGACGAGGGCCTTCGGCTCGTTGGGCGCGCCGCTGGTGGGCGGGCTGGACCGCCTACTGCCGGCGCTTCAGCTCTCCGGGGCGTGGCGGGTGGTCGAGGCCACACCCTCGGGGCCCTTGCTGACGGACCAGCGGTCCAACATGGCGGCGCTCCAGGCCCGGTCCATCGCCATCGCGGAGGACCGGCTCCTTGATCTTGAGGCGAGGGGGCTGCGCCCCGCCCGCGCCGTGGTCACCGCCGCCTCGCCTGAGGATCAGGACCACATGGAGGCGTCCAGAGCCCTCGCCAACCGGGGGGACCTCGTGGGGGCGGCGGACGCAGCTGGCGCCGTCGCGGATCCGATCTCGGCCGCGTACCTCCAGGCCTATCTCGCCTGGGCCGGCGGAGATCCCCTCGGTGCACTGGAGGGCGCTGAGGAGGCCATCGCGGCCCATGGGGCGGACCCGGGCCTGCTCGCGCTGGCGGTGGACCTCGCCCTGGTTGTCGGGGCCGACCGCCTCGCGGAGGCGCGGCTGAAGGACCTCGAGCGGACGTCGGGGCCCGCCGACGGTTCGACCTTGGAGCCGGCGGTTCTCCAACGGCTGACCGCGGAGGTGGACCGCGCCGGCGATCAGCGTTCGGTTGCCTCCGGCGCGCTCCTTCGAGCGAAGGCGGTCGTGGCGGGGGCGGCGGCGCTGCTCGGCGTCGCGGCCCTGGGTGTCTGGCGATTCCTGCGGGCCCCGCGTCTCCCGCTGGCACCTTCCTGAGGGCCGTTCTGCGGTCCGTCGTCGCGGTCTGAGACCGTGATTCAGGAAGGCCCTCTCCCGCCTCCGGGGCGAGCTATTCTTTTCGGGGTCCGGGTGTCCACCGGGAACCTCGGGGGATGCTCTCACGTCCCTCTCCGGTCGCCCGCTCGCCGGACCTCTCCACCTCCTGCATTGTCTCCCATGAACGCACCTGCGATCTCCACCGCCGCTCTCGCACTCTTCGCGCTGGCAGGGTCCGCCACGGCCCAGATCGGCAACTCGTACTGCTCCGCCAACGCCAACTCCACGGGCGGCCCCTCGGTCATCTCCGCGACCGGCAGCACGGACGTCGCGCTGAACGATGTGACGCTGTCCTGCACGTCGCTCCCCCTCAACGCCTTCGGGTACTTCGTCACGAGTCAGACCCAGGCGTTCATCCCCGGCCCGGGCGGCTCCTCGGGCAACCTCTGCATTGGCGGGAGCATCGGCCGGTACGCCGGGAACATCGTCTCCTCGGGGTCGACCGGAGCGGTGAGCCTGACCATCGACGTGACCGCCCTCCCGGCGCCTACCGGCAGCTACGCGGCGCTCCCGGGCGACACCGTCAACTTCCAGTTCTGGCACCGTGACGCCACGGGCGGTCAGGTCACGTCCAACTTCAGCCCGGGCCTCGAGCTCAGCTTCGACAGCGCCGCGCCCACGTTCGAGCAGGATGTGTGGCCCATGCTGACCCAGCCGAACACCAACGCGCCCGAGTGCATCATCTGCCACGGCAGCTTTGGCGGCCTGAACATGGGGACGACCGCCGCCTCGGCCTACGCCGCGCTGGTCAACGTTGCGTCCACGAGCTTCAACTGCCAGGGCAGCATCTACGTGGTGCCTGGCGACGTGCAGAGCAGCCTCCTCTACGACAAGCTCGCCAACCCGACGCCCTCCTGCGGCTCCCAGATGCCGTTCGGTGGCACCTTCGCCGGCGACGTCAACGTGATCCGGGACTGGATCGCGGCGGGCGCGGCCTTCTGATCTCTGCCTCGCCTGCTCGCTCAGAGCACGTCGAGCACGCCGCCGCCGTTCCTCGCATCCGTGAGGGACGGCGGCGCTGCGTTCCAGACCACGTCCAGCGCCAGTCTGGTGTTCCAGGGCAGCGGGTCACGGGCGCAGAGGTTCCCCAGTGCCGAGACGGCGAAGGCTCGGCTCGTGTCGTCGATCCGCTTGGTCCCAAGGCGCCGCTCGGTGAGCACGAACAGCAGGGCGTTCGCGGCCTCGGGGTCCAGGCACCACTCGAAGGCCTGTACGGCCGCGATTCGCTCGGGGATGAAGGTCGCGGACACAAGCCGGTCCACGAGCAGCGGGACGAGGGCGGGGTCCCCGACCAGGGCGAGGGCCGTGGCGAAGTCGCGGGTCAGGTAGGGGCGGTAGAGGTTCCGCCGGAGCTCACCCCGGATGACCTCCAGCCCCGTGGCGTCCGAGAGCATGGCCACTGCGACCGCACGGGCGCCCCGGTCGATGAAGTCCCCTGAGGTGAGCCCGGGTCGGAGCGCCGCGGCGTGGTCTCCATCTCCTGTGAGTCCAAGCGCCACCGAGGCGGCGGTGGACTGGGAGGGTGAGCTGGCACGGGTCCGCTTCGCGAGGAAGGCGCGCGTGCCCAGGGCGGGCGCCTGCCCGCTGGCCGGCCCTCGATCGTCCGCGACGCCGAGTGCCAGGAGCGCCGAGGCCTGTTGAAGGGAAGAGCCCTCCATGGCGAGCCGGGTCAGGATCCTCCGCAGCTGCCGGGCGGTCTGCCCTCGCTCCAGGGAGGATCGACCACAGATGCGCCCGAGCGCCACCATGGCCAGGAGGGCCTCGGTCTCCTGCCCGGTGCTGGCCACCTCGGTCAAGCCGTCGATCGCTGCCAGGTCTGCAGGGGAGGCCTGGTCCAGGACCAGTAACCCGAGGGCCTGGGCGAGGCCCTCCCGCGTCGTCGCGAGCTTCTCGGCGCGGGGTCCGTGGAGCTGTGCCGTGAAGCGCGCGACGGCCTCCTCGCGGAGCTCGTCCATGCGCTTGGAGGCCGCCACGGCGCGGGGTGGTCCCTCGCTCCCCACGGGGGCCGCGATCAGGCGCGCCACGGCGACCGGGAGCTGTGCCTTCCCACGGAAGTCCGCCCCGCGGGCGTCGGCGAGGCCGAGCAGGGCGCGGATGGTCGCCTCTCGCCCGCCCGGGGTCGCCCCCTCCTCCTCGGTGGCGGGCAGCACGGGAAGGGGGCACCAGCCAAGGCTGATGATGCTCGCCACCAGCAGGTCCGCGGTGTCGAGGTTCTCGGTGGCGATGAGCCGAAGGTCGTGCTCGATGAGCGCCCGCTCGGCCCGTCGGTGACTGATTGCACCCAGGAGTCCCAGGGCATAGGTCGCGAAGGTACGGGTTCGACGATCGACCTTGCCGCCGCGGATCGCCTCGCGGCCCTCGCGCTGATCCCGCGCGATGGAGGAGAGCAGCGGCGCGAAGCGGGCCTCCCCGGAGATTCCGAGGGCGAGCACGGAGAGGTCCCTGACCCGCTCGTTGGCGGCCCGGAGATAGGGGGGCAGCACGTCCCCGAGGGCCGGGAGTTCCAGGCTCGCGATCAGCGCCTCAGGGGGACTCCCCAGCTTGGCGAGTGAGAGGAGGCAGGACGCCTGGAGGTCCACGTCCTCTGTGGCCTCAAGCGCGCCGAGCAGGGCGGGATAGACCTCGCCGTAGACCACCGACGGCGCAGGGCGCCTCGGGGAGGTGGCGCGGCCTGGGATGCCCAGTGGTGCGGCGCGAACGGGCAGCGACATGGGGCTGCGCATCCTGGCGAGGTAGGGGTCCTGGTTGAAGTCCCACCAGCGCCGCCAGGGCTGGAGTCGCAGCACGGTGGCGGGGGAGCGATCCCCTGGGCCGCCGTCCGTGGACGCCCCGGTTCCGGGGCCAAGGCTCCCCCGAGGGGGGGCGAGGTCCTGCGGCGCGGCCACCGAGGACCCAGCCGTGAGGGCCATGAGCATGGTCAGGCTCACCCACGGACGCAGACGCTGTGGGCGCGCCCCAGGGTGGCCGTGGTGGTTGGTGGGGGGCGAGGCCATTCACCAGCACTATACGGGCGGCGGAGAGCCGTAACCCCCGACGCCGCCGGAGCGCGGTGAAGGGCCACCCATGGGACCCTGAGGGGAGCCCGGCTGGGCGCCTCGAGGGGGACCGGGCCCGACGGATCCGTTCCCCATGGGAACGGCCCCGGGCGCGCGAGGCGCCCGGGGCCGTTCGGCGGAGCCGTTGTCGCCGCTCGGGCGACCCCGGATCAGAGGATGTCCAGGATCCCCGTGCCGACCGAGTTGGTCAGGGTCGAGACGTTCGCGCGATAGTTGGTGTTCTTCGCGATGGCGGTGTTCCAGGGCAGGTCCTGCTTGTCGCAGACGATGCCGAGGGCGACTGCCGCGAAGCCGCGGGCCGTGTCGGTGATGGTGGTGTCGCTCAGCATGGCGACCAGGGGAGCCACGGAGTTCGCGTCACCGATGGTGCCGAGGGCGCTGGCGATGGCCGCCTGGGCGGCGAGGCCCTTGGCAGTCCTGAGCATCTCGACGAGTCCCTTGACCGCCGACTTGTCGCCGAGGAGCCCGAGGCCAACCGCGGCCTGCTTGAGCAGGTCGGGGCGGAACTTGGACTTGTTGATGATGTCGGCGAGACGCTCGATCGAGCTGTTCGCCTCCATGAGGCCGAGGCCAACCGCGATGTAGCCGCGGGTGTCGTCGTTACCGTTGAAGTAATCCAGTCGCTCGAGGAGAAGGTCCTCGGAGACCGTGTCCTTCATGAGCCCGAGAGAGACGGCGTAGGCGCCGGCCTCGGCGGGGCGGTCGCCCTTGCGAGCAGCGTCACGGACGGCGGACAGCACGGTGGTCTCCAGGGTGCCGTCGTTCTCGAGCAGCGCGTTGCCGAAGACGCCGAGCGACATGGCCGCCCAGGGCTTCTTCTGCCCCTTGCCCTTGGCGAGGAAGCCCATGAGCTCCTTCTGCACCTCAGGCTGGAGGCCACGCTTCTCGCCGGCGGAGCCGGGTCGGCTGCCCATCTGGGCCAGCGCCATCATCCCGAAGAACTCGGTCTGGTTGTCCGCCGACTGCTTGGCGATGCGCTTGAGCTCGTTGAAGATCTGCTCGTTCTGCTTGGCTCCTTCGCCATCGCCCTTCTCGGCGTTACCGATCATCCCGAGGGCGATCGTGCTGGACTGCAGGACCTCGACGGTCTTCTCCTTGGAGTTCTTCGCGACCAGCGATAGCAGCTGGTCGATGACCTCACCCCGCAGGGGAAGCTGCGCCTCGGGGACCTCGCTCTCGTGGGAGGCGAGGAGTCGAGCCGCGGCGATCGGGACCTGGCAGCGGACGCGGAACTGCTCGAAGCCGCCCTTCTTACCGCGGGTGTCCGCGTTCATTCGGGCGATGAGGTAGCGCAGCAGCGCGGCGCGGTTGGCGGCCGTGGCGGCGTTGCCCTCGGCCTCCTCTGCGGCGGCCTCGCCCTCCCAGTCCAGGGGGATGAGTCCGAGCGATGCGATGGCACCCACCTTGATGTCCGGCTGGGCGAAGTCGGGCATCTCGAGGACGTCCAGAAGGTGCTCGACGATGGTCTGGCGCACCGCGTTGTCGCTGGTGCGGTAGCCGACGAGCCCGAGGCCGTAGGCGGCGAAGGAGCGGGTCCGCATGGGGACCTCCTTGCCGATCAGCTTGCGCCCCGCGGGGTCGTCCCGCATGAGCGAGACGAGCATCGGGACGGTGCCATCGTCGGCGAGGATGCCGAGCGCGAGGGTCGCGGTCTCGGAGATCTCCTGCTCACCGTTGTCGAGGAACTTGGCGAAGATCTCCTGGAACTCCGAGGTGCCGTCGGCGTCCTGGGTGTCGCCGATCTTGGCGAGGGCGATCAGCGCGCCGGTGATGATGTCGTTCTGGCGCTCCTTCTCGAGCACCATCTTCAGGGCCGGCACGACCTCGTTGCGGATCATGTCCTCGGTGGGACGGAGCGTGTCCTTGACCTGCTCCGCCTGTCCACGACCGAGGAAGAAGTCATCTCCGCCGGACTGGACGTTGCCGCTGCGGACCTTGGAGCGGAGGTTCAGATACGGCTCCTTGTTGAAGCCCCACCAGAAGTCCCAGATCGAAAAGTCCTGCCCGATGTCCACCGGGCCACCGGAGCGGGGTCCGCTCTGGGTCGGGCCAGCTGCGGGGGCGCCGGGCGAGGCCGGGCCGGGGGTTGACGGGCCGGAGGGACCGGGCGCTGACGGGCCGGAGGGGCCGGGGGAGGCGGGACCGCCGCCGCCACCGCCGCCGCCGCCGCCGCCGGGCGGAACGGTGTCACCGGGGCCCCGGTAGGTGCCGCCGTGACCGAAGGAGGTCGCGGGGAGGCAGAGCGCGCCCACTGCAACGAGGGCACCAACGAGCATCTGGTTCTTCATGGTTGACTGGATCGTGTCGATCTTGCGGATCTTCGGTGATCAATCGGTTCGGGTTCACGCAGCCCCGCCTTGGCCCCAGGAGGGGTGCCAGCGGTCGACGCTTGGGTCGGGTTGTGAGGCCGGGGCGGGAGGAGAACTCCGGCGGTGACCGATCACAGGGCAAGGGGCGTGCCAAGGCCAGCCTCGTACCCGTGCGCCGGGCCGAGACCTGGCGCGCCTCCCATGTTAGTGCCCTCGTCGGGTTCAGACACGGGTCATACCTGCCCCTGACCGGACTTTTCGCTCCGGTGGGGCGCTTCGACCCACGGCTGCCCCTGACCACGTGTTCCGGGTCCGTAACCGAGGTTGACGCGACCCGCGAAGGATCGCCCTCAGGACGCTTCAATCGGAGGTTCCCAGGAGGCAGACTCGGCCCTGTGCGGCACCCCTGGACTCCCCTGACCGAGTGGCTCTCCCTGCCCTTTGGCTCCAGCTCCCTCGACGGGGAAGAGGATCCGGAGGTGGAGGAGGCGTGGACGGAGACGGCGGCGCGCCTCGGACTGGTTCGGCTCGGTTGGCGTCCAGTGGGGCGTGAGGGGGACTTCGACCTCGCATACCCCTGCGAACGGGCCCTGGTGAAGGCCAGCGAGCGACGTGGGATCCTGGACGGAGGGGGCCCTGGGGAGGACCCGGGGGGCGCCGGAAGCCAGGAGACGACCCTGGCCGTTCAGGGAGGCGAGCTCGTGGTCGCAGCTCCGCCGGGTGACATGCCGCCGCGCAAGGCTCTGCTGGAGGTCGGGACCCTTGCTGCCGCGATGGGGGCGCGACGTGCGGCCAGGGCGCGCCTGCGCCGGGCGGAGCGAGCGGCCACCCAGGGGAGGAACGCCGCGGCGGCGGCGCACGACCTGCGAAACGAGCTCACGCGAGCGGTGCTCTACGCCACGCGCGGGGACGAGGAGGACGGCCCGCGCGTGCTGGAGGCGCTCTCGTCCGCGAGGGAGCTTGCGCAGGCGGCCCTGGGCTCGGAGGCCACCCAAAGGGGGCCCGGCCCGACCCTCATCAGGATCAAGGACCTCCTCCTGGAGGAGGCCAAGGCTGCCACCGCGGCGGCCCGCGGCGGCGCCGACGGGCCCCCTGCGTTGCGCGTGAAGTGCAAGGGCTCCCTGTTTGTCCTGGCGCCCAGGAACGCCATGGCCCGCGCCGTCCGGAACCTATTGACCAACGCCCTCGAGGCGGCGGCGCGCGGCGCCAATGGCCCCGGGACCGTGACGGTTCAGGTGGACCAGCGACCCTCCAGGGACCTCGGGCTGGACCTCGACGTTGTGGTGGCCGATGACGGGGACGGGATGGCGCCGGCGGCCCTGAAGGTGTTCCTCGATGGGGGACTCGGGGCGGGCGGCGCAACCCGCCCGGGTGGGCGCTCCCTCCACGTGGAAGGGCAGGCGTCGCTCCCGGAGGCGCCGAGCTCCACCGGGCTTGGCACCGCCAGCCTGCGGCTTGCGCTCTCCGAGGTCGGCGCCGGGCTCCGCGTGGAGAGCGGCGCGGGGCGCGGCACCCGGGCCTGCATCAGCGTTCGCTCGGCGGACGCCGATGGGGACCCCGTGATCCTGATCGACGGCGACCAGCGCCGCGCACGCTCACGGGTCGAGCGGCTCGCCCGCGAGTCGTCGGCGAGAACCTGGCTCTTCCATTCGGCGGTCGGGGCGCTCGGGACCATCCGTGCGGGTCGCGCGGCGGCGGTGCACTGCGCGCTGGACACGGTCCGGCCAGACCTCCGCGCGGAGGTGGCGCAGGCCTGCGCCGCAGGCGGTGTCCGCCTCCAGTGGGTGCACCCCTCGGCGCTCACCGCTCCCGAGGGCGAGCCCGTGCAGGGCCAGGCGCCCTCGCCGGTCGGCGCCGCCTGACGGAGGTCGGCGGCCGGATCCTTCGTCGGGCCACTCGTGCGGCTCTGCCCGCGCGGATCGACGCCGATCGGAGCCGGTGGGCGCCACGGTCGGGGTGTGCCAGCGCGACCTCGGTGGGAGTGGGCACAAGAACGGGGCAGCGACTGACGTTGGTCACTGCCCCGAGAAGAATCGTCCGGAACCCTGGGTGTCCGCCCGGTTCGCCGCCCGGCATCGGCGGCTCGACTGGGGTGGCGGTTCAGGTGGTACGGCCGCTCAGTTGCGGCGTCGGAGGGTCGCCCGAGCGTACTCGCGGTTCATTCGAGCGATGTTGGTGACGGAGATGCCCTTCGGGCAGGCCGCCTCGCACTCGTAGTGGTTGGTGCAGTTGCCGAAGCCCTCGGCGTCCATCTGGTCGACCATGGCCAGCGCCCGTTGATCCCGCTCGGGCTGGCCCTGGGGAAGGAGCGTGTACTGGCTCAGCTTGGCGGAGGTGAAGAGCATGGCGGAGGCGTTGGGGCAAGCGGCGACGCATGCTCCACACCCGATGCACGCGGCGGCATCGAAGGCCATGTCCGCGTTCTCCTTGTTCACGGGGATCGCGTGGGCGTCCGGCGCCGAGCCCGTGTTGATGGAGACGTAGCCTCCGGCCTGCTGGATGCGGTCGAAGGCGCTGCGGTCCGTCATCAGGTCCTTGACCACCGGGAACGCGTTGGCTCGCCAGGGCTCCACGCGCACGCGGTCGCCATTGCGGTACTCGCGCATGTGTAGCTGGCACGCGGTGGTCCGGTCGCGGGGGCCGTGGGGCTTCCCGTCGATGGTCATGGCGCAGGAGCCGCAGATGCCCTCCCGGCAGTCGTGCTCGAACACGAAGGGCTCCTTGCCGGACTCGACGAGCTGCTCGTTGAGCACGTCCAGGAGCTCGAGGAAGCTCATGTGCTCATTGGCCATGACCTCGTGCTCCTCGAAGGCACCAGGGGCGCCGGGCCCGTTCTGACGCCAGACCTCGAGGACGATACGCAGGTCACCGTGGTTCTTCTTCTGAATCATCTGACTGGTCTCCTCGGGGTCACTTGTAGCTACGAGTGGTCAGCTTCACCTCTTCGAAGGTGAGCTGTTCGCGGTGTTCGGTGGGGAGCTTCTGCTCCTCGGTGAACTCCCAGGCGCTGACGTGGGCGAAGTTCTCGTCGTCGCGACGGGCCTCGCCCTCTTCGGTCTGGTGCTCGGCCCGGAAGTGGCCGCCACAGGACTCGTCCCGCACGAGGGCGTCGTTGAACATGACCTCGGCAAACTCCATGAAGTCCGCGACGCGGCCGGCCTTCTCGAGGTCCTGGTTGACGTGATTGGGGTCGCCGTTGACCTTGACGTTGCTCCAGAACTCCGCGCGCAGGTCGCGGACCTTGGCGATGCCCTCCTGGAGGCCCTCGGCGGTCCGCTCCATGCCGCAGTAGTTCCAGACCGTGTTGCCGAGCTCGCGGTGAAGCGAGTCCACGCTGCGGTTGCCGTTGCAGGCGAGGAGCTTCTCAGCGCGCTCGCGGGCCTTTGCCTCGGCCTCCTTGAACGCATCGTCGTTGGTGGAGACCGCCTCCAGCTGACGCCCCGCGAGGTGGCTCGCGATGGTGGCGGGGATGACGAAGTAGCCGTCCGCGAGGCCCTGCATGAGCGCGCTTGCGCCCAGGCGGTTGGCGCCGTGGTCGGAGAAGTTCGCCTCGCCGAGGACGAAGAGGCCCGGGATGGTGCTCTCCAGGTTGTAGTCCACCCAGAGTCCGCCCATCGTGTAGTGGACCGCCGGGAAGATGCGCATGGGAACCTCGTACGGGTTGTCACCCGTGATCCGCTCGTACATCTCGAAGAGGTTGCCGTAGCGCGCGGCGATGGCGTCCTTGCCGTCGCGCCGGATGGCGTCCCCGAAGTCCAGGTAGACCGCCTCGCCCGTGGGGCCGACGCCTCGGCCCTGGTCGCAGACCGTCTTGGCGTTGCGGGAGGCGACGTCGCGGGGGACGAGGTTGCCGAAGCTCGGGTACTTACGCTCGAGGTAGTAGTCGCGCTCCGACTCCGGGATGTCCTGGGGAGCCCGCGGATCGCCCTCCTTCTCGGGGACCCACACGCGCCCGTCGTTCCTGAGCGACTCGCTCATGAGCGTCAGCTTCGACTGGTAGTCGCCGGAGCGGGGGATGCAGGTGGGGTGGATCTGCGTGTAGCAGGGGTTCGCGAAGAACGCGCCTCGCTTGTGGGCGCGCCAGGCGGCCGTCACGTTGGAGTTCTTCGCGTTCGTGGAGAGGAAGAAGGCGTTGCCGTAGCCGCCGGTGCACATCAGCACGGCGTGGGCCGCGTGCCGCTCGTACTCACCGGTCACGAGGTTGCGGACGATGATGCCGCGGGCGACGCCATTCACGACCACCAGGTCGACCATCTCGCGCTTGGTGTAGCTGTCGATGCGACCGGCGTGGATCATCCGGTTCATCGCGCCGTAGGCGCCGAGCAGCAGCTGTTGTCCGGTCTGGCCGCGCGCGTAGAACGTCCGGGATACCTGGGCGCCGCCGAATGAGCGGTTGTCGAGGAGCCCGCCGTACTCCCTGGCGAAGGGGACCCCCTGGGCCACGCACTGGTCGATGATGTCCACGGACACCTCGGCGAGGCGGTGCACGTTCGACTCGCGGCTGCGGTAGTCGCCGCCCTTGACCGTGTCGTAGAACAGCCGGTGGACGCTGTCGCCGTCACCCTTGTAGTTCTTGGCCGCGTTGATGCCGCCCTGGGCCGCGATGGAGTGGGCCCTGCGGGGGCTGTCGTGGATGCAGAACGACTTGACGTTGTAGCCCATCTCCGCGAGCGTCGCGGCGGCCGAGCCGCCAGCGAGTCCGGTGCCGACCACGATCACGTCGAACTTCCGCCGGTTGGACGGGTTCACGAGCTTGAGGTCGAACTTGTGGCGAGACCAACGCTCGTCCATGGGTCCGCCGGGGACCTTGGAGTCGAGGCGCGGGGAGCTGTTGGGAGAGTCTGCGATCGTCATGGTTCGTGCGTTGAGAGGCCCGTCCGGGCGGGGAGGCGTCCGGGACGGTTCAGCCCGTGAAGAACAGATAGAACGGAATGCCGCCAAAACCAGCGACAAGGAGGACGGTGATCAGCCGCCCGGTGTTCTGAATGAGAGCGCGGTAGCGCGGATGTGCCACACCCAGGGTCTGGAAGGCGCTCTGGAAGGCATGCCACATGTGTAGCCCGACCATGGCAATCGCGCCGCTGTAGATCATGAACCCGACGGGGTGTCGCAGGCGATCCACGACCATCTGCGCGAGGTCGTACTCCTTCATCAGCTCCTTGGAGATGCGGAAGTCCCAGATGTGAATGATCAGGAAGACCAGCAGCACCGGGCCCGTGATCCACATGGTCGTGGACGCGACCGTCTTGGCGCCCATGCCAAGATTGGCCTGGTAGCGGTCGGTGCGGGAGGTCTTGTTCTTGCCCGTGAGCAGCACCGCGAACAGCACGTGCACCACGAAGAGTCCCAGCAGCCCTGCCTCGGCGAGGGGCAGGAGCGGGTTGCTCTCCAGCAGATCCGCGTACTCGTTGAAGGCCTCGTTGCCCGCGTAGATCGTCAGGTTGCCGGCCATGTGCACCAGCAGGAACAGGGTCAGCGAGAGGCCGGTGACGGCCATCACGTACTTGCGCCCGATGGAGGAGTTCAGGAAGCGGATGAACGAGTTCATGGGGGCTGGATGGAGCGGGGCGCTCGTGCCGTGGGTGGACCGTTGGGGTGGGTCGTGGGGTCGGTGGGGGACCCGGCCGGTGGGGGAGTGGGAGAGGTCCGGGCGCGGCCCTGGGTCGCATGGGCCGGCGCTGCTGGTGCGGAGGACGGGGCGCCCACACGGGATTCGGTCCGGGGATTCTATCGGTCGAGGTGGGCCGCTAGCATGTCTTGCGATCCGATTCCTGCGGGGGCTGCGGCGGTTTGCACGAGGCTCTTCGTCGCGCCATGAGTGTCCCCTCCCACGAACCCCTCCGGCTCCTCCTGGTCCGGCACGGCGAGGTCGAGGAGCGCTGGCGCGGGACCATCTACGGCCGCCTCGACGTCCCGCTCTCCGAGCGCGGGCTCCTGCAGTCGCGGCTGGTGGCGGATGCGCTCGCCGAAGAGCGGCTTGACGCCGTGGTCAGCTCCGGACTCCAGCGAGCCGAGGCGGCTGCGGCCCTGATCCGAGCGGGTCGTCCGGACCTCGAGCGGCTGGATGAGCCCCGGCTCACCGAGCTGGATCGGGGGCTCTGGGCGGGCCGTCGTATCGAGGATCTTGCCCTCGATGAGCCGGCGGCCATGGAGCGCTGGCGAGCCTCCCGGGGCGCCATGCAGGCCCCTGGCGGAGAAGCTCCCCGGGATCTCGCGGCCCGTACCCTCCCGGTCTTCGATGGGCTGGCGGACCGGTACCCGGGCGGCACGGTGGCCGTCGTGGCGCACCTCTGGGTGGTTCGGAGCGCGCTCACCGCGTGCCTCGGGCTTCCCATGGCGGCCGCGGCGCGCATCGGGCTCCCGCCGGGTGGCCTCTGCGAGCTGGCCTGGCCTTCCGCGGAGGTCGGGGTCGAGAGGGCTCCTCGGTTGGTCCGCCTGGGCGCCTAGGGCGTTTTCCCGCCGGGGAGGATCGGTGGCTCCGGCCCGCACGGACGGCAACCAAGAGGAAGCGAGGCTCGAGGGCTACGGATCCCGGGGGCTACGGGGGTATAAGGGGAACGTGGCTTCCAAGAACTGTTTCATCGACAAGCAGCGACCCTGCGATCTGACGTGCAAGGCGGCGTTCCCCGTGGAGGACGCGGTGGATCCGGTCGACTGCTACTTCATCTGGCTGGCGTCACACCTCGGGGACTCTGCGTTCGACTTCCGTCGACTTCTGGACAGCCAGCTGCCCAGGGAAGGAGGCGCCGGACCGACGGGCCCGGGCGGCCCGGCGGGGCCCGGTGGTTCCGGGCCGGACTTCGGCGGATCGCCGAACTGAGCCGCTCGAGCCGGCGCGGCCCAGGGCTGGCGACCGGCCCCTGTATTCCATGGACCCACGGGTCAGGGGCAGGTGACTCTGGAGTCGATAATCCCGCACCGCACCAGCCGTGTTTCGTGTGGCACATAACATACATTATCCGAAGGCCGGGATGACCTGAGGGGGCCGCCGGGGCCGATACCCCCCTGCCGACCCGCCTGACCGAGGCGGTGGCATCAGGGGCATGGGAGCCCGCCCTCCAGGGGCCCGCGGCGCTCCGGTTCGGGTCCGCTCAGCTTCGCGCGGCTCCTGGCGAGGGCCCCTGGTTTGCGGGCCAGTTCTGGCGGCCTGGACCCGATGGCACAGGGGACGACCCCTCCTTCACAGGACCCCACTCACCATGTCGCGACACCTTCCCCTCCATGGCCTGCTCCCGGGCCTCGGTCTCCTGCTCCTCACCGTCTCGGCTTGCTCGCCGGGCGCGACCAAGGCGAGCGTCAGCACCCGACCGCTCGTGGAGGGCTGGGCCCCGCCGGTCGAGGTCTCCCACCCCCCATTCCGGGCCGAGACCTTCCACGCCAACTGGCTCAACACCCGCGGCGCTGCCTACGTGTACATGGAGGTGCTCGGGGATTATCGCAACACCGGGAGCGCCATCCGGGTCCTCCTGAGCGAGGCGAACCAGCAGGGTCTGCGGATCGTCCCCAACTCGTCGCCCTTCTGTCTGTTCTACGACGACCCCGGCGGTGGCAAGCCGGTCTCGGAGCTACGGGCCCGGGTGGGCATCGAGATCGAGCAGATCCAGGCCGTGCAGGCGCCCCTGGGCGTGGACTCCCTCCCCGCCCAGACGGTGGTGCACGCATGTGTCTCCGGCCCCTATCCCGGCGCCGCGAGGGCCTATCCGCTCCTTTTCCAGTACATGGGCTCCAAGGGCTGGACCATGAACGGGCCCATCCAGGAGATCTACCACGTCTTCCCGGGCCCGGACACGCCCGCGAGCGAGCTCATCTGCGAGATCCTCGTGCCGGTGCGCACCGCCAGCCGCTGAGGTCCTTGATCGCTCCCCGCGGGGGTCATCCCCCCATCAGGGAGCGCGCCTCGGGGGGATAGCAGCAGAAGACCCTCGCGTGGCCCTCCAGCGTGATCGTGGCCCGGAGGTAATCCCCGGGGGCGATCAGCCCGCGCAGGGTCTCCGGAAGGATCACGGTCAGCGGGTCGCCCCCGGCGCGCGGGGCCAGGCGATCCCCGGAGCCCTCGAAGGCGGCGGGCTGCAGGGCGTCGACCGAGAGGACCTCGTAGCCCTCTCCCTCGCCGTCCGAGGCCTCGGCCTGCCCCGGGTCCAGCGCATCGTTGGCGCGCCTCATGCGGGGGAGCGACGTCTCGAGGCCCTCCAGGGCGTCCAGGAACTCTGAGCCGAGGTCGACCTCATGGGCGTCCAGGGCCCACTCGCAGAACTCTCGCAGGGCTGCCACCAGGGCGACGGCCTCCTCGTCACTGGGGAGCGAGCGGGTCTCCTGGAGCCAGAAGGTGGTGAACTGAAAGAGGTCCCGGCCCTTCAGCTCCTCGAACACGCCGATGGGCCGCGCGAAGGCCGCCAGGTGCTTCAGGGGCGTGAGGGTCTCCACGTCGAACCCATCGCGGGTGGCGCTCATCTCCCAGCGCATCTCATCGACCATGGCGCCGACCACGCCAGGGAAGTCCGGAGCGGGGGCGTCGGTCCCCTCCTCATCGGGCCCATCGCCGGCGATCCCGAGGTCCTCCTCCAGCTTCTGGAGCAGCGTCGCGGCATCCTCGCCGCGGGCGCGACCCCGGGCGAAGGCCTCGACGGCCTCATCCCGGTCCACGGCCCCGGAATCCTCGGGGGTGCTCGGCGCTGGCGCGGGCGGAGCGGCCCCGGTGCCGATCAGGTCCCAGGCGGTGATCAGCGCGGTGCGAGCCCGGTCGAGGTCCACGTCGGTCTCGAAGGCGAGGGTCTCCATGACCTCGGCCATGGGATCCTCCAGCCCGTGGACCAGGCGCGCCGGCTCACGGGGTGTGCTGGCGAGCACCCGCAGGGCCTGCCGGGCCATGGGCTCGTCGAAGCCCGCGCCGAGCAGGGTCGCGAGGGCGGCCTCCTCGGGGTCGGCCGGGGCGACCGCGGGCGCGGCGGTCTCGGGGCCCTCCAACTCCAGTGCCACTTCGCTGTCAGCGAAGAACATGGCCTCGAGGTCCCGCTGTCCGATCCGCAGGACGTTGACGGCGCTCTCCTCGCGGACCCGGCCGAGGTCGACGGTGAGGGCGGTACGGATCTCCTCGCTGCGGACAATGGCGATCGTCGGCGAGGCCACGTTCCCCCCATCCCCTGCGGGGTAAAGCCTGCCCACGAGTAGGTCCCCGTGTCGCAGGCGGCCCTCGAGCCCGGTGGTCAGCAGGGCGTAGGTGCCGAAGCCGCTGAGATCCCGCGCCCAGACCGCCTCCTCCGTATCGGTCGCCTCCGCCTCGAAGATCCCGGTGTGCGAACGCAGGAGGGCCTCGAGGGCGAGGCCCAGGGCCGCCTCCTGTGCTTCCCGGTCGTCCTCATCGGTGAGGCTCGCGGCGACGGTCTCTCGGTAGGCGGGGGCCAGCTTCTCGGCCACGCTCCCCCTGAGGGTGGCGCTGTGGTGCTCGAGGAGAAACCACTCCAGGTGCCTCCGTCCCGCCAGGAGGGTCTCCCGGGGGTCACCTGCGGCGCCGGGGCGCCAGCCCTGGAAGAAGGTCTCGACGCTCCCCTCGAACTCCAGGTTGAGCTCGGGGAGGCCACGGACAAGGCTGCCGAGGACCTCCAGGCAGCGCTCGATGGTCGAAGGGGCGAGGGTCATAGCTGGGACCCTAGCAAGGAGGGCCCCTTGGGGGGTGCAGGCCGGCCAGATCCTGCCCGCCGGACAGGGGCGGGCGCTGGACTCTTGGATTTCCCACCGAGAAGGGGCCAGAAGGCACGGGGACCCGCCGATTTGCCGTCAGAGGCAATCATGGCAATAGTAATCCTTCAAGAGGCTGCGGGTTCCGGAGGCGGCGCGCTGGACGCGACGCCCTGGATTGACTGGGTTGGGCTCGGCATCGTCGCGCTCTTTCTGGTGCTGGGCATCAAGCACGGGCTGGTCTGGCAGGTCACCCGGCTCCTGGGGATGCTCCTGGCCGTCTACATCGCGCGGACCCTCTCCCCCGAGGTAGCACCCAAGTTCCAGGCGATCTTGAACCTGTCGATCCGTGCCTGCGAGGGGATCGTCTGGTTCCTGGTCTTCCTTGGATCCCTGTTGGTGATGGCGGTGATCGGGATGATCGGGAAGCGCGCCCTGGAGGCCGTCCAGCTGGGTCCCATGGACCGCCTTGGGGGCGGCATGGCAGGGGCCGTGACCGGGCTCGTGGTGCACTGTGTGCTGCTGCTCATGCTCACCTCGCTCGCAACCGCAGACTGGGCCTCGAAGACCATGCGAGGAAGCGCTAGCGCGACGATCCTCGACAACCTTTCACGCAAGAGCCACATCCTCCTCAACGCCGAGGCGGCGGGGAAGATCGTCGACCCCTGGGGCGCCAATCATGACGCCCACATGCAGGAAGCGGACCGCGAGGCGCTCCGGCGTCAGCAGGAGGAGAGCCGTGCCCGCGAGAAGCGGCTGCGTGAGCAGGCAGACGAGGAGAACCGCCGCCGCCGGGCCCAGGAGAACGCCGACCGGGTCCGGTGACGCAGCGGGGGCGCTCCCCCACCACGGGGCTCAGGCCTCGACCCACTCGGCGGCGAGATCCCAGGTCAGGGAGTCGCCGTCGATGTGAATCAGGCTCCCGGGGACGCGCTCCTGGATCGATGCGAGGGCGGCCTCGTCCAGCTGAACCGGCACGCCCGCCCGCCCGACGAGCCGGGCCCCGCTCCAGCGCCACCGCCAGGCGTCGATCCCCATGGCGTCCGAGGCCAGCAGGAGCAGCGCGGCGGCTGCCCACGGCACTTCCCACCCGGTGAGCGCGGAGGGCATGAGCTCGGGGGGCGACCCCTGGGTGTGGACGCCGTGTTCACCGGAGCGCTCGAGGGTCCGGGTGGCGAGGTCCCACAGGATCTGGATGCCCCGTCGCTCCCGGCGCGCCATCAGCATGTTCGCCCCGCTCGAGGTGGAGAGGACGGCCAGCGCGAAGCCGAGGTCCTCGAGCTTCTGTGAGCCCTCGGCCAGCTCCCCTGCCTTCTGGGCGAAGAGGGCCTCTCCGCCGGGGATGTCGAGGAGGGAGCGAAAGCCCACCAGGAGCTGCGTCCCATTGTTCATCTCGTGGATGAGGACGGGGAGGAGCGCTCGGGGGACGGACTCGCTGGACCATGTAGCCATGCCCAGAGCCTAGCGAGTTCGCGTGCCACATCCTCGACCCGCGGGTCTGGACCCTCCGTATGGGCAGCGGAGCTCGACCGGGGGCAGCGCGTGCCCACGGAAGACGGTACCCTCCACCCAAGCACGGGCCGGAGTGGCGGAATCGGTAGACGCGACGGATTCAAAATCCGTTGCCCGCAAGGGCGTGTGGGTTCGAGTCCCACCTTCGGTACCAGCCCCGTGCCGTGACCCTGGGCCCCGTGACCCAGACCCCGGGCGGGGGCAGCCCTGGGTGGACCCGTCCCTCAGAGCGCCCGCGCCACCAGCTCGAGGCAGAGCTCCCGGAAGCCGACCCCGTCGGCGGACGCGGCGAGCGGCAGCAACGACCGGGGCGTGAAGCCCGGCAGGGTATTCGCCTCGAGCAGCACCGGTTCGGCCGCCGGGTCGAGCTCGAAGGTCCCGTCGGCTCCCCTCGTGGCGGGCACGATGAAGTCCACACGGCCGTAGCGCTCGCCACCAAAGGCCGCCCACGCGGTCAGGGCGCGCTCCTGGAGGCGCGCGGCGAGGTCCACGGGGAGGTGCCGGGGCGGGCAGAACTCCTCGGCGCCGTTCTGGTCCGAGTACTTCTGCTCGTGGTCGAAGAACGACCCGAGCGCGGGGACGATCTCGGCGACCGGGAGGGCCACGGCCTCGGTCGCGTCCCCCATCACGCCGACCGTGGTCTCCAGGCCGGCGACCTCGGCCTCGATGAGGGTGTCGGCTCCGCTGGAGGCGACCGCATCGCAGGCCTCTTGCACCTCTCCGTCGGTGGCGCAGCGGTGGACGCCGAAGGATGAGCCAGCGCTGGTGTGCTTCACGAATCGCACGGGGCCAGGGACCGCCAGGGCCGTCGCAAGCGCGCCCGCGCGATCCTCGAGCCAGCGGGTCCGGGCGACGAGCGCCCCCGGGGCCACCGCCACCCCGGCGCTGGCCGCGGCCTCGCGGCTCCGGTGCTTGTCCATGCAGAGCGCTGAGCACTCGGGGCCCGCTCCGGTGTAGCGGCGCTCCGCGCGGTCGAGCAGCCGCTGGACCGTCCCGTCTTCCCCTGCGCCACCGTGGAGCGCGAGCAGGAACACGGTCTCCTCGGGGAGGCTCCGGATCGCCTGGTGGGGCTCCAGCGCCGCGCCGTCCAGGAGCCATGAGCCGGCCTGGTCGATCTCCACATCGAAGATCGCCGGGGTCACGTCGTAGGCGGGCCCGGTGAGGTCCCTGAGCGCGGCGGACACGGCCCTGCCGGACGTCAACGACACCTGCCGCTCGTCGCTCTCGCCGCCCATCAGGACCGCGATCGGCGTCCTGTTGAGCCGCGCGCGTACGTCCTCCCGGGACCAGGTCTCCCAGCTCGCCATCAGGCCTCGGCGGGACGGAAGACGACGCCTCGAGGCGTCTCGTCCGCGGTGGTCGGTCGACTGGTGAACTCGGCAGCGGTCTCCGCAAGCCGCGGGTCCAGCTCCACTGCTGACGCCGTCGCCCCGCTGATCGCGGCGGCGATGGCCGTGAGCGAGGCGCGGCAGGTCTCGGGGGAGTCACTGCCCTCGGCGTTCTTGACCGGGCTGAACTCCTCCTCCCGCAGGACCTCGAGGACCACCGAGGAGGTGGTCCGTGCGAGCGCATCGAAGATGAAGGTCTCGAACTTGACGCCTGCACGCTCCTCCTGAGCCCCCGACTCGGAGACGCACTTGAGCTGCTTGCGTGCGATGTGCCAGGGGAGGTCGAGGTCCCCTCCCCCCGTGAGCGCCTCCACGAAGTCGCGGCGGATGACATGGGCCGCGATGTTGCCCGCGTTGAAGAGCAGCTTCCCTTCCCCATCGGCCGCGTGCCGGAGCTCGTCGGAGAGGTCGGAGTACTCGATGCAGCCCAGGGCGCCATCGATGAGGCCGAGGACGCCCACCTTCTCCGCGGCGTCGCGCTTCGCGACCACCTTGCTGGACATCTCGGCTCCCGCGAGGTCGTGGAGACCGATGAAGAGCGGGTCGGCGTGACGGCCCAGGGGATTGTCGACCTGGAAGTAGCTGAGCTGCTCGATGCCGTGGGAGGCCATGTCCCCAAGGGCGCCCGACGACTGGAGCGCCGCCAGGGTGCCCCCGTGTCCGTTCGGGGCGAGGAACAGCTCCCCCGGCCCCGCGAGCACGATGCGGCCCTCGGCGTCCAGGGCCGGGAGCATGTCCTGCTGGAAGAGGAAGACGTCGGCGGGGTCGAAGCCAAAGTGGCCGTTGGCCTCGAAGAAGGCGCGCGTCTGAGCGTCATTGGCCGCCGAGGTCATCACGTACCAGCGCGGCTGGAAGCCATGCCGGAGCCCGGCGGCCTGGATGCGGGCGGCGTGCCACTCGAAGAGGCTCTTGGTGGTGACCGGCCCGATCTCGTAGGCGCCCTTCGGCCCGTCGAAGCCGAGTCGCGAGCCCTGGCCACCCGCCACGAGGACGAAGCCCACCTTGCCGGCGGCGAGGAGCTCTGCCCCCCTGGCGGTGGCCTCCTCACACTCCTGCTGACGCTCGGCCCCTGGACGGGCAGGGAACACCACGGGCGGGGCGAGGGCGGGACTGAGGGGAGCCGAGCGGTCTGCCAGCAGTGCGCCCAGACGGCTCACCAGCGGCAGGTCCACGGCCTCGAGCTGGGCGGTGAACGACGCCTGCGCGGCGCCGTCGAGGCTCTCCCAGTGATGGAAGACGTGCCCCTGACCCGCAGCGGCGAACTGATCGCGAAGGTCGGGCATGGGTGCTGAGCCTCCTCAGGCCTTGCCGATGAGGATCGACACGTTGTGGCCCCCGAAGCCGAGGGAGTTGCACAGGGCGTTCTCGATGGCCAGCTCCCGGGCCTCGCCCGGGACGTAGTCGAGGTCGCAGGCGGGGTCCGGCGTGGTGTAGTTCCGGGTGGGGTGGACCTCGCTGTTCGCGATGGCCTTGGCCGTCACCACGAGCTCCACGGCGGTGGCGGCGCCGAGCAGGTGCCCGACCATGGACTTGGTGGAGTTCACCGCGAGGGTCCGGGCGTGGTCACCGAACAGCCGCTTGATGGCCGTGGTCTCGATGGAGTCGTTGTAGGCCGTGCTGGTGCCGTGGGCGTTGATGTACTGCACGTTCGTCGGGTCCACGCCGCCGTGACGCAGGGCGTCGCCCATGGCACGGGCGGGCCCCAGGCCGTCCTCCTTGGGGGCGGTGATGTGGAAGGCGTCATCGGTCGAGCCGTACCCCTTCACCTCGGCGTAGATCCGGGCTCCGCGCTTCTTCGCGTGCTCGTACTCCTCGAGGACGAGCATGCCAGCGCCCTCCCCCATGACGAAGCCGTCACGGTCGAGGTCGAAGGGCCGCGACGCCTCGTGCGGCGCGTCGTTGCGGGTGGAGAGCGCCTTGGCCGACGCGAATCCGGCCATGGAGAGCGGCGTGATCGCGGACTCCGCCCCGCCGGTGACCACAAGGTCACACTCGTCCCACTGGATGGCGCGCCACGCCATACCGATTGCGTGCCCGGCGGAGGCGCACGCGCTGGACGTGGTGAAGGCGGTGCCCATGAGCCCGTGGCGGATCGCCACCTGTCCGCTGACCGCGTTGGGCATGATCCGCGGGATGAAGTGCGGCGTCACCCGTCGGGCCCCGCGGTCTCGCATGACATCATGCTGCTCGAGCACCCCGGTGATGCCGCCGATGCCCGTCCCGACGATGGTGCCGTACCGCTCCCTCTGGGGTTCCGGCACCTCACGCATGTCTCCGAACCCGGCGTCGGTCAGGGCCTCGTCCGACGCCATGAGCGCCCACATGGTGAAGGGATCCAGCTTGCGCTGGTCCTTCACGTCGAAGCCGCAGTCCTCGGGGCTCCACGTGACCTGAGCCGCGATGGTGGCGGTGATCCCGGTGGTGTCGAAACGGTCCAGGGTGGTGACGCCGTTCTCGCCCGCGAGGATTCGCGGATACGAGGAAGCGACGTCGAGCCCAAGGGCATTGACGGTCCCGAGGCCTGTGATGACTACTCGACGCATGGGAGGTGGGCCGCGCGCGGCCGCGTGAGCGAGGGAAAGTCAGGCTGCACTGGACCCGCACCCCTCGCGGAGCAGATCACAGCGTGCATGGCGCGCCCCCAGCGTCGGCGGCGCGATGCGACGTGGACGCTACTGCAGTTTGGCGCCGATGTACTCGACGGCAGCTCCGACGGTCTGGATCTTCTCCGCATCTTCATCGGGGATGTTGATGTCGAAGGCGTCCTCGAACTCCATGACGAGCTCGACCGTGTCGAGGGAGTCCGCGCCGAGGTCGTTGATGAACGAGGTCTCGAGAGAGATCTTGTCCGGGGTGGTCCCCATCTGGTCGCAGACGATCTTCTTGACCTTTTCGTCGACTGAGGTGTCGCTCACTTGACTGTTCTCCATGGGAGGAAAGGGGGTGGCCCGCTCGTGACTCGAGAGGGCCGGCTTCGTGGAAAGGCCGGCAGGCCGGCCGTGGATGATAGTGTCCCGGGCGCCTAGAGGCTCAGGCCGCCGTCGACGATCAGGGTTTGGCCCGTGATATATGCCCCGCCAGGCCCGGCGAGAAAGCCGACCGCCGCCGCGATCTCCTCGCTGGCGCCCATGCGGGAGAGCGGAATGGCCCCCACGAGCTTCGCCCGCTCGTTCTCGGGGATCTCGGAGGTCATGTCCGTCTCGATGAAGCCCGGGGCGATGGCGTTGACCGCCACGCCACGGCCGCTGAGCTCCTTGGCCGCGGACCGGGTGAGCCCGATGACGCCGGCCTTGCTGGCCGCGTAGTTGGCCTGGCCCGCGTTCCCCGTCACCCCCACCACCGACGCGATGTTGATGATGCGGCCGCTCCCGGCCTTCATGAGGGGCCGCGCCGCGGCCTTGACGAAGTTCCAGGTGCCCTTGAGGTTCACGCTGATGACGCTGTCAAAGTCGTCCTCGCTCATCCGCATGAGCAGCTGATCGCGGGTGATTCCTGCGTTGTTGACCAGGATGTCGATCCCACCCATGTCCGACCCGACCTCCTTGACGAGGCCCGCAACGGCGGCGTGATCGGCCACGTCCACCCCGTAGGCCCGGGCGCCGTCGGTGATCTCCGCGCACGCGCTGGCGGTGGGCTCGGCGTTCTCCACCCGCGTGGCGACGCAGGCGACCCGGGCTCCGAGGTGTGCCAGGTGGACGGCGATGGCGCGTCCGATGCCGCGGCTGGCGCCGGTGACGAGGGCGACCTTGCCCTCGAGGGGGCGGGCGGAGGGGGCTGCGGTGGAGTCGCTCAAAACGTGGTCCGGGGGGAGACTTGGGAGGGAGGGGTCCGGGAGGTTAGCCAGGGCTCAGGGGGCCATCAAGCCGCGCCGACGCTCGCCAGGGCGCCTTCGACCTCATCGGGCTTGCTGACCGGCACGACCTCGGCCTCGCCGTCGATCTTCCGGAGAATGCCGGCCAGGATGGTCCCCGGCGCAGGCTCGAGGAAGCGGTGGTGCCCCTCCCCCAGGGCCCAGCGCATGGAGCGTTCCCACAGGACAGGGGCGCAGACCTGGGTGGCCAGGGTGCTTCGTACCTCGGCGGCGGTCCGCACCGGAGCGGCGGTGACGTTGGACAGGACGGGGACTGCGGGGTCGGAGATGGAGGTCTCCTCCAGGGCCGCGGCGAGCCGATCGGCGGCGGGCCGCATGCACTCGCTGTGGAAGCCACCGGCCACCACGAGGCGCCTCACCCGGCGGACCCCGTGATCCTTCGAGCAGGCCTCCACCGCGTCCAGCGCCGGGAAGGCCCCGGAGATGACGATCTGCCCGGGGGCGTTGAGGTTGGCGACCTGGCAGACGCCGTGCTCGGACCCCACGACGGCGAGGGCCTCGGCCTGCTCGGGGGTGGCCCCCATCAGGCTCGCCATCCCGCTCGGGTTCTCCTCGGAGGCGTCTTGCATGGCCTCACCCCGGAGTCGAACGAGACGGAGACCATCGGCGAAGCCGAAGGTCCCGGCGGCCCAGTGGGCCGTGTACTCCCCGAGGGAGAGTCCGGCGACGAAGGGGGCCGCGCCGAGGTCGAGGCCCCGCGCCACCAGCACCCGGATGGCGGCGACGCCGGCCGTGAAGATGCCCGGCTGGGCGATGTCCGTCCGGTTGACCTCGTCCTCCGCCTCCCAGCAGGCGTCACGGAGCGAGAAGCCGAGGGCCTCGTCCGCCTCCTCCCAGGTGGCCATGGCCTCCGGGAAGGACTCCGCGAAGTCGCGACCCATGCCGCGGGTCTGGGCGCCCTGGCCCGGGAAGATGATCGGAAGGGTGGTCATGTTCAGGTCTCCCGGCTCACCAGCGGAGGGTCGTGGCGCCCCAGGTCAGCCCGGCGCCGAAGGCCACGAGCACCACGGTGTCCCCCTTCTTGAGCCGCCCGGATCGAGCGGCCTCGTCGAGGGCAATGGGGACGCTGCCGGCCGAGGTGTTGCCGTACTTCTCGATGTTCACGAAGAACTTCTCGATGGGCCAATCCAGGCGCTCGCGGGCGCCCTCGATGATGCGCATGTTCACCTGGTGCGGGATCACCAGGTCCACCTCTCCGGACTCGGTGGCCGCGGCGGCGTCGCGGATGAGCTCGGACATCTTGGTCACCGCGAAGCGGTAGACCTCACGGCCGCGGACCCGAATGAAGTGGTTGGACTTGTCGTACTCCGGGTGGTTGTGCGGGTGCACCGAGCCACCTTCAGGAATGTGGATGAACTCGTAGCCGGACCCGTCCGCGCCGATCGAGTGGCGCAGCAGCTCCCCCTGGTTGCAGTCCTCCAGCGGTCGCACCACGGCCGCACCAGCGCCGTCGCCGAAGAGGATGCAGGAGGTCCGGTCGGACATGTCCAGGTACCGGGAGAGCGTCTCACCGCCGATGGCGAGCACATTCTTGGCGCGACCGGCGGCGACGAAGGCCTCCGCGGTCTGGAGCGCGGTCAGGAAGCCGGTGCAGGCGGCCAGGACGTCGAAGGCCCCAGCCTTCTCGCAGCCCAGCGCGTGCTGCACGAGCACGGAGGTGGACGGCATCAGGTGATCCTGCGTCAGCGAGCCGACGACGATCAGGTCGATGTCCTTGGGCTCGAGGCCCGCGTCCTCCATGGCGTTGCGGGCGGCCTCGATGCACAGCGTCGAGCAGTTGGTTCCCTCGTCGACGTGCCTCCGCTCCCGGATCCCCGTTCGCTGGGTGATCCACTCGTCGCTGGTGTCCACGATCTCGGCGAGATCGTCGTTGGTGACGACGCGCGGCGGCGTCGAATGACCGGTGCCAGCGATTCCGGCTCGAACGATGCTGGACATACGTGATTGGGGGAAAAGGGAAGGACTCGGGCGCGGCGACCACGCCGTGAGGCCCAGATGATCGGAAACCGGGCGCCCGCGATCAACGGCAAGCCCGCTCTACTGGCGGCAATCAGGCGGAGGGTGCTCGGTCCGCGAGGCCCTGGACGATCTTCCCGTTGACATCGGCGTCCAGCGCGCGTCCAGCGAGCTCGATCGCGTTTGAAACCGCGTGGGCGTCGGAGCGGCCGTGGCCGATCACCACGACGCCCCTCACCCCGAGCAGCAGCGCGCCGCCGTACTCGGAGTAGTCGACCTTCTTGCGCACGTTCCCAAGGACCTCGTGGGCCCAGTCGGCCCCGTGGGCCGCCATCTCCCGCCCCACCATGGTGAGGAGGAACCCGGAGAAGCCCTCCATCAGCTTGAGGACGACGTTGCCCGTGTAGCCGTCCGTGACCACCACTTCGGCGGAGTCACCGAAGATCTGGTTGCTCTCGATGTTCCCGATGAAGTCCAGCTCGGATTCCGTCAGGGCGGCGTGGGCCTCCCGGAGCAGGTCCGTGCCCTTGGTCGACTCCTCACCGATGTTCAGGAGCGCCACCCGGCACTTCTCGGTCTTGACCACGTCGCGCATGAGCACCGCCCCCATGTGTCCGTACTGGACCAGGTGCTCGGGCTTGGGGACCACGTTCGCCCCCATGTCGAGGATGGTCACGGGCTTGCCTGTCAGGCGGACCGTGACGGCGATCCCGGGGCGGCGGACGCCCTCGAGGGTCTTGAGGCCGACGGTCGCCGCGCCGACCACGGCGCCGGTGTTGCCCATGCTCACGTGGGCGCCGGCGAGCCCTGACTTCACGGCTCCCGTGGCGACGCCGATCGACGAGCCCGGCTTGGCGCGCAGGGCTACCGCCGGCTTCTCATCCATTCCGATCACCTCGTCAGCGTGGAGCACGGCGAACCCGGGGTCCCCCCCGCGGTCCTTGAGTCCGTCACGGATCACCCCTTCATCACCCACGAGCAGGATGCGCTCGGCGGGGACGCCACGCTCAACCGCGAGGAGGGCGCCGTCGAGGTTGCAGGCTGGGGCTGAGTCGCCCCCCATCACGTCGAGTGCGATACGAGCGGTCTGATCCATGGCCAGTGGGGATCGAAGGGTCAGATATGCGAGCGGGCGCGCCGAGCCCCGAGTCGGGCCAGCGCGCACCGCGTCACGGAGTCAGGCAGGATAAGCCCTGCCCGAGCCACCGATCAGAAATCCGCGTCGTCCTTCTGGAAGACTTCGCGGCCCTTCTGGCCGCCCTTCTCGAACCCGTAATGGGTCGCCTCTTCGCTCATCCGGTGCGACCGGGTGAGGACGCCCGAGCGGGGGCAGTGGTGCGCCTGGGGCGCGTTCAGCGACAGGTGGGACCGACGCTTGTTCTTGGCGGACTTCGAGGTCCGGCGCTTGGGATGTGCCATCGTGAGGTGTGGGGCGTGCAGCTACGTGGACCGCCTGCTGGCGATCCGGGCGGAAAATCCTAGCGGGTGAGGCTCTCGGGGTCCAATCCCCGGGCCCCATGCAAGGGAAGATTATTCGGATGCCCTGGAGGGGACCCGGCGGGGAAGGCTCACCTGAGGGCCTTCGCGAAGGCCTCCGCCAGCTCCTGGATGGCCGCCGGGACCGCAGAGGCACGCTCTCCCTGGCCCTGGGCGGACTCCGGTCGGCCACCACCGCCGCCGCCCAGGTGACCGCGGACCAGGCCCGCCAGCTCCCCGGCCTTGAGCCCCTTGTCGAGGCCGACCCCGCCGCAGAGGGCCACGAACGGGACCCCGCTCCCCTCGTCGCCGGGTTCAGCGCGGCCCAGCAGGACCACCCCGTGGTCCTTGTGGGCCCCCTTGATCCGGTCGCCGAGGAGCCGGATGGACTCGCGGTCGAGCTCGGGGAAGTCCATGGCGCCGGCGAAGACGCCCCCCCGGGACTCGAACTCCGCCTGCACCCGCTCGAAGGCGCGCCCCACGGCGTCGCCGGAGGCGGACTTCTTCTGCTTCTTGGCCTCCTTGACCTGCTTCTGGAGCTGGGCCACCCGGCCAGGGATCTCGTCGACCGAGGCCTTGAGCTGACCGGAGACCTCCTTGAGCAGACGCCGCTGCTCCTGGAAGGCGGCGATCGCGGCGTGCCGCGTGAGGGCCTCGATGCGTCGGACCCCCGCGGCCACCGCCCGCTCGGAGACCACCACGAAGGGGCCAATCTCTCCAGTGCTCTGGACGTGCGTGCCGCCGCAGAGCTCGAGGGAGCCCGCCTGCTGGGGATCATCGCCGTCGATGGACACCACCCGGACCGTCTCGCCGTACTTCTCACCGAACAGGGCGCGGGCGCCCCGCGCCTTGGCCTCCTCGGGCGTCTCCTCGGTCGTGGCCACGGGCTGGTTCTCGGCGACCCGGGCGTTCACGGCCTCCTCGATGCGGAGCACCTCCTCGTCCGTGATCTGGCCGGGGTGGCTGATGTCGAAGCGCAGTCGATCCGGACCGACGTAGGACCCGGCCTGGGAGACGTGGTCCCCGAGCTGCTCGCGGAGGGCCTGGTGCAGCAGGTGGGTTGCCGTGTGGTTGGCGCGGATCGCGGCCCGCCGCTCCTGGTCCACCAGGCAGATTGCCCCCTTGCCCTCCTCCGGGGTGCCGTCGGCGGACCCGAAGTGAACGTGAATGTCACCGATCTTCCGGGTGTCCTCCACGACGAACCGGAAGGTGCCGTCCTGGGATTCGATGATCCCGGCGTCCCCGACCTGGCCCCCGGACTCGCCGTAGAACGCGGTGCAATCCAGGACGAGGCGGTCGGGCCGCCCCTCGCCCCCAGGTAGGAACCGCACCACCTTGCCCTCGCACTGGGTCCGGCCTCCGGCGTCGTCGTGATAGACCGTCGCGGTGCCCTGGAGGCCAGAGGCCTCCTCACCGGACAGGATCTGCTTGAAGCTCCCCTCACTCTTGGAGGCCTCGCTGTGGGCGGCCCGGGCCTTCTCCCAGCCCTCGGTGTCCACGCTCAGTCCATTCTCGCGGGCCATCAACTCCACGAGGTCCTGGGGGAAGCCGAACGTGGCGTAGAGCTCGTAGGCCTCGCCGCCATCGAGGGCGTCTCCCTTCGTGGCGGCCTTGAGCTTCTCGAACTGCACCAGGCCTCGATCGAGGGTCTTGCGAAAGGACTCCTCCTCCGTGCGCATCACCAGCTGGACGTGCTCCAGGCGGGTCCTCATCTCGGGGAAGGAATCGCCGAGCACATCCACGACCGCAGGGACCACCTCATGCAGGAAGGGTTCGCGCGCGTCCAGGTGCTGCAGGCCGTACCGACTCGCCCTTCGAACCAGGCGGCGGAGGACGTAGCCCCGGCCCTCGTTGCTCGGCGCGACGCCATCCGCCACAGCGGCCGTGAAGGCACGGACGTGGTCTGCGCAGACACGGAACGCCACATCCGCCTCCCCGTCGTAGCTGCCGCCATAGGTCTTGCCGGTGACCCGCTCGATGGCCGCGAAGATCGGCGTGAACAGGTCGGTGTCGTAGTTCGACGCCTTCCCCTGCAGCACGGCGAGGACGCGCTCGAAGCCCATCCCAGTGTCCACGTGCTTGGCGGGCAGCTCCACGAGGCTGCCGTCGTCCTGCCGATTGAACTGGATGAAGACGTTGTTCCAGAGCTCGATGAACCGCTCGCTGCTGGCGTTCACGCCCGTCTCGGGGTCGGCGCCGTCTCGCGGGTCGGTCTCGGGGCCGCCTCGATCGATGTGGATCTCGGTGCAGGGGCCGCAGGGGCCGGTCTCCCCCATCTCCCAGAAGTTGTCCGTCCGGTCGAAGCGCAGGACGTGGCTGGGATCAATGTCCGTCTTCTCCTTCCAGATGCGCTCCGCCTCCTCGTCGGCGGGGAGGCCATCGGACTCGTCCCCCGCGAAGACGGTCACCCAGAGCCGATCCTTGGGAAGCCCCCAGACCTCGGTGAGCAAGGTCCAGGACCACTGGATCGCCTCCTCCTTGAAGTAGTCTCCGAACGACCAGTTCCCCAGCATCTCGAAGAACGTGTGGTGGTACGTGTCACGGCCCACCTCCTCGAGGTCATTGTGCTTGCCCTGAACGCGGATGCACTTCTGGGTGTCCACGGCCCTGCTGTACTTGCGTGAGCCTGTACCCAGGAACACGTCCTTGAACTGGTTCATCCCCGCGTTCGTGAACAGCAGGGTCGGGTCATCCTGGGGGAACACCGGCGCCGACGGCACGACCCGGTGACCCCGCTCCTCGAAGAACTCAAGGAACTCTTTGCGGACGCGCGCGGCAGTGAAGGACATGACTTCGCCGGAACTCATGGGATCTGGGCGCCGCAGTCAGGGACTGCGGGTCGGGGCGGTTGGGCCGTGGGTGGAGGGCGGTGGGAGCGGGTGCTCCACGGGCCCGGGATCATAGCGGCGGAAGCGCCGTGCTCCCGGTTCGATTGGCCCCAGGAGCCCAAAAGCGGACCTCAGGGTCGAGTGCGGGCGCCCGAAGAATTCCAGGGACGTCGGGCGAGGGGGCCGCTGGGCCAGGATCCGCAGCGGCCCGGGTGCCTGGCCGTGCCAGACCCCCGGGCCGTGCGGGAGGGACGCGGTTCAGCGCCCTGTGGTACGTGCCTCTGCCGAGACCTCAGGCCTTGGCGCTGGCGCCCTTCTCGGCGGGTGCCGCGGCATCGGTCTCGGCCGCCGCTTCCGGGGGGGCCTCCGCAGCCGCTTCCTCGGTGGGCCCCGGTGCGAACTTGCTCCGGATGGCATCCTCAATGACGGCGGCCAGGTCCGGGTTGTCCCAGAGGAATTGGCGGCTCCTCTCCATGCCCTGGCCGAGGCGGATCTCCCCGTCGCTCGGGTGCTTCATGGAGTACCACGTGCCGGAGCGGAGGACCACGTCGGCCTTCATCCCAAGATCGAGCAGCTCGCCCTCCTTGGACACCCCGCGGTTGAACAGGATGTCGAATTCAATCTTCCGGAAGGGCGGCGCCACCTTGTTCTTCACCACGGTGACCTTCGTGCGGTTGCCCACCACGTTGTCTCCGTCCTTGAGCTGTCCGATACGCCGGATGTCGAGCCGGACCGAGGAGTAGAACTTGAGCGCACGGCCGCCGGTGGTGGTCTCCGGGCTCCCGAACATCACGCCGATCTTCTCGCGGATCTGGTTGATGAACAGCACGAGGCAGTTCGACTTGGCGATGGCGCCCGTGAGCTTGCGGAGGCCCTGGCTCATGAGGCGAGCGTGGAGGCCGACGAAGCTGTCCCCCATCTCCCCCTCGATCTCGGCCCGCGGAACCAGAGCGGCGACCGAGTCCACCACGACGATGTCCACGGCTTTGGAGCGCACCAGCGTCTCCACGATCTCGAGGGCCTGCTCGCCCGTGTCGGGCTGGCTGACCAGCAGGTCCTCCAGCTTGACGCCGAGCTTCCGAGCGTACGACGGGTCGAGGGCGTGCTCCGCGTCCACGAACGCGCATACGCCGCCCTCCTTCTGGGCCTCGGCGATGGTGTGCAAGGTCAAGGTGGTCTTGCCCGAGCTCTCCGGGCCGTAGATCTCGACGATCCGGCCCTTGGGAAGTCCCTTTCCGCCGAGGGCCAGGTCGAGGTTGATGGACCCTGTGGAGATCCCCTCGATCTTCCTCATCTGGTCGGCCTGGCCACCCAGGCGCATGATCGAGCCGACGCCGTAGCTCTTCTCAATCTCGCCGACGGCGGCGGTGATGGCCTTCTCACGGCCAGCGAGGGTTCCGTCGTTGTTGTTGATCCCTCGGGTAGGGGTCTTGGATTTGGGGGTCTTGGATCGGTTCACGCTGGGCTCCTGCTGCGGTGGTGCTGCCGAACTCGGATGTTCGGTGTCCGTTCGGTATAGCTTCTTGAGGCCTCGGATGGAATGCCGATGCGGATTTTCGTCGGCGCGGGGGAGACGTTCGGTA
Source organism: Planctomycetota bacterium (assembly GCA_016779205.1). Lineage (GTDB taxonomy): Bacteria > Planctomycetota > UBA1135 > UBA1135 > Saltatorellus. Next base: position 36,655 of record JADHOC010000001.1, on the reverse strand, counting down.
TGGGCACAGGTGTCAAGCTTCGCCCGCCCTTTGCGACTCCCTACCCCGCATCCATGGGGAGGCCCCAGCTCATGAGCTGCCGGTACCGCCCCCCATCGGCGCCGGGGGCGCCGAGGGACTCGTAGAGGGCAACCTCGGAGCCGACCCAGCGCCTCGAGAGCCCGGAACTGAGGGGGCCGACCGGCGCGGGCGGCCCCCCCTCGAGCTTGGCGAGGGTCACGTGGGGCCGGAAGGTCCGACGCCGATCGGTCCTGTTGGCGGGGCAGCGGCGCGAGAGCGCGACCTGCTGCGCCCGGTTTCGAAGGGCGCCGAGTCGGCCGAGCTGCTCCCCCACCTCGGTGACAGGAGCCGTCAGGACCCGCGGCTCATCGGGGCCCGCCGGCAGGAGCTCCAGGTCGCCGGTCAGCTCCAACTCGGGGGCGAAGACGCCACGGAACTCCTCGGCCGCAGAGCGGATCACCCCGTCGAGTTCACGGTCCTCCACCTCGCCGAGGAAGGAGAGGGTCAGGTGGAGGTCATCCGGCGGATGGGCGACCAGGGGCCCGCAGTCGGGCTCGAATTCCCTCGCCACCCTCGAGAGTCGCAGGGCGAGTTCGTGGTCCAGAGCGATAGCGAGGAAGAGTCGTTTCATCCGGTTTCGGGTGTCCGCATCGGCCCGGGTTGGCGGGCGAGGCTGGAGCGCCCGTTAGATCGGGCAGCCTACGGGAAACTGTCGCAGAACTTGGCCCGGATCGACGTCACCATTCGGATGAAGTCTCGAACGGGTGTCGGATCGCCCGTTCGCACGGGTTGAACTGGAGAGTCATCAGCCCAGAGGAGGTCCCGGAATGAAGCGAGCCGGGGCCTCCTCATTTCGATGGGGGTCTGTTGTCCCTTGGAGCCCTGTCGAGTGGTGGCCCGCCCGCTGCACGCTCAGAGGGTGACGATGGCCTGCAGGTCCTTGAAGCGCTCGTCGTAGTCCTCGCGTCCGCGGTTCGCGACCTCCTCGACGCTGAAGCCCTGCACGCAGAAGGAGGCCGCCACGGTGCCGTGGAGCATGGCGCGCTTCAGTGTCTCGGGGGACGCGTCCCCCACGCTGGCGACGTAGCCCATGAAGCCGCCTGCGAAGCAATCTCCGGCACCGGTGGGATCGACCACCTCCACCACCGGGTAGGCGGGGAGCGAGAAGTGGAGGCCCTCGCCCATGATGAAGGCGCCGTGCTCCCCCTTCTTCAGGATCACGACCTTGGGGCCGAGCTCGAGCACTCGCTGGGCGGCCCGGATGAGGTTGTTCTCCCCCGTCAGCATCCTCGCCTCCTCGTCGTTGAGGATGAGCCCATCCACCTTCTGCATCAGGGCGTCGAGGTCGGGGCGCGCGATGTCGATCCAGAGGTTCATCGTGTCGGCCACCGAGAACGCGGGCGCCTCGACCTGCTCCAGCGCCTTCAGCTGCACCGCAGGGTGAGCGTTGGCGAGGAACACGAAGCGGGAGTCCCGGTAGGCGTCGGGGAGCTTCGGGTCGAAGTCCTCGAGGACGTTGAGGTCCGTGTAGGTGGTGTGGCGGGTGTTCCAGTCCGGCTCGTAGCGCCCGCCCCAGCGGAAGGTCTTGCCCTCCTCGATCTGCTCGAGGCCGTCCATGCAGATGCCGCGGTCCCTCAGCAGGGTGATGTGCTCGTCCTTGAAGTCCCCGCCCACCACGCCGACGAGGCGAGGCTTGGAGTAGGGCGCCGCGGCCACGGCGCAGTACATGGCGGACCCACCCAGGGCGTTCTCACGACTGTCGTGGGCGGTTTCGACGGAGTCGTAGGCGAGGGTTCCGATGACGGCTAGGGACATGGTCTTGAGCAGCAGGGGGGGCGCAGGGGGATGAATATGGGCAACATTCCATCAGGTCCACGCCCTGTGGACCACCCGATTCCGCTCGCGTGCGTCGCGTACCGGGCGCGGGAGCGCCGCGCTCAGCGTGGCTCGGCGGTCCCGGCCCCAGGGCCTCCGGGCCGGCTGGCGTCCGGGATCAAGAGCACCAGCCCTCCGGTGAGCGACAGGCCGTACAGGCCCACCCGGAAGATCAGGCTCGTGGCCACGCCCATGGCATAGGTGCTGCCGAAGATGGCGGCCAGCGCCCCGAAGAGGTGCTCCCCCACGCCGAGCCCGCCGGGGGAGATCGGCAGGCCGGAGATGGTGTTGGCGATGGCGGTGGTCGACATCCACTCCCCGAAGCCAAGCTGGCTCCCGAGGCCCGCGGCGATGAAGGAGACCGCCGCCCCGGTCAGGAGGTGGTTCATGCTGGAGAGCACGAGGGCGCCCGCCAGCTCCCGTGGCCGCTCCACCACGAGCCGGGCCGAGCGGTCCAGGCGTTCCAGGCGCTCGCCCATGGGGAGCCGTGCGATCAGCGTCTCGAACCGGAGCCAGCCACGGACGCGCTGACTGCAGAACATGGCCCCTCCCACCAAGAGGCCTGCCGCCGCCGCGCTGACCGGGAGCTTGAGGTCCGCGGCCCGGTCGTCGCTCGTCAGCACGAAGCAGGCGCCGATGATGACCATCGAGAACAATCCGAGGACTCGATCCACCACGACGCTCATGAGCGCCTCCGGCCTCCGCGCGGGGTGGCGCTGTACGACCGCCACCGCCCGCGCCACGTCGCCGCCGTTGAAGCCGGGGAACACGACGTTGAAGAAGAGGCCCACGTAGGTGAAGCGCACGGCGTCCCGCCAGCGAGTCGGGCAGTCATGCACGAGCAGGAGCCTCCACCACCGCGTGGCCACCGTCAGGGTGGCCAAGGCCAGGAGGCAGAACGCGACCCCGACCTTGTTGGCCTGAACGCCCCGGAGCGTCTTCGGGAGCCCTGGGCGCACGTCGATCATGCTCACGGCCATGCCCGTACCGGGGTCGTCGGAGCCGGCGATGACGCGCCCATTCGGGCCAAGGACGCGCGCCGGCCCCACGGACAGCCGCTCGCCCGCAACGACGGTCAACGCCGCGTTGCCCTCGTCGGCCACGAACACCATCGGGCGGGCGCGCCAATCCCCCTCGATCGATCCGCCGAGGCTCACGGCCTCGGCGCCGGACGGGGATTCCAGCCGGAGCTCATCTCGCCAGCCGATGTTCGTGGAGATCAGCCAGACGGCAAAGGCGAAGACCGCCAGCCCGATCGCTCGCATGGCCCAGCCCCTCCCCTGTCCAGACGCCCCACGCTCGCGGCGGACCTCGTCAAAGATCTGGGCGCTTGAAGACTCCGACGGGGGTGCCGGCGGGGTGTCCTGGTCAGCCATCTGTCGCCGCTCGTATCTGATCCTCGAGCTCCGGCCGGACCCCAAGCCACCAGCGCTCCCAGACCTCGGGGCGCAGGCTCACCACCTCACCGGAGGTCAGGGCGCCCAGGGTGTCCATGGCGGCATGCCGGGCGCGCCGTGGGTACAGGAGGTCGGTGGCAGCGACCTGGAGGAAGCCCACCACGATGGCCGCGCGGAGCTGGAGCCCCTCCACCGTGTCGCGGCGAGCGGCGAGCGGCAGGCCCTCGGCCTCGAAGGCCTGCGCGACGGCGATCAGGACGCCGGCGTCCTCGAGCGGCTGAGCAGGCAGATCAAAGGTGCGGTACCGCTCCGTGATCCACGGCTCCACAGCCTCTGTGGGAATGACCGTGAGGAGGGCCTCGATTCGGTAGGGGTCGCCGTGCAGCGCCATCGAGATGGAGAGGGCGCTGGCGCGGACGAAGGCGGAGGTGTCACGGACGCCGCGCCAGTACGCCTCGGCCACGAGGCGGCGCTGAACCTCGAGGGACAGGGCCGCCACCCGCTGGCGCAGGTCCGTCGGCAAGAGCCGCCCCTTCAGGAAGGGGCCGAGGGCCCCGAGGAGGCGTGCGCCGCCCTGCACGTCCACCTCGAGCTCCTCCACGAGGGTGATGGCCGCGGCGAAGTCCGCCCTGGCCGTGTCGTCCAGCCGTCGGCGGGAGGCGGTGCGTAGGGCGTCGGTCAGGCCGTCGACCGCCTCGATCAACTCCGCCGCGCTTGCAGCTTGCTCCAGGCCGCTGAAGGTGCCGTCGAGCTCCAGGCGCTCGGCGTGGACCCGCAGCTGCCGGATGGCGAGCTCACGACAGAGCTGGCTGGGCGCGTACACGGCGAATCGGGCCAGCACGCGGACCTGCTCGTTGTGTCGCCAGAGGGTCGGCCCCTGGGTGGACGCGGAGAGGTCGACCAGGTTCTCGAATGCGAATTCGGTGGGGTCCGGGATGTTCTGCTCGGTCCGCGCCTTCTCTTCGGCGCTGACCACGGATCGCAGGGAGTTGAACCCGAGGTCCATCAGGTCCTTCCACTGATTCGTCGTGGCCCCGCGGTACCGGAAGTTGTCCGTGGAGCTGAGGACCGCGTCGAGGTTCTGCGTGGCGACGCTGGTCCCGCGGCAACCGGACAGGCTGGCGGCGAGGGCGGCGGCGATGAGCACGGGGCGGAGCATGGCTCCAGAGTGTCCTCGACGGCTGTCCGGGGTTCAACGGCATCCCCTGGATCCCCGTGGCGTGGGGCTTGCTCGGGACCCCGCCACGGAGGAGCGGTCTGGCAGGTGGAGCCTGCCTCGTTTCCACCGGAGCGGAGAGCGGTTAGGCTCCGGCATGGCTCCAGATTCCATTCCTGAACCGACCGGCCGCCCCCTTGAAGCCGGCCACGATCATCTCGCCCGGGCCCTCGGGATCTTCTGGGTGGTGTGCTTCCTGGCGATCGGGTGGATCACCGTGCAGCGCGTCCTGGACCCCTCGACCTCGGTGGACATCCCCAGCGCCCCGCAGCGCGCCGAGGACGGCACCTGGTCCCTGGCATCGGTGGAGGCGGTCTGTCGAGCAGCGCTCGAGGCCCACGGCGTGGACCCCGCCAGCTCGACGCCGGTGGATTACCTCCCCGGTCAACGGCTCGGGAGCAACACCTCCCGGGCCAACAGGATCCTCACCGCCTGGGAGGTCGGGGAGGAACGGCGCCGGGTGACGGTCTATCTCGACGTGGAGGGGCCCCGGACCCGCTGTGTCGTCAGCGAGTCGAAGTAGGTCTTCACCCCTCGCTTACGACCGGTGGACCCCGGGATTGCCCCGGGGCAGAAGGTTCCCAGCGAGCGCGCGCTTAGAATCGGCGTCGACGGGAACCTGGGCCATCGAGGCGCGGAATGGCCAGCTGCTTGCCTGACCCCAAGCCCCGTTGTACCTGGCCAGCCACGAGGCCTCTCCGAGTGGGCCTCCACGGGGCCCGCGGGGCCCGTACGCCCTTCCCACCGAGCCTGTCATGCGACGCCTGATCTTCTCGAACCAAGTCCTCGCCCTCGGACTGGGGGTGCTCTTCTCATGCGGCGGCGGCTCGCCCGAGGCAGAGACCCGGGCACCCGCGGCGCCCAGCTCCCCAGGGGCCGACGTCCCCACCTACACGTTCAGCATCGTCCCGCAGCAGTCGGCGAAGAAGTCCGCGGACCAGTGGATGCCTCTGCTCGCGGCGGTCTCGGAAGCCGCCGGGGTGCATCTTCGATTTGTGACCGAGCGGGACATTCCGGAGTTCGAGCGCAGTCTGCGTGAGGGGAAACCCGATATCGCCTACATGAACCCCTACCACTACGAGGTGTTCCACGCGGATACGGGTTACGGGGCGCTCGCGCGGGCGAAGGACAAGCGGATCAAGGGGATCCTCGTGGCCAGGAAGGACAGCGACATCGAGGGAATCGAGGACCTCGCTGGACTCGAGGTCGCCTTCCCTGCGCCCGCAGCTTTCGCGGCGACGCTCCTCCCCCGCGCCGAGCTGGCCCGCAGGGAGCTCGGGGTGACGCCGCGCTTCGTGAGCTCCCACGACTCGGTCTATCGAAACGTCGCGTCGGGGACGTTGCCCGTGGGTGGAGGCGTGGTGCGCACCTTCAACGCCATGCCACCGGACGTCTCGGACCAGCTCCGCGTGATCTGGACGAGCGAGGGCTTCACCCCCCACGCCATCGCCGCGCACCCCCGGGTCCCCTCGGAGGTGGTCGAGCGGGTTCAGGCCGCTCTGATGGGCCTGCACGAGACCCCGGGCGGCATGGGCCTGCTGGATCCCATCAAGCTGAAGGGCTTCGAGCGCGCAGAGGACTCCGACTGGGATGACGTGAGGGCGCTCGGCCTGGAGGGGCTCTGAGCCCCGAAGGGCAAGCTGGCCCCGAGGCGCGACGTCCGGCCTGGACGTTGTCGCTTCGCGCGCGGACCATCCTCGGCGTCGCGCTGATCGAGGCGGTCGTTCTGATCATCCTCGTGATCACTGGCGTGCGGTACATCGAGCGCGCCCAGGAGCAGGAGATCACGGTGCGGGCGGAGACCGCTGTTCGACTCCTGTCCTCGACGTTCACGGACCCCGTGATCTCCGGGGACCTCGCCACGATCAACGACACGGCAGAGACGGCGCTGGAGGACACGTCACTGCTCTATGTCCATGTGGTGAACCTGGAGGGGCGAGTGCTGGCTTCCGTGGCTCAGCCAGGACTCGGTTCGCTCGGGGACCGTTCGCTGGATCGGACCCTGGCGGATACGGACGGCGACGGGATCTTCGACGCCAGAGGAGAGATCTCGGTCGCGGGCGAGGCCATCGGAACGGTCCGGGTTGGACTCGACACCTCCCGCACCTTCGCCATCGTCGCCGCGGCCCGGCGTCAGGCGTTGAAGATCGTGGGGATCGAGATCGCGCTCGTTGCCCTGTTCAGCTTCATTCTCGGCACGCTGCTCACCCGGAAGCTCCGGGGCCTCGAGGAGGCGGTGGACACCGTGGCCAGCGGGGACTTCCAGACCCGTGTGCCGGTGACCCGGGACGATGAGATTGGCCGGGTCTCCGCGAGCTTCAACGCCATGGCGGAGAGGCTGGGGCACGCGCGAGAACGTCAGGCCCAGACCGTTCGGCTGCTTGAGGCGCTGTCCCAGGCCCAGCAGCGGCACCTGCTCGGGCGGAGCGAGGAGAGGGTCTACGAGGCCTTCCTCGCGGGCGTCATCGAGGTCACGGGCTGTGACGACTGCTGCATCCGTCACGCACTCCACGCGGACTGCCCGGCCTGCGCCTGGCTCGAGGCGGCGGGCGGGGGCCACGGCGGTGTGGAGCCCCGCAGATACGGCGAGGCCCAGGTCACCTCCATCCCCCTCCTCCGCGGAGAAGAGCAGCTGGGCTCCCTCAATCTCGTCCGGCGCGGGGGGGCCTTCACCGAGAACGACCTCGGCGCGCTGCAGGCGGTTGGCCCCCAGGTCGCTGCGCTCGTGGAGGCGTTGGATGAGCGCCGTGAGCTGGACCGCAAGGAGCAGCTCCAGCGCGTGATCCTCGAGAACGTCATCGACGGCATCGTCAGCGTTGGCGCGGACGGACGACTGGTGGACGCCAACCCGGCCTTCGGACGCATGTTCGGTGTGGAGCCCCAGCGCGCCATCGGGCGGCGGTTCACCGACTGGATCGCCGACCTCCCTGACGAAGCCGCAGCGCTCGGGGTCGGCAAGGTGGAGGCAGAAGCTCGACGGGAGGATGGCTCCCTCTTCTCGGTCGAGCTGGCCAGGGCGCAGGTGGGCGCGGAGGGTGAAGAGGCCGCGTTCACACTGTGGGTCATTGGCGACATCACGGAGCGGAAGCGGGTGGAGACGGAGACGCGGCGGGCGATGGATGCCGCTCGTGAGGCCCAGCGGGCCAAGTCCGCCTTCCTCGCGAACATGAGCCACGAGCTGCGCACGCCGATGAATGGCGTGCTGGGCATGCTCCAGCTCCTGCAGCTCGATCACCTCAGCTCATCCCAGCAGGGCAACGTGGACACCGCCGTGTCGGCGGCCGAGCACCTGCTCGAGATCCTCGACGACGTCTTGGTCTTCTCGAAGGCAGAGGCCGGGAAGATGGCCCTGGAGGCGCTCCCCCTCGACCTGGCCTCCATGGTCGAGGACAGCTCGCGCCTCCTCTCCCACGCCGCGTACGAGAAGGGCCTCGAGCTGACCTGTGAGGTGCCGGTCACCGACGCTGGCGTCCTCGGGGACCCGACCCGGATCAAGCAGGTGGTCGTCAACCTGGTGGGGAACGCGATCAAGTTCACCGAGCACGGCCACGTCGCGGTGAAGCTCACCTGCACCGGGGCGGAAGAGGGTCAGCGGACCTTCACCCTTGAAGTCAAAGACACGGGCGTCGGCATCGCCGCCGAGGCGCTGCCGACCCTCTTCTCGCCCTTTCAGCAGGCGGACACCTCCACCACAAGGAGCTTCGGAGGGACCGGCCTTGGCCTGTCCATCTGCCGGGAGCTGGTCTCGCTCATGGGTGGCACCCTCGAGGTGGAGAGCCGGCCGGGCCATGGCGCCCGGTTCGTGGCTGAGTTCTCCCTTGCCGAGGCCAACGTTGGGCCCCCGCTCGCGGACCTCACGGGCCTCCAGTTCGCCCTGCGCGGCGACCTGGCCCAGAGCCTACGCGTCGTGCGACGTTACCTCGTGGGCCTCGGCGCGGTCGAGGTGCCTTCGGCCAGGGAGGCGCCGGGAGCCGCATTGATCCTGGTCAACAGCGGCCCGAGCCTCGAGCGTGCCCTGGCCGCGATCGAGGGTGAGCCCAACCGCCGGATCGTCGTCACCGAGTGGTCGTGGATCAGCGAACACCGCGGGGAGCTCGGCGCGAACCTGCTCGCCGCGCCGGTCGCGCGCCACGAGCTCGTCGAGGCGGTCCTCTCCAAGAAGCGGCAACGAGAGAGCGGCCTCGCGCTCGTGGGCTACGCCGGCGAGGTGCTGCTGGTGGAGGACAACCTCGTGAATCAGAAAGTCATGCAGGCCATGTTGAAGCGCCTCGGGGTGACCTGCGAGATCGCCTCCAACGGCGCCCAGGCCGTTGAGGTGCTCAAGCAGCGCAGCTTCCAGCTGGTGCTCATGGACTGCCAGATGCCCGTCATGGACGGCCTCGAGGCCACCCGCATCCTGCGCGCGCGGGGGTACGAGTCCCCCATCATCGCCGTGACCGCGAACGTGCTGAACGAGGCGCGATCATCCTGCATCGAGGCCGGCATGGACGGCTTCCTCAGCAAGCCCATCAAGCTCGGGGACCTCGAGGCAGCCCTGAAGGAGCACCTCGACGTCGCCGAGCCGCAAGGACCCTCCGAAGACGACGCGGCCGGCGGCGCGAAGCTGGCTCACTGACGCAGGGCCGCCGGCCGGTGCGTCTCGCCTCCCCTCGTTGCCTCTGGAACAGAGGAGGGAGATGGTGGAGGCGGGGGGAGTCGAACCCCCGTCCCGGAATCGGCGCCCACCCGGCGTCTACGTGCATAGTCCGCCGGCATAGATCTCACTCAGCAGCCGCCCGCGGACACATTGCTTCTGAGCCAGCCTCGGTAAAGTCTCGTCGCGCGGCCCCGAGGCGCAGCGTTGCGACCAGCCCGCTAATGGCGTCTTCGCCCGGCCACGGGCACTCCAGGCGAAGACGGGCAACTCTCAGGCTGCCAGTGCGTAGTTGTTGTCGGCAAGTAAGATGCCGTTCCCGGGATGATTAGCGGGGTGACCTGGGATCCCCGGCACGCAACCTGGTAGCGACGGAAACCGGTCGAAACCAGTGCGCCCCCATCCATGAGTGGCGCCCCGCCGGGCGCCGAGCTGAAGGATAGGACGGAGCGGGCTCGGTCACAACGGGTCAGCCTCCTATCCTCTCCCCCATGGACAGGCACGAGACCGCGGGCGGCGTGGGCCCCCTCAGCATGGCAGCCCTCGCCTTGCTGACCGGGTTCCTCCTCCTTAGCGCCCTGTCGTTCTGGCCCTACACGGTGGACGACGCGTTCATTTCCCTCCGGTACGGCCAGAACCTCGCCGAGCACGGCGAGCTGGTGTGGAACCGGGGAGAGCGCGTGGAGGGCTTCTCCAACCCCGTCTGGACCCTGTACGGGGCCGGACTCGTCTGGCTCGGGCTGCCCCCGGTGCTCGGCTTGAAGCTCGGCGGCCTCCTGGCGGCCGTGCTCTGCGTCCCCGCCACCTTCGGCCTCGGCCGCCAGCTCGGCCTGGGCGCGCGCACGAGCCTCTGCGCCGCGGCCATCGTCGCCACCAACGCGTCCCTGGCCCTCTGGGCCGTGGCGGGCCTGGAGACGGCGAGCTTCACGCTGCTGCTGGTCCTCGCGGTCTGGCGCTTCGAGGTCGAGCAGGCCCGTGCCGAGGCCCGGCCCCTCTCGGCCTTGCTCCTGGTCCTGGTCTGGGCGAGCCGCCCGGAGGCCCCCGCCTACCTGCTCTACTTCCTCATCCGGCGTGGCGTCCGCCTGTCCGACGCGCCGCTGGGCCCCCGGGACCTGCGCTGGGCCCTGCTCGCGGGCCTGCCGATCGGCGCCTACGAGGTCTGGGGCCTGGTGGCCTACGGCGGCCTGTTTCCCGCCACCCACGCCGCCAAGGTCGGCGGCGGTCCGCCCCTGGTGGAGGCCCTCGCGGCCGGGCGCGGCGAGCGGTTCCTGCTCTATCGCTTCCTGTTCCATCAGGGCTGGGGCTTCGCGGCCATGTGGGTGGTCGGCGCGCTCTGCGCGCTGGTGGGGCGCCGACGCGTCCCCCTCGCGGCGTGGTGCATGGGCTTCTCCGGCCTGTTCTTCGTGGCCTACGCCTTCACCGACTGGATGCCCCGCTATCGCTTCCTGGTGCCGCCCCTGCCCTTCCTCGCCCTGGGTGCCGCGGCGGGCTTCGCGGGGGTGGTGAAGAGCCTGCGGGGGACACCGCGGAGGCTCGCGGTGGTGACCCTCGCCGCCCTCGTGCTGGCCGCGGCCTGGGATCAGGGCACCCGTGGCTACGACCGGGCCCACAACATCGCCCTGGCCGTGGAGCCCCGCGGCGCCTGGCCCTTCCAGGTCCTCGAGCGGGCGAGGTCCCCGTGGGAGCCGGGCCGGCAGGAGCTCGACGCGTGGGCGGTCCTGGAGTGGACCGGCCCCGCAGAGACCATCGCGTGCCCGGACATCGGCTTCATCGGCGCCCTCAGCAGGAATCCCATCTGGGACATCAGGGGCCTCGTGACGCCCTCCGCGGCGGCCTTCCTCAACGTGCCCGAGGACGACCCCGGGAGGGCAGCGGCTCGCGGCGCCATGCTCGATGAGATGTACGCCGCGGAACCCGCGCTGATCCTGCTGCCGAAGCGGCCCCAGGGGATGGCCCCCACGGCCCGGCGCTTCCTCGAGGCCCTCGAGGCCGACGGGCGGGTCGCGGAGCGCTACGTCCGACGGGATGACCTGCTCCCCTTCCGGATCTGCTTCGTCCGCGCGGACCTCGAGTCCGCTCCCGGGGAGCGCCGCGCCCGCGTCCTGGGGGCGCTGGACCAGCTCCCCACCTATGGCACCGCGATCATGCGGGAGCGCTCCGCGGCGTACCGCTGAGCGGGCTACTCGCCGCGCCGGGCCGACTTCATGGCCCGGTCGACCTCTCGCCGGTCGTCCTTCTCGCGCTTGCTCTGGCGCTTGTCGTGGAGCTTCTTGCCCCTGGCGAGGCCGATGCGGAGCTTCACCAACGAGCCGTCCCAGAAGATCTCCAGCGGCACGAGGGTCGTGCCCTTCTCGCGCACCGCCTTGGACCACTTCTCGATCTCCCGCTTCTTGGCGAGGAGCACGCGGTCCCGGGTGGGCTCGTGGTTGTGCACGTTTCCCTGGGCGTACTCGGGGATGTGCATGCGCATGATCCGCAGCTCCCCGTCCTTGATGAAGCAGTAGGCCTCCTGGAGCGAGACCCGGCTCGCCCGCAGGCTCTTCACCTCCGTGCCGCGCAGCACGACGCCCACCTCCAGCTCGTCCTGGATCAGGTACTCGTGGGTGGCGCGCTTGTTGCGGGCGATGGAGCGCCGCTCGCGCGGTCTGGAATCCGCGGCCATGGGGCGGAGTCTACGGGCGCGACCCTCGGAGGGGGAACCTGGATGCACTAGGCTGACGCCATGAGCAGCCACGACCCCAGACCGATCCTCGCAGAGGCCCTCCGCCTCGACGGTGGCGAGGGCCACATCGAACTCCGCTATCACGCCAAGCGCACGCGCAGCGTGGCCGTCGAGAAGGGCCGGGTGGACCAGGCCAAGCTGAGCGAGCACACCGGGGTCGGCGTCCGGGTCCTCGCCGCCGGGACCTACGGCTTCGCCTCCACGGACCGCCTCGAGGTGGGCGCGGTCCGCGCCGCCATCGAGACCGCCCGGGCCGCGGCCCTGGCCTCGTCCGCCGCCCGCAAGGAGCGAGTCACCGCCCCCCCCGCCACCGACCTCGCCGTTGGCCAGTTCGACGCGCCGGGCTACGAGGAGCTCCTGGCCGCCTCCATCGAGGAACGCCTCCAGCTGGTGCTCGGCCTCGAGGAGCGGGCCCGGGGCCAGAGCGCCCGGATCGTGAGCGCCTCCAGCGGGTACACGGAGTCCTTCGAGGAGAAGGGCATCGTCACCAGCGACGGCGCCAGCGCGTGGACCCGGGTGGCCCGGCCCGAGCTGCGCGTGATGACCGTGGCAGAGGCGGACGGGGAGCTCCAGCGCGGCGCGCGCAGCATCGGCGTGACGGGCGCCTGGGACTGCCTCTTCAGGGCGGACTCGGCGGACGAGCTGGGCGACAGCGCCGCCCACATGGCGGTGGACCTGCTCGGCGCCGGGTACCCCGAGGGGGGTCGCCGCAAGGTGCTGCTCTCCCCCTCGATCGTGGGCCTCCTCACCCACGAGGCCGTGGGGCACACCGTGGAGGCGGACTTCGTGGAGGCGGGCAGCTGCGCCCGGGACCGCATCGGCACCTCGGTCGCGTCGGAGCTCGTGACCCTGAAGGACAGCGGCGTGAGCGAGTACACCACGGGCGCGGGTGGGACCCTCGACGTGGATGACGAGGGCGTGCACGCCGGGTCGGTCACCGTCATCGAGGACGGCGTGCTGAAGAGCTACCTCCACGACCGCCAGACCGCCCACCGCCATGGCGTCGCCCCCACGGGGAACGCCCGGGCCTGGGAGTACGACGACGAGCCCTTGATTCGAATGCGGAACACATTCATCGCCCCCGGGGAGACGGAGCTGGACGAGCTCATCGACGGGATCGAGGACGGCCTCATGGTCGACGGTCCGCGCAACGGGCAGGCGGACGCCAACGGCGAGTTCATGTTCGGCACGCTCCAGGCCTGGCCCATCAAGAACGGGAAGCGGGGCGCGCTCCAGCGGGGCGTGAACCTCTCCGGCATGGCCTTCGACGTCCTCTCGACCGTGGACGGGGTGAGCCGGGACTTCAAGTGGGACCTGGGCTCCGGCTACTGCGGAAAGGGGCAGCCCGCCAAGGTGGACGCCGGCGGGCCCTGGCTCTCCTGCGAGATTCTGGTGGGAGGTCGCGGCTGATGGGACTCGAACAACAAGACGTCGCGGGCACGGATCGAGGCGGCGCGCGGGCGGAACTGGAGCGCCGGGCCGCGCTCCTGCTGGACGCGGCGCGCGCCGCGGGCGCCACCCAGGCGGAGGTCTGCGCCCGATCGGGGCGGAGCCTCTCGGCGAAGGTCGAGAAGGGCGACCTCGGTCAGGTGCAGTCGGATGAGGGCTCCACCTGCGGGCTGCGCGTCCTCCTCGATGGCCGCCTGGGGTTCGCCTCCACCAACCAGGCCTCCGATCAGGCCCTGCAGACCCTGGCGAACGAGGCGGTGGCCATCGCCCGGCTCAGCCCCCCCGACCCCGCCAACGTCCTGCCGTCCCCCACCGCCGTCGAGGAGGCGGCGCTGATGGGGCCGCGCGTGGACCCTGCGCTCGCGGCCATCGGTGTGCAAGAGGTGGTCGAAGGGGCCCAGGGGCTCGCCGATGCTGCGCTCAGCCATGACGGGCGGCTCTCGGTGGACCACGCCTCGTTCTCGGCGGTCTCGGGAGGCACCCTGGTCATGAGCACCGAGGGGGTCCATCAGTACGACGACGACGCGGCCCTCAGCCTGAGCCTCATGGCCCTGGCCGTGGACGGGGACGAGACCGGCGGCTTCGACTACCGCGGCGTGGCGATCCGCGATCACGCCGACCTCGACCGCGAGCGGGCGCGCGTCGCGCGTGAGGTGGCCGAGAGCTGCATCGGCAACCTCGGCGCCCGCGCGGGCCGGAGCTACCAGGGCCCGGTCCTCTTCGCCCCCGGGGCCCTCCAGAGCGCGATCCTGCAGCCCCTCCTCGGGAGCGCCTCCGCGATCGCGGTCCAGCGCGGCCGGAGCGCCCTCGCGGGCAAGCTGGGGCAGTCGGTGGCGCCGGGCCTGAGCATCGTCGATGACCCCTCCGACCGGGGCTCCATGGGCGCGCGGGCCTTCGACCGCGAGGGCCTTGCCGCGGCCCGCTTCCAGCTCCTGGAGGCAGGCACTCTCAAGGGCTTCATTCACAACGCCTACTCGGCGGCGGTGGACGGGTGCCGATCCACGGGTCACGCCCAGGGGGGCGCGCGCGGCGTCCCCGGGCTCGGGTTCCACGCCCTCGTCATCGGTCCCGAGGACGGTGAGGGGGCCGGCGACCGGCAGGCCCTCCTCTCGGCCCTGGGCACAGGCCTCTACATCCAGCGGTTCTCCGGGTCGGTCGACGCCGCCTCGGGGGACTTCAGCGGCACCGCCAAGTCCGCGCGCTGGGTCGAGGGTGGCGAGATCCAGCACGCCGTCCAGGAGGTCATGATCAGCGGCAACGCCTTCGAGCTCCTCGCCCGGGGCCTGACGGTCTCGGACGAGTTGGAGCGGCTGGGCGGCTCCAGCCGCATCTGCTGGGGCCTGGGCGACGGCATCACGGTGACCGCGGACTGAGCCGGTGCTCAGGGCCCGCCCCGGTGCGACCGGACGGCGCGGTGCGCCTGAGCCAAGCGGGGCACCCGAACAAAAAACCAGCCCCCGCTCGAGGATCTCGAGAGGGGGCTGGTGCCCGGGGGGGGAGTCGAACCCCCACGCCCTTGCGGGCACATGGACCTGAACCATGCGCGTCTACCAATTCCGCCACCCGGGCGGGTGGAGGCCCGAGACGTTAGAGCCGCTCCGGCGCGGAGTCAAGCCCTGCCCGCCGCCGTTCATCCGCCGCGGACCCTTCCCCAAAGGCGGCTCCGGTCCAGCGCTGCGGGAGGCCGAGGGGAGAACGGGGTCGCGAGGCTCCGCGCCCCGACCTTGGCTCAGAGTCCGTCGCCGCCAGGTGCCCGGTAGACGACCATGGCCCGGGAGCCCATCTCGTCGGGCAGCTCGTGCTCCAGCACGGTGTCGAGCTTGAAGCCGAGGCGCTCGGCCTCTCGCTCCGCGGCGCGAACCTCGCGGCCCCACGAGTTCCCCTTGAGCATCACGACATCCTTCACGGAGTGCCGGACCTTGCGGAGCACCCGGACGTTCTCACGTACGGAGGAGACGGCGCGGATCAGCACGAGGTCCACCCGGTTGGAGGCCAGGTAGTCCTCCGCGCGCGCGTAGACGACGCGCACGTTCTTGAGGCCCAGCTTCTCCACCGCCTCCTCGAGGAAGCGCGCCTTCTTCCCGATGGACTCGCACAGGATCATCGAGCAATCGGGCTCGGCGATGGCCACAGGGATCCCCGGGAAGCCCCCACCGGAGCCGAGGTCGAGCACGGTGCGGGCCACCAGGGGGACCATCCGCGTGACCCGCCAGGAGTCCAGGTAGTGCTTCACGGCGATCTCCGTGGGGTCCAGGATCGCCGTCACGTTCATGGTGCGGTTGGTCTCCAGGAGCAGCCGCGCGTGCTTGGTCATCAGGTCGAGCATGCGCTCGTCGATGTCCTCCTGGCCGGCGAAGGCCTTGTCCAGGGCCTTGCGCATCTTGGCGGCGCTGGGAACGGGGGTGTCGGGGTGCTCGACCTCCTCGTCCTCGTCCGATCCCTTGCGCTTCTTGGAGCGAGCCTTGGGCTTGGCCTCGGCCGCCTCGCCCTCCGAGGTCTCGGCGTCCGTCCCGTCCTCATCACCCCCGTCGTCGTCCTCCTCTTCCTCGATGTCGTCACCGAGGTCGTCGTCTTCCAGGTCGAGCGGGGCGCCCGCGAGGTCCTCGGGGATCAGGGACTCGTCGAGGGGCTCGAAGTCCCCCTCCTCGTCTCCGGGGCCGCCGGGGATGCCGGGTGCGGGCAAGCTGTCGTGCATCGATCCGGGATGGTGCGTGAGGCGGGCGGCGGGCCACACGGCGGCGATGCCGAGCCTTGCTCGGGGCTCACCGAAGGGACCACGAAGGGGTCGGAGAGGGGTGGCAGGGCAGCAGGGATTCGAACCCCGAACCTACTGATTTGGAATCAGTCGCTCTACCGATTGGAGCTACTGCCCTCCGAGCGGCTGAACCTTAGCCCCAGGAAGGGCTTCGAGCAACCGGGACCCCGGCATCCGCATGCTAGAGTTCATGCACGCGTCGGCGATCCTGATTAAGATCTCCCGCCGATGAGCCCCCGACAGTCCAACGAAGACGCCGCCAAGCGAGGCGGTGGGCGCGAGTCCTCCCCCTCTGGCCGGCCCCGATCCCGCAGGCGCAAGGGGTCTGACAAGCGCTCCGACAAGGGGGCACTGCGGGTGCCGGCCGAGAACATCGACCCGGCCCTGCTCCACCGGGACGCCAAGCGCGCCGTTCAGCGGCTCCAGGCCCACGGCCATGAGGCCTACTTCGTGGGCGGCTGCGTGAGGGACCTCCTCATTGGCCGTGCCCCGAAGGACTTCGACGTGGCCACCAGCGCCCGCCCCTCGGAGATCCGTCGACTGTTTCGCAACTGTCGGATCATCGGGCGACGGTTCAAGCTCGCCCACATCTTCTACGGCGACCACATCATCGAGACGGCCACCTTCCGGGCCGCGCCCGGCGAGCAGCCCACGGATGACGATGACCTTTTGATCGTCGATGACAACGAGTACGGGACCGCGCAGTCGGACGCTCGCCGGCGGGATTTCACCGTGAACGCCCTGTTCCTGGATCCCAGCAGCCATGAGATCCTCGACCACGTCGGGGGCCTCGCGGACCTCGAGCGCCGGTCCCTCAGGACCATCGGTGACCCCAGCGTTCGCCTGGCCGAGGACCCGGTCCGGATCCTTCGGGCCGTCAAGTTCGCCACTCGACTCGACCTCGAGATCGACGACCCCACCTGGGACGCCATGTGCGATGTCGCGCCCGATCTGGACAAGGCCGCGGCCCCCCGCGTGCTGGAGGAGATCTTCCGCCTGGCCCGCTCCGGGGTGAGCACCGCGGCGTTCCAGATGCTCCGGGACGTGGGCGCCCTCGACGTTCTGGTGCCCGTACTCGAGGAGTACCTCGGCCCTGAGGACGACATTCCCGAGCGCGCGGAGCCGTTCTGGGACCTCGTCGCGGCGCTTGATGCCCACGTGCGCGCTGGAGACCACGGCGCGCCCTCGTCCGGGCTGATCGTCGCGCTGCTCTACGCCCTCCCCTACGAGCTGGAGCTCGAGCGACTCGCCGCCGATGGTGAGCTCCCGGACAGTCGGGCGCGCCTCGCCGCCACGTGGGAGATGCTCGAGGACATGGCGGAGCGCACCCGCCTCCCGAAGAAGGACTTCACGCGGGCGAGGAAGGTCCTCGTGGCCCAGCAGAACTTCATCGCTCCCCCTGAGCGCTTCTCGGAGGTCCTGTTCGCACGGTCCGAGGAGTTCGTGGATGCCTTCCTGCTCTTCCAGCTGCGCTCCCAGGCCCGTGGTGTGGGGCTCGACATCGTCGAGGCCTGGCGGGACCGCGCTGCGCGCGCCCGCGCCGCGGGGCGCGACGAGCTCGATGAGGAGCGCAAGAAGACCCGGAAACGACGGCGTCGTCGGCGCCGGACGCGAGGCGGGCGGCAGGATCGCTAGAGCGGGTTTACCCCTACAAGGGGCGCCCGGGGGGCCTTCTGGCGCCACTGCGAGACAACACCGCCTTTTTTCGCCGGTGGTCCCCCGGCCGGGGTGCCCCCGGGGGTAGTGTTCGTGGGTGCGGTGAGGCGCACCCAGGTACCGAGCCAGCCGGCTCCCCCCGACCCCTCGTCACTGTGCGGTGGTAGCGAGACGGTCTGCCGGCGAACTACGCCTGGTCGTTGCGCCTCCAAGGCGACGCAAGTCGCCGCGGTCGAGACAGCCCCCTCTTGTTCTCGATCGCACCCTCCCGTGGGGCGGGTCCTCGGACCCGCCCCCATTTTTTTTGCTCGAGGCCAGCCGGACGGCCGCCGTCAGGGTCGGGGCCACGGGAGGCTTACGACTGCGTTCTAGACCGCCGGGGCGGTCCGGGGAATGATGGCGTCCATGGTCTCGCAATCCCGCCTCTGTCGCACGCTCGCTCTCCTCCCGCTCGCCCTGGTGCCGGTCGCCATCGCGTCAGCCCAGTCCGAGGTAACCCCCACCGCGGACGAACTCTACGCCGCCTGGCAGTCCCTCTCCGATGGGGATCGGAAGGATGCCGTGGATTGGTTCGTGGCGGAATCGGACCGCGCACAGGACTTCCGCTCGACCCTGGAGCGCTTCGTGCTGGACCAGCACCGGGCCAACCGCTACGGGTGGCCCGATGCGCCCGTCGCACCGCCCCTCTACGACACGGCCAAGCACTGCCCCGCTCAGCTGATCCCCCGCAAGTTTGTCGATACGGGCAACAAGCGGTTTGCCGCCACGGTCGAGAAGCTCGTGGGTGGGCGCCGGAAGCGGGATCGGCTGGACGCCTTTCGCTACGACTGGGCCGCGGGGACGGTGGTCACCGTGGGCCCCTGGGACGCACCGGAGCGCATCGCATTCAATGCCTCCCGTGGGCTGAGCCCCTATACGGCCCTGGTCGAGGCGCTCGTGGAGCAGCAGCTGGACGCCGGGGAAGTCAGGGCCGAGG
Source organism: Planctomycetota bacterium (assembly GCA_016779205.1). Lineage (GTDB taxonomy): Bacteria > Planctomycetota > UBA1135 > UBA1135 > Saltatorellus. The sequence continues at coordinate 17,976 of JADHOC010000001.1, read as the reverse complement.
CCGCAGCCTTCTCCCACGCCTACTCGGACCGGAGCGGGAACGCCTACCGCGAGATCACCCTCTACGAGGCGTGGTCCTCCGGGACGGAGATCGAGATGCCTGACGTGGAGTGCCTGGGAATGCTCCACGACCTCGAGGACGACTGGCACAGCTTCACCGCGCCGGTCCCCGGGCGGAAGCAGCGGCCCCTCTACGACCGGCTGGGGGTGCACTACGCCAAGCTCCGCAAGTACCGGGCACTGCGCACCGCCCTGGCCCGCACGTACCTCTCGGCCGACCCGGTGCTCCCCGGTGGCTACGGCCCGAGCAAGCTCAGGCTCAACGGCTTCTGGGAGCTGCAGAGTTCGGACCCCATCAAGATGGCCGAGGACCTCCCCACGGTGAAGGGCTGGGGCAAGTGGTTCGACGAGCGCGCCGCGCAGGCTGACGACGACCCGGAGGTGGTCGCCCGCTCCCGGGCCCGCATGAAGAGCCTCGCCGAGTCCCAGGCTTGGTCCCGTCGGACCTTCCAGGGGATCCTGAAGGAGTTCGGGGCCTTCGACCCCAAACTCCCGGTCGAGCCCGCGCCCACGGGGGACAGCTCGCGGGGAACAGGCGGGGTCTAGGCCAGGGGCACGGGGCCGGCCTTCGCGAGGGCCTCGCCCGCCAGCTGTGCGGTGGCGAAGGCGGCCTGGAAGGAGAGCCCGCCGATCGGGCCGTTGAGGTCCAAGAGCTCACCCACCACGAACAGGCCCGGGCACTGGTTGACGGCCATGGTTCGGGGGTTCACCTCGCGGAGCGCCAGGCCGCCGGCGGTCACCTCGGCGTGATCCCAGCCCACGGTTCCGTGCACCGGGACCGGGAGACCCTTCATGGCCTCGACGAGGGCGTGGCGCATGCTTCGGTCCAATCCGTTCACGGTGACGTCCCCCGCGAGGGAGGCGTTGGCTGCCACGGCATCGAACAGGCGCCGCGGCATCGGACCGGTCTCGAGGCCGCCGAGGGCGCGCTGCAGGCGCGGCGCTCCGGGGAGGCCAGCCGAGGCCACGAGGGCGGCGCGGAGCCCCTCCCGATCGAGGTCCGGGAAGAAGTCCACCTTCAGGCGCAGCCCGGCTGCGCTGCTGGATGCGCGAGCCACGTGGTGGGACAGGTCCATGGCGGCGGGCCCTGAGAGGCCCCGGTGGGTGAACATGAGGGGCCGGCGACGGCGCTGGAGGACCCGGCCGTCGGGGCTCTCGAGCCGCGCCTCCCCGCCCTGCCACGCGATGCCCGTGAGTTCGTGAACCCAGGTCTCCTGGGACGTCAGGGGAACCAGGGCAGGCACCGGGAGCACGACCTCCAGCCCGAGGCCCTCGAGCCACGGGTAGCCGTCGCCGGTGGTGCCTGTCTTCGGGTAGCTCTTACCACCCACCGCGAGCACCAGCGACCTGGCGTGCCAGACGCGGTCGTCGGTGGTGCGTACGGTCCAATGGTCTCCATCGCGTTCGATGGAGCGCGCACCAGCCTCCAGGTGGATCCGTGCCCCCGCGCCTCGGGCGGCACCCTCGAGCGCGTCTCGCACGTCCTTCGCGTTCCCCGAGGAAGGGAAGATCTTCTCCAGGGGGGCCACCTCGGTCGGGACGCCCCAGGCCTCGAACCGCTCCCGGACCTCGGCGGGCGGCAGATTGCGGAACCCCGCCCGGAGGAAGCGCTCCCCCTTCGGCCCGAAGAGTCGGGCGGCCTCCTCCGGTCCCAGGGTCGTGGTGATGTTGCAGCGAGTCCCCCCGCTGGCCAGGACCTTCGTCCCCGTGCGGGTGACCTTCTCCAGGACGGCCACGTCCCGCCCCCCACGGGCAGCGACCTCGGCGCACCACAGCCCTGCGGCCCCGGCTCCGAGGATCAGGACATCCTGTAGATCCCCCTCAGCCCCCATTGAGCGCCTTCTCCCAGGCCTCGATCTCTTCGAGGGTTCGCGGGCCCTTGGGCGGCGTGTCATCGTCGAGCTCGTCCAGGTAACCCTCAGGGAGCTTCACGGTCTGCACCTTGGATCCCTTGGCTCGCATGGCTCGCAGCGCGGTGACAGGGAAGGCCTCTTCCGGGTCCAGGTCCGCCACGATGGTCCGGATGTCCTGCAGGGATTCGATGCGCATGAGCCTGCCGCGCACCGACGCGGAGCCGCGGAAGCCCTTGGTGTACCACGCGGTCCACTTGCGCATCTGCCGGACCCCGACGGTCTCGCCGAAGAGCTCCACCAGTCGCTGGCCGTGGTCCATCATGATCTCGACGATCTCCCCGAAGCTGGGCGGTCGTCCGGGCTCCCGCCCGTCGAACACCTCGGCGAGCTCGCCGAACAGCCACGGTCGGCCGAGGCACCCGCGCCCCACAATGACCCCTGCGCAGCCCGTGCTCCGCATCATGCGCAGGGCATCGAACGACTCCCAGATGTCTCCGTTGCCGAGGACGGGCACGTCCAGGACCTCAACGAGGCGGCCGATGGCGTCCCAGTCCGCCTCGCCCGAGTAGAGCTCCGCGGCGGTTCTCGCGTGCAGGCCCACCGCCGAGGCTCCCTCTCCTTCGGCGGCGCGGCCCGCCTCCTCGAAGGTCAACAGGCGGTCATGGATGCCCTTGCGCATCTTCACGGTGACGGGGACGTCGCCTGCGTTCTGAACCATGGCTCGCACGAGCCGGGCCAGCAGCCTCGGCTTGCAGGGTATCGCGCTCCCTCCCCCGGCGCGGGTGACCTTGGGCACGGGGCACCCCATGTTGATGTCGAGGTGATCGACCCCCTCATCGACGAGGCTCCGCACCATCTCCCCGAGGTCCACCGGGTCGGCCCCGTAGACCTGCACCGATCGCGGTTTCTCGTCCGGCGACGAAGACGCCAGCAGCGCCGTCAGGCGGTTGCCCATCAGGTATCCCCGGGCGGTGATCATCTCCGAGACGTAGAGCCCTGCGCCGTATTCGCGGCAGAGGGACCGGAAGGCGAGGTTGGTCACCCCTGCCATCGGCGCCAGGATGACGGGCGGCCACACGGAGAGCTCTCCGGCGGCACCGACGCGCCCCTCCCCGAGCCGCAGGGGAGAGAACTCGCCAGCGGCCGCGACGGGCACGTCCCGGTTCAGGGGTGAGGCAACGCGCGGCCCGGCGGACTCCGACGCGGGGTTCACTTCCCCTCTCCTTGCGGGATGGGCGCCGACGCCGCCCTGGGCGCGGCGTCCTCGACCCAGGTCGCCGGGTCACCGAGGTAGGCGCGCTCCGCAACCACCGGATACACGGGGTCCCCTACTGCCCTCGCCTCGCCGATGGGGTCGCCGTTGATCCGACCGCGAGTGGTCGCACGGGCGGCGAACAGCACGTCGCTGTTCGCGTCCACCCCGAAGGTGGTGATGGAGCGCTGACTCGCGAGATCGAGGCGGTGGAGCTCCGGGTTCACGGTCAGGTTGAGCCGGTCGACCATGGGCTCCATGGCGCCCCCTTCGAACTCGAGGACGTAGCTCGGGCCCTCGGGAAAGTGGTGCGCAGCGATGAGCCCCAGCAGGGCCATACTCCCGTCCACCGCGGCGATGGGCTCCTCGGCCCGGCTACTCCCGAGGAGCTGGCCGTAGGACAGCCGCTCGACAGCGAGCTTCCGCGTGGCACCGACCGGCCGGGCACGTGCATAGAACGCGCTTTGACCGTCCTTCCGCTGCGGGACAGCGGCCTCGTCGAGGACGTCGATCGTGTAGTCCACGAACTCCACGAGCCCGTTGTGGATGACCTGCACAAGGTTCGCCTCCCGGTCCGGGGCGTTCGGGCCTCCGGGGATACGAATCCGCGCGCCGTAGGCGATCCGACCCTGGGCGATCCTCGTGACCTCGTAGCGTTCGACGGCGTATCGCTCGCCGTAGAGCTTCAGCTCGAGCACCCCCGAGGCGAGGACCTCCCCGGGCGGCATGGGCGGCGGCTCCAGCTGGATCGGTCGCGCCCGCTCCGCGCGCGCGCGGTTCTGCGCCTCGATGAGCGTGGTCACCGCATCCTCCAGCTCGAAGCCCTCCCGGACCTTGCCCCGCAGGACCATGACCTCCGGGGTCCTCAGGGCGCTGATGGATCGACGGGGATCGCTGGAGAGCGCCAGCAGGTTGGCCTGGTGACCCACGGCGACCTTCCCAGCAGGGACGGCACCACCCACCGCCTCGGCGGCGCCCCGGGTGGCCAGCGCGAGCACATCGGCGACCGGGATGCCCGCCGCCACCCACTCCTCGAGCTCGTCGATCAGCCCGCCGCCGGGTCCGATCCCGCCGCTCGGGGCGCCGGAGCCGGGCACCAGCTGGACCCCGGCCTCGTGAAGCTGCCGCACGAGGCGCCGCTCCGCCTCGACGGTGCGAAGGACGGCGTCCCAATCCCCACTACGCATCAGCTGGAAGGCCTCGAGGTCGGCCCGCCAGCGCGTCTCGTAGAGGGGGCCGAGGGCCTCCAGCACAGGGGGAACTTCCGACCCGCTCCAGCGCACGAACCGACCCGTGCCCATGAGGAGCGGTGTCACCATCCATCCCCCCTCGGCCAGGTCGGCGACGGCGGCGGAGAGGTGGGCCTGTTGCTGTTCGTCGAGGTCGGCGAAGCGCGCGCCCTTCGGGAGGAGCGTCTCGAGTCCCAGGAGTCCCTCCTGCCCGGCCGCGCGTGCCTGACGGATGCCCACGGCGCGTGGAATACGGCCCCAGGTCTTCACCCCGTACTCGAGTCCCGCCTGGCAGACCACGCGCAGCTGCCCCTCGTCGAGGCTCCCGTCGTGCCGGAAGTAGTCGAACGCGCCGTTGCCTTCATTCAGCAGCGAGAGCACCTCCGCGATCTGCTCGGCGGCCTGCTCGGGGGCGCCGAGGCCGAAGCCATCGGGCTGTGGCGACCGTGCATCCATGAAGAACGGTGAGCTCACCAGGAGCTGTGGCCCGGGATTCACGTCCCGGCTGGCCAGCGGGCGCTCGAACAGGCTCTCCTTGATGGTCATGCCGCCATCCCGGACCGTCGTCACGCCCGACGCGAGCCAGAGCGCGTCATGACCGGGATCGAGGGTGCAGAACCCGTCGATGAGCCCTGGGACCAGGTGGAGCCCGGTGAGCTCGATCCGCTCGGCCTCCTCGGGGATCTCGAGGTCCGGTCCGACGGCCACGATCAGGCCATCCTCGATCAGGACCGTCGCAGGCGCCGCCGCCACGACGCCTCCAGGGTCGGGACCGGGTTCCATGGTGTGGACGGTGGCTCCGATGAGGGCGATGGTCTCGGCGAGGAGGAGGTGCATGGTTCGTATCGGTGGTCGGAAGGGTCCCGTGGGAGCCCCCGGGGCGTGATGCCGCGAGTAGGATCCGCGGATGCCCTCTTACGAACAAGTCCACCTGGCGGTGGACCGAATTCCCCCGGGACCCTGGGTCTACGCTCGGCTCACGGACGACTACGGCCCCGATGGGCCCGTCGCCAGGGACGGATCCATCGTGGAGGTCATCGACCGCGCGGGCCGATTCTGCGGACACGCGCTCTACAACTCCACCTCAGACATCCGACTCCGGATGCTGAGCCGGGGCCGCAAGAGCGACCTGGACCGGCCCAGGCAGCACCTGCAGCGGCTGATCGCCGCCGCCCTGCGCCTGCGGCGACGGGTCCTGGGGCTGGACCAGGTGACCGACGCTTACAGGATCGTGCACGCGGAGGGCGACGACCTCTCGGGCCTGATCGTGGACAAGCTCGGCGACGCCCTGGTCTGCCAGTACCACAGCCTCGGCTTCTGGGAGCTCCGTGAGACCGTGGAGTCGATCCTCCAGGAGCTGCTCCCTGGTCACGCCGTGGTGCACCGCTTCGCCCGCACCGCCCGGGGGCCGGAGGGCTTCCCCGAGTCCGATCCCGGGGAAGACGGGGCCGAGGTGGCGCCCCGGTACATCCACGAGTTCGGGGTCCGGTTCCTGGTGCACCCTGGAGCCAGCCACAAGACGGGCTGGTTCTGCGACCAGCGCGACAATCGACGTCGGGTGGCCGACCTCGCCCACGGTCGCGATGTCCTCGATCTGTGCTGCCACGCCGGGGGCTTCAGCATCCCGGCGTCCCTCGCGGGGGCCCACAGCGTCCGCGCCGTGGACCTGGACGAGGAGCCCCTGGCCCGGGCGGACGAGGCGGCCCGGGAGAACAACGCCAACGTTGAGGTGCGCCACGCCGATGCATTCGATGTCCTCCGGGAGGTGTCGGGTGGCAAGCGCCGACCGGGCCTCGTCATCCTTGACCCCCACAAGCTCGCGAAGGGAACCCGGGACCTGGAGTCGGCGAAGGTCAAGTATCGGGATCTCAACGCGCTCGGGATCGCGGCCACGGCGCCAGGCGGTCTCCTGGCCACCTTCTCCTGCTCCGGAGCGCTCGACCTCCCGGCTTTCGCCGGCCTGATCTTCCAGGCAGCGCGCCGGGCCGAGCGAGATGTGCGGCTGCTGGAGACGCTGGGTGCAGCGCATGACCATCCCCAGCGTCCTGACTTCGGCCGCTCCCGCTACCTGAAGGGGCTCTTGCTCGCCGTGGACTGATCGGTCCCGCGCCAGGGAAGTTCGTCAGGAGAAGATCGGGAAAGGTGGACGCCGGGGGTGGCGATCTGCACACTTCTTAAAGCGCCCCTGCGATTCGGCTTCACCGATCGCGGGGGCGCTGACTTGTATCCGATCTCCGCGCCCGCCAAGGCGCCCCCGCATCGGCGGTGCATCTCCCCATCCGGCACCGCCCCAACCACAGCCGAAATGACCCTCCCCCTCCTCGTCACCAAGGAAATGTGGCAAGAGTTCGACGACACCTGGGCCGAGCTTCGCTCGTCCGGCGGCCCCATCGATGAGCTCCTGCCCGCCATCAAGCTCGCTGGCGAGAAGAAGCGAGCCGGGCGCCTTGTGGCCCAGGCCCGAGAGCACGCGGAGAAGCTGGTCTCCAGCGACCGCGCCGCGGACGCCGCGATGATCCTCGGGGCATCCCTGGCCGCCGGTGGCAACCCCGGCGAGCTCGCCGAGCTTCTCTGTGAGGCGAGCGAGAAGGCGTGGACCGACGAGGCCTGGTATCCGGTGTTCAAGGAGGTCACGGGCTTCGCCGAGGGCGCCGCCGACCTACGCACCCCGTGGAAAAAGATGGCCAAGCTCCTCGCTTTCCAGCCTGGCAGCACGGTCTTCCACCCCGGCGGCTGGGGCGTCGGGGAGGTGTTCGAGATGAACGCCGCCGACGGCTACGCCCGGGTCCGCTTCTGGAACGGGCGAGAGGACAAGTTCCCGCTCAACGCGGCCATGGACATCTTCGACCCCCTCCCGGAGTCGGACCTGCGGTCGCGGTCCTTGAAGGACGCGGAGGGCCTGAAGAAGGAGGTGAAGAAGGCCCCGCTCGAGGCCCTCAACGCCATCCTCGTCCGTCACAACGGGCGCGCCACGACGACGACCATCAAGACGGCCATGATGCAGATCGGCATCGAGGGCAGCGCGTGGTCCGCCTGGTGGCGCAAGGCGCGCAAGCTGGCGGAGAACTCCGATGAGATCGAGGTCAGCGGCACCCCGCAGAAGTCCACGGTGACGCAGCTGCTGGTCAAGAAGGACCCGAGCGAGGCGCTCCAGCGCCTGCTCCAGCGGGCGTCGAACCTGGCCGAGGTGCACGCCCGGGTCCGGGACCTGTTCGTCGGTGAGGGGGTCGGAGACGAGCTCTCGGCCATCGCGATCGACGAGCTCGAGAAGGCCGCCGCCTCCGAGGCGGAGCCGCTCCCGGAGCGTCTCGCGGCCTGGCTCTTGCTCCGCGAGAAGCAGGGCGCCTCCCCCAAGCTCATGCGCCGTGTGCTCTACGAGGTCACCCAGGCGCCGGCCCCCCCGGACCCCTCGCAGCCGCCCGAGATCTGGAAGCTCTTCCAGGCGCTCCCGGGCGCCAAGGACCAGGAGCGCTCGGTGGCGATCCTCCCCGAGTTGTTCGGCACGGGCGGGGCTCAGCTCGCCCTCGAGGCCGTGGACGCGCAGCTCGCCGAGGCGCAGGCCGAGGTGGCCGCGCTCGAGGGCGATGAGGCCCCCGAGGGCGACGCCGCGCCTGCCGCTGGGGCGAGCGAGGGAACCGCGAGCGAAGCGGCTGACGGCGCCACGGACTCCGCCACCGAGGAGGAAGAGGACTTCGCCTGGGTCGAGGATGTCCTCCCCCAGCTGCAGCACGCGGCCCCCGGTCAGGTCCGCCCCCTGGTGGAGCGCATCGTGGCCGCGGGCCACGCCGACGAGCTTCGCGCCCACTACTCGGGCCTGCTGGCCCGTCCGCTCCGCAACCCGACGCTGATGATCGTGCTCGCCGAGCGCTACGAGGACGGCGGCGTCCACGACGACATGCCGACCCCCGTTCAGCGTGGACAGGCCCTGCTCGCCCTGGCGGTGAACACCTTCCAGGAGCGCCGGGGCAACCCGCAGCTGACCCGAATCTCCGGTCGCCTCACGGACTACCTCTGCAAAGGGGACGATCCCATGCTGCGCCAGCTCTTCTCCACCGCGGACGTCTCCGCGCTCCGGAGCGCGAACGTGACCGCGAGCCGAGGGGTGGACAGCGAGATCGACAACCTCATCACCGAGATCGCCCTGAGCAAGGACCGTCAGTTCTTCGCACAGGACGCAGGCTTCTTCTGGGAAGGCGAGACCGTCTGGACCACCCGAGCGGGCCTGCGGCGCCGCTCGGCGGAGCTCAAGGAGCTGCGCGAGGTCAAGATTCCCGAGAACCAGGACGCCATTGGACGCGCCGCGTCCTTCGGTGACCTCTCGGAGAACTCCGAGTGGGAGGCCGCCATCGAAGAGCAGCGCAACCTCACGGCGCGGGCCATGGAGATGGAAGAGGAGCTGCGGCTCACGGACCTGATCGAGGAGGCTGCCGTCATCGAGGACACGGTCTGCCCCGGAACGAAGGTCCGGTACCGCGACCTGTCCGAGAACAAGGAGGCCACGGTCCTCCTGCTCGGACCGTGGGACGAGGTCGAGGTCCTTGGGACCCAGGTGATCTCCTACCGCGCCCCGCTCGCCAAGGGCCTTCTCGGCGCCAGCACCGGCGAGCGGAGCACGGTTCAGCTCCCCGGAGGCGATATCGAGGTGGAGATCCTCTCCATCGAGGCGCCCGACCTCAGCAGCCTCGCCTGAGCCCGAAGGGCCCTGAGGGGGCCTCACGGGGCCCATCCGACCCATGGGGGCCGGTTCGCCAGCCGGTGAACCGGCCCCCGTCTCGTTCTGACCCAGCAAATTGGGTGAAGAGGGCGGACTGGGCACTGGAATTCGCTACATCAGCGCGTCATGATGGAGTGTTGCATCCATGGTCACGTCCCTCGCTCAACCCCACTCCGCGCCCACCCTCATGAAGGTGTTGGCGGACTCGACGCGCATACGAGCCATCGCTCTGCTCGCGCTGGAGGAGCTGTCCGTGGGAGAACTGGCGCGCTGCCTCGGAATGGCCCAGAGCCGTGTGAGCAACCACCTCCGCGTGCTGCGAGAGCATGACCTGCTGGACGAGCGCCGGGTGGGCACGAGCACCTACCTGCGGTCCGCCACCGTGAGCGCCGGGGCCTCCTCGGCGCTCGGGCGGCTCTGGACGGCCCTGGAGCCGGACATGGCGGACCTCCCGGAGCACGAGGCGGATCGCCTTCGACTCGGGGGAGTGATGGCCGAGCGCCAGGGGGACGAGCGGGCGTTCTTCGATCGCATGGCGGAGGACTGGGACAAGGTCGGAGCGCGCTTCGAGCGCGGCACCGCCAGGGAGCGGGCGGCAGCTCACCTCCTCGGACCGGGGAAGGTCTTCGCCGACCTTGGCTGCGGCACGGGCTACGTGGCCCGGAGCCTCGCCGGCGTGAGCGACCGCCTCATCTGCGTGGACCGCTCCGAGGGCATGCTCCAGGAGGCTCGCCAGAGGCTCCGGGACATCACGCCCGACCGCACCAGCGTCGAGTTCCGACAGGGCGAGCTGGACGCGCTCCCCATCGCGGACGCGGAGCTCGACGGCGCGGTGGCGGCCATGGTCCTCCACCACCTGCCCGAGCTCACCCCCGCCGTGCGCGAGATGCTGCGCGTGCTGAAGCCCGGCGGCACCCTGAGCATCGTGGAGCTCATGCCCCACCACGAAGCGTGGATGCACCAGGAGCTCGGGGATCGCCACCTCGGCCTCGCGCCCTCCACCATCCAGCAAGCCCTCACCCGAGCGGGGTTCATCGACGTCATCGTCGAGCCGCTCGAGGACCGTTATTGCCCGCAGCCGGGGTCCGATGGACCCCTGGACGCGGAAGATCGCGCAGCCCATCCCCGCGGATCGGTCGCGCTCCCCCTCTACCTTGTCCGCGGGCGAGCCCCGCAACCCTGACGCCCAAGGGCGCCAACCCCAGTAACCACCATGTCCACTGCTACCACGCAGCGCCCGGTCGTGACCGACTTCCACGTGCGCGACCTCGCCGAGGCCGACTTCGGCCGCAAGGAAATCCGCATCGCCGAGAAGGAGATGCCGGGCCTCATGGCCCTCCGTGAGGAGTACGCCGGGAAGTTCCCCCTGAAGGGCGCCCGGATCTCGGGCTCCCTGCACATGACCATCCAGACCGCCGTCCTGATCGAGACCCTGGTGGAGCTCGGCGCCGACGTCCGCTGGGCCTCCTGCAACATCTTCTCCACCCAGGACCACGCCGCCGCGGCGGTCGTCGTCGGGCCCCAGGGCACCGTCGACGCCCCCACCGGGATCCCGTGCTTTGCCTGGAAGGGTGAGACCCTCGAGGAGTACTGGCAGTGCACCGAGCGCATGCTCACCTGGCCCGAGGGCGAGCTGCCGAACATGATCCTCGACGACGGCGGCGACGCCACCATGTACGTCCTCAAGGGCGCCGAGTACGAGCGCGCGGGCGCCGTCCCGGCCGCCGAGGAAGGCGCCAGCGCCGAGTGGAAGGTCGTGCTCGCCTCGCTCACCGAGAGCGTCGCCAAGTACACCGACAAGTGGCAGAAGGTCTCCGCGAGCATCAAGGGCGTCTCCGAGGAGACGACCACGGGCGTGCACCGCCTCTACCAGATGGTCGAGCGCGGCGAGCTCCCGTTCCCCGCGATGAACGTCAACGACGCCGTCACCAAGAGCAAGTTCGACAACCTCTACGGCTGCCGCCACAGCCTCACGGACGGCATCCTCCGCGCCACGGACGTGATGCTCGCCGGCAAGGTCGCGGTCATCTGCGGCTACGGGGACGTCGGCAAGGGCTCCGCCCAGTCGCTCCGCGCCCAGGGCGCCCGCGTCATCGTCACGGAGATCGACCCGATCTGCGCCCTGCAGGCGGTCATGGAGGGCTTCGAGGTCGGCGTCCTCGAGGACTACCTGGCCGAGGCCGACGTCTTCGTCACCACGACGGGGAACAAGGACATCATCCGCCTCGAGCACATGGAGCAGATGAAGGACATGGCCATCGTCGGCAACATCGGCCACTTCGACAACGAGATCCAGATGGCGGAGCTCGAGACGAAGGAGGGCATGATCCGCGAGAACATCAAGGAGCAGGTCGACCGCTGGGAGTTCCCCGACGGCCACAGCATCCTCGTCCTCGCCGAGGGCCGTCTCCTGAACCTCGGCTGCGCCACGGGCCACCCGAGCTTCGTCATGAGCTGCTCCTTCACCAACCAGGTGATGGCGCAGATCGAGCTCTTCCAGAACGCCTCGCTCTACGAGAACAAGGTGTACACGCTTCCCAAGCACCTGGACGAGCGCGTCGCCCGCCTGCACCTCGGCCAGCTCGGCGTCAAGCTCACCGAGATGACCAAGGATCAGGCCGACTACCTGGGTGTCCCGCAGGAAGGCCCCTACAAGCCGGACCACTACCGCTATTGATCGGCGCGGCCCCAGCCCGCGAGGGCGAGCCCCACGCTGTACCGCGGCCCCGTCTGGCATCCCCAGGCGGGGCCGAGTTTGGTTAGTCTTGGGCAGCGCCTTCCGCCCGGATGGCCCCATGCAACCACGCGACTCCATCGGCGCGATCCGCACTCACCTTCCGATGCTACGGAACCTCTGGAACCTCATTGAAGCCACGGGTAAGGGCGTGTGGCGCCTCCTCTGCGCGCTGGCTGGAGCTGCGATCCTCGGCCTCCTGGGCTACTCGCGATTCGGGAACCCTGGGCTCGTCGGCGGTGCCATCGCAGGCTTGATCGTGGGCTGGTTCTTCGGGCGCTTCGTCGGCCCCGACGACGTCCTGAGCTGACCGCCTTGCCGGCTGCGCCCTGAGTGGGCACCGACGCTCCAAGGGGAGCGCGGTGGCTAGTCGAAGGGAACGGCGTCGCCGAGGGAGAGGCCGGCCTCGTCCTTGGGCGAGAGCTTGGGCGGCCCGCCCCGGTCCAGGGGCCATTCGATCCCGACCGTCGGGTCATCCCAGCGGAGGGAGTGCTCGTGCTCGGGGGCGTAGAAGTCCGTGCACTTGTAGCTGAACTCCGCGGCCTCCGTGGTCACGTAGAAGCCGTGGGCGAAGCCCGGCGGGACCCAGAGGGCGTGCTTGTTCTCCACTGAGAGGAGCTCACCCACCCACTTGCCGAAGGTCGGAGACCCCTTGCGCATGTCCACCGCCACATCGAAGACCTCGCCCTCGCTGACCCGGACCAGCTTCCCCTGGGGCTGGGGGTTCTGGTAGTGGAGCCCGCGCAGGATGCCCCGGGTGGACCGGGAGGTGTTGTCCTGGACGAACTTCACCGGGGCGACCTGCCGCTCGAACTCATCGGCGCGGAAGGTCTCCATGAAGAACCCCCGCTCGTCGCCGAAGACCTTCGGGACGCAGAGGACGACGTCGGGGATGGAGGTGGGACGGTATTCCATGGCCCCGAAGCCTATCGGGCTGCGCGGCCCACGGTCGCCGTCCATCGGGGGGGAATCTCGGCCTGGGGACGCCTGGACCGGCACCGCCAGCGCCCGGAACGATCGGACCGGCCCAGATCGAATCACTCCCCGCCTCGGCTGAAGGGCACTGCAGACGAGGAGTCCGCGAGCAGGATCGTTAGCATCTCGCCATGACCTCCATCCCCAGGCGCATCGGCGTCCTCACCGGCGGCGGAGACTGCCCCGGCCTCAACGCCGTCCTCCGCTCCGTCACCAAGCACGCTATCCAGTCCGGCCTCGACGTCCACGGCATCGAGGACGGCTTCCTAGGTCTCATCGAGAACCGCGTGCGCGAGCTGCGCTACGACGACGTCTCGGGGATCCTGAAGCTCGGCGGAACCATCCTCGGCACCTCCAACAAGGCCAACCCCTCGCGCTTCGCCACGGGTCAGACCGAGGACGGAAAGGTCATCTGGGAGGACGTGACCGCCAACTGCTTCGACACCATCGAGGAGCACGGGCTCGAGGCCCTGGTGGTCCTGGGAGGCGACGGGACCATGGCCTGCGCCCAGCCCTTCGCGGCCGCCGGCATCCCGGTCATTGGCGTCCCCAAGACCATCGACAACGACGTCCACGGGACCGAGCTCACCTTCGGCTTCCAGTCCGCCGTCGAGGTCGCCACCGAGGCCCTCGACCGGGTGCACACCACCGCCGAGAGCCACGGCCGCGCCCTCATCGTCGAGGTCATGGGCCGGAACGCCGGGTGGATCGCCCTCCACGCGGGGATCGCCGGGGGCGCCGACGTGGTGCTCATCCCGGAGATCCCGTTCAAGCTCGAACATGTGCTCGAGCAGATCGAGTGGCGGACCTCCATCGGGCGCCGCTCCACCATCATCTGCGTCGCCGAGGGCGCCTGCATGGAGGGTGGCGAGCAGGTCGTCCACGCCCTGGATCCAACCTCCCCCGATCCGGTCAAGCTCGGCGGCATCGGTGAGCAGATCGCCCACGAGATCGACGCCCGCTCCGAGGTGGAGGCCCGCGCGGTGACCCTCGGGCACGTCCAGCGTGGGGGCTCGCCGGTGGCCGATGATCGTGTCCTCGGGACCCTCTTCGGCGCCCACGCCACCCACCTCCTGCTCGAGGGTGCATCGAACCGGATGGTCGCGTGGCGCGGCGGGGCCGTGGGCGACGTCGACATCACCGTTCCGGGCCAGGGCCAGCGGACCGTCCCCATCGATGACCCCCACGTGCTGGCCGCCAGGTCGTGCTACACCACCTTCGGTGACGACGTCCCGAGGAAGCTCCGCGAGGAGGCTCGCGGACGGGGCCCCCGGGGGCTGCTGCGCTGACCGTGTCCCGGAATCGCCGCGCCTCCACCGGGCTCTGCACGTCCACGGGGCTCCACCCGTGACGGTCGTCGGTCGCCTCGCCCCGTCCCCCACGGGACGGCTGCACCTCGGCCACGCCCGCTCCTTTCTGCTGGCCTGGTGGTCCGCGCGGAGCCAGGGAGGGAGCGTGGTGCTGCGCATCGACGACCTGGACGCCCAGCGCGTCGTGACGGGGAGCCTCGAGACCATCCTCGAGGACCTCCGGTGGTTGGGCCTGGACTGGGACGGAGAGCCTCTCCTTCAGTCCACGCGGGCAGACGCCCACCGGGAGGCCCTGGACGCCCTCGAACGGGCCGGGGCGTTGTATGCGTGCGTCTGCACCCGCAGGGAGATCGCGAGCGCCGCCACGGCGCCCCACGGACCGGACGGCGAAGTCCGCTACCCAGGAACTTGCCGGGAGGACCCCGCTCGGGCCGCAGGCGCCGCGCCGGGGACCTTTGCCCTGCGGTTCCGGACTCCACCGGGCACCGTGCGCTGGACGGACCGCGTCCACGGGCCCATCGGCTTCGACGTGGCGGGGACCGTCGGCGACTTCGTACTGGCTCGCAAGGACGGCGCCGCCTCGTATCAGCTCGCCACCGTGCTCGACGACGCTCACCAGGGCGTGACCGAGATCCTGAGGGCGGACGACCTCTTGCCCAGCGCCGCCCGACAGCGCTTGCTCGCAGAGGCCCTGGGCCTCCCCCTGCCGTCCCAGGCCCATCTGCCCCTGGTCGTGGATGCGAAGGGGCAGCGGCTGGCCAAGCGCGACGGTGCCGTGACCCTGCAGGAGCTGCGCCGTGGGGGCGTGTCGCCGGAGCGGATCTGCCGCTGGGCGGCCCGGAGCGTAGGTTTCACCGAAACCGAGCACGACCGGCCCGCGAAGTTCTGGGTGCAACAGTCCATGATGCTGGGGACCTCGAATGGCCCCATTCGCCTCCCCGAGTCCCCGCTGGACGATCTCTGACCCGCTGGACCATGACCCACTCCACCTCAAGGCTGCTCCTTCCGACCCTCCTCTTGGGGTTCACGCTCCCGCTCACAGCTCTGACGGGCTGCAGCGCCGGGGACGCGCCGACCGCCTCCGAGGGAGCCGCCGGCGCGCCTCCCGCGATGAGCGGTGACCGGGTCGCCGAAGACACCCTCGCGGAAACCGGTGCGCTCGCCCCCGTCGAGCCGCGTTCAGACGATGTGCCGCCCGCCGAAGCGGCCGCCCCCACCGAAGCCGCTCCCCAGGGGACGGCCCCCAACCAGACCGAGACCATGACCAACGAAGGACTAGACACGACGCCCGCCGAGGAGGTGGCGACCCTTGGAGCTGGCTGCTTCTGGTGCATCGAGGCGGTCCTGGAGCAGGTCGAGGGCGTGAAGTCCGTGGAGTCGGGCTATACCGGCGGCCAGACGGAGAGCCCCACCTACAAGGACATCTGCACCGGCCGCACTGGCCACGCCGAGGTGGTGCGAGTGACCTTCGACCCGGCCGTCCTCTCCTACGCCGAGCTCCTTGACTGGTTCTGGCGCCTGCACGACCCCACCACCCTGAACCGCCAGGGCAACGACCGCGGCACCCAGTACCGGTCCGCGATCTTCTACCACTCGGACGAGCAGCGGAAGATCGCCGAGACCTCGAAACGGGACGTCCAGCCGACGTTCGACGACCCCATCGTGACGGAGGTCACGGAGGCCGCCGTCTTCTACCCCGCCGAGCAGTACCACCAGGGCTACTACTTCGACAACACCTCCCAGGGCTACTGCCAGATGGTGATCGCCCCGAAGCTGAAGAAGCTGGGGCTCAAGTACTGACCCCGACCTGATCTCGGCTTGGGGCTCGGGCCCCCCGTAGGTGGAGCGGTCCCGTTCCGGGCGGCTGACGCCTGGCTTCGCGGGCGCGCTTGGCCTCCCTGGGAAGCCCTGAAGTTCACCCCCAGGGACAGGTTCAGTCGCTTGACATGCCTCCCCAGGGGGCTATTCTTCGGCCTCAATCCCCGATAGCTCAGTTGGTAGAGCAAGCGGCTGTTAACCGCTGTGTCGCAGGTTCGAGCCCTGCTCGGGGAGCCACCCCCCTCTGGGGTAGGCAACTGGGGGTGCGAGGCGGTTGACGCCCGCCCTCCTGTTCCGGTCGGCGCAAGTCCCCCACCGCGCGCGACATGCGGCCGAACCTGATGCTCTCGGTTCGGGAGCGGAGAGCGGGTCCCCCAAGCCCAACGGGCGCCGTTCTGGCCGGTACCCGCTCCCGACGTGCTCTCGAACTCTCGGCTCACATCGAGAGACCTGGAAGCTGGTTAACAGCGCCGGCCGCGCGCTATGTTCAGGACGGTCACGACCAACGCCTTCCCGCCTCCGGCATCCGATGCCCTCCCTGATCGAACCCCACCACTTCAACCGGCCGATTGACCCGGGGGGATTCTGCTATCTGTGCGGGGAGGACCTGGACGACCAGCCGACAAACACCCAGCACGTCGTCCCGAAGAAGCTGTTCCACACCGACGACCGATCCCCCCTGTTGATGCTCGTCGCGCATGAGGCCTGCAATGCCGCCGAGAGCATGAACGACCAGGACATCGGGCAGCTCGTTGGCCTGCTGTCGCGCACCCCGAGCGAGGTCGATCGGAATGCAGACCGACTTCGCAAAAAGGCGTCGATGCACGAGATCGAAGGACTAGGCCCGGCCTTCGGAGCGATCGAAGGGCTGCCGCTCAGGAAGATCATCTTCCGCTGGGTCCAGGGCTTCCACGCCGCGATCTACCACGAGTTCCTCCCGGACAAGGTCCACTGCCTTGTGCAGGAGCCGTTCCCGGGCGGCAACGAGATCGGCCAGGCCTACGCCATTCAGCCCTGGCACGCGCCTTTCGTCGCGGTCATCAAGAAGAGGGGCTACTGGGTGTCGAGTGGACCGCTGCCCGAACTGCGAGTGCTCCTGGCCGCGTGACGGTAGCCTCCGTGCATGGACATGGACGATGTCGCACGGAGGATCCTGAGGCTGCCTGACCCGTGGATCGTCGAGGGGGCCACGGTCATCGAGGACCGCAAGGAGGTCGAGGTCCGCGTGACCTTCAAGGCGACGAAGGCGCCCTGCCCCGAGTGCGGCGCCAAGTGCAAGAAGCACGACTCGGTGGAGCGGCGCTGGCGGCATCTCGACATGTGGGACTATCAGACCTGGATCGTCTGCCGAGTCCCCCGCTCCTCCTGCGAGAAGCACGGCGTCAAGAAGATCGACGTTCCCTGGGCCGACGGCTGGGCGCGCTTCACCGCTCAGTTCGAGTGCGTCGTCATCGACTGGCTGAAGGTGGCGAGTATGACGTCCACCGCGCGTAACCTCGGCCTGACCTGGGACCAGGTCAACGGAATCCAGGAGCGCGCTGTACGGCGCGGCCTCAAGCGCCGCGAGGCCCTCACACCGGAGCATATCGGCGTCGACGAGACCTCGTTCCAGAAGCGGCACGAGTACGTCACGATCGTCACCGACCTGGACGAGGGCAAGGTCCTCCACGTCGCGGACGGAAGGGGCAAGCAGTCCCTGGACAGCTTCTTCGAGGCTCTGGAGCCCAAACACGTCAGCGCCATCAAGGTCGTCGCGATGGACATGCACGCGCCCTACATCTTCTCGGCGGCGGCGTATGTCCCGGGGCTCGTCGACAAGCTCTGCTTCGATCGCTTCCACGTGGCCCAGCTCTTCTCGAAGGCCGTCGACCAGACGCGGCGCGCAGAGGCGAAAAGGAGATCCTCGACCTCGTGATCATGAAGCACCGCTTCAAGGAGCTCGTCGACACGGGCGGAAAATAGGAGACGCCATGGGACCGAACCACGACGCCGAGCAGAAGCTCCTCGAGAAGATCAAGCGCCTCCCGCCCGA
>JADHOC010000019.1 GCA_016779205.1 Planctomycetota bacterium | reverse complement strand
CGGCGGGTACCGCGGAGGCGGCGGCGGTGGATACCGCGGCGGCGGCGGTGGCGGCGGCCAGCAGGGCGGCGGCGGCGACTGGCAGCGCAGCAGCGACTGAGGCCGCCCCACAGGGGCCCGGACCTGCCGGGCCCCCGTCAAGTCCAACAGGCCGCTGCATCCGCGGGCCATCGCCCGTCGGACCCTGCCGGCACGGACGGCGGGGCGTCACGTCCTGACGCCCCGATCGCTCCCACCCCGTGAGCGTCGGTCGTGCCCCGCATCGCCCCGTGTCCATCCCCGAGACCTTCCGAAAGCTGCAGCCCGCGGCGCGCGCCTATCTCTATGGGTCGGCCTTCATGGGGGCGGCCCAGGCGGTGACCTGGTCCTTCCTCACCCGCTGGCTCAACGTCCAGGGGTACTCGAAGACCGAGATCGGCACGTTCCAGTCCCTGGACAGCTGGGGCAAGGTCGCCGTGGCGCTGCCCGCGGCCTTCCTGCTCGCCCGTCGACCTGCGCGGGGGGTCTTCGTGCTCTCGGCGCTGATCGCAGGGATCGTCTACATCGCGCTCCCGCACCTTCCGTCCCTGCGCTGGATGTACGCCGCCAACTTCATCGCGGGCTTGGCGATGACCGTGCACTACGTGGCCATCGCGCCCTTCCTGTTCCGGCACACCGGCGCAGCGGAGCGCGCCGGCGTCTTCTCTCTCGCCGAAGCGGCTCGGACCCTGGCCGCGGTGGTGGGGGCCGGGCTCGCTGGCTTCGTGGTGGTGCGGCTGGCGGGACCCATGGGCGGGGAGATCCCCGCCACCAGCGCCGTCATCAGCGGAGCCGGGGCGTGCTCCCTCATCGCCGCGCTCTTCTACGCCCGGATCGACGACCCCGAGCCGTCCATGCCCGTGGGCTCGAGGGTGCTTCCGGTGGTCCGCCAGAACGCCGCGCTGCTGGCGCGCTTCGCCGCGCCGCAGTTCGTGATCGCGTGCGGCGCGGGGTTCTGCATCCCGTTCCTGCCCACCTACTTCCAGGAGCGGTTCGACGTGGGGCCGGACGGGTGGGGCTACCTGTTCGCGAGCGGCCAGGTGCTCATGACCGGCGGGTTCCTCATGACGCCGTTCATCCTCGCCCGGCTCGGCTTCGTCAAGAGCATGGTCGCCATCGAGCTCTCCTCGCTGCCCTTCTTCCTCGCCCTCGCCTTCACGACCAGCCTCCCGGTCGCCATGTTCGCCTTCCTGATGCGCGGGGCGCTCATGAACGCCACGCACCCGATCATCAAGAACCTGATGATGCAGGCGACCCCTGCGGGGGCCAGGGAGGTGCAGACGGGGGTCAACGCCACGCTCTGGGGCGTGGGGTGGGTCGTGGGCCCGCTCGTGGCGGGGCGCGTGCTTGACGCGACCTCGGATGATTACGCTGTGCTGATGTGCACGACGGTCGGCCTGTACCTGTTCGCGGCGATCCTCACGTGGACCCTGCTCCGCGGGGTCGAGCGCGAGGTGGTCGAGGGCGGCCAGGGGGCCCCGAGGCCGACGGAGGCGGGGTCAGCGGCTTGAGCGACGCCGTCCAGGACGAGGCCATCGGCCCCCTCACCGAGCTCAAGGGGGTCGGGCACGCCAAGGCGGCGCGCCTCGCCCGGCTGGGGATCCGCTCCATCCGGGACCTGCTCCTGACCCAGCCCGTGCGGCTCGTGGTCTGGCCGGAGCCGGAGTCGATCCGAGGCGCCCGCGGGAAGAAGGGCGAGCGCGTCACCCTCCAGGGCACCATCCGGCGCTCCGTCCTCCAGCGCATCGGCGGGAAGCGGTCCCTGGTCCGGGCGACCCTGGAGGATGGGACGGGGGAGATGGACCTGGTCTTCTTCAACCAGCCGTGGATGAAGGAGCAACTCTCCCCGGGCGCGGAGGTGATCGCCCACGGGCAGGTCGTCGACGTCCGCGGTCCTGGCCTGGCCTCCCCGCGCCTTGGAACCGAGGAGCGCCCGCTCCCGCCGCCGGGGACCCTCGCGCCCGAGTACGCCGGCGGGGACGGGATCTCCGGGGAGGTGGTCGGCGGGTTGATCCAGGACGCGCTGGATCGCTTCGGCGAGCAGCTGACCGAGCCGCTCCCCGACATCTTCCTCGAGCGCGCCGCGGCGCTGCCGGCGCGGGAGTCCGCCTTCAGCCTCCACCGACCGAAGAGCGTGGCGGAGTTCGAGCGGGCCCGCCGCCGCTTTGGCCTCCAGCCGATCCTCGTCCTCCAGGCGCGGTGCCAGGCGCGGCGGCGCTCACTCTCGGGGGCGGCGCGGGCCGCGTCCATCAGCGCGGCGACCCACTCGAACATCCTGTCCCGCTTCCCCTTCGAGCTGACCGAGGCCCAGGCCAGGGTGGTGGGGGAGATCCGCGCCGACCTCGGCCGCACGCGGCCCATGCGACGGCTGCTGCAGGGGGACGTGGGCGCCGGCAAGACCGCGGTGGCCGCCTACGCGGCCATGGGCGTCGCGGAGAACGGCGGGCAGGTGGCGGTGATGGCGCCCACCGAGGTCCTCGCCTCCCAGCACGCCTACGGGTTGGCGCCGATCCTCGAGGCCCAGGGCCTGCGGACCTGCCTGATCACCGGTGCCATGCGCTCAGGGGAGCGAAAGGCGACCGTGGAGCGACTCCAGGCCGGCGAGATCGACGTGGCCTTCGGGACCCACGCGCTCTTCTCGAAGGACATCCGGTTCCGGCGGCTCGACCTCGCGGTCATCGACGAGCAGCACCGCTTCGGCGTCGCCCAGCGCGACCAGCTGGCGGCCAAGGGGGACGAGGTCCACGTGCTGCTCATGACGGCGACGCCCATCCCGCGGACCCTGGCGCTCACCATCTACGGCGACCTTGAGGTGTCCACCCTGGATGGCCTCCCGCCCGGCCGCGGCGAGATCGTCACCCGCTGGGCCCGGGGGGATGACCGCCGCAAGATGCCCCGGTTCCTTCGCGAGCGCCTGGAGGCGGGGGAGCAGATCTACTGGGTGGTCCCCCGGATCGGTGGCGACGGCGAGGGCGAAGAGGCCGCCTCGGCGGTCAGCGCGGAGCGGCGGCACGCGGACCTCCAGGCCCGACCCGGCTTCGCGGCCGCCGGGATCGAGCTCGTCCATGGGCGGCTCCCCGCCCCCGAGCGCGGCCACCGGCTCGATCGCTTCCGACGCGGAGAGGTGGCGACCGTCGTCGCGACCACCGTGGTCGAGGTGGGGGTCGACGTCTCCAACGCGACGGTCATGGTGATCGAGGACGCCCACCGGCTCGGCCTCGCGCAGCTCCATCAGCTGCGGGGCCGGGTGGGGCGAGGGAGCAAGGCCTCCTACTGCTTCCTGCTGGGGGACAAGAAGGCGGAGGAGAAGTTCCGGCTCCTCGAGCGCTCGCGCGACGGCTTCGAGCTGGCGGAGGAGGACCTGCGCCAAAGGGGGATGGGGGACCTGCTGGGCCTTCGTCAGTCGGGGGACAACCTCGAGGGGCTCATCGACCCCGAGCGCGACCTCCCCCTGCTCATCGCAGCGCGGGACCTCTTCCATGAGCGGCCCGACCTCGTCCAGCACTTCCTGGGGAGCTGAGGGCGGCCCATGGACTCAGGCTTCGCGGACTTCGAGCTCGGTGCGGACGACTTCTCCTCGGGGGAGGTGAGGGTCCTCGCGCCCGGCGTGTTGCTCGTGCCCCTGCTGACCCCTTCGGCCTGCGACCGCGTCCTGGCAGAGATCGAAGCGCGGCGCGAGGCGCTCGCCTTCAAGCGCCCGCCGAGCTCCATGCACGACCACGGGGTCATGACCTCGAGCATCGGGATGGACGGCCTCGTGGATCAACTCCGGGGTCGACTGTCGGCGGTGATCGCGACGCACTTCCCCCTGCAGGGCGGGCCGGACATCGACCACCACCACAGCTACCTGGTCGAGTACGGCCAGGAGCTGGACGAGGACCTGGGGTTCCACGTGGACGACAGCGAGGTGACCCTCAACCTCTGCCTCGGGGAGGAGTTCTCCGGGGCCGAGCTCGTCCTGCTCGGGGCGCGCTGCGACGTGCATCGGCAGACGCCGGTGGTGGCCTCGGAGGTGATCGAGATCGAGCACGAGCCCGGACAGGCGGTGCTCCACGCCGGCAGGCAGCGTCACCGGGTGGATCCGATCCGCCGGGGCGTCCGTCGCAATCTGATCGCCTGGCTCCGGAGCGCCCCCTACCGGGAGAGCGAGGGGACGCGGGCTCCCTGTTGCCATCCCTGGTGCGGTCTCCACGACGGTTGAGTCCGATCCGGCTGCGGTTCCCCTCGGCCCCTGTGGATCGCGTGTATCCTCTCCCCTCCAGAGGGGTACCGGATCCATCGCGACCCCCCGCCTATGCCCATGACGCGCCACCTGCTCCTCCTCACGCTCTTCCTCGGGACGCCGAGTCTCCTCTCGGCCGCGCCCCAGCTCGACCTCCCCACCAAGCGGTCCAGCAGCGCCAAGCAGCGGAGCGGCAAGATCGGGAGACCCACAGGGGACGCCCAGCCGGGGAGTATCTCCGGGCCGTCCACCGGGGAGCGGGTCAAGACGGAGACCCTGGTGGACGCCAACGGTCGTCCCATCGAGGGGGGAACCGTGGTCACCCGGAACGTCAACGCGGCCGTCTCGAAGCAGTCGACCCGCGGGTCCCTGAGCATCCCCGCCGGGGGGCGCCGTGAGGCGCCGCCGGTGGAGCGATCCGAGCCGGAGGTCGAGCCTGCGCCCGCCGGCGGCGCCGCGACCTTCACGACGCCCCTGTCGTCGGTCCCGGTCCCGGTTGGGTTCCCCTCGACCCGCAACTCGGCGCGCTTCCTGTACGAGCAGCTCCTCGACGCATCGCGGGTGGGGGATCCTGCCGTGGCGGAGGCCGCCGACCACCTCGCCCGCCTGGGCGACGACGGCGTCGAGGTGGCCCGATTCGCCCTGCGTCAGGACTCGGACGTCCTGGCCTACGCGGGCGCGCGGGCGCTCATCCTCGCGGGCACGGCCAGCGACGGCGACGACGTGGTGCGGCTCCTTCAGGGCAAGATGCCCGGGCTCTCGGCGCCGTTGACCCTCGAGTTCCTCGTGGCGAACGACCCGGTCAGGGGGAACGCTGAGCTCCTCGCCAAGCTCCTCAGGCACGACAGCGGCCCCGTCCGCCGGACGGCGAAGCGCGAACTGCGAGCCAAGCTCAAGAGCGACGACGCTGGCCTGCTCGGGCCGGCGCTCGCGGACCGCCGTTCGGACGTCCGCCGCGCGGCCACGGAGCTGCTCACGACCCTCGAGGGGCCCGAGGTCAATCGGCTCCTCGTGGATCAGGTGTGCGACCGGAGCTCAGGTGTGTCGGCCATCGCCATCCGAGCCCTGCGCGGCCGCCAAGGCGAGGAGATCGACTTCGAGCTCCTGCGGCGCTCCATGGAGCGCGGGGAGATCCTCCGGCGCGAGGGGATGCTGCTCATCGCCATCACCGAGCGCGAGGACCGGCAAGCGCGAGCGATCCTCGGACCCCAGCACACCGCGCCCCTGGTCCGAGGGCTCCAGAGCCCGCTCCCCCTGGTCCAGGCTTCGTGCGCCGTGGCCCTCGCGGGCATCGGCTTCCGGAGCCCCCGCAGCGAGGCGACCCGCTGGCTCGACGTCTCGGTGCCCAACGTGCTGGTCGGCGTTGCCGCGGGCTTCACGTTCTTCGACGGCTTCGAGGTCGTCCGGGATCCAGCGCTGCGAAGGCTGCGCCGAATCACCGGCGTGAGCCACGGGAGCAACGGCCCCGCCTGGGCCAGGTGGTGGAGTGACAGCAAGGTCGGCTTCCGCGCGTCCCGCTCCGTGATCGAGGTCTCCGCGGAGGAGGAGCAGCGCATCGTCGTCACGGTCGAGGACCTCGGCACCGGCACCCGCTTCATCCTCGCGGGTCGCGCCCTGGCGTCGGACCCCCAGTGGATGTCGCTCGCCGCCGGTGAAGAGCCTGGCTACCCCGCCCTCGCGCGCCTCGGCGAGGTGAGCTTCCTGACCGAGTCCCAGTCCACCGAGCTCTGCGCCCTGTTGCGCGAGGAGGGCGTCTTCAGCGCCGAGCTCCTGCCCGGCCCCCGCGGGGCCATCGGCGCGGAGGGCAGGCAGCTGCGGGTCGCGACCGGGAGCGGCTCCAAGAGCTTCCGCTTCGGCGCGGGCCGGACGTCCCCGTGGTTCGACCGGACCCTCGTCCGGCTCAAGGGCCTCAGAGAGCAGAACATCTGGCAGCAGTTTCCGGTGACCGGAGAGCACGCGGATTCCCCGTCGCTCTTCCTCGCCGAGGTCGACTGGTGGGGCGCCCCCCACGAGCCCGCGGAGCGCACCGCTCGCCTCAAGTCGCTGCTCATCCGACACCTCCTCTCGGTGCCGCCGAACGAGCGTGAGGAGGGGCTCACCGAGCTGATTCGGATCTCCGCCCTCGACGAGACCCTCGTCGCGGACGACATCCCGCCGCTCCTCGACCTCCTGGTGGACGAGCCGCGCTTCAACAACCGGTCGCGCTCCCTCGTGGAGCTCCTCCAGACGGCCGCCGCGTCGAGTACCACAGAGCTCTCGGGGGAGGTCACCGAGCAGGTGATCGCCACCCTCCATGACCGCTTCGGCCCGTCGGCGCTGCCTGCGATCAAGCGGCTCCTCGCCGAGCAGGGCCGCGAGGCGGTCCTCGTTGCAGCTGTCGACCGGCGCGGGCTCCTCCGCGTCGCCGCCGCCGGGGCGCTCGGGACGGGCGAGGACGAGCAGGACCTGGACCTCCTGATCGGCCTCCTGGGTGATCGGGACTCCGACGTGCAGGTGGCGGCCATCCTGGCCCTCGGCGCCCGCAAGGCAGAGGTTGCCCAGGGGCGGGTGCTCGCGCTCACCGAGTCCGAGCGTCCGGCCATCCGGACGGCGGCCCTGCGCGCCATCGGCCGAATCGGAGGCCCCGGGGCCATCGACGCGCTGGTGCGGGGGATCACGTCGCCGGACGAGCGGTACCACCTCCCGGCGGCCGAGGGCCTCGCGACCATCGGCGACGCCGAGGCCGCGCCGCTGCTGGTCTCGCTCCTGCGCGGGAGCTCCCGACCGTCCATCCGGGATCAGGCCCGCATCGGCCTCGTCGAGCTCGGCCCGCTGGCGTCGGACGAGCTGTTCAGCGCCATGCGCTCGCCGGACGCCTCCCTACGCCGGGAAGCGGCGCTGCTCCTCGCGCGCCATCTCGAACCCCGGGCGGTCAGCGTGCTCGCCCGCGCCCTCGCCGAGGACCCCGAGGATCTCCGCGCCGGAGAGGAACTCGTGATCCTGACCTGCGTGGACTACCGCACCGACGGACTGCCGGCCGAGAGCTGGTTCCAGTGGTGGGACGAGGTGGACCGCCGGGACCCGTTCTCGTGGTTCCTCGCCGCGCTCGAGCGGCGGAACATCGGCTCGCCTGCGCGCGCGGAGTTCGACCTGGGCGGGACCCTCGAGGCGCGGCTGTTCCTGCTGTCGCTCATCGCCGAGCTGCCAGATCGGCTGCTCGCGGAGCGGGCTCGGCGCGAGCTGGAGAGGCTGCACGGGGGCATGCTCGACCCGCTCCCCTCGGGGCAGGCCGCCCTGGCGGATTGGGTGAACTCCACCCGAACGCTGGTCGCCGCGGAGGTCGCCCCCGGGAGCGCCCCCGAACCCGATCCGGACGGGAGCCGCTGAGGGGGCGCTCGGCCCTCTGCTCGGGATGAAGCGAGACGCCCTCCTCGGCACCCTGTTCATCCTGCTCGCCCTCGTGGGCGTGCCCGCGGCGGCCGGCGTCCTGAAGGTCCTCCGCGGGGGAGGGGCGCCCCCTTCCCTGGGGCGGCTCCTCGAACCGCTGCGCGGGATCAACGACGAGCGCGGCCTGCGCAACGTCGAGGAGCGGAGGGAGTCCATCCGGTCCGCCGCCGAGGAGTCGGGGGTGCCGCCGCTGCTGCTGGGGGCCATCATGTTCTCGGAGAGTCGGGGCCGCAGCGGCCAGCGGTCTCCGGCGGGGGCGCTCGGTCTCCTGCAGCTGATCCCCGTGGCGGCCCGCGACGCCGGGCGCCGCCTCGGGATGGCGCTCCCGGAGGACCCGGCCGAGCTCGAGCGGCTGCTCCTCGAGGACGAGGGGTTGAACACGCGCCTGGGGGCAGCCCACCTGCGCTGGCTCCTCGACCACCAGGGGGAATGGACCCTGGAGGCTGTCCTGGTGTCGTACAACGCTGGCCGCGCGCGGCTGTTCGGCTGGATCGAGGAGCACGGCTCCTACGAGGGCTGGGTGCGCTCGGAGGAGCTCGCCCGGGCCGAGGGGCGGCGGACCACCGGCGCCCTGGCGTACGCCCGGGAGGTCCTGGAGGCGCAGGACAAGCTCGAGGAGCGGGGCGTCCTTTGACGCGGTCCAGACACGGGCGGGCTAACACTCACCGCCCCATCCCGTAGCATGGCTCGCCCGAAGGCCAGGGCTCCCCAGAGGGACCCTCGTTCCACCGAACCCACCTCCGAATCGTGACCGACTCGTCCCTCCACTCGAACTCCGCCATCGAAGCCCAGATCGAGCGCGCGAGCGCCTGGACCACAGAGCTGACCGGGGCGATGGGCGCGGTCCTGGTGGGCCAGAAGGAGCTCACACGCAGCCTGGTCCTCGGGCTCCTCGCGGGGGGGCACATCCTCCTGGAGGGGGTGCCGGGCCTCGCGAAGTCCCTCGCCGTGGCGGCCATGGCGAAGGGGGTCAAGGGCTCGTTCGCGCGCCTCCAGTTCACCCCGGATCTCCTGCCCTCGGACCTCGTCGGCACCGAGATCTACAGCGTCAAGGACGGCAACTTCACCGTCCGCAAGGGGCCGATCTTCGCGAACTTCGTCCTGGCCGATGAGATCAACCGCGCGCCCGCCAAGGTGCAGTCGGCGCTGCTCGAGGGGATGCAGGAGCGCACCGTGTCCATCGGGGGCCAGACCTTCGACCTGCCGCGGCCGTTCCTGGTCCTCGCGACCCAGAACCCCCTGGAGCAGGAGGGCACCTACCCGCTCCCCGAGGCGCAGCTCGACCGCTTCGCGCTCAAGGTTCACCTCGAGTATCCCAGCCGGGACGAGGAGCTCGAGATCCTCGACATGATGGCGCGCACCTCGCCGCCTGAGCCGGTCTCCGAGGTCGTCTCCACGGAGGACATCCTGGCGGCGCGCAAGCTCGTGGACCAGGTCACCATTGCGCCGGCGCTCGCCTCCTACATCGTCTCCATCGTGGAGGCGACCCGGGCGCCCGCGGCCCACGGGATGGCCGAACTCGAGCCCATGATCCAGTGCGGAGGGTCGCCCCGCGCGTCCATCTGGCTGGCGCTCATGACCCGCGCCTCGGCGTTCATGGCCGGGCGCGCCTACGGGACCCCCGAGGACGTGAAGGCGGTGGCGCACGAGGTGCTCCGACACCGGATCCTGCCGACCTACGAGGCCGAGGCGGAGGGCGTCTCCACGGACGAGATCGTGACCAGGGTGCTCGAGCGGGTCCCGCTCGATCGCTAGGGAGTGAGGCTTGGGCTGGCCCACGGGAAACACGGCGAGCGAAGGAGCGGATGGGACCGAGGACGCTCCGCTCCTGCCGCCTGCGCTCATGGCGCGGGTGAGGCAGATCCAGATCCGTACCCACCGGCTCGTGAACACCGCCCTCGCCGGCGGCTATCGGAGCACGTTCCGCGGTCAGGGCGTGGAGTTCGAGGAGGTCCGCCCCTACCAGCCGGGGGACGAGGTGCGGGCCATCGACTGGAACGTCACGGCGCGCACGGGCGAGCCGTTCGTGAAGTCCTATCGCGAGGAGCGGCAGCTCACGCTGCACCTGCTCGTGGACACCGCGCTTCCCATGGACTTCGCCACCTTTGGCGAGACCAAGCGTGACGCCGCTTCTCAGCTGGCGGCGCTGATCGCCTTCGTGGCCGTACGCCATCAGGACCGGGTGGGCCTGACCCTCTTTGGCGCCGAGCCCGGGCTGCATCTGGGCCCCGGTCGTCAGTCGCGGCACATCCTGCGCCTGGTCCGGGAGATCCAGGCCGCCCCGGTCACCCCTGGGCGCTCCTGCCTGCGCGCGGTGCTCCAGGCCCAGGAGTCGACCCTCCACGGACGGTCCATGGTGTTCGTCATCAGCGACTTCTCGAGCGTGGACGCGTCGGGCCTCGAGGGGGGGAGCGGCGAGTGGGCCGAGTCCCTGGCGCGCCTCTCCCGTACCCACGATGTCATCTGCGTCCGCCTGGTGGATCGGCTGGAGGAGGAGCTCCCTGCGACCGGCCTCCTGCGCCTCGTCCGCATGGAGGACGGCGCCGTGGCCGAGGTCGACGGGCGCAGGGAGTCGGAGCGAGAGGCCTGGAGCGAGCACGCGAGCGCCCGCCGCGGGGCGCTGGGGGCCGCCTTCCGGAGGGCGCGGGCGGAGTGGATCGACGTCCGTACGGACGGCGACCTCGCGGCCCCGCTGGTGCGATTCTTCCGGCGCCGGGCCCAGGCGCGGGGACCGCGCAGGAGCGCCGGCGGAGCATGATCACCCTGGCGCTGACCACCCTCCTCTGCTGCGCCGCCCAGGGCGCGGAGGTCTCCTCTCGTCTGGAGCCGGCGCCCGGCAGGTCCGCTGCCACGGGCGAGCCCCTGCACTGGACCGTCACCGTGACCGGCCGCGACTCCGGCGCGGCGGCCCTCGACGGTTCCGTGGAGTTCGGCCCGGAGTGGGCGGTCCTCGAGGGGCCGACGCCCGTGGTGGACAGCACGGTCCCCGCGTCGGCGCGCCCGGGCCTCGAGCTCCGGTGGACCCTCATGGGCCTCGAGGCCGGTGAGGTGGCGACGCCCGTGGCCCGCGTCCGGATCGGAGAGGAGGAGCCCGTGGACCTTGAGCCCGCGCGGATCGCGCTCGCCGGTGCGCTGGGCGACGAGGAGGAGATGGCGCGGCCCCTGGTGGGGTTCCGGGAGGTCGAGGAGGAGGACGTGGGCGACGCCAACCTCGTCCTCCTCGCGGCGGCCGCCCTCGTCCTCGCGGCCTTCCTCCCGCTCATCCGACGGGCTGGCCGGAGGACCGCCGGCGCGGTGCCGACGCCGGATCGCGCGCCCGACCTGCTCGAGCGGATCGCCGCGCTGGACCCCGCGGGGGACCCCGCGGTCGCCATGGGGGCCCTCGCCCCGCTGCTGCGCCGCGCGGTGGACGAGGTGCGGGGCGAGGACAGGGGGAGCCTGACGGACAGCGAGTGGGCGGCCTCCCTCGAGGGGGCGCCCGGGGTCAAGCCCGAGCAGAGCGCCGCCCTCGCGTCGTTGATGGAGGAGCTGAGCGTGGTTCGTTACGGCGGGGCCCAGCCGAGCTCGTTCGCGGCGCGGGAGGCCGTGGACCGTGCGGCGGCCCAGGTCCATGACCTACGCGTCGCCGACCCTCGAACCGATGGGGGGCGAGCATGATGATCGCCCTCGCGCTGCAGGAGGTCACCCGGAGCACGGCGACCGGGCGCCTCGAGGTCGGCGGGATCACCTTCGCCGACCCCTGGTTCCTCGCGGTCATTCCGGTGGCGGCGCTGCTGCTGTGGAGAGGCCGCGAGGGGCGCCGTCAGGCGGGCGCCCACGTGCCGAGCATCGGCCCCGCCGCCGCGGGCACCCGCTCCAGCCTCGCGTGGCTCCCCGCCGCGCTCCGGATCACGGCGGTCTCGCTCCTGGCCGTCGCGCTCAGCCGCCCCCTGGAGGGGAGGGTGTCCACCGCGCGGGAGACCGAGGGCATCGACATCGCGCTGCTGCTCGACCGCTCGAGCTCCATGGATCAGCGCGCCCGCCCCGGTGCGCCGCGCCGTTTCGACATCGTCACCGAGGTCATCGCCGACTTCGCCCGGCGCCGGATGACGGACGAGGAGGGGGCGCGGGACAGCGTCGGGCTCTTTGGCTTCGCCGGCTTCGCGGACCTGCTCGTCCCGTTCACGCTGGACGTGGACGCGCTCACCGAGGTCCTCGATGAGACGGACATCGAGACCGAGCAGCGCCTGGACGGGACGGCGATCGGCAGCGCGTTGGCCCAGGCGTGCGAGGTCCTGAGCCAGAGCGAGGCGCGCTCACGGGTCGTCGTGCTGCTCACGGACGGCGAGGAGACCATCCACGTGATCGAGCCCATGGAGGCCGCCGAGGTGGCCTCCGAGCTGGGCATCCGCGTCTACACGGTCTACGCCGGGCCGCGGGTCCAGCTGATCCAGATGCCGCTCGGCGGCGCCCGGCGTGTCCGCGCGGACGTCGGGGACCTGCCGAGGATCGCCGAGCTGACCGGAGGACTCTTCTTCCACGCCGAGAACCGGGAGGAGCTCGAGGCGGCGTACGCCGCCATCGAAGAGCTCGAGCGGACGCCCCGGTCGGAGGAGCGCTTCGCGGAGCGCTACGACCTGTACCCGCTCCTGCTCGGGCCGGCCCTCGCCCTGCTCCTCCTGGCCTCGTTCACGGGCGCTACCGTTGCACGGAGGGTGCCCTGATGGGTGTCGAACTCCTGCGACCGGAGCTGGCCGTCGCGCTGGTGGCCGCGCTCGTCCCGCTGTTGCTCTGCCTCTGGGAGCTCCCACGGCGGATGCGGGCGCTGCGGCTGGTGGCTGAACCCCGGCACCTGCGCCGCGTCTTCCCCGGGCTCGCCGGGGCGGGCGCGGACGCCCTCGGGTGGATCCGCCGGCGCGCCTGGTCGCGCGCGGGGCTCGTGGCCGTCGGGATGTCGCTGGTGGCGCTGTCGTGGATGGGGCCCGTGCGCGGCTTCGCCCTCGTCCCCGTGGAGCAGCGCCGCATCGACGTGGTGGTCGCCCTTGACACCTCACGCTCCATGCTCGTCGAGGACGTGGAGCCGAACCGGCTGGAGCGGGCGAAGGTCGAGATTGGCGCGTTGCTGGACGCCATGACGGGGGAGCGGGTCTCCCTGTTGGCGTTCGCGGGCAGCGCGCGGGATGTGGCGCCCCTGACGGCGGACCTGGACACCGTGCGCTACTTCCTCGAGGAGCTTTCGCCCGAGGACAACCGCCGCGGCGGTACGGACCTCGGCGCGGCGTTGAACCTCGCGCTCGAGCGCTTCGACGGCAGCGGCGGCTCCAGCGAGGCGGTCATCCTCGTCACCGACGGGGAGGACCTGACCGGCGAAGGGCTGGCGGCGGCGGAGGTCGCGCGGGACCGCGGCGTTCGCGTCCACGTCCTCGGCATGGGGACCGCCGGCGGCGGGAAGGTCCCGGATGGCGAGGGCGGCTTCGTCGTGGACCCTGACGCCTCCGCGGCGAGGGCCGAGGTGGTGTCACAGCTCCGCTCGGAGAGCCTGCGGGCCATCGCCGACGCCACCGGGGGGATCTACCTGGAGGCCAAGGGCCGCGTGCTCCCGCTCGAGGAGCTCTACCGGCGGGCCATCTCCACCATGGAGGGCCGGGACATCGTGGACGGCAAGGAGCGAGTCCCCAGGGACCGCTTCCAGTGGCCCCTGGTCCTCGCGCTCCTGATCCTCATGGTCGAGGGGGCCGCGCTCGACAGCCGGCGCGTCCGGGTCCCGGCCTCGATCCCATCCACCGAAGACCCCGCGGTCGGCGCCGCCTCCAACGGGGAAGCCACCTCATGAAGATCCGTCATCGAATTTCGATCTGGGCGCGGTGGACCGCGGCGCCGCTGCTCGTGTGTGCCTCGTCGCTGACTGGCTGCGGGGCGAGTGGGGGCGGCGGTGACCTCGAGCCCTGGCGGGGGTCGCTCGCCGAGGGCCTCGCAGCCATCGAGGCCCTCGCGACGGAGCAGCGGTTCGACGAGGCCCTCGAGATCGCGGACCGCATGGACCGCGCGGGCTCCATGGCGGGCCTGCGTTCCCGCGCCGCCGAGATCACCGGCGGCGCCTCCGAGAAGCTGATGGGGCCCCTCGATCGGAGCCTCGCCGCCCTGGGCCTCCCCGTGCTCACCACGCCCCAGCGCGGAGAGATCGAGTACGCCCGGGCGATCGCGCTCCTCGGGTCGGTCGCGGGGGCCACGGACGACCCCGCGGGCGTCACCGGCGGCTCGGGCGATGAATCCGACGCGCCGGAGGATGCCGCCGGGCGCCTCGAGCGCGCGGTGCGCGCCTTCGAGCGAGCGCGGGCAGGCGGCGGCGGTGCCAGCCTGGACGCGGTCTACGACCTGGGGACCCTCGACCTCGAGGTCGCCGAGTCGATCCGGGCCACCATCCCCGAGATCAGCGGCGGGCCTCCGCCGCCGCCCTCCTCCGACAAGGACGCGGCCGGGGGGAAGGACGACCGGGACCCGCTGGAGCTGGCGCGGGCGGCGTACATGGCGGCGAGAGAGGACCTGGTGGAGCGGCTCCGCATGGGCGGCGGGGACGACGCCCGGGCCAACGTCGAGCTCGTGATCCGCCGGCTCCGCGAGCTGGACGAGCTCGAGCGTCAGCGAGAGGAGCAACAGGAGCAGCAGGAGGATCAGGACAAGGGCGACCCCTCCGAGGAGTCCGAGGACAGCGAGGGCTCGGAGGACCAGGAGCAAGAGCCGTCCGAGTCCGAGGAGCAGGAGGGCGAGGACGAATCCGAGAGCGAGCAGCCCTCCGAGGACCAGCCCGAGGATCCCGACGAGGAGCAGGGCGAGGACCCCGAGGACGAGTCCGAGGACGAGTCTGCGGAGGAGCCTGAGGACGAGGTGGAGGATGCCGAGGAGGAGCCGGAAGAGGAGGCCGCCGAGGAGGAACCCGCCGAGGCAGAGGAGCTCATGACCGCCGAGGAGCGCAGCCGGATCCTCGACCGCAACCGCAGGTACCAGGAGAGCGGCGAGGAGCTCCGCCGCATCCTGCGCAAGGGGCGCAAGGTCCCCGCACGGAGGGATTGGTGATGAACCGTTGGATCCTGATCATCCTGTTGGTCGCGGCCACGGCTGCGCCGCTGCGCGCCTCGCAGGCGACGCCGGAGGGGCTGCAGGTCGCGCTGTCCAGCGCTCTGGTCAAGCTCGGCGAACCCGTGGGGATCATCGTCCGGGTCGAGGGAGACCGCCGGGTCCGCTTCGGACCGCTGCCCAAGGTGAGCGGGCTGAGCTTCTCGAAGGTCACCCAGACCGGACGTCAGTCGTCCGTGAGCTACGACGCCCGGGGCCGACCGGTGGTGGAGCAACGGACGACGTTCGAGGTCCGCGTCCAGCCCGGCGAGGTCGGCAAGTACTCGATCCCGCCGCTCTCGATCGAGCTGGACGGGCAGCCGGTGCAGGCGCCCGCAGAGGCGATGACCCTGGAGGTCGTCCAGGACATCGCCGCGAGCCAGCTCCTGCTCTTCGAGCGGGAGGACCTGCCGGCCACGGTCTACGAGGGGCAGCCTTACACCCTCGAGCTCCGCTTCGGATGGGACGTGACCCGCAAGCTCGCGGACGCGGAGCTGCAGCTCCCCTGGTGGGAGCGGCAGGAGGGGGTCATCGAGGTCACCTCCCCGGTCTCCCAGACGGGCACCTACGAGATCCCGATCCGGCCTGGCCGGCGCGCCGCCGCGATCGAGAAGCTCCCGTCCTTGGAGCGGGGGGGGCGGCGCTTCGACGTGTACCGGCTCCGCCGGCGCTTCGTGGCGACCCGGCCGGGCACGGTCGAATTCGGCCGTTCGCTCTTCAAGTTCTCGGAGCTCGTCGGGCGCGGCGGGGTCTTCTCCCGCGGGGCTTCCCGCGACTTCTATGCCCCGATCGACCCCTTCGAGATCGAGGTGCTCCCGGTCCCCGAGGAGGGCCGGCCCGTGGAGTGGAGCGGCGCGGTGGGGGAGATCGAGGCCACGCGGAGCGTTCCGCGGCGGGACATTGACCTCGGCGACGCGATCGAGCTGGAGGTGCGCTGGTTCGGGGAGGGGAACCTGGAGTTCTTCGATCCGCCCGACCTCTCCAGGCTCCCCGCGTTCGACCAGTTCCGGGTGCTCGGGGTCGAGGACCGCAAGTCCCCGGACGACCGGGTGGTCACGTACGACCTGGTCCCCCTCGATCCGGCGGTGAAGGAGGTCCCAGGGGTGCCGCTCTCCGTGTTCGATACGGGCTCGGGTCGCTTCATCACGACCTCGACCGAGCCGATCGAGATCCGGGTCACGGCGACCGCCGGCGCGGACGGCGACCCCTTCGGCCCCACGGAGGAGGCGGAGCCTCCCCTGGTCATGCGGGACATCCAGCCCCGCCAGGGGAGCGCTGGTGAGGGGCCCGGTCCAGGACCCGGCCCGCTGCTCGGCGGCCTCATGCTCGCCGCGGCGATCGCTGGCTGGGCGACGCTCCGCGGCGCCGTGCGGCGGCGGGGAGACCCCGCCGGGGTCCGCGCGCGCCAGCGCCGGGCGGCGCTCTCGTCCCTGCGCCGGGAGCTACGGACGGCCCGGGGGCCGGAGGACTCGGCGGCCGCGCTCGAGCGCTTCCTGGCCCGCCGTAGCGGGAGCTCGCCGGAGTTCTGGATCGGTCGGTCGAGCCTCTCGGCGGCGGGCGCGACGGACGTGTCGCCCGAGCTCGAGCAGCGCTTCGCGGCGCTGCGGGGGGAGCTGGACCGCGCGCTGTTCGGTGGAGAGGGATCCGGGGGCTCGGGCTCCGATGGGGTCCTCGTGTTCGCGCAGGAAGCCGTGAAGGAGGGACTGTGATGGGACGGCACTGGACGACAACGATGGCCGCCGCCCGTGGCGCACTCCTCCTGGCGGCGATGCTGGTGGTCTCGCTCCTGGCGGCCTCGCCCTCGGGGGCGCAGGACCTCCCGGGGGCCGCGGCCGCCTCGCCCGCCGAATCGGGGGCAGACCGGGGCAGCGTGCTCTGGCGTAGCGGCGACCAGGAGGGTGCAGTGGCCGGGTGGGCCGCGGCGCTCGAGCAGGCCCGCGCCGACGGCGCTCCCCCTGCCGAACGGGCTCGAATCGCCTACAACCTCGGCGTCACCGAGGCCGCCCGCGGTGAGCCCATGCGGTCCGTCGCGTGGTTCGAGGCGGCCTTGCGGGCCGCGCCGCGCCTCGAGGACGCCAACTTCAACCTCGGGCTCGCCCGGGCGGACGCGGGGCTCGGCCCCAGGTCCGGTGACGGTCTGGTCGAGTCCCTGGAGGCGCTCGCGAGGACGACGACCCCCGCTGAGGCGGAGTGGCTGGCGGTCCTCGGGGCGCTGCTGTTCGCGGGGCTCGGGCTCCTCGAGGCGCTGCGTGGGGGGAGCTGGCCACGGCGGCTGCTGCTCGCCGCGGCGTTGGTGCAGCCGTTCCTCTTCGCGCCGCTGGTGCTCCACGTATCGGAGCGCGGCTCGGAGCCCTTCATGGTCATCGATCCGGCCGGGGTCCAGCTGCGGGCGGCGCCCGAGGACGGGGCCGAGCGCGTGGGGTCCCTGAAGGCGGGGGCCGTCGTGAACTATCTGGATGAGCTCCCGGGCTGGACCAAGGTCCGGGTGGGGGGCGAGGCCCGCTGGGTGCCCTCGGAGGCTCTCTTCGGCCTTCGTCTGTGACGCGGGGCCCGCGGCTCCGATAACCTGCCCAGGCCGGGAGCCCATGGCTCCCGGCACCTCTCCATGAGCTGCTCCCAGACCACGACTCCCCGGCGGCCCCGGCGCCTGCTGCTGGCGGCGCTCCTGGCGGCTGGCGGCGCCGCGTCCTGCGGGGACGGCCGGTCCGCCGTCGAGCGCGCCCGCGCCGGGGAGGCGGAGGTCACCGGGCAGGGGGTCCTCGTCATCGCGGTGGACGGGCTCCGCTGGGACCACACGTCGCTCGCGGGGTACGACCGGGAGACCACGCCGTCCCTGGAGAAGTTCGCGCGGGAGAGCGTGGTCTTCGAGAACGCCTGGGGAGTGACTCCCTCGATGGTCGGCGCCCACGTGGCCATCCTCGCCGGGGACGACCCGGGCGTGGCGATCCCCCCGCCCCCGCAAGGGGCAGGCGACTTCCCCGCCCGCGACATCGGGGCAGAGGGTGAGGATCGGTGGTTCGTCCCGCCGGAGCTGCACCTCCTCGGGCGCCACTTCCTGGGGCTCGGCTGGAGCACCGCCGCGTTCGTGGATCATGAGGACATCAAGGAGCTGCGCGGCTTCGACCGTGGCTTCCGCGAATTCGTGGAGCACCGCGGCGAGCCCGGGGACGAGGTCCGCGAGGAGGGAGCCTTCGGCGTCGGCAAGCGCTTCATCCAGTGGGTCAACGGGCGCGCGCTCGACGAGAACTGGTTCGCCTACCTCCAGATGAATGACCTCGAGCGCAGGTGGAGGGTCAACCGGTTCAATGAGAGGGTCGAGATCCGCGGCGTCGAGGACGCCGTCGAGAACTGGCGCGTTCGTCCGGAGCTGTCCTTCGTCCCGCCGCTCGGACTCGTGGAGAGCGCGTTCCACACCCTCCCTCCGTCCCGGGCCAACCGCGCCCGCTCGGTGACCATGGCGGAGTACGAGCTCCGCTATGACCTCGGCATCCGCGCGGTCGACGCCAGCCTGGCGCGGATCCTCGCGTCGGTGGAGGACTTCGGCCGCAAGGACAACCTCACCGTCGTGATCCTGGGGAGCTTCGGGACCTCGCTGGGGGAGCACGGCCTCTTCCTGCGAGCGGGCCTGGCCGAGGACGGCGACCTCCACGTCCCGCTGCTCATTCGCCCCTCTCGCGCATTCCGCGAGGCCCTGGGCTGGGGCGCCGAGGGCCGCCCGCCCGTGAAGCGGGTGAAGTCGCTGGTCGGGTCCATCGACCTCGCGCCGACCCTGGTGGACCTCATCGGCGCGCAGGTGGAGCGCCCCATGCTCGGCGCCTCCTTGAGGCCGCTGCTGCAGGGGGAGCTCGGCCCGGTCCGTGACCGCCTCCCCGTGAGGCCGTCGGTGATCCCGGGGTTCGCCTTGATCGAGCCCGAGTCCAGGGCGGTGGTCTATCGCCCGGACCTCGCCGTGCCGCCCGCGCGGCGGTCCTGGTCCAGCTGGTCCGCCTCCGCCGATCGCGCCGAGGAGGTCAGTGAGTTCTGGACGAGGTGGGAGGAGCTGATCGAGCTCGAGCGGAGGTGGCTGCACTTCGGCCTCGGGGCGGACGAGGGGGCCCGCGTCCAGGCGCTCCGCGGGATGCAGGGGCTGGCGGAGAGCCGCGCCGAGGCGCGTCCATCCTTCCGCTGAGCCTTCCCCTGCGGGCCGCCGTGGGCCTCAGCGGAGCTGGGTGACCACGTCCTCGGGGGGGCCGTCGGGCGGCTCCGCGGCGTGGGGAGATCCCGGCGCAGGGGCGTTGGTCCGCTCCAGGATCCAACCCCCGACCGCGTCCCGGAGGAGCACCCCGTGCGCCGGGTCCAGCTCCATGCGGTGGCTCGCGCCCGGCGCCACGCCGATGGCCGCCGCCGTGAGCCCGCGGATCACCTGGCGGTGGGCGGTCAACACGCCCACGGCACCCCGGGCCATCTCGGTCGCCTCGACCAGGGCCGGCCAGGCTCGCGCCACGAGCTCCTCCTCGGACTCCCCGCCGTGGGCTCGCCAGGTGAGGGGAGCGTCCCAGTAGTTCACTCGCTCGTGGGCCCAGCGCTCCGCGTACTCCAGGCGGGTCAGGCCTTGCCAGTCCCCTCGGTGGAGCTCCTTGAGGCGGTCGTCGAGCTGGAGGGTAGACCCCGCTGCCCTGGCGACGGCCTCGCCCAGGCGCCGGGCGCGCTGAAGCGGTGAGGAGCGGACATGCTCGACCGGCTGGGAGGCCATGGAGCGGGCAACGGCCTCGGTCTGGCTCAGCCCCTCCTCCGAGAGCGGGACGTCGCTGTCCCCGTAGGCGACGTCGGGCGCGGTGACGCGGCCATGCCGCACGAGCCACACCAGCGCGCCCGTCCCGAGGGAGGGGTGCGGTATCCGCTCGGCTTCGCCGCGGAAGCCTCGGGGCGGCGGGGGAGGGGAGAGCAGCATCGGATGAATTTGAGGGACCGCCGGGTGTTCTTGGCTGCCCTCGGGACCCATCATGTCCCACCGCCGACGGGACGCCGGTCGGCCTTCCTGAATTCTGCCGACGCGTCGCCGGTCGGCCCTCCTGAACAAGAATCGCGCGGTCGAGCTCGGCCGCGCACCACCCGGGAACCCATTCGATGCCCAAGATCACCTTCGCCTCCACCGGTGAGTCCCACGAGGTCCCTGACGGGACGCGCTTCCTCGACTTCTGTCAGGAGAACGACCTCCCGCACGACTTCGGCTGCACCGTCGGGAGCTGCGGCACCTGCGCCCTGGTGGTCACCGAGGGCGGCGAGTCCCTCGCACCGATTGGCGATGAGGAGGCGGAGACGGTCGAGATGGCGACCGACGAGGAGGGCGCGCGTCTCGGCTGCCAGATGGTGGTCAACTGCGACGTCACCGTCCGCGCGGCGGACGTCTGATCAGCCCCGCGCCCGGGGCCCTGGCCGCGGGTGCGACTCGACGCGTTGACGGGCGGCGCTGGGGTCAGTCCCAGACCGTCGGGCGTTCGAGCTCTGGAAGGCGCAGGGTCCGCGTGTCGGCCCTGCGCTTCGCCGTGCCCAGCGTCGGTGCGACCTGCTCCAGGATCTGCTGCGCCGTGTGGCGGTAGCCGGTGAGCTTGCCGCCATAGACGCTGACCCAGCTGGGTTGGCCCGCGGACTCGGTGACGAGGGTCACGTCACGCGGGCGGCTGAACGCGGACCCGCTGGCGCGGGGGAGGACCCTCAGCCCGGCCCACGCGTCGCTGACCTCCCCGAGGCTGTCAGGGAAGTAGCGGCGGTGAACCCCGAGGAGGTAGTCGATCTCCCCCTGGGTCGGGGCGACCGCCGCGGGGTCCCCGGCGTAGGGCGTCTCCGTGGTCCCCACCATGACGCGGCCGCGCCACGGGATGGAGAAGACGGCCCGGCGGTCGGAGGGCGCCTCCGTGTAGTAGATGCCCCGCCGGAGCTCCCCCGACAGCTCGATGTGGGTCCCGCCGACGAGGTCGACCTCCCGGACGGGGGGGGCGGGAGCGGCCAGGGCCGCCACCTTGTTCACCCAGGGGCCCGCGGCGTTGATCACCACCCGCGCGAGGACCGACTCCTCGTCCGCGCCGCGGCGGTAGTGCACCCTCCAGCGCGGGGAGCCCGGAGGC
Organism: Planctomycetota bacterium; assembly: GCA_016779205.1. Classification (GTDB taxonomy): domain Bacteria; phylum Planctomycetota; class UBA1135; order UBA1135; genus Saltatorellus. Next base: position 86,332 of record JADHOC010000019.1, on the reverse strand, counting down.
CGCTCGATCCGGACGACCTCGGCGCCCATCTCGGCGTAGGCGCCCAGCTCGATCGCGGAGGCCAGCACGGCACGGCAGAGGGCGGCGTCGTCCGTCTGGCCGTCCTGGTATCGGAAGACCGCCTGCAGGCCGTCGGTGGCGAGGCCGTCCAGGTCGTCCCACTGGGAGCGGGGGAGGGCCTCGAATCTGGCGCTTCGGCGCAGGTTCCCGAGGGCGGCGTAGAGGCTGAGCCCTGCTCGGATCGTCCAGGGGCCGCGGCCCATGCCCCGATAGACGGGGATATGGAAGGGCACCAGCCGGACGAGGTGGGGCGCGATCCTCAGGAGGGTCTGGCGCTCGGCGAGGGACTCGCGGACGAGGCGGAACTGGTGGCTCTCCAGGTAGCGGAGGCCCCCGTGGATGAGCTTGCTCGAGCGGCTGGAGGTTCCGATCGCGGCCTCTCGGCGCTCCAGGAGCGCGACGCTGTGCCCCGCCGCGGCGACGGCCTGGGCGGCGCCCGCCCCCTGGATCCCGCCCCCGACGACCACGACATCCAGCTCCCTGCTGGCGGCGCGCTCCGGGCTCCGGGGACTCGCCGGCGCGGCCTCAGCCCCGGGAATCTCCTCCGCGATCTGCGAGTCTCGACCGTTCATTCGACCCGACACTTCCATTCGGGGTCAGCGATCGCAAGGATGCCCTGCGGAGGAACCGCACATGAATCGCAACCTGACTCTCTTTTCATTGGTGGTCCTCGGCCTCCCGTACTTCGCGTCGTGCGCCACCGCGCCGCCGCCGTTCGGGACGTCCTACGAGGCCTATCGGGGCTTCAAGGCGCGCACCTTTGTCGGGACTTCTGAAGATGTCCGGCCGGCCGTGATCGCCTCTCTCCGAGACCAGGGCTTCGAGGTCTATCCAGACGCCGAGGATCGAACGTACATCATCGCCCACCGTGGCATGGCCGCCAGCACGCAGGAGGGGGCATCCGAGGGGGAGCTCCTCCGTCGTAACTGGCTCCGGGTAGGGGTGCAGGTCCGCCAGGTGGACATGCACAAGCGCGCACCGCGCACCCTCGTGGAGCTCGAGGCCGAGAACATGCAGGGCAACTCCGCGGGGCCGATCGAGGCCAGCTTCGACGCGGTCCCCGGGTCGTTCTACGAGAGCTTCTTCGAGCAGCTCGGGACCCGCGTGCCTGCGGCGCCGACCTCCTCGAGCTTCGTGCTCTGAGGGCCAGGAGCCTCGGCCCCGGCGGCGTCGCGCCCCGGGGACCGAGGCGCTGACACGGTCCGCACCCGACGACGGGGGCGCCCCCGCAGGGGCCTCTGATTGGGCCCCCCGGCCCAAAGGGAGGCACTCGTGCATCTTCGTGCGATCGGGCTCCACGATCCGTGGTGAACGGTCGACCTCACCCTTCGCGGGCCCAGGGCCCAGCGTCGACCATGTGGGGAACAGACCGAGATCAATCCGCGCCGGAGTTCGGGGGGCCCGAGCGGCAACCGTTCTCGAGCTCGGCGAGCCGGCTCGCGGCCTCCGCGGCGCAGGTTGATCCTGGCCGGTCGGACCGCTCCTCTCGCGGGCGGCGGCGACGCGGCTCGGTCAACGGCCCGACGCGACGCCGCTTCGCGCCTCTCATCCTTGCCGCGTCCAGTCTCGCGCTGGTGGGCGTGGGGGTCGTCCACACCGTGGGGTTGGAGCCGGTGGGGCGCTCGGGGGCGGCGGTCGCAACGGACGCGCCGAGCCGTGACCCGCTCACGGACGCCCTGCGGGACAGCGTGATGTTCCAGTGCAACGAGGTCGGTCGTCGGACCTCGCGCTACTCGCCCCGTCAGGACGCGCTCGAGGATCACCTGCGCGCGACGATCGCGGAGGCAGGGCTCCGCCTCGTCGAGCAGGACTACACCGTCGGGTCGGTCTCGGGCCGCAACTTCATCGGCGTCCTGCGGGGGAGAGGCCCCGGCGCGATCCTCGTGGGGACGCACTTCGACTCCCTCGGGAAGAGCCCGTGCGCCAACGCCACCGCCAGCGCCGTGGCTGCCCTCGGGGGGGTCGCGCGGGAGCTCCGGGGGAGGGGCTTCGAGCGGACGATCCTCTTCGGCCTGTTCGACAACGGGGAGCGGCCCCACCGGGGCGGCCCGGCGGCGGGAGCGGCCGCGTGGCTCGAGTCCTTCACCAGCGAGGAGGGCCGGGCGGAGTACCTCCCCAACGGGGGCGACCTCGAGCTCGCGCTGTTGATCTCCAGCTTCGGGAGCTGGTCGGACGTGGCCGGTTCCCACCGCGCGTCCTTCCCGTGGAGCCTCGCCGTCCCCGACGTGGCCGACTGGGTCGGGGTCTTCGGCGGGGTCGGAGAGCGCCAGGCCACCGCGGACCTGCTCGCCAGCTGGGGCCGGAGCACCGACCTCCCCGCCCGCGGCTTCGCGCTGCCGTCCTGGGTACCCGGCGTACCTCCGGCGGATGAGGCGCCCTTCCGGGGCGCGTCGATCCCGGCGCTCGTCATCTCGGACACCGGCGCCCAGCGGGCCCCGGAGGTCCGCACCTCGGAGGACGGACCGTACTTCCTGAACTACGGGGAGATGGCCCGTCGCGTCCGGGCGCTCGCGGCGGTCGTGGCCGAACAGGCGGACCGCTGATCGGCTAGAGGGCGTCCAGGCCCTCGCGGAGGGCCGGGAGGATCGCGTCGGCCGTCTCCTGATTGTGGAAGCCGGCGAAGTCGACGGTCGTGTGGGTGTCGAGCTCGAAGTCGAGCGGCGCCCCGTCGGGGCGAACCACGACGCACCCGGCCTCCTGGGCCACGAGCGCCGCGCCCGCCATGTCGTAGGGCTTGCAGGTCTGCCTGGAGTCGCCGACCCGTGTTCCGATCTCGCCCCTGGCGTCGACGATGGAGCGATAGCGGCCGAGCGCGAGGAGGGCGAGCTGTCCACCGCTCGAGATGTACTGGTCGTCGAACATGCGCGACTCGTCCACGCCGAACTCCGTCGCGAGCCGGCGCGCGATGTGAGCGCCCAGGCGCTGGGCGTGTGGCCGTAGCGCCGGGTGGAATCCGAAGCAGGGGAAGTAGCCTCCGTCGAGGCGCCGGACCGCGTCCGCGGCGACCGGGCGCTGGCCCAGGTCCGCGCCGCTCCCGAGCTCGAGCACCCGCATGGAGGCGCCGCCGCCCCGACGGGCGCTCAGCTCCCGCGCCACGGTGGCGAGGGTGTCGGGGATCTCGGACACCACGCCGAACTCCACGTCGTCGAAGCGCGGCGCCCCCTCGCCGGGCCCGGCCGCGGAGACCACGATCCACGCGGATCGGAGGTCGTGCATGATGTTCCGCGTGCCGTCGATGGGGTCGAGGGCGATCCGCGGGCCGCCGTGGTCAAACCCTGCGAGCTCCATGTGCCCGCCGTCCGGACCGGGCCCGACGTGCCGCCAGCCCGCGTCCTCGGTCATGAGCGAGAGGGGCCTGCGGGATCCCTCCCGCTCGAGCCAGCGGGTGACCTGCTGCTCGGCGACCACGTCGATGGCGAAGGTCACGTCGCCCGCACCGACGCTCACGGCCTCGGCGACCGAGTCGAGGGAGGCGCGGCCCGCGGCGACCTCCGCCAGCCCGGAGCGCACGGGCCTGCGGATCTCCGCGCAGAGCTCGGAGATCGCGCCAGCCCAGTCGCTCGCGGCGGATGATTGGGTTCCCGTCATTCCCCGAGCCTATGACGGCCATCAAGGAACTCCCAGCATCGAGCCCCTGGAGCAGGGCGGTCCTTGTGCGTCGGGCGGACGGGCCTACACTTCCTGCGACCCGGAGTCCTCGCTCACCGCCCCTGTCGGTGACGCGAGAGCCTCCCTCTCCGCCGGCGATCCATCCGGCCGCAAGCCATGAGCGAAGTTCACGACGTCATCATCATCGGGTCCGGTCCTGCCGGCTACACCGCCGCCATCTACGCCGCCCGCGCCAACCTCAAGCCGGTCCTCTTTCAGGGGATGCAGCCGGGCGGCCAGCTGACGATCACCACCGACGTCGAGAATTTCCCGGGCTACCCCGACGGGGTCATGGGCCCGGAGATGATGGAGCAGTTCAAGGCCCAGGCCGAGCGCTTCGGGACCGAGATCAAGTTCGAGGAGATCGTCGAGTTCGACTTCTCCCAGCGCCCCTTCACGATCAAGAGCGACTTCGGCGAGTTCAAGGCGAACGCGATCATCCTCTCGACGGGCGCGTCGGCGCGCCTGCTCGGGCTGGAGAACGAGTCCAAGCTGATGGGCATGGGGGTGTCGGCGTGCGCCACCTGTGACGGCGCCTTCTTCCCCGACAAGGAGATCATCGTCGTGGGGGGCGGGGACTCCGCCATGGAGGAGGCGAACTACCTCACCCGCTTCGCCTCGAAGGTCACCGTGGTCCACCGCCGCGAGGAGTTCCGCTCGTCGCAGATCATGCTCGACCGCGCCCGGGCCAACCCCAAGATCGAGTGGGAGCTCAACCAGGCGGTGAACGACATCATCGCGGGGGACGACGGCAAGGTGCGCGCCGTCATCCTGGAGGACACCCGGACCGGTGAGAAAAAGGAGTTCGCCACCGAGGGCGTGTTCGTCGCCATCGGTCACGTGCCGAACTCCCAGTACTTCAAGGACCAGCTCGACACCGACGAGAACGGGTACGTGCTCGTGCACGACGGGACCCACACCTCGGTGGAGGGTGTCTTCGCGTGCGGGGACCTCATGGACCACACCTACCGTCAGGCCATCACGGCCGCTGGGTCGGGCTGCATGGCCGCGATCGACGCGGAGCGTTGGCTCGAGGACCAGGCCCACGCGCCGGCCGAGGCCTCCGCTTCCTGATCCTTTGAGCGCCGACGCAGCAGCTCCCGATCCAGGTCGGCACGTCGTCGTCACCGGCGCCGGGTCAGGGATCGGTCGGGCGATCGCCCTGCGGTTCGCCTCGGATGGGGCCCGCGTGTCGCTCCTCGGGCGCCGGGTGAGTGCGCTGGAGGAGACGATGGCTCTGGCAGGTTCCGCGGGCTCCCTCCGCGCCCACGGGTGTGACCTCAGGGACCCGGGCTCCGTGCGAGCCGCCGTGGCCAGCGCGGCCGCCGCCTTCGGCCCGGTCGAGGTGGCGATCGCGAACGCGGGTGTCGGCGGCCCCAACGGTCCCTGCTACCAGGAGGAGGGCGCCGAGGACCGCTTCGACGAGCTGGTGAGCACCAACCTGGGCGGCACCTATCGCTTCTTCCGCGCGGCCCTCGAGCACCTCGCGCCCGAGGCCCCGGACGCCGCCCTGGGCGGCCCGCGCCGACACCTCGTGGCGGTCTCCTCGATCCTCGCCCGGATCGGAGTCGCCGGCTACACGGGCTACTGCGCCTCGAAGGCGGGGGTGAGCGGCCTGGTCCGGGCCTTCGCCGCGGAGCTGGCGCCGCTCCATATCCAGGTCAACGCCGTGGCCCCCGGCTGGGTGGATACGGCCATGGCCCGGGAGGGCCTGGACGGCATGGCGGCCGCCATGGGGATCAGCCAGGAGGAGGCCCTGGCCATCGCCATGAAGGACGTCCCTTTGGGGCGCATGGGGCGCCCCGAGGAGGTGGCGGGGCTGGTGGCGTGGCTCACCACGGCCGACGCCCAGGGCGTGACCGGGCAGACCATGGACATGAACGGCGGCGCCTTCATGTCCTGAGCCCCCTCGCCAGGGCGATGGGGCTGCCCATGTCCTGGCCTTGGGAGGCCCAGGGGAGGAGAGGGGAGACCCCGGGGCGCTACTTTCGGGTCGGTGGTTTCGCCCTATAGTCGGGGCATGCGCGTCGCCCTCGTCTGCCATGAGTTTCGCTCCGAGGCGTCCCTGCATCTCAGCTCCCACGCCCGGGGCCTGGGCTCGGCCCTCGCCCGGGCCGGACTCGAGGTGGAGGTCTTCACCCTGGAGGCGCGCGGTGAGCGACGGCTGACGCAGCGGCGCCGCCTCTTGCCGGTGAAGGACGCGGCCGGGACCCTCGCCGTCACGGCGGTCGCGGTGGATGGATCCGAGTCCCCCGCGGAGCTCGCGGCGGCCTTCGGCGCCTTCCTCGATCGGGAGCGGCCCGCCGTCTGCCACTTCGAGTCCATCGCAGCCTTCGGCGCGCCGAGCCTCGGGGAGGCGCGTCGCCGCGGCCTCCCGACGGTCTACTGCGCCCGCGACCCCTGGCCGGCCCACGACCAGCTGACGCTGACGCTGCCGAACCTCGCGCCCTTCGAGCTGGGGGACTGCGAGGCGGAGGCCCGCGGTGAGGTCGCCCTCGAGCTGTGCGAGTCGATCCCGAGCGGCGGAGGGGTCCCCGCCGACCCTGGCGAGCGGCTCCTGCTCCGCGAGCTCCTGGAGGCGGATGGCGCCGCCCTCGCGTCGCGACCGGAGCTCGCCCACAAGGTCGCCGATGCTCACGAGCGCATCCAGGAGGCGCGCGCGAACAAGCGCGCGCTGCTCTCCGGTGTGGATCGCCGCTTCGCCGCCTCACGGATGCTGGCGCGACAGCTCTCCGCCACGGTCGGGCGCGCCTTCACCCCGCGGATCCCCGGGGTCGAACCGGCGGCGGCCCGGATGGAGGAGCGGGCGGGAGACGCGGCCCGTACAAGGCTCCTCTTCCTGGGCAGCAGCCGACCCGTCGAGGGACTCGATGTCCTCCTCGACGCGCTGCGAGAGCTGCTCGCTTCGCCGGATCGGGAGGCGCCCTCCCTGCGGGTCGTCCTCGAGGCGACCGACCCCCTCCGGGACGCGGCCCTCGCCACCCGGGCCGAGGCGCTCGGTGTGGAGTTCGAATGCAAGCGGGGAGCGCTGGACGTCCCCCGGGCCCTGGGCGGTGTCGACGCGCTGGTCTTCCCCGCTCGCTGGGGACAGTTCGCGCCGGCGTCGGTGAGGGTGGCCCAGGCCGTCGGGCTGCCCGTGGTGGCCTCGGCGATTCCGGGGATCGAGGAGTTCGCCTCTCCGACGTCCTCGACCCTCGTGGAGCCGGGGGACGTGAGCCAGCTAGCCGAGGCCCTCGCCACGATCGCGCACCGCGCCGGGCGCCTGGGCGAGCTGCGCGAGGCCGCCCTGCACCGGGCCGTGTCGGAGGCGGGGAGCGGCCCGCTCAAGGGGCTCGACGCCGAGGCGCAGGAGTGGCGCCAGACCTACGAGCAGCTGCTGGGGGCGAGGCCGTCCCAGGGGCCGATCGCGGGGCCGCCCCACGTCCAGGAGTTCGGAGCGGAGCTCGCCCGGATGGGCGAGGCTTCCCTCGGGGACCTGTTCGAGCGGGTCGAGCTCGGGCTCGAGCAGCTCCGCGCGGCCTTCGGGCTGTCCGAGGACACCGCGTCGCTCATGGCCCGGGCGGTCGCCCGGGGCGGGCCCCTCCGGGACCAGGCCGGGGAGGCCGATGGTTGCCAGGAGGAGCCCTTGCTGCGGGTCGGCGACGCGCTGGAGCATGGGAAGGACCTGGTCCCTCGCCCGGCGCCAGGGGACCCGGTCGCAGGACCTGCCGTGGCGACCGAGGCCGACCCCGCGGGGCAGGACCAGCTCTCGAGGCAGGAGCAACTCACCGGTGGCACCACCGGAGAGGGCCCCGGCGCCCAGGGGGGGACGGCGTGACCGGCACCTCCATCGACCTCTCCCTCGTGTTGCCCACCCTGGGCAACCATGACCGGCTCGGGCGCTCTCTCCCCGGGCTCTGCGAGGCGCTCGTCGCGCTGGAGGCGCTCCGGGGGCGGGCCGGCTCCACGGAGATCGTCGTCGTCGATGACTCGGGCGAAGGCTCGGCGACCGCTGCCTTGCCTGAGATCCTCGCGAGCCTCGGGGGCGAGCCCCGCGGCGTCGCGGTTCGAACGGTTGGCACCGAGCGCAACCTCGGGTTTGGGCCAGCGGTGATGCGCGGGGCCCGGGAGGCCCGCGGCGCGCACCTCCTCGTCCTGCACGACGATGTGCTGGTGGAGGGCGCCGGCATGGCGGCCCTGCTGGAGGTCCTGGAGGGGGAGCCCGCGATCTTCGCCGCCGCCCCCTCGCTCCGCCGGTCCCCGGAGCCCGGCGCCGCGCCCGTTCGGGTGCCCGCTCGCGTCGTCCGGCTCGAGGACGACTGGATCTGCGTGCGCGACGCCCGCGGGGAAGAGGAGGAGGCGTCGGCCTCTGCCCCGGTGGCGGGGCACGCGCTCGTGGACCTGGAGGTCATCCCCTCTGCCGCGATGCTCGTCCGCCGCGGGCAGTTTCTCGACCTCGGCGGCTTCGACCGGCTCTTCGGTCCGGCCTCCCTCGAGGACGTGGACCTCTCCCTGTGCGCCCGCCGTCGCGGGAGGCGGCTGGTGGCGGTGCTGGACGCGGTCGCCCTTCACCTGGACCTCGGGGACGGCCTCGGTGACCTCCTCGACGCGCCCGTCGCGCGGGCGGTGACGGCGCGCAACCGGCTGCTCCTGCGATGGAAGCACCTGGCCACGCGCACCGACGCCGCGGACCACCTGGTCGGGCTCTGGCGCACCGCCCTGGAGGCGGGGCTGACCGGAGACCGGGAGACCCTGGAGGGCATCGCCCTCGCCATGGACAGGCTCGGCGAGATGGCCGAGTCCCGCGCGACGCTCAGCGGCGCCGCGCCCATGGACTTCTGAGGGCTCAGGACCGCTGAGGGCTCAGCCCACGGTCATCAGGAACTCGGCGTTGACCGAGGTCTTGCTCATCTTGGCGATGAGCATCTCCATCGCCTCCACCGGGTCGAGCTCGTTGAGGACCTTGCGGAGCATCCAGACGCGCTCGATCTCCTCCGGGGTGAAGAGGAGCTCCTCCTTCCGGGTACCCGAGCGGTTGATGTCGATGGCCGGGAAGATCCGCCGGTCGGAGAGGCGTCGGTCGAGGACGATCTCCATGTTGCCCGTGCCCTTGAACTCCTCGAAGATGACCTCGTCCATCTTGCTGCCCGTCTCGATCAGGGCGGTGCCCAGGATCGTGAGGGAGCCGCCGTGCTCGATGTTCCGGGCCGCGCCGAAGAAGCGCTTGGGGAAGGCGAGGGCGGTGGCTTCAAGGCCACCCGACAGGAGCTTGCCGTTGCTGGGGGCCTCGACGTTGGCGGCCCGCGCGAGGCGGGTGATCGAGTCCAGGAGGATGACCACGTCCTCGCCGGCCTCCACCAGGCACTTGGCCTTCTCGATGACCATCTCCGCCACCTGGAGGTGACGGGCGGCGGGCTCGTCGAAGGTGGAGCTGATGACCTCGACGTTCTCTCCGTGGATCGAACGGGTGAAGTCGGTGACCTCCTCGGGACGCTCGTCCACCAGGAGGATCATGAGCTTGGCGCGCGGATGGGAGTGGACCATCGACTTGGCCAGCATGTGCAGCAGGACGGTCTTTCCGGTCCGCGGCGGGGCGACGATGAGCCCCCGCTGGCCGAGCCCGATGGGGGTGACCAGATCACAGATGCGCATCTCGAGGGGGTTCTCCGAGGTGCCCTCGAGGATGACGCGCTCCTCCGGGTAGATCGGGACCAGCTCCTTGAAGGGCGCCCTGCCGAGGACCTCATCGGGGTCGTGCTCGTCCACCGCCTCCACCGTGTGGATGCCGAGGAACTTCTCACCCTCGGCGGTGGGGCGGATCCGGCCGCGCACGAGCATGCCGCGCTCGAGCTGGTGCTTCTCCACGAGCGAGGCGGGGACGTAGACGTCCTCCATCGCCGGGATGTAGTCGTTCGAGCTGATCCGGAGCCAGTGGTGCCCGCCGGCCTGCACGTCGAGGGTGCCCTCGGCGAGGAGGACCTCGTGCCTGTCCATCCAGAAGCGGGCGAGCTCCCAGAGGGCGTCGCGGCGGTTCCGCCCGACGAAGTCCTCGATGCCCTCCTCCTCCGCGAGCTCGTGGAGCTCGTTGAGGTTGAGCCCCTGCGCCGGCACGAACTCACGCTCGGGGTGCTTCTTGCGCCGGGTCTTCGGCAGCGCCGCGTAGAGCTCGTCGATCTCCTCCTCGCCGAGGTCCTTGGGGACCTCGTCGAAGTCGACGTAGATACCGGTGCTCTTCTGGACGTTCTGCTTCTGCTTGAAGTACTGCTTCTTCTGCTTGAAGGAGCGCTTCTTCTTCTGATGCTGAGCCATGGCTCCCGCGCTCGAGGGCGCGGAGGGGAGGTCGGGGGGATGGGGGCGTCAGGCGCCGCGGAGGTTGGCCAGGGCCAGCTCCGCCTGCGAGGTCACCGCGTCGAGGTCGCCGTCGTTCGAGATCACGACGTCGGCGCGGTCGCGCTTGGTCGAGAGCGGCATCTGGGCGGCTTCGCGGCGGACCACTTCTCCGGGTTCCCAGCCCCGGTCGCGCACGGCCCGCTGGTCGCGGGCGTCGGCCGGGGCGTCGACGAAGACGAGGTGGTCGCAGAGCTCCAGGAGCCCGTGCTCTTCGGCATGTTCCAGCAGGAGCGGGACGTCGAGCACGACGGTGGGGACGCCGCGAGCGGCCGCGTCCTCCAACGACGCGTGGAGTGTCGCACGAACCCTCGGGTGGATCCACCCCTCCAGCTCCTTCCGGGCGTCCCGATCCGCGAAGACGATTGCGCCGAGGGCGGCTCGATCGACCTCCCCGCGGCCGTCGAGCACGCCCTCGCCGTGTCGCTCGCGGATGAGGTCCCGTATCTCCTCGGATTGCAGGACCCCGTGGGCCACATGGTCGGCGTCCAGGACGGCGCCCTGGGGCCCCGCCAGGAGCCTCGCCACGGTCGACTTGCCCGAGGCGATCCCCCCCAGGACCCCGATGACGGTGGTCCGCGGCGCCTCCGGGGGCTCGGGGGGGTGGACTTCGCTCATGGGGAGAGGTGGGGGAGGCCGCAGGGGGCGGCGGGGGTTCCGCGGACGCCTAGAACTTGGGAAACCACCCGAGGAGGATGCAATAGACCCGCCAGCGAGGTCCCCGGAAACGTGGCTCCTCGACACACTACAGGGGGCTCACACTTGTCCGGCGAGCCCCCCTCGGTTATCACCTTCGGACCGCCGCGACTCCGTGGCGACCCTATCCCCCCAATTCACGACGGGCCCCCCCGGCCCCGACGGACCCACCTGTCCGCTCGGTCCCAGCGCAGGGCCCCAAGTCCCGTGCTCCAGACCGCGCGTAAGCGGTGCCCTCTCCGGCTGAACATCCATGCTCACCAGCACTCCCACCTCGATCGCGTCCCGCCGCGGCGCAGCCCGCGTCGGCGCCCCGGCGATCGTCATGTTCGTCCTCCTTCTCGTGGCTCTCTTCTACGCGTACGTCGCGCAGGATGCTGAGGCGCTGGTGCGGAGAGAGCTCGACACGGCCAAGGCCGCCAGGGCCGAGTCCCTCGCGTCCGTGGAGACGATCACCCGCGACCTCGCGGACCGCTCGATCCTCCTCGGCTTCAGCGAGAACCCGGCCATCAACCCGTCGAACGTGGAGTCCGCTGCGGCTTCCCTGGCGGAGATGAAGGCCAACTTCCCGAACATGGAGCCGGTGACGACCTTCGAGGACGCGGTCCCCAGCGCCATCGCCTCGTACCAGACGAAGGTGGCGCAGATCGGCGCGCTCGAGACCCGCATCAAGGAGCTCGAAGGTCAGGTCTCCGCCGAGCGCGACGCGAAGTCCGCGCTCCAGGCCGAGAAGGACCAGCGCATCTCGACCCTCGAGCAGGAGGCGCGCGACGCGTCCGAGACGGCCGCGTCCGAGATCAGCCGCCTGGAGGACAGCGTCTCCAAGCTGCGCTCTCAGCTGAACAGCACCACCGAGCAGGTCACCGACGCCGAGGACGCCAAGCGCGCCACCGAGCGCGCCCTCGAGACCGCCAAGCTTGAGCACGCCGCGCAGCGTGGACAGTGGACCTCCCTCCGCAACGACATCAAGCGCCGCGGCGAGAAGGCGGACGGCGAGATCAGCGCGGTCATGTCCGAGTTCGGCGTCGGCTTCATCAACCTCTCCACCTCGGATCGACTCAGCGAGGGCACGGTCTTCCGGATCGTCAGCGGCCGCCCGGGCGCCGACACCTCGAAGGCCAAGGCCCTCTGCCGCGTCACCAGCGTCGGCCCCAAGTTCGCCGAGGTCGCCATCTACGACGTCGCCGATCGCTTCGAGCCGGTGGTCGTCGGAGACCAGATCTACAACCCGCTCTACGAGGCCAAGGGGCAGCGCAACGCCGTCCTCGCGGGCAACATCTCCGGCGCCTACAACGAGGCCGAGCTCCGCACCCTGTTCGCCGAGATCGGGATCGAGATTCAGAGCGACATCTCGAACGCCACGGACTTCCTGATCACCGGTGGCCCGATCTTCACCGACGAAGACGGTGAGCCGCTCGAGGAGCCGATGCCGGTCGACCAGCTTCCGGTCTACGGTGAGGCCCGTGACCTCGGCGTCACGATCGTCTCCATGCGCGATCTGCTCCAGTACTTCGAGCGCTGATCGAACCCTGACCCAGGGATCGGCGAGGGCCGGGGGCAGAGATGTCCCCGGCCCTCGCTGCGTTCCGGGGAGGGTGAGCGTTTCCAGGGACGGGGCCATGATGGGGCGCGCTGTGGCGCTTCCGCCCCGGCTATTCCGTCCCCTGATCTGGCGCTCCCGAGGTCAAAAGCCGAACATCTGCCGCCCCGGGGCGGCCCCTTCTGAACGCCGTCGACGGCCACCATGGACCCGCGCGAACACGACCCTGTCGAGGACACGAGGATGACCCTCGGGGAGCACCTCGATGAGCTCCGCATCCGGCTGATCCGCTCGACGGTGGTGCTCGTGGTGGTGTTCTCGACCCTCTACGCGTTCCGGGTCGAGGTGATCCACTTCATCCAGAAGCCCTACGTCGACTGCGCCCAGCGCCTCAACGCGGAGCTCGTCCCTATCCGACGGGCGCAGGTGAAGGAGGCCTTCATCGCAGACGTCGCCCTCTGGAGCAGCGCCCAGTCCTTCCGGGCCATCCCGACCGTGGGCGCGCCGCTCCCGCAGCTGGCTCCGCCCGCCCCCGAGTGGAGCAGCTACTTCCGCACCCCGGCGATGGACCGGCTGGTCCCGGGCGAGGAGATGGAGCAGAGCCCCACCAGCTTCAAGGCGGGGGGGCCGTTCTTCGTCAAGCTCAAGGCCTGCTTCTGGCTGTCCCTCATCATCGGCGGGCCGTTCCTGCTCTGGGAGATCTGGATGTTCGTGGCGGCGGGCCTCTACAAGGCCGAGAAGAAGGTGGTCTACACCTACTTCCCGGCGAGCCTGGTGCTGTTTGTGTTGGGCGTGGGCTTCGGCTACCTCTCCCTGGTGCCCGTTGCCCTCTACGCTCTCCAGGGGCAGGACCTCGGGCTCGACAACATCAACCGGACCATGGAGCTCGACCAGTACATGCAGTTCCTGAAGGGCCTCGCGCTGGCGCTCGGGCTGGTCTTCCAGCTCCCGATCTTCCAGTTCGCCCTCAGCCGCATCGGGCTCGTTCGCCCGGAGAGCTACGCCAAGCTCCGGGGCCACATGCTGGTCATCACCCTGATCGTGGCCGCCATCCTGACGCCGCCGGACCCGGTCACCCAGGTCATGCTCGCCGGGCCGGCCGTGGTGCTCTGGGAGATCGGCTACTGGATCGCGCGCGTGGCGTGGCGGGAGCCGGAGTCCACCGACCTCGACGTCCCTGACGGCGGGGCGGCCGCGTGAGCAGTGAGCCCGCTGCCGTGGGTGTGGTCTCGGTGGGTGACGAGCTCATGGCCGGAGCTCACCCGGACCTGAACGCACCCTACCTGGCGAGCCGGATGGCGGAGTTCGGCCGCAGGGTCGAGCGGGTGATCGTGGTCGGTGACGACGAGGAGCACATCGCCAGCGCGGTGGACGCGCTGGCCGCGCGCTGCGGGCTGATCTTCGTGAGCGGCGGCCTCGGGCCGACCCTCGATGACGTCACCCGGCACGGGGTCGCCCGCGCGGTCCAGAGGCCCCTGGAGGAGTGCCCGGCGGCGATCGAGGAGATCGAGGGCTGGTTCACGCGCGCCGGGCGCGTGATGCTCGAGAACAACCGCCGCCAGGCGCTCATGCCGGTGGGGGCCACGCGGGTCCCCAACGGCTTCGGAACCGCGCCTGGCTTCCGCTGCGAGCACCCGCAGGGGGCCGTGATCCTCGTGCTCCCCGGACCGCCCCGCGAGCTGCAGGGGGTCTTCGACGCCGAGGTGGAGCCCTGGCTGGCGGAGCATCGCCCGGACGAACTCCATCGGGCGCGCGCCTCCGCGGCCTTCGTGGACCTCCCCGAGAGCACCTTCGCCGAGGCCGCTGGGGCCTGGCTCGAGCGCGGCGCGAATCCCCTGGTCGGGGTCACCGTGAAGGACGGGATCCTCACGACCCGTGCGGTCGCGACGGCCGCGACGCCGGGGCAGGCGGCGGCCATGGCCCGGGAGCGGGTCGACTCCCTGCGGGCGCTCTTCCCCGAGCGCTACCTCGCGGAGCGGGTGGACGACCTCGGCGCCTTCGTGGGGGGAGAGCTCCAGCGGCTAGGGGTCAGCTTCAGCCTCGCCGAGTCCTGCACCGGCGGCCTCGTGGCGGCGTCCTTGACCGGGGCTCCGGGCGTGAGCGAGGTCTTCGCGCGGTCCTTCGTGACCTACGCCAACGAGGCCAAGCGGTCCGAGCTCGGGGTCCCCTCGAAGGTCCTCGAGGAGCACGGCGCGGTCTCCGAGGCCTGCGCGCGGGCCATGGCCCTGGGGGCCCTCGAGCGCTCCGGTGCGGAGGTCGCGGTCTCCGTGACGGGGATTGCTGGCCCCGGGGGTGGGACGGACGAGAAGCCTGTGGGCCTGGTCTGGTTCGGGATCGCGAGCCGTGATCCGGGAGGGGGAGCGCCCCTCATCGAGGCCGAGGAGCGCCGCTGGCCGCCCCTGGGCAGGGCCAGGGTGCGCCGGTGGGCGGCGAATCGTGCCCTCGCTCACCTCCTGCGCCTGGCGCGCGCCCGGTAGGGGAGCGCCCGCGGGCGACCCCAGGGGGGCGGAATCTCACGGGACGCGGGCTGGCATCGCAGCCAGACGCTGCTATTCTCTTCGCGCCATCCGGCGGATCGCCCCCTGGGCCTCGCCGGTGACCCGTTACCCCATGGTGTAATTGGCAACACATCTGGTTTTGGTCCAGACGTTCCAGGTTCGAGTCCTGGTGGGGTAACCACCTCCCTCCTGCCCTTGTCCCCGGGGGTCCAGTCGAGGGTGGCGGTCCAGGTCGCCTGCGAGCGCGCTCAGCGGCGGTCGCATTCCCGGATTGGGGGGAAGAGGGGCGTTGACGAATCGTCCCAAAGGTCACCCCATCCCGACCTCTGGAGCCGACCCATGAGCCTTCGATCCGTCGCCGCTGCCCTCCTCTGCCTCCTCGCGCTCACGCCCGCTGTTCGAGCCGAGGGGCTCCTCCAACTCCGCTTCGGCGGCAGGGTGAATCGCACGGTCTTCGACGAGGAGCGCAAGACCGGTCACTTCGTCGGGCAGCTGGTCGAGGTCGAGATCGGGGCGAACGTGGCGGGGAAGCCCCACGCCCTGACCCTCCACGTCCACCTCGCGCCCGGCACCACCGGGGTCGACCTGGCGACCCTCGTCGGGCAGCGTTTGAAGTCCATAGGCATCAAGACCGTGGCGACCCCCGACAGCGGCAACCTCTGGGTCGAGAGCGCCAATTACGTCCACTTGCGTCTCGGTGGCGGGCTGCGTGCTGAGATCTCCCTGGCGGAGGGGCCGCCGGCGTCGCTCGCGATCCGCCCGCCCACCGGCGGCGCGATGGAGCAAGCCCTCAGGGTCGACGTCACGACGGTGATCCGTCCGTCCGGTGAGCTCCCCGTCCGTGGCGCGGCCAACCTCGTCATTCCCCTGGGGAAGGACTCCAGCGCGGCCTCGATCTCCGCTGAGCTCGCCCGTGCGGGTCAGAAGGAGTGGATCTCGGATCGCCCGACGGGCGACACCTGGCGCCCCGTTCGGATGTCCAACGGCGCCGCGATCACCGGCTTCTCCATGGGCCTCATCAACGAGGAGGAGAGCTGGCGCGTGGAGCTTCGCCTCTGAGGGCGGGGGCGCCCGTTCAGCGCTGCCGCCGGGTCTCCCGGTGGACGAACTCGGGCGCCGAGTAGCGGGCCGCCATCGCCTCGGCGGCTGCCCGCAGCTCGGCGCCCGGCTCACAAGGCTCGAGGTCGACGCCGAACTCCCTGGCGAACCCGTCGCGCAGCGCGCGGCCGGCCTCGACGGGGCTGACCGCGGCGGCCTGGTCAGCCACGGTGGCGACCTCGGGCTCGAGGGGAGAGGGGCCGAGCTTGATCGAACCGTGGTGGAGGATTCGACCCGCGGTCCGGCGCTGGGCCGTCCCGACCCCCTTGGCGAGGGGCCCCGCGGCGCCGCGCCAGCAGATGTCCTGGGGCGTGGACTCGTGGAAGCACATGCCGGTGCCCCTGAGGTCGGAGCCCACCGCCTCCGCGCGGCGCATCCGCACCTTGGAGACGCCCAGCGCCGAGAGGGCGCGGATCACGGCCTCGTGCGCCCGCTCGTAGGAGTCCGGCACGGAGCCCCGGTAGGCGGGGTCATCGGCGTCGAGGGTGACGGAGAATGTGAGCTCCCGGGGGTGGTGGTGGATCGCGCCGCCGCCCGTCAAGCGCCGGACCACGTGCGGGTGAGCGGCGGCCGCTGGTACGTCCCCGAAGCGCTGGAAGTACCCGAGGGAGAGCGCGTCCGGCGCCCACGAATACAGCCGGAGCGTCGGCGGGCGGCCGACGCTCCGGAGCAGGGCCTCGTCGAGGCCCATGGCGAACCCGGGACTGGCGTCCCAGGTCTCGATCAGGTTCCAGACCGCCAAGGAGACGGACCCCCGAGGGGGATCAGTGGTCCGCGGTGATGTGCTGCTCGTACGCCTCGGCGTCGAGGAGGTGGTCCATGCTGGCGTCGGTCGGCTTGATCTTGATCAGCCAGCCCTTCTTCCAGGGGTCCTCCGCGAGGGTCTCGAGGTGCTCCATCATGTCGGCGTTGACCTCGACGATCTCACCGCCGATGGGGGCGTTGAGGTCGGAGACGGCCTTGACGGACTCGATCTCGCCGAAGGTCTCGCCCTGCTCGACCTCGCGGCCGACCTCGGGCAGGTCACAGTACACGAGGTCTCCCTCGTTGCCGTTGGAGAGCTCCTCCACGGCGAAGTCGGTGATGCCGACAACGATGAGGTCACCCTCGAGCTTGGCCCATTCATGGGAGTCGAGGTACTTGCGGTCGTCAGGGCGCATGGGTCACTTACGGGTGCGTGAGTAGAAGGGGAGGTCGCAGACCACGCACTGCTGGCGTTTTCCGCGGATGTCCATATCGATGGTCTGACCGGCGACGGCGAGCTCCACGGGGAGATAGGCCGAGCCGATGTTCGTGTTGATGGTGGGGGAGACCGCGCCGGAGCAGACGTGGCCGACCTCGCGGTCGCCGTCGAAGAGCAGGTAGCCCTCTCGGGGGACGCGCTTGCCCTCGGTGGTGATGCCCACGAGCTTGCGCCTGGGGGCCTCCTTGATGGCGGCGAGCGCTGCGCGCCCGACCCAGTCGCCCTTCTCCTCCTTGAAGGAGATGCCGAAGTTGAGCCCGGCCTCGACGGGGTTGTGCTCCCGGTCGATCTCGTGGCCGTAGAGGGGCATGCCCGCCTCGAGCCGGAGGGTGTCGCGGGCGCCCAGCCCGATGGGGGCCAGGCCGTGCTCGGCGCCGGCCTCGAGCAGGGCGTTCCACACCCGTACCGACTCGGCGCAGGGGAAGTAGATCTCGAAGCCGTCCTCGCCCGTGTACCCCGTGCGGCTGATGCGGACGTCCGGGATGCCGCACACCGTGGCGAAGGCGAACTTGTAGTAGCCGATCTCGCCGAGGTCCTTGCCCTCGACGAGGGGCTGCAGCGCGTCCTGGGACCGGGGCCCCTGGAGGGCGAGCATGGCCAGCTCATCGGAGCGGTCGGTGATCGTCACGTCGTGGGAGCCCACGTGGTCGTTCAGCCACGCGAGCACCGTCGCGCAGTTGGACGCGTTGGCCACGACGAAGACGTCCTCGTCGCTCGACTTGTAGAGCAGCAGGTCATCCAGGGGGCCGCCGTCCTCGGCGCACACCAGCCCGTAGCGAATCGCGCCGACGGGGATCTTGCCCACGAAGCTGGTGACCACGGAGTCGAGGAAGCGCGCGGCGTCGGGGCCCTTGACCTCGAGGCGGCCCATGTGGCCGAGGTCGAAGAGCCCCACGTGCTCGCGGACCCGTCGGGCCTCGTCGAGGATCGAGGCGTATTGCACCGGCATGCTCCAGCCGCCGAAGGGGACCATCTTGGCGCCGCTCGATACGTGGACCTCGTGCAGGTCGGTTTGTTTCAGATCGGCTTCGGTCATGGTCTCTGTGCTCCTCGCGGGGTCGTCGGGTCCCGGTGCGGGGCCCCCGCCCGTTTGGGCGGCTGAAGAGTGTAGAGATTCGGGACGCCGTGGGCAGGGGTCTCTGCTCCGCAACGCCCCCAGGGGGTGGGGGCCCGGGGGCGCCCGCTCGGGGCCACTGAGCGGGGTACTTTTCGATTGGAGGCCGCTGGGGGCGGTCTCAATCCCTCTCGAAGGTCCGCACATGTCTCGACTTCACCTCGCTCCGCTCCTCCTGGCCGCCCTCCTTCCTGGATCCGCGGGTGCCCAGGGTCCCTTCACGGCCTCCCAGCGCTGGCTCACGGCCCCGTCCAGCTCGGACTGGAGCCCCGAGCAGGTGGCCTTCGCGGGCGACGAGGCCTTCGTCTGGTGCTCTGTCCGTGGGGCCCAGGACTCGCTGCTCCTCCTGGACGCGGTCTCCAGCGGAGCCGGGTCGGTCCGCGGCGTGGTGCCTCCCCTCCCCGACCAGTTCCGGGCGCCCGAGATCGCCGCGGGAGCCCGCGCGGACCGGGTCTTCGCGTTGCGACAGGTCTCCACCCCTTCGCTCTTCCGGCGGACGCCGCTCGTGACCGGGTTCGACCCGCTCTCGGCCGCCGCCGGCGCGCCCGTCGATGAGGTCTGGACCCACGACCTCGGGATCAGGATCAACAGCGCAGCCAAGCTCGTGACGGACGCCCGGGGCGACCTCCTGGCCGCCGCCGCCTTCAACGACGTCACCGCCGAGGTTCGGGTGGACCTGCTCGACGGAACCACCGGCGCGCTGCGGGCGAGGGCCGACCTGCCCGCCGTGGGGCTCAGCGCCCTCTCCATGTCGGCGGACGGACAGCGCATCGTCGTCTCGGCGGGCATGAACCTGTTCGTGCTGGACCCGACCGGCCGCACCGTCCACGCGCAGCCCCTGTCCCTGGCCACCCAGGCGGTCGGCGTCTCCATGGACGGCGGCACGGTCGCCTACGGAGACTTCGCGGCCGTGCGGCTGCTGACCGAGTTCCCCGGCTTCGGCTACGTCTCCACCGGCGCCGTCGCTGGCGGCGCGACGGAGCTGCCCACGCGCCTCGACCTCTCCCGCGACGGGACCCTCGCGGCCATCGGCTGGTGGGACTACACCAGCGGCCGCTCCGCCAGGCTGGAAATCTTCGACCTGCTCTTCCAGTTCCCCATGGCGAGCCATGACCTCCCCGGCCTCCCCGGTGCGACCCAGAACCTCGTGAGCGCCGTCCAGTTCTCGGGCGACGACCGCCGGGCGGCGTTCGCCACCTGGGGCAACGGCTCCGACCCGGAGGTCTACCTGCTCGAGATGGGGGCCTTCGGGCCTGTGCTGCGGGTCGACACCGAGGGGAGCGTGCGGGCTCTCGCCCTGGATAGCACCGGCACGCGCCTGGCCCTCGCGTCCAAGGACGTGCACGCCTCGGTCTCCAGCGCCCGCGGCGACGTGCGGCTCTTCGACAGCGGCGAGCGCCAGCTCCAACTCCTCGACACCCCGCGGCTCGGGGGAGAGCTCCGGGCGGCCGCGCGCCGACCCGGGGCGACCATCGGCTGGTTCCTCATCGGGCCGCGAGCCGAGCAGGCCGTGCAGTTCCCCGGCGTCGACGGTCCGCTGCTCCTGCGCCGCGATCGTCTCCAGTTCCAGGTGGCCCTGCCCGACGCGAACGGGCGCATGGACCTCGCGCTGCCGCTCCCCGGCAACGCCGCCCTGCGGGGCACCCAGATGCACCTCCAGGGGGCCTTCCGGATCCCGGGCGGCGTCGCGCTGACGCGGAACCTCGTGAGCCCGTACCTGCTCGACTGAGCGGGTGGCCCCGCGCTGATCAGAGCCGCTACTGGAGACCCAGGCTCTTGAGGAAGGCGGCGGAGTTCGGCTCCCGGCCGAGGAAGTCACGGACCATGTCCAGGGCGTCCCGGGTCCCGCCGGGCTCGAGCACGGCGCGGCGATAGGCCCGGGCCACCTCGGGGTTCATGGGCGCCTCCTCGAAGCGGCTCCACATGTCCTGGGCGTAGACCAGGGACCAGAGGTAACCGTAGTAGCCGGCCTCGTAGCCCACGAGGTGCCCGAAGGACGCCTGGCGCACGAGGTTCGCGGCGGGGGAGAAGAGCCTGGCGTCCCGGTACGTCTGCTCGCACACCTCGGTGGTGTCGACCACCCCGTCCTCGTCGGTGTGGAAGCGCATGTCCATCATCCCAAGGTAGACCTGCCCTTCGGTGCTGATACCGGAGCCCAGGTTCTTGGCGGCGATCATGCCGTCGATGATGGCCGCCGGCAGGGGCTCGCCGGTCTCGTAGTGCCGCGCGAAGCGCGACAGGACCGCCGGTTGCCAGGTCCAGTTCTCGAGCATCTGGGAGGGGGCCTCCACGAAGTCGCGGGCCACGTTGGTGCCCGAGAAGCTGGCGAGGGTCGCGCGGGTCAGGATGCTGTGCAGGCAGTGGCCGAACTCGTGGAAGAACGTCTCGACCTCTCCGTGGGAGAGGAGCGAGGGCCGGTCGTCCATGGGCTTGGTGAAGTTGCACACCAGGGCGACGATCGGAGAGGTCACCGAGCCGTCGGCCCACACCTTCCGCAGGCGGAGCGGGAACTGCGCCGCGTGGCTGTACTTGCCATCGCGGGGGAAGAGGTCGAGGTAGAACTCGCCGAGCATCTCGCCGGTCTGGTTGTCCATGACCGCGTAGAGCTCCACGTCCTCGTGCCAGAACGGGCGGCCCTCCTGGCGGGCGGCGGCGGAGATCTCCTTGAAGGTGATGTCGAAGAGGTCCTGGTAGACCCCGAACATGCCGGCCTTCACGTCGGCCATGGAGAAGTAGTCCCGCAGGGCCTCGGTGTCGACGGCGTACTTCTCGCGCTTGAGCCAGTTGGAGTAGAAGGAGATGTCACTGGCCTCGAGGGTGGCCTCGGGGTCCCCGGTGTGCTCGCGCTTGGCCGCCTGATACTCGGCGTAGTCCTGCTCCGCCTTGACCCGCAGCCGGGGGCGGAGGTCCTCGTAGAACTCGAAGACGGTCTCGGGGTCGAGGGCCATCTTGGTCTCCACGACGTACGCCGCCGTGTTCGGGTAGCCCAGGAGCTGGGCGCGCTCGTGGCGCAGCTTGATGATCTGCTCGAGGACGCGCACGTTCCTCTGGCCGCCCCGGAGGCCCGCTGCGCAGCCCATCTTCTTGCGGGTCGTCGGGTTCTCGCAGTAGCCGAGGATGTACCCGAGGTTGGGCCCCTTCATGTTGACGATGCACAGCTCCCCGGACCGGGGGAGGCTGGCCACGAACGACTCAGGGACTCCCGCGAGCTCGTCCTCGGCGAACAGCACCACGGTCTCATCGTCCGCGATGTTCCTGCGGAAGTCGGACCCCAGCTCGTTCAGCTCCTCGTCGATCTCGTCCAGGCGCGCCCGCTGGTCCGCCGGCAGGTCGAGCCCGGACCGGCGGTAGTCGCGGACGGACTCGTCGAGGAAGCGGCGCTGCTCGGCGGTGAACTCCGGCGCCAGGGCCGCGAGCTCCTCGAGGGCCGCGAAGATGCGCTCGTCCTTGCCCATCCGGTTGAACCAGTTGGAGAGGTCGTTCTGGGCCTCGCGGCCGGCCTCGCGCTCCGCCGGGTCCGGGGACACGTCCGCCATGAACCCGGGCATCCGCGCCGTCTCGAAGAAGCGCGCCACCGTGTCGTCGAGGGCCACCAGGGTGTTGGCCACCGTGCGCTCACCCGCCGGAACGGCGAGGATGGCTTCGATGGCCGCGTCCGCCGCGGCCATCTGGGCGGCGATGGGGGAGCTCTGCTGGAGCGGAGCGGCGGCGAGGGCGAGGGTCAGTAGCGATGCGAGTGCAGTCATGGTCGGGTTCCTCCTGGAGGGGCTGACCACTCTATGGCCGCCCGGGGCCTGGCGCTCGATCGGATCGACTCACTCCAGGTCATCCGCCTCGGGCTTGCGCGGGAGACGGCCGCGGAAGGACTCCAGGCGGCGCACATCGTCCTCGGAGAAGCCGCCGCCGCTCGAGCTGCCGGGAGCCTGCGTGGGGCGGTCCCCGCTACCGGAGAAGCCGGGGGCGGGGGCCTCGTGCCCGGGGTCGTCGCTGGCCTGGGGGCCCGCGCCGGGGAAGCCCATGCCGGGGAACGCGGCGCCGCGCTGGCGGAGGAGGCTCTCCCAGCCAGCGAAGCGGCCTGCGCCGCCGCCGAGCTGCTCCGCCTGGTGGCGAAGACGGACGGCGAAGCGCTCTTTCACCCCGGAGAAGAGGATGAAGAAGCCGAGCAGCGAGAGGAGCCACTCGCCGCGAACGATGAAGAGGATGATCATCCCCCAGGCGATCACGCTCCCCACGGAGGTCGCTCGATCCGTGGCCGCGACCCAGTCCCGCCCGCCGCGGGCCAGGAACGACCGGAGCAGGCGGCCGCCGTCCATGGGAAAGGCGGGGATCAGGTTGATGAGGCCGAAGGCGAGGTTGATCACGACGAACAGGGAGAGGACGCCCCCGCTGTCGGGGCTGATCCCGAGCCCTGCGCCCGGGCTGAATTCGAAGGCCGACCCGGAGCCCCCCGTCAGCAGCACCAGCGGTGCGGCGAGGGCGGCGAGGGACAGGTTCACCAGGGGCCCTGCCGCGGCGACCCAGGCCTCCGTGCGCGCGTCGGCCGGGAAGTCGCTGATGCGGGCCATCCCGCCCAGGGGCCAGAGGACGATGTCGACCACCTGCAGCCCGAAGCGTCGAGCAGCCAGGGCGTGCCCGAGCTCGTGGAGCAGCAGGAGCCCCATGGACAGCGCGATCAGGGTGAACGTCAGCTCGGCCTTGCCACGGGACGCCCCCATGATCGCCCAGAAGGCGAGCAGGTAGCCGAGGAGCAGGTTGGCGCGGATGGGGATCCCGGCGATCCGCGCGATGGTGTGGTTCTCGAGCAAGGGGGCGGTGGGGCGAGGGGGGAGGGTAGGCCAGCGGGCCGATCTTTCCCACCTCAGGACCCCGATGTGGCTCCCCGGCGAGGGAGCGGCTCCAGGCGGGTATCCTCTCCCTCGCGATGGATGGGCACCCCTCAGAGGCAGCGCGCGCGGCGGGCTCCGCGGTCCTCGGCGAGGTGTCGGGGCGGCGGGTGCTCGTGGTGGATCTCGGCCCAGCGGGGGTGGCGGGCGCCGAGGCCTGGCTCGGCGGAGTCCGAGCCGCTCTCGCCGCAGCGCCAGACCTCCAGGCCTCGGCGGGTCGCTCCGGGCCGGCACTGGCGATGGCCCTCTACGCCGCGGCGCACCGCTCCGCTGGCGGAGGCGCCGCTCCCCCGGTCGGGGCGCCGGACCCGTCGGGCGGGGCCATCGCAGCGCCGAGCTTCGTCGCCTCGGTGGGCGACGCGGTCCGCCGCGGGGTCCCGACCGCGGCGCGGGCGACGGTGTCCGCGCGGGCCCCGCTCCGGCCAGGGATCACCGAGGCCCAGGTGGGCGGTCCCTTCGGCCGGGGGCTCGCGGCCCACGCGGACTCCCTGGTGCTCCTCGGACGAGCCGAGGAGCCGAGGGTGGTCCGGGTTCTCGCCGGCGGCACGGTCGAGCTCGGGGCGGCGTCCGCTGACCTGCTGGGCCTCGGGGCCGCCGGGCGCGCGCAGGCGCTCCGTCGTGGATCGGCGAGCGCCCACACGGTGGCCACCGGCCCCGGCGCCCAGGCCGGACTCCCCTTCGCGAACCTGGCGAGCTACGACGGCGCCGATCCCGGGGCCGCGCCGAGCGTGGTGGGGCGGGGCGGACTCGGGGCGGCCCTGGCCAGCGCGGGGGTGGTGGCGCTCACCGTGGAGGAGGCTCCATCGACCACCGGAGCTGCTCCCGGAGCCGGCGACCCGGGGGGAGACCTCGAGGCCGCGCTCGTCCGCTCGCCGCGGCTCCTGACCCGGGCTGCGGGTGGGACCCTCGAGCTGGCGGCGAGTCGGGCCACGGACCTCGAGGTGGAGGGGGCCAGGCGCAAGCACGGCTGCGCCGGTTGCCCCACCCCTTGCGGCTGGACCTTCGAGGTGGACCGCGGGGGCGCGAAGGTGGGCGGCCGCTTCTCCGCGCTGCAGGGATTCGCGGGGCACGGGGACCCGCTCGACCTCCTCGAACGGTGCAACGATCTCGGCATCGACGCGCGAGCGGTGGCGGCGCTCATGGGCCGTCATCCCGGGGTGGGCCCCGACGCCTTCTTCGCGGGCCTGCTCGATCCCGCGAGCGAGGCGCACGCGGCGGCCATGGATCCCGGACCGCTCTCTGCCGCCGGCGCGACCTTCGCAAGGGGTGACCTGGCGGCAGAGGTGGGGCAGGCCCTCGCCGTTCGGGGGCCGGAGCCGCTGCGCAGCCTCAGCATTCTCGGCCTCGACGGGGCGCGGGCCGAGCAGATGGTGGCCCCGTTGCCGTGGTCCGGGGACCGCGAACGGGACGCGGGGACGCTGGCCTTCTGGCACGAGTGCGTCGCGGCGGCGGTGGACGTGTCGGGCTTCTGCTCCTTCTCGGCGGCGGGCCTCCTCGCCGATGGGATCATGGGGCTCTCCGAGCTGGCCGAGGCCCTCGGGCTCGAGGCGGCGGACGGGGTGCCTGCGGCGGCAGGGTTCCTCCGCGCTGGGGCCGATCACCTGGCGCTGCATCGGGAGTTGCTGGGGGGGGAGCTGGGGGTCCCCGTGGAGCTGGCCGCGCGCCACCCCGCTGCGGTGGAGGCCTACCTCGCCGCCCGGGACGCCGACCTCGGAGGGACAGTGCCTCCCGTGCGCCGGGGAGGCGAGCTCGCCCCTGGAGGCCTCCCGTCGACGGTGGGGGACGCCGGGGATCCAGCGGCGGGCGGCAGCCCGCTCACCGTGCTCGCCCGGGGCCCGCTCGGGTCGCGGCTCGCGGGGCACCCTGGCCTCCGTCGGAGCGGGCCCGAGACCGCCTCCTCCCTGGAGGGGGTCCGGATCGAGGTCCCGGTCCCGTCTGAGGGCTGGACTGGACCGGAGCTCTTGGCGGCGCTGGCCGCGGCGTGTCCCTCCGCGGCCCCGTGGCTCCTGGACCCGGCGGGTCGGCCGCTGCCGGCGGTGCTCGAGGTGGAGACCCCGGCGGGGGCAGCGGGCGGAGGCGCTCTCGAGGGGCGGCGCCACCGCCCGGGGGCCGTGGTCGAGCTGGTCCTCGCGATCCCCGGCGGGTGAGAGCGGGCGGGGGAGCGGATCTCCCTGTGGAACTTCCCCAGGAAACCCGGGCCGGGCTTGAGCGGGGGCAGGGAGGGCGGCGAAGTGAGCACTAGCGTGACCTCGGTTCTCATGATCAAAACGGGATCGCTCGGCGACGTCCTCCGCACGACCTCCGTGCTCCCGGGCCTCAAGCGGCGCTTCCCCGACCTCCAGCTCACGTGGCTGGTCGCCCCCGCAGCGGCGAGCCTCGTGGAGCGCCACCGGCTCGTGGACCGGGTGATCCTGTGTGATCCCGGGGACGCGGCCTCCATGGAGGCCGCCCGGGCCGACCTTCCGGGGACCCGTTGGGACTGGGTCCTCTCGCTCGATGACGAGGCGCCCCTTTGCGCCCTCGCCGCCTCCCTGGACACGGCGCGCCTCTCCGGTGCCACGCTCGACGGGCAAGGGCAGCCGACCTACACCGATGACGTTGAGCCGTGGTTCGGCATGGGCTTGCTCTGCAAGGACGGCAAGGAGGCCGCGGACCGGCGGAAGCGAGAGAACCTGCGCACCCACCCCGAGATCTTCGCCTCGATGCTCGAGGTCGAGAGCGGCCGGCCCGAGCTCTCCCTCTCCAGCGAGGCCCACGCCGCGGCGCTGAGGTTCGCCAGCGAGAAGGGGCTCGACGACTCCACCCTCGTGTGCGGGCTGAACACCGGAGCCGGCGGGCGCTGGCGGAGCAAGGAGCTCCCGGTGGACCGCGTCGCCGCCTACGCGGGCGCCCTGGCCAGCGCGGTCGGGCGAGAGGTGACCTTCCTCGTCCTCGGGGGGCCCGCCGAGCGCGCGCGTAACGACGCGATCGTGTCGGCCCTCGGCGACCTCGACGCGCCCCTCCGCGTGGTCGACGCCGGGACGCACCATGACCTCAACACGTTCGCGGCGATCGTGGGCCTCGGCGACCTCCTGCTCACCAGCGACTCCCTGGCGCTCCACCTCGGGCTCGCCATGGAGGTCCCCATGGTCACCTTCTTCGCGCCGACCTCCGCGGCGGAGATTGACCTCTTCGGCCTGGGGGAGAAGGTGGCGAGCACCTCGCCGGACTACTGCAGCTACCGCGCCGAGGTGGACCGCTCCACGATCACGGTGGAGCGGCTCGTGGCGGCCTCCCTGCGCGTCCTGGCGGCGCATCAGGGAAGGCGGCGACTGATCGCTCGGCCCTGAGCGGTCCCCGAGCCACGTGCGGCGGCCCGCTCCGGGTCGTAAGCTGAGGGAGTGATGAGCGGCCTTCTCTCTGCGTGGTTCCTGGCGGCGCTCTTGCCGGCCGCCGGGGCGGTGAGCGACGGAGTCCACGCGGCGACGGCGGACGATGTCCCCCTGGAGGCGGCGCTCCACGCGGCCCTCGAGGAGGAGTTCGAGCGGCAGGGGCTCGTTGGGCTCGCGGTTGCCGTGGTGGTGGGGGACGAGATCGAGGAGTTCTACCTCGGCGAGGCCGATCGGGAGGCGGGCACCCCGGTTGGCCCCTCGACCATGTTTCGCTGGGCGTCCATCTCGAAGCCGCTGGTGGCGGTGCGTGCCGTTCAGCTCTCCGAGGCCGAGGGTCTGGACCTCGACGAGGACGTGCGCGCGCTGGTCCCCGAGTTCCCGGAGAAGCCCTGGCCGGTGACCGCGCGGCAGCTCCTGGGGCACCTGGGCGGGATCGTCCACTACTCCAACGGGGAGGTGGTCCGGACCAGGCGCGAGTACGCGGAGCCCCACCCCTTCCAGGACACGGTCGTGGCCCTGGACCGGTTCAAGGAGTCGCCCCTCGTCGCGCAGCCGGGGACCCGCTACTCGTACTCGACCCACGGCTACATGCTGCTCGGCGCCGCCGTGGCCCGGGCGGGCAAGGCGCCGCTCCATGAACAGGTCGCAGGGTCCATCGCCGCCCCCCTGGGTATGGCCTCGCTCCAGCCGGACTACCAGTGGGTCGAGATCCCGGGGCGGGCGCGCGGGTACCGGCGCGTGGCCGGCGTGGTCGTGCCCTCGGTGGATCGCGACGTGAGCTGGAAGCTCGCCGGCGGCGGGTTCATCTCGACGGTCGGCGACCTCGCGCGCTTCGCCCGTGGCCTGATGGGGGAGGCCCTGCTCCCGCGGGCGACGCTGGACCGGATGTGGACCCCGCAGCAGCTCGCCAGCGGCAAGCGCACCTCCTACGGGCTCGGGTTTGGGGTCTCCTCCGCTGCAGGGGAGCGCGTCATCCGCCACACGGGCTCCCAGCCCAAGACCCGGACGTTGCTCTCGGTGCGCCCGGACAGCCGGCGGGCGGTGGTGGTCATGACGAACAGCGAGTTCGGGCGGGTCAAGGCCGTGGCCGCCGTGGCGTGGGCCGTGCTCGACCAGCGGCGCTGAGCGCGTGGGCGGACGGCGCCGCGGGCGGCCCCATCCGTTCGAACTGTGCATTCTGCGCGTCCATCACTGGAGAAAACCCGGCCCCGGCCCCATCCTCCAGCCCGCCCCGATCTGGCTCAGCGGCACCCTGCGCCCGCCCGGTCGGCCCTTCTCGAACCACCCCCTCACATGATGAACACCCTCGCGGCCCTCACCCTCGGCAGCCTCGCCGTCCTCTCGACCCCTGTCCACGCGGACCAGACCTGGTTCGACGACTTCGACGCCGCCGCCGCGGCCGCGAAGGAGCAGGGCAAGGACCTCCTCGTCGACTTCACCGGTTCGGACTGGTGCGGCTGGTGCATCAAGCTTCATGACGAGGTCTTCCAGCACGACATCTGGATGGAGGGCGCGCAGAAGGACTACATCCTCGTGGCCCTCGACTTCCCCCGCGCGGAGGAGATCAAGGCGAAGGTCCCGAACCCCGAGCGGAACGAGGAGCTGCAGGCCAAGTACGGCGTGCGCGGCTTCCCGACCATCCTGATGATGACCGCGGACGGCGAGGTCTACGGCCGTACGGGCTACCAGGCCGGCGGCCCGGAGAAGTACCTCGAGCACATGGCCGAGCTCCGCAAGGGGCGCGAGCAGCTCATGGCCGCCAAGACCATCGCCTCTGACTTCGAGGCGGCCACCGACGACGCTGGTCGCTGGAAGCTCTGGCTGGCCGCAGTGACGATCTACGAGGAGGCGCCCGCAGGCGCACCGTTCCTCCCGAGCCTCGACGCCCCCGTGCGCTTCGCCCTGACCGCGGACGCCGACAACAAGAAGGGCTCGAAGGGCCGCACCGTCCTCGCGCTGCTCAAGAGCGGTCTCGCCAACGAGGCGGACGTCGAGATGGCCGTGGGGCTCGACCCGAAGAACGACCTGGGCATGATGGACTACGTGGCGGACGCCAAGTTCTCCGTCGTCCGTGACGACACCTCGGCCAAGGCCGCGCTCGCGATGCTCGATCAGGTGAACGAGCTCGGCTTCAAGGACTCCGCCCTCGCCTTCCGCCTCAACTTCCAGGCGGCGCGCTGGTGCGCCGGGCCTCTCTCCGACGACGAGGGCAAGGTCAAGTACGCCACCAAGGCCAAGGCCATCGGCTCCGACAGCAAGGAGCAGCTGTTGTTGCTCGACGAGTGGATCGGCTGATCCCCGCCCATGCGTCCGGCAAGTGGCCGCGTCCCGGGAGGGTCGCGGCCACTTTCCTTGGGGAGGAGCGCCGGGGCGTCGAGACTTCCGTTCCTGGGGCATCCGGTCGCGGCTACGGGCCGAACAGGCCGCTGACACGGACACCAGATCATCCCCAGGACCCTCCCATGCGCACTGCACACCTCCTCACCCTCCCGATTCTCGCGACCCTCGCGGCCTGCGGCAGCACCACCGACGCCGCGTCCGGTACCCAGGGGAGCGCGCCTGCTTCGACTGAAGTCGGGGCGGCCGCTGCGACCTCGCCCGAGGCCGCCCCGGCGGACGCTGACGCCGCCCCCGCCGCCGCTCCCTCGGCGCCCACGGGCCTCTACGCCCTCGACGCCACCGCCCTGGGCGGCGAGGCGATGCCGCTCGCTGCCCTGCAGGGCAAGGTCACCGTCTTCGTCAACGTCGCGAGCAAGTGCGGCTACACCGGCCAGTACGCCGGCCTCCAGGAGCTCCAGGAGGAGCTCGGTGGGGACGACTTCACGGTCGTGGGGATCCCCAGCAACGACTTCGGTCGGCAGGAGCCCGGCTCCGCGGCGGAGATCCAGGCTTTCTGCCAGGAGAACTACGGCGTCACCTTCCCGATGCTCGCCAAGACCGGGACGAAGGAGGGGGACAGCCCCATCTTCGACGGCCTCGCCGGGATGACCGGTGAGCGTCCGGGCTGGAACTTCTGCAAGTTCGTCGTCTCGAAGGACGGCAGCCAGGCGCGGTTCTTCAAGTCCAACGTGGGCCCTGACAGCCAGGAGCTGCGCGGCGCCATCGCGGAGTATCGCGCCCTCTGAGCTCCGGGCGAGCCCCCCTCGCCATCGCCGCCGGGAGAGCCCCGGGAGCCGTCGCGCTCCCGGGGCTCTCTCCGTGTGACCTCAGGCCGCGGGCTCCTCGAACTGGAGGGCGTGGAGCTTGGCGTACAGGCCCCCGCGCGCCAGCAGCTCGTCGTGGGTTCCGCGCTCGCGGATCTCGCCGCGGGCCATCACGAGGATCTCATCCGCGTCACGGATGGTGGAGAGGCGGTGAGCAATGACCAGGGCGCTGCGGCCCTCGAGGAGGGCCCGCGTCGCGCGCTCGATGCGGTGCTCGGTGCCGCTGTCCACCGCGGCGGTGGCCTCGTCGAGCACGACGATGTCGGGTCGCGCCGCGAGGGCGCGGGTGATCGCGAGGAGCTGACGCTCGCCGGTGGAGAACGTCGCCCCGCGCTCGGCGACCTCCGCGTCGAGGCCTCCGTCCAGCCGCTGCACGAGGTCCCGCGCCTGGGAAGCCGCGAGCGCCTCGGCGAGGGACGCGTCCGTCACGCCCCCTCGCTCCATGACGAGGTTGTCCCGGACCGACCCGGCGAAGAGGAAGTCCTCCTGCAGCACGAGCCCGAAGCGCGTGCGCAGGGTCTCGAGCGGGAGGTCCTGGATGCCCACGTCGTCCAGGGTGATCCGCCCCGCCTGGGGGTCGTAGAAGCGCAGGAGCAGGTTGACGAGGGTGGACTTGCCGGCGCCGGTGGCGCCGACCACCGCGACCGTCTTCCCGCGCGGGACCTCGAAGGAGACCCCCTTGAGGATGGGCGAGCCCTCGACGTACTCGAACTCCACGTCCTCGAAGCGGATGGAGGGGGGCTGACCTCCGGCATCGGGCAGCGCCTGGGGGGCCGCGGCGGTGGCCACGGAGGGGGCGGTGTCCAGCACCTGGAAGATGCGCTCCGCGGAGGCGAAGGCGCTCTGCAGGACGTTGTAGCGCTCGCCCAGTTCCCGGATGGGCCGGACGAGCATGTTGAGCAGCAGCCAGAACTGGACGAAGGCGCCGTAGGAGAGCGCCTCGCCGGTGATGGCCACGACCCCGGCCCACAGGGCGGCGCCCTGGATGACGTACACCGCCAGGGACATGGCGGGGTAGAAGAGGGCGAAGAGGAAGATCGTCCGCTGGTTGGCCTCGAAGTAGCGGTCGAGGGCCTCGTTGAAGCGACCGGCGACGCGCTCCTCGCGGCGGAAGACCTGGACCACCCGGATCCCGTTCAGCACCTCCTGGAGGTAACCGTTCAGCCGGGCCAGGCGCGCGCGGACCTCGCGGTGCGCGCGCCGCGCCCCGCCCCGGAAGCCGAGGGACACGCCGATCAGCAGCGGCGTGGTCAGCAGCGTGATCAGCGCGAGCTGGGCGTTGATGGAGAACAGGATCGCCAGGACCACCGTGACCTTGAGCGCGTCGAAGAAGAGCACCACCACGCCGGAGGTGAACATCTCGGAGAGGTTCTCGATGTCCGTGGTGACCCGCGTCACGAGGGCGCCGGTGGGGCGGCGGTCGAAGAAGCCGAGGTCGAGGTGCTGCAGGTGGCGGAACACCCGCGCGCGGAGGTCGTGGACCACCGCCTGGCCGGTTCGGGTCAGGACGGAGGTCTCCAGGTAGCGGAGCCCCGTCATGAAGACCACGAGCCCGAGGTAGAGCCCGACCCACCCGAGCAGCTCGCGGACGTAGGGGGAGCGGTCCTCGGCGCCCGCGGCCTCCGCGACGGGCCCGTCGATGGCGCCCCGCCAGATCCACGTCCCGAAGAGCTCGCCCGCGAACAGGCAGAGGAGCACGCCGAAGCTCGCGAGGAAGAGCCTGCGGTGGGGGCGGATGAACTCGAGCAGGCGCCGGAACAGGGAGCTGTCCCAGGCCCTGGAGGCCACGAGCTCATTGGGGTCGACCTCGCTGACGCTCATGAGGCCCTCCCGATCTCGCTCTCGACCTCGGCCGAGAGGGACTCCGTGCGCTGCTGCTGCTCCCAGGTGGTCCGGTACCAGCCCTCGCGCGCCAGGAGCTCGTCGTGGGTGCCGGTGGTCTCCACGGACCCCTCGGGCTCCAGCACCACGATGAGGTCGGCGTCGCGCACCGAGCTGAGGCGGTGGGCTGCGACCAGGACGGTTCGGCCGCTCCCGGCGCTGCGGAGGCTGCCGAGCAGGGCCTTCTCGGTCTCCGTGTCCACCGCCGAGAGGCAGTCGTCCAGGATCAGGATCCGCGGGTCTCGCGCCAGGGCGCGGGCGATGCAGGTCCGCTGGCGCTGGCCACCTGAGAGGGTGACGCCGCGCTCGCCAACGAGGGTCGCCATGCCCTCGGGGAACTCGGCCACCTCCTCCTTCATGGAGACCCGCTCGATGAGCGCCTCGACCGCGGCGTCATCGAGGGGCTCGTCGGCGCCGAAGCGGATGTTGTCCGCGTAGGGCTCGCTGAAGAGGAACGAGTCCTGGGGGACGTAGCCGATCGCGCCCCGCAGGGTGGCCACGGGGAGCTCCCGGATGGGCGTCCCGTCCAGCCGGATCTCACCTTCGTCCGCCTCGAAGAGCCGGCCCACGAGGTTGAGCAGGGTCGACTTGCCCGCGCCGGTGGGGCCGACGACGCCAACGGTTGATCCCGCAGGGGCCTCGAAGCGAACGCCCTTGAGCGCGGGCTCCGTGCCCCGCTCGTAGGTGAAGCCGACGCCCTCGAACTCGAGGCTGCCCCGCACGTCGGCGGCGGTCACCGGGGCGGCGCCATCCTCGATGGGGTTCTCCTCGTCGAGGAGCTCCTGGACCCGCTCGGCGCTGGCGATGGCGCGGGGCAGCATGCCCAGGACCCAGCCGATGGCGATCAGCGGCCAGAAGACCTTCATGGTGAGGTCGATGAACTTGAAGAGGTCCCCGATGGGCAGGGTGCGGTCGACGGCCGCCAGCCCGCCGATGAGCAGGATGACCGCGAAGGTCATGTCGAAGGAGGCGTTGACCGCGGCGTGGGTGAGCCCGCGCGCCTTGCCGAGCTCCACCTGGTTGTCGCGGTTCTCGGCGCTGGTGGCCTCGAAGAGCCGGGCCTGTTGGTCCTCGCGCGCATAGCCCTTCACGACCCGGATGCCCCCGAAGTTCTCCTGGGCCCGGTGGCTGATGCTCGCGATGGACTCCTGGACCGCGACGGAGAAGGAGTGCAGCCGACCGGTGAGCAGCTTCATGGTGACCCCCATGCCGACCATGGGCAGCACCATCGCGAGGGCCAGGGCCGGCTTGATGGTGAAGAGGATCACCAGGCTGATGGGCACGATCACCACCGCGCCCAGGGTGTACATGAGCCCGGGGCCGAGGGTCATGCGCACGGCCTCCACGTCACTCGTGAGCCGGGACACCACGTCCCCCGAGCGGCTGCGGTCGTGGAACGCGAAGGGGAGCGAGGTGAGCTTGTTGAGCAGCTCCCGCTTGAGGTCGACCTCCACTCGCCGGGAGACCACGACGATCAACCAGCGCTGATAGAAGCGGAGCACGCTGTGCCCGACGGCGTAGACCGCCATCCATGTGAGCACGTGGCCGATCCACTCGGCGTCTGAGGCGTCCTTGGCCTTGTCGAGGGCGTCGCCCACGAGCAACGTGATGGCCACGTCCGCCAGCTGCGCGAGCGGGATGCACACGAGCCCCATGAGCAAGGGGCCGCGGTACCGCAAGAAGCGGCGGAAGAAGCGCGCCAGGATGACCAACGTGTCAGCGTTCGCTCGGCAGCGGTGCCAGGAGGCGCTCGAGTGCCCGGGCGGCCTGCGCCCCCGCGGCCCTGCGCGGCTCGTCCTTGCCCCGAAGGCCGTAGCTGACCCAGTCCACCGCGGCGGCCATCCGTGGCTGGAGCTGACCCGCGAGGCGGGCGTCGAGCTGGGCGCTGGACTCGTCGAGGAGGGGGGCGAGGCGCGAGGGGCCCAGGGGGCCGAGGCGCGCCATCAAGGGCGTGCCAGGGCGCGGGGCCAAGACGGCGTCCAGCTGGAACACCGGACCGTGTTCGGCGGGGAGCGCGGCGCGGCGGGGCGCGAACCACAGGGTCGCGGTGCTGCCTTCTCCGGCAGGGCCGAGCGCGGCCGCCGCGCCGACGGCGACGGCGATGGCAGGGGCCCCGCCCAGGGCGAGGTCCGGTCGGTGGTCGGTGGAGACCAGGTGGAACGCGCCCGCTCGCGCGGCGGGGACCTCCAGCTGAAGGGCCTCGGCGCGGACGGTGGTCACCGGGCACTCGATGTTCACGCCCGCCTCGACCGGCCCCGGTCCCACCCGGACGGAGGTCGCTCGACCGTTCGCGCCGCGGATCCTCCGGACCTTGAGGCGCGCCCGGATGAGGTCCGCCTCTGCGCTCCGGATCGGGGCGCAGGGGACGGGCAGCCGGGTCTCCTCGGAGGTCCGGCCGTGCGCCGGGCGGATGTCGGCGAGCACAAAGTCGTCGCGGGCCAGCCCGGGGCGAAGCGGGGCCACGAGGACGCCGACGCAGCCGTGGGTGGCGGCCTCTGCGGCGATCGACCGGATCGAAGCCTTGCGGTTCGCCGGCGTCGCCGGGACGGTCACGAGCGCGATCGTGCCCTCGAGGGAGAGGCGCATCTTCTCGGCCTCCGCGAAGTCTGCGGGGAGCCCGGCGCCCAGGTCGACCACGGCTCCCCGGGCCTCCGCCGTGGAGGGGTTCCACGCGAAGGCGGCGGGCAGCGGGGAGGGGGCTGCGGCCTCGGGGTTCCAGCGCTCCTTGAGCCCGGCGAAGGCCGCGGTCGCGAGGGAGTCCTCGAAGAGGAGGACGTCCGAGCGCGTCGGGATGGCCCGCGTCGCCTCCACCTCGACCCGCACGGGCCGGAGGCTGGCCGCCCGGAGCGCGGCCTCGATGAGGGCGAGCCCGCGGTCATGGCCGCCAGTGCCCACCACCCGGGGGGACCGCGTGAGCCCTCCGAGGAGGGCGTCGAGGTCCGCGGCGGGGAGCGTGTCCAGCGCTGGCTCGGTCCCCGTTGACAGGGATTCCGTTGACAGGGATTCCGTTGGCTGGGATTCCATTGGCTGGGATCCCGTCGACTGGATCTCCCTTGATCGGCTCCCCGCCGGGGCGGGGTCGAGGGAGGCGGCCGGGGCGCCGGGGGGCGAGGCCTGGAGCAGGAGGAGCAGCGCGGCGAGGGTGGGGGCACAAAGAGCCATGTCGGGATCGTACCGGGGGGCGAGCCCTCTACCATGCGCCCCCGTGAGCGGATTTCCCTTCGACGCCGTGCTGTTCGACCTCGACGGCACCCTCGTGGCCACCGACAGCTTCTGGCCGGACGTCGCCAGGGTGGCGACCCTGCGGGTGTTCCGGGAGCGGGGGATCTCCCGCCCGGTCCCGGGGGCCGCCGAGTGGATGGCCATGGTCGGTCTGCCCCTCGAGCAGGCCTTCGAGGCGGCCTTTGGAGACCTCGACGGGGCGTCCCGCTCGGCCCTGCTCACGGCGTGCGCGGAGGCGGGGCACGCCCAGCTGGACCGGCACGGGGCGACGCTGCTCGCGGGGGTCGAGGAGACCCTCACGGAGCTGGCCGCCCGCGGGGTGCGCCTCGGGATCGCCTCCAACTGTGCGCCCGAGTACCTCGAGCTGATGTTGACCCGCGCCGGGCTGGAGCGGTGGATCGAGGAGGGGCGCTGCCTCGCTTCGCCTGGGGTCCGTGACAAGGCGGACATGGTCGAGGACCTCCTGCACACCTTCGGGACCCGCAGCGCCGTGATGGTGGGGGACCGCGCGGGGGACCGCGACGCCGCGTGGGCCAACGGGCTGCCCCACGTGCACATCCCCAGGGGGTACTGCGGGGGCGGGGACGACGGGGTGGAGGCCGAGGCCGTGCTCGCGGGGATGGAGGAGCTGGTGCCCGCCTGCATGGCGCGGGCGCGGACGCTCAGGGACCTGGGTGAGCGCCTCGACGGGGCCCGCAGGGTCGTGGTCACCGGGCTGCCGTTCGCGGGGCGCTCTGGACTCGCGGAGGAGCTGGCTGCGGTCCTCGTGGAGGCCAGATCGAGCCCCGTCGAGGTCCTCGGTGTGGAGCCCGAAGCCGCGGGCGCCGCGCTGGCCGGGGCCGACGCGCTGGTCCTCGTCTCGGCGCAGACCGCGGTGCTCGAGCGCCGGGCCCGCGGGAGGCGTGTGGGGCTGGGGCCGGTGGAACGACTGGTCGAGGAGTTGCCCGGGGCCCAGCGCTCGCTCGACCGGCTTCAGGGCGAGGGCGCGGCGCGCATCCTCCACGTGGACAACAGCAACGCCCTCGCGCCGCGGCTCCGCTGATCGGCCAGCTTCGCGCCAGCGCTCAGCGGCCGGAGGCGAGCGCGGCGCCCTCGAGTCGCCGGCGCGCGATCGATCGGATGAAGGGAGCGGCCCCCTCCGTTTCCGCGTCCGCCGGAGCCGACGTGGCCTGGCGCCAGCGCTCTCGGGCGGATTCCTCCTCGCCGCACAGCCAGTGCGCGTCTCCGAGGAACAGCAGGTTGAGCGGGATCGGCGCGGCGTCGACGGCCGCGGCGAGGGTGTCCCGACCCTCCTCGAGGTCCTTGAAGGGCCACGGCGCGCGGGACTGGAAGCGGCCCTTGAGCCGCAGGGGAGACGCGCCCTCGAAGTCGGGGGCGGCGGCGGCGAGGCGCTTGATCTGTCCGGGGAGGGTGGTCGCCGCCCCGCTCGCCAGGGCCTGCAGGGTGGGCAGGGACCAGAGGCGCAGCCCGGTCCCGAGGGTGCTGAAGAGCTCGGCCGCCGGGTCGCCGGGCCGCAGGGCGAGGGCGCGCTGGGCGAAGCCGGCGGAGCCCGTGGCCAGGGAGCGGATCTCCGACTTGAGCTCCCCGGAGACGTCGTCCTCCAGGTCGATCAGGACCTCCGGCGGCGGCGTCGGCCCGGAATCCGCTTGCAGGGCCAGGGTCGATTGGAGCCGCAGGTCGGCGTTGAGGATGAGCGCCCTCGAGGCGGCCATCAGATCCTCGTAGCTCGCGTCCTCTGCGCGGGCCCTCGGCAGCAGGGCGGTGCAGATCTCCGTCGACTCCTCCAGGCGCCGGCTCGCGAGGCGGGCGAGTTCCAGGGGATCCACCGTAGCGAGCGCCTCGGCGGGACCCACGGGAGTCGACTCGGTCCCGTCGACCTCGCCGGACTCGGAGGGGGCCGCGGGCTCGGCGGCCGGCGCGGCCTTGGGGAGCGGTGCCGGGACGCCTTGCTCGACGGGCGCGGACTCGGTGCGCTCCAGGACCTCGTCCACCGATCGCGTCGAGGAGCAGCTCGCCAGCACCAGCGCGCAAGTCCAGATCAACGCCATCGCACCCGAGAACCCGGGCGTCCGCACCTCTTCACTCTCTCGCATGCCGAGCATTTCGCCTCGGCGCACCGGGCTGATGCGGCGGATTGCAGCGGCTTGACTATGGCGTGAGCGGCGACCGTTGCGGACAATCCCCGGCCCTCCGCCGCGGGCCCCCCCCTGGCCGCCGGGTCGAACGCATGTTCAAACGCATCCTCATCGCCAACCGTGGAGAGATCGCGCTGCGCGTGATCCGTTCCGCCCGAGAGATGGGCCTCGAGTCCATCGCCGTCTATTCCGAAGCGGACGCGCGGGCGCTGCACACCCGCATGGCGGACGTCGCCGTTCCCCTCGGCGGGAAGCTGCCCTCCGAGAGCTATCTCGATATGGACAAGATCCTCGCGGCGGCGCGCGAGACCGGAGCGGAGGCCATCCACCCCGGCTACGGGTTCCTGAGCGAGAACGCCGAGTTCGCGCGCAGGGTCGAGGAGGCGGGCATCGCGTGGATCGGGCCGCCCGCGGGCGCGATCACCACGATGGGGGACAAGATCACCTCCCGCCGCGTCATGAAGGAGGCCGGGGTCCCCTGCGTCCCCGGGCTCGTCGATCCGGTGGACGACGTGGAGGCGGCGACCCGCGAGGCGGAGGCCATCGGCTACCCCATCGCGATCAAGGCGGCGGCCGGCGGCGGCGGCAAGGGCATCCGCATCGTGCGCGAGCCGAGCGAGATGGCGTCGGCGTTCCGGACGGCCTCGGGGGAGGCGGTCGCCTCCTTCGGGGATGGCCGCGTCTACCTGGAGCGCTACCTCGACTCTCCGCGCCACGTGGAGGTCCAGGTCATGTTCGACGGCCACGGCAACGGCGTGCACTTCTTCGAGCGCGAGTGCTCGGTCCAGCGCCGCCACCAGAAGCTCGTGGAGGAGGCCCCCTCGAGCATCCTCGACGAGGAGTCGCGGCGGGCCATGGGCGAGGTCGCGCTGCGCGCGGGGCACGCCGTGGACTACCGCGGGGCCGGCACGGTCGAGTTCCTCTGGTCGGGCGGCGAGTTCTTCTTCCTGGAGATGAACACCCGCCTGCAGGTCGAGCACCCCGTGACCGAGATGATCACGGGGGTCGACCTGGTGCGTGAGCAGCTGCGCATCGCCGACGGCCAGCCCCTCGGCTACGGCCAGGAGGACCTCTCCATCCGCGGGCACTCCATCGAGGTGCGGATCAACGCCGAGGACCCCTTCAACGGCTTCCTCCCCTCGACGGGCGTGCTCCACAACCTCAGGGCGCCCGGCGGCCCCTGGGTGAGACTGGACACCGCCATGTACCGCGGTCTCGAGGTCGGCCTCGAGTACGACCCGATGCTGGGCAAGCTCATCGTCTGGGGTGCTGACCGCGAGGAGGCCATCGCGCGCATGATCCGCGCCATCCGGGAGATGAACGTCGGCGGCGTGCACACCAGCCTGCCCGCCGCGCTCCAGGTCCTGATGCACGAGCGCTTCGTCTCGGGCGACTACGACACTCACTTCCTCGAGGGGCTGACCATCGAGTCCCCCAAGGAGTACGAGGGCCTCGCCGCGGTGGCGGCGGCCATCTACCGCCATCACCAGGCGCGCCGCAAGGCGCTGGCGCCCAGCGCCGCCGGTCGCGTCGGCTGGCAACAGCGCACGCGCGGAGAGCTCACGGGTCATGTGGGCCGGGCCGGCGTCGCCGCAGCCACGGAGGTGCAGCCGTGAAGACCTTCGTCAAGATCGGAGAGACCACCCACGAGGTCGAGCTGACCGAGCGACTGGGCGAGCTCATCGTCCACCTGGACGGCGAGCCGTGCGAGGTGGAGTACGCCGAGGCAGACAACCTCGGGCAGATCGTCCTCATCCACGGCGGCAAGAGCTACGCCATGTCCATCGAGGGCGGGCCCCACGAGATCGCCATCACCATCGCCGGTCACCGGTACGACTGTGAGCTGGAGGATGAGCGCGAGCGCGCCGCCAACCTCGCGGCCCGGGCGGCCAACAAGGGCGGCGGACTGCTCAAGGCCGTGATGCCCGGCGTGGTCGTGGAGGTGCTCGTCCAGGCGGGCGAGGCCGTCACCGAGGGGCAGCCGCTGCTGATCCTCGAGGCCATGAAGATGCAGAACGAGATCGGCGCGCCCGGAGACGGGGTCGTCAAGACGCTCCACGCCTCGGCCGGCGACGCGGTGGGAGCGGGGGACAAGCTCGTCACCCTCGCCGCACCCGAGGGCGAGTGAGCGCGCCAGGCGGTCGCTGACTCAGCGGCCGCCGCCGTAGCCGAGCGTCCTCAGGTCGGCGTCGACGGCGGCGGGGATGGGCCCCTCGCAGGTGTCGCCGCCGAGCCGGCCCGCCTGCTCCCGGGTCCGCGTGTCCCACTGGCGGAGGGCGCCCAGGAGCTCCCGCACCTTGTCCGGGTGGTCGGCCGCCACGTCCGAGGACTCGGATGGGTCGAGGTCGAGGCGGTAGAGCAGGAGGTCGAGCTCCTCGTCGGGGGCCAGCGCCGCGCCGGCCTCCGCCGGCGGCGTGCGCACATGGAGCTTCCAGGACCCGAGCCGGGCCGCGAGGAGCCGCCGACCGCCGGCGTGACGCTCGCGCTGGCTGACGATCAGCCGCGGCGCCGGGATCCCCGCGGCCCCGTCCCGGTCTGCGCCCATGAGGGGCGCCAGGCTCACACCCGTGCCGACGTTCGGGAGCGGGGCGAGGCCGGCGAGGTCGAGGATCGTGGGAGCCAGATCCACGAGCCCCACGGGCTCGTTCACCTCGGAGGGACCGTGGGCGCGACCGCCGGGCCCGTGGATCATGAGCGGGACGTGGACCAGCTCCTGGTGCACGGTGTGGGAGTGGTGGAGGGACCCGCGCTCGTCGAACTCCTCCCCGTGGTCGGCGGCCACCGCGATCAGCTTCGAGCGCCGGGAACGGGGACGCTTCGTGAGCTGCTCGAGCAACACTCCGATGTCGGCGTCCATGGCTCGGACCTCGGAGTGGTAGAGCTCCCGCAGCCAGTCGAGCTCCTCCGGCGTGAGACCGTGGCTCCCTGGCACCTCACCGTCCCGGATCCGGTTCGCGTCGAAGCGGTCGCCGATCCGCGCGCGGGTGGCGGCCGTCGCGCGGGGACCGCCGAGGGCCTCGACGTCCCGGCGCTCGTAGGGGCCGTGGGGCTGGAAGAAGTGCACGTGCAGGAAGATCGGCTGATCCCTGGGTTCGTCCAGCCAGCGGATCACCCGCTCCGGACGCGCGTTCATCTCCAGGTGCTCATAGCCCCGGGATAGGCCGAAGGTCTCCCCGAGCCAGGGGTTGTCCAGGAACCCCGCGGTGGCGTAGCCCTGGGCGCGCAGGTGTTCGGCGAGGGTGACGACGCCGTGGGCGAGCATCGGCGCGCCGCTCACCGACCCGTGCACGGCGGGGTCGAGGCCGGTGAGCACCGAGGCCATCGACGGGTGCGTGTGGGGGGCGGGGGCCGTGGCGGCGGTGAAGCGCACCCCGAAGCTGGAGAGCTCGTCGAGGTGCGGCGTCGTGCTGCGGGCGCGGTCGTAGGACCCGGCGGGCTGGTGGAAGCCCACGGCGTCGAATCGCGTCGTGTCCAGGGTCAGCAGGACGATGTCGGGGGCGTCGGCGGAGGGCGAGGCTGCCTCCAGCGGCGGGAGTCCGGTCCGCACCGGTCCGCGGCCCGCGGCGTCCATGCCGGCGAGCGCGACGAGGCCGAGGACGGCCACCGCGGCGGCGCGGCCGACGCCGCCGGCGCGGTTGAGCCACGCGGTGAGGGCCGAGACGACGGCGGAGGATCCCACGGCCATGAGCACCCCGCGGCGCCGCGGCACGTCCAGATCGAAGAGCTGGAAGAAGGCCAGGGAGCAGAGTGCGCCCACGAGCGCGGCGAGGACGGCGCCCCGTCCGTCGCGGGACCGCGCGGTGAGGGCCGCACCGACGGCCGCTCCCGCGAGGGCGGCGAGCGTCGGTGGGCCGAGGCGCGGGACGAGTTCCCCGAGGGTCCAGGGGCCCACGTCGGGGACGCGTGCCACCCACGCCATCAGCGCCGCGGCGACGGCGAAGGGCGCGGCGAAGCGCGTGGACGACGGGATCCCCATGGCCCTAGGCTATGCCCCATGTCGACCCCGGTGACGCCGAATCCTCCCGAGCACGGCGCCGCCGTGGGAGGAGCATCGTCGCGGCGGTCCCCGTCGCGGCGGCCCTCGGCCCGGCTGGCCCTCGGCGGGGGCGCGCTCGGGGCCGCGGCCGGGCTCGCCCTGCAATTCACCGCTGGTGGGGCCGGCCCGTCCGATGCGGCGGCGGCCCTGGGCGGCGCCGCCCTCCTCGCCTGCGGAGCGGTCGCCCTCCGCGGCGATCGAGGTCGCGGTCCCGCCCGCGTTCTCTTGGCGGTGTTGATCCTCGGCGGAGGCTGGATTCTCTCGCGGGGAGCCGAGCTCCCCTCACCCCTGTCGAGGGAGCTGCTGGACCGCTCGTCGGGTTGGCTCCTCGTGACCGTCGAGGACACGCCTCGCCACGAACGGGACGTCGGAACCGAGATGCTGTGGATCGCGCCCTCCACGCA
This sequence comes from Planctomycetota bacterium, assembly GCA_016779205.1. GTDB lineage: Bacteria > Planctomycetota > UBA1135 > UBA1135 > Saltatorellus. The sequence goes on along the minus strand of JADHOC010000019.1, from coordinate 44,934 downwards.
CCTCCCGGGGAATCTGGCGGGCGCCCTCACGGGGCACCACCCCCTCGAGATGGGATGGCCTCTTGGAGCGGGTCGGGGTGCGCCGCGTCCGCGCGGCGGCCCGCCGACCCTGGGCGAGCACCAGGCTGCCCTCGGCTTCGAGTGCGCCCTCTTCGGTGGCGAGGGCCTCCCCGGCTGGGCACGCGCGGACGCCGAGCCCCGCGACGGTGGCCTGATGGACGCCCTGGGCTGGATCGCCTCGCGCGAGGGCGCGCCGCGCTTCGCCCACGTGCACCTCCCCAACTGCTCCGCCGAGGAGGTCGCCGCCGCCCGGCGACGCTGCGACGAGCTGAGCGTTCCCGCTGCGGTGGTCTGGCTGGAGGGAGACGACTCGGAGGGGGAGCCGAAGGCGCGCTTCCTCACGGGACCGGGTGCGGAGCGGCGCGTGGCCTTCTGGGGCGTTCCTCACCCCGAGCTCCCAGGGGAGCGGCCCGCGACCTCCCTCTGCATGTCGGGTGTGGCGCTCCTCGACGTCATGTCGCTCCCCGCTCCGGGCCCGTCGAGCCCGCCCGCCGTACAGTTCGAGGTCGGGCTGCCTGATCGGCCCCACCGGCTCTTCGCGCGGTTCGACGATGCCCGCCAGGGCCACCTCGACCTCGCCATCGAGGTCACTCCGCTCGGGCCAGATCCCGTGCGGGACTGGCAGCTTGGGGGAGCGCCGCAGGAGAGCCTCGCCTTCCGGAACGTGGTTCGAGCCCGGTGGGGGAGCCCGGATGGACGCGGCACCGAGCCGCCGAGCGGCGAGCCGGGGGAGGCGGAGCGGCAGCGGATGGCGACGCGTGAGGTGCGCTCCCTCGAAGGCCTGGAGGCGTGGAGGAGACAGATCGCGGGGGATGGGGATCCTGTGGCCCCGGTTCGGTAGCCTCGGCCCCATGGATTCCCATGAGGCCGGGCAGGCGAGCGGAGACGGGGTGAGGCGGGACCCTCTGGTCACCCCGCAGGAGGAGCCGCCCCGGATGGGAGGTGAGGCCGAGCCTGCGGCAATCGAGGCAGCGGCCCCCGGGGCGTCGCGCGCCAGCCTCCTGCTGGTGGACAACGACGCTCGTATCGTCGAGCTGCTCACGTGGTTCCTCTCCCAGCGGGGCTTCGAGGTGCGCACCGCGGGCTCCTTCGTGGAGGCGCGGGAGCGTCTCGCCGAAGGGGCGCCGGACCTCCTGGTGTCCGACGTGGACCTCGGCGCAGAGTCGGCGGTGCAGGAGCTCCCGCGGCTGCGCGCGGATGGGATCCTGCCGCGCACGCTGGTGGTCTCCGGCTACCTCGACGCGGCCATCAAGGCCGCGCTGACCGCGCTTCCGGAGGTGGTCGGGACCCTAGCGAAGCCCTTCGAGTTCACCGACCTCGAGGCCGCGATCGATCGTGCGCTGGGGGAGGGAGCGGCCGGTGGTGGCGCGTCGGCGGCCCCCTCGGACTTCGAGGTGCCTCGACCGGAGAAGGCTCCGGCGGCGTCGCCCGAGGAAAGCCAGTCCGGGGGTGGTGCCGCGCCCGACGAGGACGACGATGACGACGGGTGGATCGAGATCACCCCTGGTTCCTGAGCCCCAACCCCTGATCCGAGGAGCACGACGTTGACGCGACTGCAATGGCGCACGGCTGGTGAGTCCCATGGGCCGACGTTGATCGGCATCGTGGAGGGCGTGCCCGCGGGGCTGCGGCTCGATGTGGAGCGGGTGGACGCGGAGCTCGCCCGGCGCCAGCTGGGCTACGGCCGTGGGGGGCGCATGCGGATCGAAACCGACCGCGTGGAGATCCTCTCCGGCTGGAAGGGGGGCGTGACCATCGGGGCGCCCATCGCGTTCGCGGTGAAGAACAAGGACTCCGTCATCGAGCGGCTGCCCACGCCCACCAACCCCAGGCCGGGCCACGCGGACCTCGCGGGCTGCCAGAAGTGGGGGCACCGGGACCCCCGGGCTGTCCTCGAGCGGGCCAGCGCCCGGGAGACCGCGGCCCGGGTGGCTGCCGCTGGAATCGCCCGCCAGGTCATCGAGGCCTTCGGCGTGGAGGTCTTCGGGTTCCTGACCGCCCTCGGTGGCGTGCGATGCGATCCCGGGGCGTGGGGTGCGGCAGAAGGTCGCATGAGGGATGTCCGGGCCTCCTCCGAATTCCTGAGTCTGGACCCGGCCGCAGACGCCTCCATGCGGGAGGCGGTGGATCAGGCCCGGGAGGCCAAGGACAGCCTCGGAGGGACCTTCGAGGTGCGTGCCCTGGGCTTGCCGCCGGGCCTCGGGTCCTGCGCCAGCGGCCCCGAGCGGCTGACCTCGCGGTTGGGTGGGGCGCTGTTCTCGATCCCCGCCATCAAGGGGGTGGAGTTCGGCCTGGGCATGGAGGTGGCCGAGCGCCGGGGCAGCGCAGTGCACGACGGAATCGTCCCCGGGGGGGCTGCAGGGGCCTTCGCGCGGAGTTCCAACCGCGCCGGGGGCCTCGAGGGCGGCATGTCCACGGGGGAGCCCCTGGTGGTCCGGGCCGCCATGAAGCCCATCCCCTCGATCCGCCAGGGAATGCCCTCGGTGGACCTCCACACCGGAGAGGCCGTGGAGGCCACCTACCAGCGCTCCGACGTCACCTCGGTGCCGGCCTGCTCCGTGGTGGGGGAGGCCGTGGTGGCGCTGACCCTCGCGGAGGCCTTCCTGGAGAAGTACGGCGGGGACTCCATGGACCAGGTGGCAGCGGCCCTGGCGCACCACCGGGAGGAGCTCGGGGACCTGGGCCGCCCCGAGGGGGCCCGAGAAGGTTGAAAAGAGGTCCCGAGGATTTCTGGCTCGGGACCTTGACCCCCCAACCGCGATCCCTATCCTTCTCGCTCCACTCGCCGCTCCGGCGGGCCCTGTGTACGCAGGAAGCCACCGGAGTCGCTGGAGGCCGCCAGGCTCAACCGCCAGTGTGGCTCAATTGGTAGAGCAGCTGATTTGTAATCAGCAGGTTGCGGGTTCGAGTCCCGCCGCTGGCCCCACCAACTCCGGCAGCGTCCGATCGCCATGGGCGATCCGGAGGTTCGGCCGCTCACTCAAAACGTAAACCGACTCGAGGATGACACGGGAGCGTGCCATTCCCGGCGACGCTGCGTCCCATCGGGCCGCGCGCACCGGGAGACTGGGCACGCGATCGGACCGATCGTCCCGTCGGTCGTTCGCGCACCCGCAGTCTGCGGTGCGGCCCGCATGTCGGCGCCGCTCCACCGGGCTCGGGTATTCCGGGCGGGGGAATTCCCGAGCGGCCAAAGGGGTCAGACTGTAAATCTGATGGCTCAGCCTTCGCAGGTTCGAATCCTGCTTCCCCCACCAGCCTCCCTCTGCGGACCCTCCAGGGTTCGACTCCTGAAGGGAGGTCCTCCCGGGCTGCAGCGCGATCGACGGCGGACGACTCGGTTGCGGTTGGTGGCAAACCTCCCCAGATCCCCCGGATCTCGCCCCGCTCAGCGCGGCGCCGGCGCCCAGCGCGCCCAACCTTGCGGGTGTAGTTCAATGGTAGAACGGCAGCCTTCCAAGCTGCACACGGGGGTTCGATTCCCCCCACCCGCTCCATCCTTCTCCTGCGACGCCAGCGCGTGGTGGGGGAGCCCCTCGAGTCGAGGCCAAATGCTGCTGTAGCTCAGTGGTAGAGCACTTCCTTGGTAAGGAAGAGGTCACGGGTTCAAGTCCCGTCAGCAGCTCCACCCCCGCGCCTTCGCCCAGCGCCCCGCCCTCCGGCCCTGAGCCGGCTGCCGCGGGGTCGCCTCCCACCAAGGGGGCTGCCCCTCACCTGGGGGGGCACGGCGAGCAGCCTTCATCCACCTTCAGCCGTTCCGCGGCTGGGGGCTTCTCTTTTCAGATTCCACCGATCGTGCCGTGTATGCGGCGCTCCGATCCGGCGTTGACCCCGCACCAGCGGGTTAAGCGTCAAACCACCTCCAGGATCCGGCCCAAGCCGGTGAACGGGACACCCAAGCGACGAGACACCCGAAATGGCCAAGGAAGTCTTCGAGAGGAACAAGGACCACGTGAACGTCGGGACCATCGGTCACGTCGACCACGGGAAGACCACCCTCACCTCCGCCATCTGCCGCCACCAGGCCACCAAAGGCCTCGCGAAGGCAATGGCGTTCGACATGATCGACAAGGCGCCGGAGGAGAAGGCGCGTGGTATCACCATCTCGACGGCCCACGTCGAGTATGAGACCGAAACGCGTCACTACGCCCACGTCGATTGCCCCGGACACGCCGACTACGTCAAGAACATGATCACGGGTGCCGCCCAGATGGACGGCGCGATCCTCGTGGTCTCCGCAGCGGACGGCCCGATGCCCCAGACCCGCGAGCACATCCTGCTCGCCCGTCAGGTCAACGTGCCGGCCATCGTGGTGTTCATGAACAAGGTCGACCAGGTCGACGACGAGGAGCTCCTCGATCTCGTCGAGATGGAGATCCGCGAGCTTCTCTCCAAGTACGAGTTCCCCGGCGATGATCTCCCGATCATCCGCGGCTCCGCCCTCGGCGCTGAGAACGCCCTCAACGACGGCAAGGGCCCCGACGATGACGCGTTCAAGTGCATCGACGAGCTCATGGGAGCGGTCGACAGCTACATCCCGCTCCCCGAGCGTGACGTGGACAAGGACTTCCTGATGCCCGTCGAGGACGTGTTCTCCATCAAGGGGCGCGGCACCGTCGGCACCGGCCGGGTCGAGCGCGGCATCGTCCGCACGGGCGACGCGCTCGAGATCGTCGGTATGCAGGAAGAGATCGGTAACACGACCTGCACCGGTGTCGAGATGTTCCAGAAGACCCTCGACGAGGGGCGCGCCGGCGAGAACGTCGGTGTCCTCCTCCGCGGCGTCGACAAGGAGACCCTCAAGCGCGGCATGGTCCTGGCCAAGCCGGGCACCGTCACCCCGCACACCAAGTTCGAGTGCGAGGTCTACGTCCTCTCGAAGGAAGAGGGTGGCCGTCACACGCCGTTCTTCTCCGGCTACCGCCCGCAGTTCTACTTCCGTACCACGGACGTGACGGGCAACGCTGACCTCATCGGCGCCGAGATGTGCATGCCTGGCGACAACGTTAAGCTGACCGTCTCGCTCGGCACCCCGGTTGCGATGGAGGACCAGCTCCGCTTCGCGATCCGTGAGGGCGGCCGCACCGTTGGTGCCGGCGTCGTCACCAAGATCATCGAGTGATCACCGCGCCGCCGCGGAGCCTTCGCCGGCTCCGCGGCGGCGATCCCCCTTCGACGGTGCACGCCCCCAAGGGCCGCGCCTCCTCACCTCCCCCAACCGACGGTCGTAGCGCACCACCGCGCAGCAGCCGCCGAGACTCCCCAAGCCAGCGCCACCTGAAATGAAGACCAAGGAACGCTACGTCTTCCTCGAGTGCACCGTGTGCAAGGAGCGGAACTACACGACGCACAAGCGTCTGAAGGCCGCCTACAAGCTCGAGAAGAAGAAGCACTGCCGGCGCTGCCGCACGCACACCCCGCATCGCGAGAAGAAGCTCTGAGCCCGACGGGCTCACGCTGACTCCCCGACGCACCCCCTCCGTTTCACCCACCTCCGGACCCCCACCGAGACTCCAATGGCCTACCGCAAGGATCAAGGACGCCTGGCGCGAATGACGACCTTCTGGTCGCTCGCCGTGCTGCTGGCGTACGGCTGCATCCGGATGCGTGCGGAGCTCACGGGGCAGTTCCCCGACTCGATCGGGACGGCAGTCTCCGACGGGGCTGTGGTCCCGCTGGTGAACCTGCCCCTCAGCATCGCGCTCTTTGCGTCGGTCGCTTCCTTCCTGCTCGGGCTGTGGTTCCTGAACCGCTCCCTCGAGCGCCCGAAGAACGCCGACCTGCTCATCGAGACCGAGTCCGAACTGCGCAAGGTCACCTGGCCGACCGTGGACGAGACCGTCGACGGCTCGGTGGTCGTGATCGTGGTGGTGCTCTTCCTGATGGGCTTCATGGCCGCCGCCGACTACCTGCTCGGCAACGTCTTCACCCGGATCATCACCGGTGGGGGGGCCTGAGGCCGATGGCGTTCAAGTGGTACTTCCTCCGCTGTCAGTCGGGGCGCGAGAAGCGCATCCGTGACAACGCGATCCACCGCCTGAAGATCGCAGGGGTCGACTCCGTCGTCCCCCAGGTCCTCATGCCGTTCAAGATCGTGACGGACATGAAGAAGGGCAAGAAGCGGAACGTCGAGGAGAAGCTCTACCCCGGCTACCTGCTGGTCCAGGCCGACCTCGAGAACCCCGAGGACCCCACCGTCATCAAGGCGCGCGCCACCCTGCGCGGCATCGACGGCCTGCGTGACTTCATCGGATCGGGCGGCGAGCCCACGTCGATTTCCGAGGCCGAGGTCACCGAGATCCTGGCGCTCATGACCGACTCCGAGACCCGCCCCCAGGTCACCATCGGCCTGGAGAAGGGCGACCGGGTCAAGATCAACACGGGGCCGTTCGACGGCTTCGACGGCGCGGTCGAAGAGATCAACGCCGAGAAGGGGACGGTCCGCGTGATCGTCACCATCTTCGGCCGGCCCACGCCGGTCGACCTCAAGTACTGGGAGGTCGACAGCGTCTGACCTCTTCTCCTTGGACCGGCGTTCGCGCCGGCGCCCACAGGATCCCCTCCACGACAAACACACCCCGTCGCATTCTGCGAGACACCCTCCCCCGGGGGGCCATCGTCGCGGCGACCTCAACCAGCTCACAGCGGACCGCGCCCTCATAAGCGGGGGCCAGACTCACGGACCGACATGGCGAAAGAACTGACAGGAAAGATCAAGCTCCAGTGCCCCGCCGGGCAGGCGACCCCTGCACCGCCGATTGGCCCGGCGCTCGGCGCGCACGGCGTCAACATCGCCGAGTTCGTCAAGCAGTTCAACGACCGCACGAGGGACCAGATGGGGATGATCCTCCCCGTCGAGATCTCCGTCTACAAGGACCGCTCCTTCGACTTCATCCTCAAGTCGCCCCCGGCGGCCGTGCTCCTCAAGAAGGCAGCCGGCGTCGAGAAAGGGGCCGGTGAGGTTGGCACCCAGATCGTCGGGTCGGTGACCCGCGAGCAGGTGGAGGAGATCGCCAAGATCAAGATGAACGACCTCAACGCGCGGGACCTGGACCAGGCCTGCCGGATCATCGCCGGCACCGCACGCTCCTCCGGCATCACGGTGGAGGACTGATCAACATGCCCAAGCACAGCAAGCGCTACCGCGAGGCCGCGGCGCGGATCGACCGCTCGGCTCAGTACATGCCGAACGAGGCGTTCGACATGCTCAAGAGCCTGCCGGCCCCCAAGTTTGACGAGACCGTCGAGGTCGCCGTCCGCCTCGGGATCGACCCCCGCAAGACCGACCAGCTCGTCCGCGGCGCCGTCTCCCTCCCGAAGGGCCTCGGTAAGACCGTCAAGGTCGTCGTGTTCGCCGAGGGCGACAAGGCCGACGCCGCCCGGGAAGCCGGCGCGGACGAGGTCGGGTCCGATGACCTGGCCGCCAAGATCCAGGGCGGCTGGATGGACTTCGACGTCGTCATCGCGAGCCCCGACATGATGAAGCACGTCGGCAAGCTCGGTAAGGTCCTCGGCCCCCAGGGCAAGATGCCCTCGCCGAAGAGCGGCACGGTGACGCCGAACGTTGGCGAGGCCGTCACGGAGTTCAAGGCCGGTAAGGTCGAGTTCCGCACCGACGCGGGCGGCAACGTCCACGCGCCGCTGGGTAAGCGCTCGTTCTCCACGGAGGACCTGGTCGCCAACCTGTCGGCCTTCATGAACCACCTGTCGGGCATGCGCCCGGCTGCCGTCAAGGGCAACTTCGTCCGGCGCATCAGCGTCTCGACGACCATGAGCCCGGGCGCCTTCATCGAGTACGGAGGCTGATCCATGCCGAATATCGTCAACCAGATGGTCGTCCGCGAGCTGCAGGACGAGTTCAAGGAGGCAGAGGGCATGGTCCTCGTTTCCTTCGGCGGGCTCACCGTCGAGGAGACCTCTGAGATCCGCGGCAAGCTCGCCGAGAAGAACGTCCGCTTCAAGATGGTGCGCAACTCGCTCGCGAAGCGGGTGCTCGCCGACCGCGACCTCACCTTCTCCGACGACGGTGCTCTCAAGGGCAACACCGGCATCGCCTACGGCGACGCAGAGGCCGCCATTGACGCGGCCAAGGTGTTCTCCGACAAGGAGCTCAAGAAGGCCGGCAAGGTCGTCGTCAAGGGCGGGATGCTCGAGGGCAACGCCCTCGACGCCGCCAGCGCCCAGGCGCTCGCTGACCTCCCGGACCGTGACACGCTCCACGCGCAGCTGCTCGGGGTCATCTCGGGTCCTGCCCGCGGCCTCGCCACAGTCATCAACGCGGTGCCCGGTTCGGTCGCCCGCGTCATCCAGGCACACGCTGACGACGCCGGAGACGGCGAAGAAGGCTGATTCATTCAGGTGGCCTCCGGCTCCCTCACCGTCCGTTGCGGTGGGGGTGGCGGCCACCCTTTCCAAGACCACTGAGAACTACCCTCCGATCCCTTTTCAACCATGTCCGAAGAGACCACGACCGTCGAGCTCGACGCTGAGCTCCAGACCATCGCCGATCAGCTCGACGGCCTGACCCTCCTGCAGGCGTCGAAGCTCGTCAAGGCCCTCGAGGATAAGTGGGGCGTCAGCGCCGCTGCCCCCGCCGCCGTTGCCATGGCCGCCCCCGGTGGCGGTGGTGGTGGCGAAGCCGCCGAGGAGAAGACCGAATTCGACGTCGTCCTGAAGGCCGCCGGCGACAAGAAGATCCAGGTCATCAAGGAGGTCCGCGCCATCACTGGCCTGGGTCTCAAGGAGGCCAAGGAAATCGTCGACAGCGCCCCCAAGCCCGTCAAGGAAGGGGTCGCCAAGGACGAGGCCGAGGAGATGAAGAAGCAGCTCGAGGCTGCTGGCGCCACCGTCGAGCTCGCCTGATCGGGCTCCGGAGCGGCCCTTCCGGGCGGCTCCACCAAGGCCGCGGACGTGTCGTAGAGCCCCTCTGGGGGCGGCGAGACGTCGGCGGCCGAGGCGCGTTCTGACGCATCGGCTCCCCCTGGTCGGGAGGCCCGTCCCGCGATCCGCGGGCGGAATTCCCTGCAAAGTGGGGGCCCGAGGGCTTCCCAGGTGTGTTCAGCGCCCCTACTCTCTTGGGCCGCTGAGGCCGACTCCGGCCGTCTCCAGTGGCCCCTCGCCGCTGGTCTCGCCCGGGTACCGAGGCTGCTTCGCTCCCCGTCCAGCGCGCTCCAAGCTCGTCTCCACCGCCAGCGTGCCCGTCCACGGGCCGCTCCCTCGTCCCCTGTGCGCCGGCCATCTCTGATCGCCGCACAGCCAGTCTTGCTGACGTTCTTCGCTTCGAGCGGGGGGCGTCGGCGTCGGTCGACTCCATGAGGGGTCGGCTTCCGTCCGGACCTGCATCGTTCCCCCCGACGTTGCACCCTGACGGTCTTACCCCCGATCAGCGTCTCCCCACCCGAGCTGCGCTCGTTCTCCGTGCCCGTTCGGGCGTCAGGCTTCAGACCACACTCTTTGCGTCGTTGCCTCGCCCGCTCAGCACTCGCTACCGCTCATGATCGCTAACCGCAACGGCCGAATGGTCGAGCAGTCTGCCGAGGTTCGAAACTTCGGCAACGTGTCCGAGATTGTCCCGCTCCCCAATCTCGTCGAGATCCAGACCAAGGCCTACGAGGCCTTCCTGGCTCCCGGGATTGCCTCCGGTGCACGGGACGCCATGGGCCTCGAGGCCCTGCTCCGGGAGATCTTCCCGATCTACTCGTACGACAAGACGATGTGCCTCGAGTACGGCGGCTACGAGCTGGGCAGGCCGCGCTACGACATCGACGAGTGCCGCAAGCTGCGGATGACCTACGGGTACCCCTTCAAGGTCCGACTCCGGCTGGTCAAGCCCGAGCCGGTGGAGGAGGAGGTCTACCTCGGCGAGCTGCCGATCATGCTCGGCGGCGGCGAGTTCATTGTGAACGGCTCGGAGCGAGTGATCGTCAGCCAGCTCCACCGCTCGCCCGGCGTCGACTTCCTGATCGACGCGGCGTCCACCGACCGCCTCCTGCACTCGTGCTGGATCATCCCCGAGCGCGGCTCGTGGGTTGAGCTCAACGTCACGAAGAAGGAAGCGCTCAGCGTCCGCATCGACCAGAGCGGCAAGTTCAGCGCGGTCACCTTCCTGCGGGCCCTCGACGAGAACCTCGGCTCGGACCAGGCCCTCCTGCGCCAGTTCTACCCGACGAAGGTCGTCAAGAAGACCAAGTCGCAGACGGCCAACGCCTTCGCGAAGAAGATCACGGACCGCATCGCGGTGGGCGACATCGTCGTCCTCAAGACGGGCGAGGTCCTCGTGCCGTCGGGCATGCCGATCCCCGAGACGGCCGCCATCGAGATCGCCGGCGGCGACCTCGCCGAGGTCGAGGTCGTGGACGCGGATCCCCAGGACCTCGACATGCTCATCATCAACTCGCTCCACGAGGAGCCGGGTGTGAAGAGCCACGAGGAGGCCCTCATCAAGATCTACGGGCGCCTGCGCCCCGGCAACCCGCCGCAGATCGAGAAGGCCCGCGAGCTGTTCCACGAGAAGTTCTTCGACGTCCAGCGCTACCGCCTCGGCCGCGTCGGTCGCTTCCGCCTCAACCGGAAGTTCGACCAGGGCATCGGCGAGGACGTCCAGGTCCTCAAGCCCGAGGACATCGTCAACTCGGTCAAGTACATCCTCGACCTGCGCGCTGGCCGCGGTGAGATCGACGACATCGACAACCTCGGCAACCGCCGAGTGCGCTCGATCGCCGAGCTCGCCGGTGAGGAGTTCCGCAAGGGTCTTCTCAAGCTCCGCCGCACCGCCCAGGAGCGGATGAACCTGGAGAACCCGGAGACGGTCTCCCCGCGGACGCTGATCAACTCGAAGACCTTCTCGAGCGCGGTCGATTACTTCTTCGGTCGCTCCGAGCTCAGCCAGGTCGTCGACCAGGCGAACCCCCTCAGCCAGCTGACGCACGAGCGTCGCCTCTCGGCCCTCGGCCCGGGCGGCCTCAACCGGAAGCGCGCGGGCTTCGATGTCCGCGACGTGCACCTGTCTCACTACGGCCGCCTCTGCCCGATCGAGACGCCCGAGGGTGCGAACATTGGCCTGATCTCCTCGCTCGCGATGTACGCGACCCTGGACGACTATGGCTTCCTCACCACGCCGTTCCGCAAGGTCGTCAAGGGGGTGCTCACCGACGAGGTCGAGTTCCTCCGCGCCGACGAGGAGACCGGCATGGTCATGGCGCCCATCGACGTCGAGCTCGACTCGAAGAACAAGATCCTCTCCAAGCGGGTCCTGGCGCGGAAGGACGGTGACAACGTCGAGGTGCCGCCGGGCGAGGTCGACTACGTCGACGTCTCCCCGAAGCAGATCATCGGCGTCTCCGCGGCGCTGATCCCGTTCCTCGAGCACGACGACGCCAACCGGGCGCTGATGGGCTCGAACATGCAGCGCCAGGCGGTGCCGCTCCTCATCCCCGAGGTGCCGGTCGTCGGCACGGGCATGGAGAAGGCGGTCGCCGCGAACTCGAACATGCCCATCTTCGCCAAGCGCGCGGGCACCGTCGAGTACGTGGACAGCCGGGTGATCATCGTCGGCGACGACGAGTACCACCAGCAGAAGTTCCGCGGCATGAACGAGCGCACCACCCAGAACCACCGCGCGGTGGTCAAGGTGGGGGACGAGGTCGAGGCCGGCCAACTCCTGGCCGACGGCGCCTCGACCCAGGGCGGCGAGCTCGCCCTCGGCAAGAACCTGATGGTCGCCTTCATGACCTGGGACGGCTTCAACTACGAGGACGCCATCCTGGTCTCCGAGCGCCTGGTCAAGGACGACGTCTTCACCTCGATCCACATCGAGGAGTACGACGTCGAGATCCGCGAGACCAAGCTCGGCAAGGAGGAGTTCACCCGCGACATCCCGAACGTCGGCGAGAAGGCCCTGTCGAACCTCGACGAGGGCGGCATCGTCCGCATCGGGACCTTCGTGGAGGCCGGCGACGTGCTGGTCGGCAAGGTGGCTCCCAAGAGCAAGAGCGAGCTGACCCCCGAGGAGAAGCTCCTCCACGCGATCTTCGGCAAGGCCGGGGTGGACGTGAAGAACGCCTCGCTCACCATGCCCCCGGGCACCCGCGGCGTCGTGATCGACGCGCACAAGTTCTCCCGCCGGGTCAACCTCACCGACGCAGAGCGCACCAAGGCGCTGTCGGTGATCCGTGACGCCGAGAAGGAGTTCCTGCGCGCGCTCCGTACCTACACGCAGCAGCTGCTCAAGGACGTCCAGGACAAGCTGGGCGTGATCATCGACGACGACCTGACCGGCAAGCCCTTCGCGCTGGACGACACGTCCACCTACGACGAGTTGCGCCGGGTCAAGATCCTCTGCCTCGCCGGGGCCGAGGAGAACGACGACCGCTCCAAGCGTGACGCCGCCCTCCAGTTGATCCACGACTTCCAGGTCAAGATCGACAACAAGGAGGCGGAGAAGAACAAGATCGTCAACCGCCTCAGCCGCGGCGACGAGCTGCCCACGGGCGTGCTCGAGATGGTCAAGGTCTACGTCGCCACCAAGCGGAACCTCTCGGTGGGCGACAAGATGGCCGGCCGCCACGGCAACAAGGGTGTCATCAGCAAGATCTGCCCCCGCGAGGACATGCCGTACCTCGAGGACGGCACCCCGGTGGACATCGTCCTGAACCCGCTCGGCGTGCCGTCGCGGATGAACGTCGGTCAGATCCTCGAGACGCACCTGGGAATGGCTGCGGCAGAGCTCGGCGTGCGCTGCGCTTGCCCCGCCTTCGACGGGGCCTCCGAGGCTGAGATCGAAGGGATGCTCACGGACGCGAACATGCCGACCTCTGGCAAGTTCACGCTCTTCGACGGTCGCACAGGCGAGCGCTTCGAGCAGGACGTCACGGTCGGGATCATGTACATGCTCAAGCTGCACCACCTCGTCGATGAGAAGGTGCACGCGCGAGCCACGGGCCCCTACAGCCTCATCACCCAGCAGCCCCTCGGCGGCAAGGCGCGCTTCGGCGGCCAGCGCTTCGGAGAGATGGAGGTCTGGGCCCTCGAGGCGTACGGCGCGGCGGCGATCCTGCAGGAGCAGCTCACCGTCAAGTCGGACGACGTGGACGGCCGGACCAAGATCTACGAGTCGATGGTCAAGGGCCTCAACATCCTGGAGCCCGGGACGCCGGTCTCCTTCGAGGTGCTCACCAACGAGATCCGCGGCCTCGGGCTCAACATGGAGCTCCACAAGAAGGCCGTCCTCTGATCATTGCGCGCCGCGGGGGAGGGGCCTGACCCTTCCCCCCCGCGGCGCACCCCCTGCGCGCAAACACACCCACACCTGGAACGCCCCCCGGCGTTCTGGACCCCCCGAGGGACGGCCCCGGCCACCCCGGACCATCTGGAGACTCGACCCATGACGCTGGCAGACGCCAAGTACAACCGGATCAACGACTACGGCAGCGTGACCATCGCGCTCGCATCTCCGGAGGACATCCGGTCCTGGTCGTACGGAGAGGTCAAGAAGCCCGAGACCATCAACTACCGCACGTACCGCCCCGAGCGGGACGGGCTGTTCTGCGAGCGCATTTTTGGTCCGGAGAAGGACTGGGAGTGCTCCTGCGGCAAGTACAAGGGCATCAAGCACAAGGGCATCGTCTGCGACAAGTGTGGCGTGATGGTGACCCACAGCCGCGTCCGCCGGAAGCGGATGGGCCACATCAACCTGGCCGCGCCCACCGCGCACATCTGGTTCTTCAAGGCCATGCCGAGCCGCCTCGGCAACCTGCTCGGCTGCAAGGTCTCGAACCTCGAGCGCGTCATCTACTTCCAGGACTACATGGTCGTGGACCCCGGTGACACGCCCATGGAGCAGTTCCAGCTCCTCACCGAGGAGGAGTTCCGCGCCGCGCGCGCCAAGTACGGTGCCGAGTTCGACGCCGACATGGGGGCGGAGGCCGTCAAGAAGATCCTCCGGACACTCGACCTCGGGATGGTCTCCGAGGAGCTCCGAGAGGAGCTGAAGGCCACGCGCTCCAAGCAGCGCATGAAGGACATCACCAAGCGCCTCGGCACGGTCGAGATGCTGCGTGACTCCGGCAACAACCCTGAGTGGATGGTCCTCGACGTGGTCCCGGTGATCCCGCCGGACCTGCGCCCGCTGGTCCTGCTCGACTCGGGCAACTTCGCCACCAGCGACCTGAACGACCTGTACCGGCGCCTCATCAACCGGAACAACCGTCTCAAGAAGCTGCTCGACCTCAACGCGCCCGAGGTCATCATCCGCAACGAGAAGCGGATGCTCCAGCAGGCCGTCGACGCGCTGTTCGACAACGGCCGCTGCCGCCGCCCGGTCCTCGGCTCCTCCAACCGCCCGCTCAAGTCCCTCACGGACATGATCAAGGGCAAGCAGGGCCGCTTCCGCGAGAACCTCCTCGGGAAGCGCGTGGACTACTCCGCGCGTTCCGTGATCGTCGTCGGCCCCGAGCTTCGCCTGACCCAGTGTGGTCTGCCGAAGAAGGTCGCCCTCGAGCTCTTCCAGCCCTTCATCATCCGGCGCCTCAAGGAGCTCGGCCAGGCGGACACCATCAAGTCCGCCAAGCGCATGCTCGAGCGCCGGGACGACGACGTGTGGGACATCCTGGAGGAGGTCATCCGTGACCACCCCGTGCTGCTCAACCGCGCGCCCACGCTCCACCGCATGGGGATCCAGGCGTTCGAGCCGAAGCTGATCGAGGGCAACGCGATCCGCCTCCACCCGCTCGTCTGCGGCGGCTTCAACGCCGACTTCGACGGGGACCAGATGGCCGTCCACCTGCCGCTGTCCTACGAGGCGCAGATCGAGGCCTCGACCCTGATGCTGGCGAGCAACAACGTCTTCTCGCCCGCCAACGGCTCGCCGATCATCTCGCCGTCCCAGGACATGGTCCTCGGGATCTTCTACCTGATGATGAATCCGCCGAGCGTCCCCGAGTCGCTCCCGACCTTCGGGTCCACGGCGGAGCTCTTCCTGGCCTACGGCCACGGCCACGCGCGGACCCACAAGGCCGTGCGCCTGCGGTTCCCCGCGGGGAGCAGCGTCAAGTTCGGCCGCGACAAGGAGCCGGTGCCCGTGGACGAGCACGGCCGCGTCGCCGTCCTCGACGAGAACGGCGCCCCGACGGGAGCGACGGAGTTCGCGATGACCACCATCGGTCGCGTGATCTTCAACGACATCCTCCCGGAGGGCATGCCCTTCTATAACTACGACCTCAACAAGAAGGGGATCCAGGCGCTGATCAGCGACTGCTATCACCTCCTGGGTCGTGACGCGACGCTGCGCCTCCTCGACGACCTCAAGAGCCTCGGGTTCAAGTCCTCGACCCGCGCGGGCCTCTCCTTCGGCAAGGACGACGTCCGGATCCCGGACACGAAGCAGTCCATGCTCGATGAGTCGCAGGCGGAGATCGACAAGATCGAGGCCAGCTACAACAAGGGTGAGATCACCGACGGTGAGCGCTACCTGAAGATCATCGACCTCTGGACCGAGGCCCGGGAGAAGATGGGGACGGTGCTGATGCAGCTCCTCTCCGTCGACTTCGACACGGAGTCCGGCTACGTCAACCCGATCTTCTGCATGGTCACCTCCGGCGCCCGTGGCTCGGTGGACCAGATCCGCCAGCTGGGCGGCATGCGGGGCCTGATGGCGAAGCCGTCAGGCAAGATCATCGAGACGCCCATCAAGGCCAACTTCCGCGAAGGCCTGAAGGTGCTCGAGTACTTCTCGTCCACCCACGGCGCTCGGAAGGGTCTGGCGGACACCGCGCTCAAGACCGCGGACGCTGGCTACCTGACGCGGAAGCTGACGGACGTCGCGCAGAACGTCGTGATCACGCAGGACGACTGCGGGACCATGGGTAGCGTGACCAAGTCGGTGGTGTTCAAGGGCGACCGGGTCGCCGTGAGCCTCGCCGACGGAATCCGCGGTCGGATCGCCCGGGACACCATCGTCGACCCGATCACCGAGGAGATCCTCGTGCGTGAGCACGAGCCGATCACCGAGGACATCGCGGCGGCGATCGAGGCCCACGGGTACGAGAAGATCCGGGTCCGGAGCCCGCTCACCTGCGAGGCGCCCCTCGGCGTGTGCGCGCGGTGCTACGGCATGGACCTCGCCCGCAACCAGCTGGTGGAGCGCGGCCTCGCGGTCGGCATCATCGCCGCCCAGTCGATCGGTGAGCCGGGAACCCAGCTGACGATGCGGACGTTCCACATTGGCGGCACGGCCTCGCGATCCATCGAGGACAGCGAGATCAAGCTCAAGCGCGCCGGCAAGGTCCAGTACCAGAACCTGCGGGCCGTGACGAACAAGGCCGGTGAGACCATCGTCCTGAACCGGAACGGCGAGGTCCTGCTGCTCGACGAGAAGGACCGCGAGATCGACCGCTACTCGATCCCGACGGGCGCCACCATCCTCATCGAGGAGGGCAAGACGGCCGAGGCGGGAGCGTCCCTGTGTACCTGGGACCCGCACCACGTGCCGATCATCACCGAGTTCGACGGCAAGGTCCGGTACGAGGACCTCGTGGAGGGCAAGACGCTCAAGATCGAGCGTGACGCCCGCCGCAAGGCAGCGCGCCGCCAGGTGACCGAGCACAAGGGTGACCTCCACCCGCAGCTCGTGATCGAGAACGCCAAGGGCGAGCCCCTCGCGGTCTACCCGATCCCGGAGAAGGCCTACATCGAGATCGACGACGGCCAGAAGATCGGCCGCGGCGAGCTCCTCGCCAAGTCCTCGCGTGAGGCCACGGGTACCCAGGACATCACCGGTGGTCTGCCGCGGGTGACGGAGCTCTTCGAGGCGCGACGCCCGAAGGACCCCGCCATCATGAGCGAGATCGACGGCATCGTGGAGCTCGGCGACCGCAAGCGCGGCAAACGCACGGTCATCGTGCGTGCGCTCGGCGCGAACGGCGAGGTCATCGAGGAGCACGAGCACTCCGTGCCCCAGGGCAAGCACCTGCGCGTCCACAAGGGCGACGAGGTGCGCGCCGGCGAGCCGCTCGTTGACGGGCCGCTGTACCCCGAGGACATCCTCCGCATCAACGGCGAGGAGAACGTCCAGGAGTACCTGCTCGGCGAGGTGCAGAACGTCTATCGCTCGCAGTCGGTGACCATCGACGACAAGCACATCGAGACGATCCTCTCGCAGATGATGCGCAAGGTTCAGGTGAACGAGCCGGGCGACTCCGAGTTCCTCCCCGGGGCCGTGGTCGACAAGTATCGCTTCCGTCGCGAGAACGAGCGTCTGCGCAAGGACCGCCGCAAGCCGGCGACCGGTCAGACGCTGCTGCTCGGGATCACCAAGGCCTCGCTCTCCTCGGACTCGTTCATCTCCGCGGCCTCCTTCCAGGAGACCACCAAGGTGCTGACCGAGGCGGCGATCGCCGGCAAGCGCGACATGCTCGTCGGGCTCAAGGAGAACGTCATCCTCGGGCACATGGTCCCGACGGGAACTGGCTTCCGCGACCACTACCGGACCCGCGTGAAGAAGAACATCGACTTCGGCGAGATCGGCACCGGCACCGGAGCCGTGTCCTTCGGCAGCGCCGGCATGGACGACGCCATGGACGAGATGCTCTCGGTGGACGCCGCGGCCGCAGCCCTCGGCGTGGACCCCGCGATGCTCTCCGGCGACGCAGCGGCCCCCGCTCCGGAGGCCCCCGCCGCCGCTGAGGCCGCGCCGGCCGAGTCCGGTCCCCAGGCTGAAGAGGAGGGCGGCGAGCCCACGGCCGCCCAGGCCTGATCGGCCCCTCCCGCTCCCATGCCCCCCTCGAGCCCGGTCTGCCGGGTGGGGGAGGGCTGGGACCGGACGGGCCTTGACCCCCGAAATCTCCCCCGTACACTGTTGCGCCGATCTGCCGACCAGATCGGTCGCGCCCTCCCGGCGCCCCCCGCCGAGACCCAAAGGTCGGCACATCACCCACACCACGCGATGCCCACAATCAACCAGCTCATCCGAAAGGGACGCAAGACGCCGATCAAGCGCTCCAAGTCCCCGGTCCTTGACTCCTGCCCGCACAAGCGGGGTGTCTGCCTTCAGGTGAAGACCCAGACGCCGAAGAAGCCGAACTCCGCGCTCCGAAAGATCGCGCGTGTTCGCCTGTCCAACGGCAAGGAGATCACCGCCTACATCCCCGGCGAGGGTCACAACCTCCAGGAGCACTCCGTCGTGCTCGTCCGCGGTGGTCGCGTCCGTGACCTCCCCGGTGTCCGCTATCACATCCTCCGCGGAACGCTCGACACCTCCGGCGTCGACGGCCGCTCCCAGAGCCGTTCCAAGTACGGGTCGAAGAAGCCCAAGAAGTGATGCCCCCCCGGAGCTGACGGCGCCGCTGCCAGCGGCCGTGTTCATCGCGTCACGTCCAGGCACCGCCCGCCCGCTCCGACCGCTTCCCTCCATCGATCCAGAGAACAGAGACCACCATGCCCCGTAACTTCAAGTCGACGGCTCACTTCGTGAAGCCGGACCCCAAGCTCGGCTCGCTGCTCGCCTCCAAGGTCATCAACCAGGTGATGCAGGACGGCAAGAAGAGCACCGCGCAGTCCATCCTCTACAACGCCCTTGATGTGGCGCTGACGAAGCTCCCCGACGTCGAGGGAGAGACCAACGAGGAGAAGCAGGTCGCCATCCTCACCCAGGCCGTGGAGAACGCGAAGCCGGGTGTCGAGGTCCGCTCCAAGCGGGTCGGCGGTGCCAACTACCAGGTTCCCCGTGAGGTCAAGAAGGCGCGCCAGCAGTCGCTCGCCATTCGCTGGCTGGTGGACAACTCCCGCAAGAAGAAGGGCAAGCCCATGCACCTTCGCCTCGCCGAGGAACTCGTGGACGCTCACAACGGCACCGGCGCGTCGGTGACCTGGAAGGAGAACATCCACAAGATGGCCGAGGCCAACAAGGCCTACGCCCACTTCGCTCGCTGATCGCGCACGTGGCCCGCTCGGGCCGAGCGCATCCTCGAGAGGCCGCGGCTCACGCCGCGGCCTCTCTGCGTTTCGGGGCGCCGCGCGCGCCCTCCGTGAAGCCTGGGCCGCCCCGCGGTATCGTCTTCCCCATGCCCGGCCCCCTCGACGTCCTCATCCTCCGCGACCCCCGCGAGTCAGCGAAGAAGTGCTCGCTCATCCCGCTGCGGGGGACGCCTGGGATCGAGTTCCAGGAGTATCGCGCCGACCGCACCGTGGAGGCGGGGGGGCGCGTCCTGCTGGACCCCGCGGCCGAGCCGATCTCGGCCGACGATCGAGGGCTGCCGCTCCTGGTCCTGGACTCCTCCTGGCGGCGCCTCCCCAAGCTGTCGGCCACCGTCGTCGGCACACCCCGCAGGAGGCGGCTCCCGCACCTCAAGACGGCCTATCCCCGGCGATCACGGGACTTCGACGACCCCTCCGAGGGCCTCGCCTCGGTGGAGGCGCTCTACGCAGCCCTGGTCCTCCTCGGGCACGAGGGGGTCGACCACCTCCTGGATCAGTACCGCTGGAAGGACGAGTTCCTCGAGGCGAACGCCGAGGCGCTCCAGGGAGGGGCGCTCTAGGGCCGGGCGAGGGCGCGGGATTCGGCCGGGGTCGGGCGCTACGATGCCCGCCTCTCCATGGATCCCTCTGATCAGCCTGCGGGCCAGGCCGACCCCGGCGCTGGCCCCGCCCGCACGCTCCGCAACGTGGGGATCTGCGCGCACATCGACGCCGGCAAGACGACCCTGACGGAGCGGATCCTCCACCTGTGCGGCCGCGAGGCGCGGGTGGGGCGCGTGGACGAGGGGACCTCCGTCATGGACTGGATGGCCGAGGAGCGGGAGCGGGGCATCACGATCACCGCCGCCGCCACCCGGGTCAGCTGGGAGGGGGCGGAGATCAACCTCGTGGACACGCCGGGCCATGTGGACTTCACCGTGGAGGTGGAGCGCTGCATGAGAGTCCTCGACGGGGCGATCGTCGTCGTGGACGCCACCCGCGGGGTGGAGCCGCAGACCGAGACCGTCTGGCGGCAGGTCGAGCGGCGTGGCCTCCCGGCGCTGGCCTTCGTGAACAAGTGTGAGCGTCCAGGGGCCGACGTGCTCGGCTGCGCCGAGTCCATCGAGGCCAAGCTCGGGGTCCGCCCGCTCGTGGTGGCGTATCCCATCGGCGGCGGAGACGAGGACGTGCCGCTGTCGGGCGTCGTGGACCTGCTGCGGAGAGTGGCGCACCGCGTCGAGGCGGATGGCCGACGAGTGGAGGTCCCGATCCCCGGCGCGATCGAGGATGAGGTCGGGGTCCTGCGCGCCGAGCTCGTGGACGCCATCGGGGACCTCGATGACGAGGTCTTCCAGGTGCTCTGCGGCGGGGAGGAGCCGACGGTGGAGCTCCTGACGGAAGCGCTGGGGAGGGCCACCCGGTCGCGACGCGCGGTGCCGCTCTTCTGCGGGGCGGCGCTGCGGGGACACGGGGTCCCGCTCCTCTTGGACGGCGTCCTGCGGTTGCTCCCCTCGCCCGGGGAGCGCCCCACGCCGGAGCTCTTCGACGCCCGCAGCGGCGCGCCCATGGGGGACCCCGCCCTCTACCACGCCGACCCCGAAGAGCCCCTGGCGCTCGTCTTCAAGGTCCACTCGCGGCGTCGCCGAGCGGGCCGGCTGGACCTCGCCTTCGCGCGGATCTACCGGGGCCAGGTGCAGCCGGGGAGCCGGCTCTGGAACGGCCGGACCGGCCGGATGGAGGAGGTCGAGTCGGTCCTCCGGATCCACGCGGACGCGGTGGACGAGCTCGCATCGGCGGAGGCCGGGGATGTGGTCGCCCTGGCAGGGCTGACGGCGACCGGTTGCGGGGACACCCTCTCGATGGAGGGGCAGGCGTACCGCCTTGAGCCGCCGCGCACCCCCAAAGCGGTGATGGCGGTCCTGCTCGAGCCCTCGCGGGATGAGGAGCGCGAGGTGCTCGGCGCGGCCTTGATGCAGCTGGTGAGGGAGGACCCCTCGCTGCGCGCCCATGAGGATCCGGGCACAGGACAGTGGGGGCTGGAGGGGATGGGGGAGCTACACCTCGAGGTCGCCCTCGCCCGGCTCAGGGCCGAGTTCGGCGTGGACCCGCGGGTGGGGGCTCCCCAGGTGGCGAGCCTCGAGAGCGTGCGGGCGTCCGCCGGGGGCTCCGGGGAGGTGGACCGCCAGCTGGAGGATGGCCGCGTGGACGCCGTGGTCGAGCTCCGGCTGGAGCCCACCGGCGATCCCGCCGCCGCGGTGGAGGTGGTCGCCGAGGGCGAGGGGGCGGATGTGCCCGCCGCGGTCTTCGGGGCGGTGTCCGCCGCGCTCCTCGCCGAGGCGGGCACCGGCGGCCCCCTTGCGGGGCACCCCGTCTGCGGGGCGCGGCTGGTGGTCGAGGCCGCCCGATCCACCTCGGAGCACCTGGTGGAGGCCGCCTGGGGGCAGGCCGCGGTGGCCGCCCTGCGGTCCGCCCTGCGGGCAGCGGCGTCCGAGGGCGGGGTGGCTGCGCTGGAGCCCTGGATGGCCTTCGTGGTGGACGCCCCGGCCGAGGTCGCCGGGGGCGTGATCGGGGACCTGAACAGCCGTCACGCGGCCATGGAGGAGGTTCAGGCCACCGGGACGGTGGGCCGTCGAATCGCCGGAATCGCGCCCCTGAGGGAGCTGATCGGCTATTCGACCACCCTGCGGTCGCTCTCGAAGGGCCGGGCGACCTTCAGCCTGCGTCCGGTGGGGTTCCGGCCCTCGGTGGGGGGCTGAGCCTCCGGGGTCGGGGCCTCGAGCGGAGTTCCGCGCCTGCTGGCGCCCTGTTGGGGGGGGCCTTGCAAGGTCCAGAGGTTTTTCCCGTCCAGCGTTGACCGCAGGTAGGGCCCGCCGTACCTTCTTTGCCCCTTGCCCGAAAGGCAGGATCCTTGGAGCAGCGACCCACATGGTGCGGTTCGCTTCCCAGGGCCTCCTCCTGCCGGGTCGAGACCTTTTTGTGTCGTCCCTATCGGTGCCGCCGAAAGCGCGCCATCGAGCCCCCGGGACGGCCCCAAATACCCCCCCCAGTCACCCGAGCCGGACCTTCGGCCCGATCTCACCGCCGCCCCTGGACCCCTCGATGGGCCCCAGGACGCCAACGAGCTCGAACCAAGCATGAGCGACCGCATTCAAATCCGCATGGAAGCCTACGACCACGAGGCCCTCGACCAGTCGAGCGCCGAGATCGTGGAGACGGCGAAGCGTACTGGTGCCCGCGTTCAGGGTCCCATCCCGCTGCCCACGCGGATCGAGAAGTACACCGTGCTTCGCTCGCCGTTCATCGACAAGAAGTCCCGCGAGCAGTTCGAGATCCGCACCCACAAGCGGCTGATCTTCATCTCGGAGTCCACCGCCCAGACCGTCGACTCCCTGTCGTCGCTCAACATGCCCGCGGGTGTCGACATCCGCATCAAGGCCTGATCCCAACGGGCTCACCCGCTCCTCCCTTCCTGGGTGGGGGCACGAGCTCGCTCTTTCCAACGTATCCATCTCCGCCGCGTGGCCTGGCGTTGCGCCTGGCCCGGAATCACTCCGGGGCAGCGCTTTCAGGTCGAACCGGCTTCCATCAACCCTTTCTCACGAAGACATGACGCTTCTTCTGGGACGCAAGAGAGGCATGACGCAGCTCTTCGCCGACGACGGCACGGTCACCCCGGTGACCGTGGTCGAGGCGGGGCCTTGCACGGTCATGCAGCTGCGCACTGAAGAGAAGGACGGCTACTCAGCCATCCAACTCGGTTACGAGGACGTTCGGGACAAGGTCTCGAACAAGCCGCAGCGCGAGGCCGCCAAGGCTATCGGTACGGCCCCCAAGCGCTTCCTGCGCGAGGAGCGGCTCAACGGCCCCTCCGAGCACGAGGTCGGCCAGACGATCACCGTCGAGGTGTTCGAGGCCGGGGCCCTGGTCGACGTCGTCGGCACCACCAAGGGGCGCGGCTTCGCTGGCACCATCAAGCGCCACGGATTCGCCCGCGGTCCGAAGACCCACGGCTCCATGAACTATCGGGCCCCTGGCTCGATCGGCTGCTCGGCGTACCCGGGCCGCGTCTTCAAGGGCAAGCGCATGAGCGGCCACTACGGCGCCTCGCGCAAGACCGTGAAGAACCTCGAGATCATGCGCGTCGACGCGGATCGGAACCTGCTCCTCATCAAGGGGTCGGTGCCGGGCCACAACGGCAGCTTCGTCCAGGTCCAGACCGCCCGCACGGGCGTGAAGAAGTGAGCCCCCGATGAAGGTCAAAAGCTACAAGGCCGGCAGCGTCGGCGAGGTTGAACTGGACGTCGCGCCATTCGGCGAGAAGGTCCTCTACCGCACCCTGAAGGACGCGGTCGTCATGCACATGGCGAACCAGCGGCAGGGCACCGCCTCCACCAAGGGGCGCAGTGAGGTCAAGGGCACCAACAAGAAGCCCTACAAGCAGAAGCACACGGGCCGCGCGCGGGCCGGTGACGTCAAGTCGCCCATCTGGCGCGGCGGCGGCACGGTCTTCGGGCCGAAGCCCCGTGACTACAGCTACCACATGCCGACCAAGGCCCGTCGCGTGGCGCTTCGCAGCGCCATTGCGGGCAAGATCGCCGACGGCGAGCTGGTCATCGCGGACCTCGGGGACTGGGCCGAGCCCTCCTCCCGCTCCGCTCGCAAGGTCCTCGGTGACCTGGATGCGACCCACCGGGCCTGCGTCGTCATCGCCGACCGCAACGAGAACCTCTACAAGTCGTTCCGCAACTTCCCCCGGGTCGAGGTCCGCACCGCCGCTGAGCTCTGCGCCTACGACGTCGTGAACGGCGGGACGATCATCGCGGAGCAAGGCGCGCTCGACCACCTGAGCGCACGGGTTGGCAAGTCCGCCGACGCGTCCAACAACGGAGGCGAGTCGTGAGCCAGCACCTCGATCGCTACTACCAGATCATCAAGCAGTCCCACGTCACCGAGAAGGCGACCACGGACACACATCTCCGCAACGCCTATCACTTCCGCGTCCCCACGGACGCGAACAAGATCGAGATCCGCCACGCGATCGAGACCCTGTTCGAGGTGAAGGTCGAGTCGGTCAACACCGCCGGTGTGAAGGGCAAGGTCCGCCGCCGCGGTTACGTCAAGGGCCAGAAGCCCGACTGGAAGAAGGCCATGGTCACGCTGAAGGAGGGCGACACGATCGACGTGATCTGACGGGCTCCCCCGTTCGATCCACTGATCAAGGCTAAGTCTCATGCCGATTCGCAAGTACAAGCCGACCTCTCCGGGCCGCCGCCACGGCAGCGTGCTCACCTACGAAGAGGTCACCTCGACGACGCCGGAGAAGTCTCTCCTGCGTCCCCTCAAGAAGACCGGCGGTCGTAACAACTACGGCCGCATCACCGCCCGCTTCCGCGGGGGTGGTCACAAGCGCAAGTACCGGGTCATCGACTTCAAGCGCAGCAAGGACGGGATCCCCGCCAAGGTTGCCACGATCGAGTACGACCCGAACCGCACGTGCTTCATCGCGCTGCTGCACTACGCCGACGGCGAGAAGCGCTACATCCTCGCGCCCATCGGCCTCGAGGTCGGCCAGACGATCCTGTCCGGTCCCGATGCCGAGCCGAACCCCGGCAACGCGAAGATGCTCCGCGACATCCCGATCGGTGTCCAGGTGCACAACGTCGAGCTCCAGCCGGGTCGCGGCGGGCAGCTCGTTCGCACCGCGGGCTCGTCGGCGCAGCTGACGGCTCGCGAGGGCAACTACGCGGTGCTCCTGCTCCCCTCGGGCGAGCTCCGCCGCGTGCACGTGACCTGCCGCGCCACCATCGGGCGCGTCGGGAACACCGATCACCAGAACGTGAAGCTCGGTAAGGCCGGGCGCAAGCGTCACCTGGGCCGCCGTCCGCACGTCCGCGGCACGGCAATGAACCCGGTCGACCACCCCATGGGTGGTGGTGAAGGCCGGACCGCGGGTGGTCGTCACCCCTGCTCGCCGACTGCCGTCCTCGCGAAGGGCGGAAGAACGCGCCGCCGTAATCACCCGACCGACGTCTTCATCATCCGCCGCCGCCGTAAGCGCAAGTGATCCGGCTGGCGAACCCTGGCTGCTCCTCGGAGTGGCCAGGCCGCCGCGGCTCGACGCACCCAGAACGTCATGTCCAGAAGCATCAAAAAAGGTCCCTTCATCGACGCCAAGCTCGAGAAGAAGGTCCTCGCGCAAAACGAGGCCGGGACGAAGAACCCGATCACCACGTGGGCCCGCGCCTGCACGATTTCCCCCGACTTCATCGGGCACACCTTCATGGTCCACGACGGACGTAAGCACGTGAAGGTCGCCGTGAACGAAGACATGGTGGGGCACAAGCTCGGTGAGTTCGCGCCCTCGCGCGTCTTCCGTGGCCACACCAACAAGAAGGAAGGCCAGAAGGGCGGCCGCTGAGCACCATGAAGAACGAGATCATCAGGGAGCTCGGTGGGTACGTCGCCCGCCACCGCCACGCCCGCATCTCCTCGCGGAAGGCCCGCCTCGTGGCGGACGCCGTCCGGGGACGCGCCGTGAACGATGCGCTTGAGATCCTGGAGCTGCTGCCTCAGCGCGGCGCGGCCTTCTTCAAGAAGGTCCTGCTCTCGGCCATCGCCAACGCATCCCAGGACGAGTCGGTCGACGTGAACGACCTGTTCGTCAGCGACTGCCGGGCCGACGACGGCCCGATGCTCAACAACCGTCTCCGGTATCGGCCGGGCCCCCAGGGGCGCGCCATGCCCTACGCCAAGAAGACCTCACACCTCACCGTGATCGTGGCTCAGGCCTCGGCTTTCGAGGCGGACTCCAGCGCGGACGCGGAGGCCGCGAGCGCCTGAGGCGGCCCCGCGCCCCTCTAGCACGAGAGATCATCCATGGGACAGAAGATCCACCCCACCGGCTACCGCGTCGGAATCATCGAGCCCTGGGCTTCCCGCTGGCACGGCAACAAGCACGACTTCGCGCGGCTGCTGCTCCAGGACAAGAAGATCCGGGACCACGTGGCCAAGGAGTACGGCTCTGCCGGCATCCCGCGCATCGAGATCGAGCGCACCAGCGACGCCGTCAACGTCATCATCTACACGGCGCGCCCCGGCGTGCTCGTGGGCCGCAAGGGCATCCGCATCGACCAGCTCAAGGCTGAGCTTCAGGCGATCGCGGAGACCACGGTCCACCTGACGATCCACGAGATCAAGCGTCCGGAGCTGTCCGCCGGCCTCGTCGCCGAGGTCATCGCCGAGCAGCTGAAGCGCCGGATGGCGTTCCGCCGCGCGGTGAAGAAGGCGGTGCAGACCACCATGCAGGCCGGCGCCCTCGGGGTGAAGGTCATGATCAACGGCCGACTGGGCGGCGCCGAGATGGCGCGTCAGCTCCAGGAGCGGGAGGGGCGCGTTCCCCTGTCGACCCTGCAGTCCAACGTCGAGTACGGCACCGCGCTCGCCCGGACCACCTACGGCGTCATCGGCGTCAAGGTCTGGATCTACAAGGGCGACATCGAGCGCGGTGAGAAGATCAACTACCGCGTCACCTCTGCTGCAGGTGGCCGTTACGACCGCGGCGGTCCCCGCCGTGGCTCGGGCCGCCGTGGCGGTCGCGGACGAGGCGGCCCCCGAGGTGGGGGCGGCGGCGGCGGCGGCCCGCGCCCGGGCGCGCCCGCCACTCCCCAAGGCTCCTTCAACCAGGGAGGTGCGTGATGGCTTACATGCCCAAGCGCATCAAGCGCCGTCGCGTCTTCCGCGGCAAGATCAAGGGACTCGCCACGCGCGGGAACCGCGTCTCCTTCGGTGACTTCGGTCTCCAGTCTCTGGACGCTGGCTGGATCACCGGCCGGCAGCTCGAGGCGAGCCGGATCGCGGCCAACCGCGCCACTCAGGGTGCCGCCAAGATCTGGATCCGGGTGTTCCCGGACAAGCCCATCTCCTCCAAGCCCGCCGAGACTCGGATGGGTAAGGGTAAGGGCGACATCGACTTCTGGGCGGCCGAAGTGAAGCCGGGGACCGTCCTGTTTGAGCTCGGCAACGTGACCGAGGACAAGGCGAAGCTCGCGTTCAAGCGCATCGCCCACAAGATGCCCGTCAAGGTCCGCATGGTCCGGCGTACGCCGACGACCTGATCGAAAGACATGAAGATCGAAGACATCCGCGCCAAGACGGACTCGGAGCTCGAGTTCGACATGACGAACCTCAAGAAGGAACTCTTCGACGCGCGTTTCCGCGCCTCGATGGGTACCGACGCCAACACCGGCCGAGTCCGGGACCTGCGCCGCTCTGTTGCGCGCATCCAGACCGTCCTCCACGAGCGCGCCCTGGGCGTCCGTGGCGCGGCCGCCAAGTGACGCACTCCCCGCGTAGACGACCCATACGAATCCTTCCTCAGCCCATGGCCCCGTTCGCGGCGGCCACGAAGCGATGACCGACACCACCACCGAGACCAACTCCGAGCAGGCGCGCAACAGCCGCCGCGTGCTTGAAGGCATCGTCTCAAGCGACGCGATGGACAAGTCCATCACCATCCGCGTCGAGCGGAAGTTCAAGCACCCGAAGTACAAGAAGTACATCCGGCGCCACTCCAAGGTTCACGCCCATGACGAGAACAACGAGGCCGCCACCGGCGATCGCGTTGAGGTCATGGAGTGCCGCCCCCTCTCGAAGACCAAGCGTTACCGCCTGGTCCGCGTCGTCGAGCGCCCCTCGCTCCCGGCCGGTGCTGTGAAGCCCGTCCAGGTGCAGGCTGCCGCCACGGCAGACGCGATGGGGGGTGAGTCCGACGGCTCCGAGGAGGTGAAGTCGTGATTCAGATGCAGACCTACCTCGATGTGGCTGACAACACCGGCGCGAAGCAGGTGCAGTGCATCAAGGTCCTCGGCGGCACCCATCGGCGCTATGCCGGTCTCGGCGACATCGTCGTGGCCTCCGTCAAGAAGTCCATCGCTGGTTCCGAGGTCAAGCCCGGCACCATCGTCAAGGGCGTCATCGTCCGCGTGAAGCAGAGCACCCGTCGCGGTGACGGCAGCTACGTCCGGTTCGACCGGAACGCGCTCGTCCTCGTCGACGGCGAGGGCAACCCGAAGGGCACTCGCATCTTCGGCGCGGTGGCCCGTGAGCTCCGCGACCGCAGCTTCATGAAGATCGTCTCGCTTGCTCAGGAGGTCATCTGATGCACGTCAAGCGCGGAGACCAGGTGATCGTCATCTCTGGTAACGACAAGGGCAGCACCGGCGAGGTCGTCGAGGTCATGCTCAGCGCCAATCGCGTCGTGGTCTCGGGCGTCAACGTCCGGACCAAGCACGTCAAGCCGACCCAGTCGAACCCCCAGGGTGACCGAGTCGAGCGTGAGTTCCCGATCCACGCGAGCAACGTGATGCTGCTCGACCCGTCCACCGGCAAGGGCACGCGGAAGCGTCCCGCGTCGAACTAGTCCACCCCACCCCAGTCCATCCAGGACCGACAACGACCGGTCCCAGCACAATGGCTGCACGCCTCAAAACCAAATACAACTCGGAGGTCCGGAGCAAGCTCTCCGAGGCGTTCGAGATCAAGAACCTGCACGCGATCCCTCGCCTCGAGAAGATCGTCGTGAACATGGGCGTCCAGGGCGCCGTCGAGTCCAAGTCCAAGGTCGAGACCGCCGCCCGGGACCTGGGCACGGTCACCGGCCAGAAGCCGACGATCCGCAACGCCAAGAAGTCCATCGCCGGGTTCAAGCTCCGCGAGGGGATGCCCATCGGCTGCGCCGTGACGCTTCGCCAGGACCGCATGTGGGAGTTCGCTGACCGCCTCATCTCGGTCGTCCTCCCGCGTATCCGCGACTTCCGCGGGGTCAAGGACAAGCTCGACGGGCGGGGCAACTACACGCTCGGCATCTCCGAGCAGTCGATCTTCCCGGAGATCCCCTTCGACCGAATCGAGTTCCAGCAGGGCATGGACATCACGTTCGTGACTTCGGCCCAGACCGACGAGCAGGGCTACATGCTGCTCAAGGAGCTCGGCATGCCCTTCATCGACCGCAGCAAGAAGGCCTGAGGCCAGCCACCAGGGCAAAGGAGAACAACAGCCATGATGACCGACCCCATCGCCGACATGCTCACGCGGATCAGGAACGCCAACCTGATCGGCCGCAAGTGCGTCGCCATGCCGGCCTCTCGTATGCGCGTGGGCATCGCCAACGTGCTCAAGGACGAGGGCTTTATCGAAGACTACGCCGTGGAGGAGGGGAAGCCCTCCAGCACCCTCACGGTCGACCTGCGCTACGGCGTGGATGGCGAGAAAGTCATCCGCTCCATCCAGCGGGTCAGCACCCCTGGCCGCCGCGTCTACGCGGGCCAGCGTGAACTCAAGCCCGTCCTCCGGGGTCAGGGAATCCACGTCGTCTCCACGCCGAAGGGCGTGATCTCGGACCGCAAGGCCCGGGAGCTTGGCGTCGGCGGCGAGCTCCTCGCCGAGGTCTACTGATCACGCTGCACCGAGGAACCTGAAATGTCTCGTATCGGAAAAGCACCCGTCACCATCCCCGGCGGCGTCGACGTCAGCGTCAAGGGACGCGACGTCAACGTGAAGGGGCCGAAGGGCAACCTCTCCATCACGCTTCGACCCGAGGTCGAGGTCGCCGTGGAGGGCAACACCGCCTGCGTCACGGTCAACGGCTCCGGAGCGGCTCGCGCCGCCCGCGCCTACCACGGCCTGACCCGCTCCCTCGTCAACAACATGGTCGAGGGCGTCACCAAGGGCTTCGAGAAGAAGCTCGAGATCGTCGGTGTCGGTTGGAACGCCAAGGTCCAGGGCAACAAGGTCGTCCTGAACATCGGCTTCTGCCACGACGTCCCCATTCAAATGCCGGACGGTGTCTCGGCTGAGTGCCCGAACCCCACGCAGATCGTCCTCACCGGACCGGACAAGCAGAAGGTCGGCCAGACGGCCGCCGTCATCCGCGCCGTCCGTCCGCCCGAGCCCTACAAGGGCAAGGGCATCCGGTACCACGGCGAGTACGTGAAGAGGAAGGCCGGCAAGTCGTTCGGTAGCTGACTCGAGGCTGCATCAACATGAAGTCCACCCTTCTACTCAAGAACAAGCGCCGCGACCGGCGCGCCAAGAGCGTCCGCCGTCGTATCGGCAAGTACTCGGGCCGCCCGCGGCTCTCCGTGCACCGCTCCACCAAGCACATCTCGGCTCAGGTCATCGACGACGAGTCTGGCACCACGCTGTGCGCGGTGTCCTCCACGTCGAAGAAGCTCGCCGACCAGCTCCAGGGCAAGACCAAGACCGAGAAGGCCGCCGTGATCGGCGCCGAGATCGCTCGCCTCGCCAAGGAGAAGGATGTCACCAACGTCGTGCTCGATCGCGGCTTCTCCCGCTACCACGGCCGCGTGAAGGCCCTCGCTGACGCCGCCCGTGAAGGCGGCCTCTCCCTCTGATCGCCGCGCGCGCACCAACGAACAACCATGAAGACTCACGTCGAATACCTCGACCACAGCGAAGTCGAAGAAGCTGGCGAGCTCGGTGAGCAGCTGCTCCAGGTCAACCGCTGCGCCGCGGTCGTCAAGGGCGGTCGCCGCTTCTCATTCTCTGGCCTCTGCGTCGTCGGCAACCGCGGCGGTGTCGTGGGCTACGGCTTCGGCAAGGCCCGGGGCGTCCCCGGCGCCATCGAGAAGGCGAACAAGGACGGCCGTAAGCACCTCCAGCGCGTTCCGCTGACCAAGGAGGGCTCGATCCCTCACGAGGTCATCGGCGAGTTCTGCTCGGCCCGAATCAAGCTCATCCCGGCCTCCGAAGGTACCGGCATCATCGCCGGCACCTCCGTGCGCGCCGTGGCGGAGATGGCAGGCATCAAGAACCTGCTGTCGAAGTCCATGGGGTCCACCAACCCGATCAACCTGGTCAAGGCGACGCTCGACGCCCTCGCACAGCTCCGCACGCCGGAGCAGGTCGAGGAGCTCCGCAGCACGAAGCTCTGATCGCGCCGCACCTCCACCGAGACACCTAGAAGACATGGACCTCAAGACTGTCTGCTCCAAGGGCACCAAGTACGCCACCCGCCAGCGCGTGGGTCGCGGTACCGGTAGCGGTAACGGCAAGACCTCCGGTCGCGGCCACAAGGGTCGCGGTCAGCGCTCGGGCGCCAGCCGCCGTGCTGGCTACGAGGGTGGCCAGATGCCGATCTACCGTCAGGTGCCGAAGCGTGGCTTCACCAACGCCCGGTTCCGTACGGACTACACGATCCTGAACGTCGGCCTCCTGGACGCGTTCGAGGACGGCGCCACCGTCGACCTCGAGGCGATCCTGGCCAAGGGCCTGGCCTCCAAGAACACCGAGCTCCTCAAGCTTCTCGGGAACGGCGACCTCAGCACCAAGCTGACCGTCCGGGCCCAGCGCTTCTCGAAGACCGCACGCGAGAAGATCGAGAAGGCCGGCGGCACCGTCGTCGAGCTGGATGGTCGTGGCCGCGAGGCCGCCGCCAGCGACGCCTGATTCACCCTCCCCTTCCCCCCTCGGCCACCACCGCACAAACCCAGTGGAGAACAACTTCCTCAAGCTGTTCAAGATCCCGGAGACCCGGCAGCGAATCCTTCGCACGCTGGGCCTTCTGATCGCGTACAGGGTCGGCTTCCAGATCCCCATCCCGGGGATGAGCCCCCAGTATCTGGACGAGCAGGCCAACGAGGGGATCTTCGGCCTCCTGTCCGCACTGTCCGGCGGAGCGATCGGTTCCCAGACGATCTTCTCCCTGGGGATCATGCCGTTCATCTCGGCGTCGATCATCTTCTCCATGCTCACCAAGGTGTCACCTGCCCTCGAGGCGGTGTCCAAGGAGGGAGCTGCGGGCCAGAAGAAGATCACCCAGTGGACGCGCCTGACCACGGTGCCCATCGCCCTGGTCCAGGCCATCTTCATCTACACGGGCGTGTTCCTCGCCCGCCCGGAGATGGTCGATCCGACCATGGCCCAGAACAAGGTCGCCCTGGCGTTCATCGTCATCGGTGCCCTGGTGACCGGCGCCCTGCTGGTGATGTGGATCGGCGAGCTGATCACCGAGTACGGAGTCGGGAACGGCGCCTCGCTCATCATCATGGCGGGCATCATCGCCTCGCTGCCGTCGAGCATCCTGAACCTGCGCAGCAGCGACGAGTTCTGGAACATCATGGTGTTCCTCCTGCTCGTCTGGGCCGTGACCATCTTCGTGGTGGTCTTCATGCACAAGGGCGCCCGTCGAATCCCGATCCAGTACGCCCGCCTCCAGCGTGGCCGCCGGGTGTATGGGGGACAGCGTCACTTCCTGCCGCTCAAGGTCAACATGGCCGGCGTCATGCCGATCATCTTCGCCTCCGTCCTCTTCGTGATCCCGGGCATCCTGTTCGACTGGATCGGCTGGGGATACGGAACGCGGATGTTCCAGAACCCGACCGGGTTCGTGTACACGGCCATCTACCTGGTCCTGATCTTCTCCTTCTGCTTCTTCTGGAACCGCCTGATGTTCCAGCCCGAGGAGATCGCCAAGAACCTCAGGGAGCACGGCTCCTTCATCCCGGGCATCCGCCCCGGAGCGAAGACCGCCGAGTACCTGTCCAGCGTGCTGACTCGCATCACCCTCGCCGGCGCGGCGTTCCTCGCCGTCATCGCGGTGCTGCCGAACTTCATCACCAAGAACTCCAACCTGACCCTGGAGATGCGTTACTTCCTCGGCGGCACCAGCGTGCTGATCGTCGTGGGCGTCGCGCTCGAGCTTGTCGACAAGCTCCAGGCTCAGCTCGTCATGAAGGCCTACGACGGTGGGGCGGCTCCGAGCGGCCCTCCCGGCGGCGGGTCGGGTAAGCGCAAGGGACAGGCCCGCGGCAACGCGTCCTGGACCAAGCGCGACGGCGCTGCCGAAGGCGGTGCCGAGTAACAGCCCATGGCGAAAGAAGAACCGATCACCGTCGAGGCCATCGTCACCGAGGCTCTCCCCAACGCCCGCTTCCGGGCAAAGCTGGAGTCCGGTCACGAGATCCTCGCACACGTCTCCGGCAAGATGCGGATGCACTACATCCGGATCCTGCCCGGCGACAAGATCACCGTCGAGATGTCCCCCTATGACCTGACCAAGGGCCGAATCACCTGCCGAGGTGAGCGTCGCCGTCGTGGCGGCCGCGGCCGGAGGAGAAGAAGAAGATGAAAGTTCGAAGCAGCGTCCGTCGCATGTGCTCCTCCTGCAAGATCGTCCGCCGTCGCGGCGTTGTGCGGGTCATCTGCAGCGCGGACCCCCGTCACAAGCAGCGCCAGGGCAAGTAAGCCCCCGCGCCCCTCTCAATCCACCAGCGACCCGTCCGGCCTTGACCGCCGGACAGCATCCCCTCACCCCACCATCCCATGGCACGCGTCATCGGCGTCGACATTCCGAACGACAAGCGTTTGGAGATCAGCCTGACCTACATCTTCGGCGTTGGCCGCAAGACGGCCCTGGACGTCTGTCGCGACCTCAACCTCGACCCGGGCATGAAGGCCCGGGACCTCAACGAGGAGCAGGTCACCGCGATCGCGACCCACCTGCAGAAGAACTACAACGTCGAGGGAGAGCTCCGGCGCTCCCTGGCGCAGGCCATCACCCGTCTCCGGGACATTGGCTGCTACCGCGGCCTCCGTCACCGTCGCGGCCTCCCCGTGCGCGGTCAGCGGACCCGCACCAACGCCCGCTCGCGCAAGGGACCGAAGAAGACGGTCGCTGGCAAGAAGTCCATCAAGAAGTGACCGAGCGCACGGCACACCGAAACACCCCGCAGGACCTGGCGAGCTCCGCTCGCTGAACCTGCACTCCGACCCGATTCAGATCCATGGCTAAGAGCACGAAGCGCAAGGCGAAGAAGAACATCGTCAAGGGCATCGTCCACGTGAAGTCGACGTTCAACAACACTCACGTGACGATCACCGACCCCGCGGGCAACACGATTTCGTGGGGCACCGCAGGCAGTCAGGGCTTCAAGGGGACGCGTAAGAGCACCCCCTTCGCCGCCCAGCGCGCTGCAGATAATGCGGCCCAGGCCGCAATGCGCCATGGCCTCAAGGAGGTCGAGGTGCGCGTCAAGGGCGCTGGATCTGGCCGCGAGTCGGCCGTCCGAGCCCTGGCAAACGCCGGCCTCCGCGTGTCCTCGATCGAGGACGTCACCCCGCTTCCGCACAACGGCTGCCGCGCGAAGAAGCGCCGCCGCGTCTGATCGCGCGTTTCGCGCAAGCTCACCAAGTAGGACCAGGACCAGCCTAGGACCGATATGGCTCGTTACACCGGACCCAAGATCAAGCAGTGCCGTCGAGAGGGGATGAACCTCTTCTTCCTCGGCCAGAACGCCTCCAGCGGCAAAGTGGCCGTGCTCCAGCGACGGGACTACCCGCCCGGAGTGCACGCCCAGAGCCGACGTAAGGTCACCGAGTACGGTGTCCGCCTGCGGGAGAAGCAGAAGCTGAAGCGCGTCTTCGGCGTGCTCGAGCGTCAGTTCAAGCGCTACTTCGCCGAGGCCGAGCGTATGAAGGGCAACACGGGTGAGAACCTGCTGGCGCTCCTCAGCCGCCGCATGGACAACGTCGTTCTCGCCGGTGGCTTCGCCACGACCCTCGCCCAGGCGCGGCAGATGGTGAACCACGGCCACTTCCTCGTGAACGGCAAGCGGGTGACGATCCCGTCCTACCGCGTGCGTCCTGGCGACGTGCTCCAGCCGCGCGACAAGGAGAACACCAAGAAGATCGTCTCTGGCTTCATCGACGTGAACAAGGGCGGTGTCCAGCCGGACTGGCTCAGCGTCGACGCCGATGGGATGGCCATCACCGTTTCCTCGCTGCCGAAGCGCGAAGACTTCCAGTTCCCGATCCAGGAGCAGCTCATCGTCGAGCTCTGCTCCAAGTGATTCGAGTGGGCTCCTCGGAGCCCACGATGGTTGGCTCCGCGGCTGACGAATCCGCCCCCCTTTTGGGCGGTCTCCCCGCCGCGGCGCTCCCCCCAAACCGTCCCCTTTCAACTCCGAATCCCCCGATACGGCCCCAAGTCCGCGGCGAAGCCGCCCCTGGCCGTTCCCTCTCAGAGGGCCCAAGAAAATGAGGATCCGCTGGCGTAACTTTGAACTTCCCTCGCGCGTCGAGGCCGAGCAGGAGTCGCTGACCGAAGAGTACGGTCGCTTCCTGATCGACCCCTTCGAACGCGGCTTCGGGCACACCATCGGCAACGGCCTCCGTCGTGTTCTGCTCTCGTCCATCGAGGGCTGCGCGGTCACGGCCGTCCGTATCGAGGGCGCGAACCATGAGTTCGACAGCCTCGAAGGTGTCTACGAGGACGTTGCCGACATCATCCTCAACCTGAAGCGCCTGCGCGTGGAGTACGACGGGGATGAGGCCATCACCTGCCGCATCCAGCGTTCCAGCGAGGGCGCGGTGACCGGGGCTGACGTTGAGTGCGAGGGCGGAGCCCTCGTCATCAACGAGGACCTGCACATCTGCACGCTCACCATGGACCGCGAGCTCGACATCGAGCTCGAGGTGCAGCGCGGTCGCGGGTACATCCCGGCCGAGGAGAACCGCATGGAAGGGCAGGAGCTCGGGACCATCCCCGTGGACTCCAGCTACTCGCCGGTCCAGCGCGTGAGGTACTCCATCGAGGCCACCCGCGTCGGCAAGTTCACCAACTACGACCGACTCATCCTGGAGGTCTGGACCGACGGGACCGTGACGCCCCAGCTGGCGCTCACCGAGGCGGCCAAGATCTACCGCAAGCACCTGAACCCGTTCGTCCTCCAGGGCGAGACGCGTGATGGGACGCCCCTGCTGGAGACCCCGCAGTCCTCCGAGTTCAACCCGAAGCGTCAGGAGGACAGCGAGCTCAGCCGCCTCCTCGAGGCGCCGATCGCGGAGCTCGAGCTCTCGGTCCGGGCACGTAACTGCCTGGATGGGGCCAACCTCCAGACCCTCTTTGACCTGGTGACCATGTCCGAGAACGACGTCATCAACCTGAAGAACCTCGGCAAGACCTCCCTCACGGAGATCAAGGCCAAGCTTGCGGAGCGCGGCCTGTCGCTGGGCATGCGCGTCGACTGATCCTGAACGACGGGCGCGGCCGGCTCTGGCCGCTCCCGACACCCCCCTGAAGATCCCCTCCAACGGGGACGCCCGCCGCTCCGAGGCGGGCGCGAGACCACCAAAGACCCATGCGACACCGCGTTGCCGGTTACAAGCTCGGCCGAACCACCAGCCACCGTATTGCCATGACTCGAAACATGGCTGCGTCGCTGATCGAGCACGAGCGCATCATCACCACCGTCCA
Organism: Planctomycetota bacterium; assembly: GCA_016779205.1. Classification (GTDB taxonomy): domain Bacteria; phylum Planctomycetota; class UBA1135; order UBA1135; genus Saltatorellus. Next base: position 8,654 of record JADHOC010000019.1, on the reverse strand, counting down.
GAAGGCGAAGGCCGTCAAGCCGTTCGTTGAGAAGCTGGTGACGATGGCCAAGGACCCGTCTCAGCACAACCGCCGCCGCGCCTTCTCGAAGCTGCGCAGCAAGGACGGCACCATCAAGCTGTTCGACGTGCTCGGCCCGCGCTTCGCGGAGCGTCCCGGCGGCTACTGCCGCATCATCAAGCTGGCCAAGCGTCGGCTTGGGGACAACGGTGAGCGCGCGATCCTCGAGTTCGTGGAGCGCACGCCCCGCGAAGAGGCCGTGGCCGAGCCCGAAGCCGCCGCCGAGTGAGCCCGAGCCAAGTGACTCGCCACTTCCTGATCTTCGGACCGCCCGCGGCGGGCAAGGGGACCCAGGCGCACTCGTTGAAGGAGCACCTGGGCGTCCCGCACGTCTCCACCGGCGACATGTTCCGCGCCAACATTCAGGGCGGCACGGAGCTCGGCAAGGAGGTCCAGAGCCTCCTCGCCTCGGGCACGCTCGTGCCGGACTCCCTGACCAACCGCCTCGTGGCGGACCGTCTGCATCAGACGGATGTGGCGGAGGGGGTCCTGCTGGACGGCTTCCCGCGCAACGTGCCCCAGGCCGCATGGCTGGACGGATTCCTCGCCGGGAAGGGCACCAAGCTCGCGGGCGTGGTGGTCCTCACCGTGCCCGATGACGAGCTCAAGGCTCGCCTGAAGGGGCGCGCGGAGAAGGAGAGCCGCGCGGACGACGCCGATCCGGCGGTCATCGAGCGTCGGATCGCGACCTACAAGGAGCAGTCCGAGCCCTGCATCGCGTACTACGAGGGCCAGGGCGAGGTGCCGCTGCACTTCGTGGACGGCGTCGGCTCGATCGAAGAGGTCGCCGAGCGCATTCGCGCTGCCGTCTAGCCAGCCGGCCCGAGGGCCCTCAAGCCAGTGAGCACGAGCGGCGCGCGCCCTGACCGGGGCGCGCGCCGCTCTCGTAGGTCGCGCTGGCGGCTCCGATCAGACCCGCACGATGCCGACCCGGTCGTGGCCGAGCAGGTCACAGAGCTCACCGGCGAGCTCCTCGGAGATCGTGACGCTGCGCTCCTTGCTGGCCCGCACGCGCCGGGTGAGGCCGTCCTCGCCGAGGGCCTGGAAGAACAGCGGGTTCTCCCCGGGATAGCGCGCGCAGGTGTCCCTGAGCTCCTTGAGCTTGCCGCGGTCGCTGGGGGAGACCTTGAGCTCGAGCCCGCCGCGGAAGCGCTTGAGGGCGTCCGAGAGGCTCATGACCTCGTCGAGGAGCATGGCGGGCTCGTCCGCGCCATCCTCCAGCTTGCCGCTGCAGAACAGGACCGCCCCGTCCTCGATGAGGTCCCGGGCGGTCTCGTAGGTCCGGGGGAAGCAGGTGACGCCCACTGAGCCCGAGAGGTCCTCGAGCCGGAAGCGGCACATCTTGGATCCGGCCATGCGCCCCGACTTCACCACGAGCTCCGCCTTCTGGAGGACGAGGCCCGCGATCCGGACGGAGCCCTCACGGCTGGCCAGCTCGGGCAGCTTCCGGATGGGGCAGGACGACAGCAGGGACACGAGGCCAGCGCGCTCCTCGAGGGGGTGTCCGGAGAGATAGAACCCCAGGACCTCATACTCGAGCCGCAGGGCCTCGGCCTTCTCGATGGCGAAGCTGTCGTCGATCCCCACCTCGTGGTCGTCGTCGGGCTCCTCCGCGCCGCCGAAGGCGTCGAACATGGAGGACTGCCCGCTGCGCCGATCCTTGGCCGCGCTGCTGGCGTCGGTCATGGCCGAGTCCAGCGCGGCGAGGAGCGCGCCCCGGTTGTGGCCCATCTCGTCGAAGGCGCCGGACTTGATGAGCGCCTCCCAGGCGATCTTGCCCATGTCGTGGGGGTCGACCGCCGTGACGAGGGAGTGGAAGGTGAGCGGGTCCCCCTTCTCGAGGAGAGTGGCGCGGGTGGCGTCCATGGCCTCGATGGCCGCCCGGCCGGTGCCCTTCACCGCGCCGATGCCGAAGCGGATCGCCTCGCCGCCGTCGTCGGTCTGGGTCGGGCGGAACTCCCACTCCGACTCCGTCGCGCTCGGCATGAGGATCGCGATGTCGGACCGCTTCGCGTCGTCGATGAAGTCCTTGATCTTGTTGGAGTCGCTCATCTCGCACGAGAAGTTCGCGGCGAGGAAGTCGGTCCGGTGGTGCGCCTTGAGGTAGGCGGTCTGGTAGGTGATCAGGGCGTAGGCGGCCGAGTGCGACTTGTTGAAGCCGTAACCACCGAACTTGATGATGTTGTCCCAGGTGTTCCGGGCGACGTCCTCATCGCAGCCGTTGGCCACGGCGCCCTCGATGAACTGCGCCGAGAACTTCTGCATGATCTCGGGCTTCTTCTTGCCCATCGCCTTCCGCAGGTTGTCGGCGTCGTTCAGGGAGAAGCCGGACAGCTCCACCGAGGCGAGCATGACCTGCTCCTGGTAGACGAGGCAGCCGTAGGTGCTGTCGAGGATCGGGACCAGGCTCTCGTGGGGATAGGTGATCTCTTCGCGGCCGTGCTTGCGGTCCACGAACATGTCCACCATGCCGGACTCGAGCGGGCCCGGTCGGTACAGCGCGAGCACCGCGATCACGTCGTCGAAGCAGTCCGGCTTGAGCCGCGACAGGAGCTTCCGCATCCCCTCGGATTCCAGCTGGAACACGCCGAGGGTGTCGCCCGCCATGAGGAGCTCGAAGACCCCGGGGTCGTCGAGGGGGAGCTCGTCCATGACGGGGGCCTCGAGGCCCCTGCGTCGGATGTTGTCGAGGCAGCGCTCGATGATGGTCAGGGTCCTGAGCCCCAGGTAGTCCATCTTGAGGAGCCCGAGCTCCTCCAACTGCGGCGCCGGATACTGGGTGGTGATGTCATCACCGTTCCGGCCGAGGGGCACGTAGTCCACGGTCGGTCCAGGCGTGATGACCACGCCCGCGGCGTGGGTCGACACGTGCCGGGACATGCCCTCCAGGGAGACCGAGTACTGGAACAGCTCCTTCCAGCGCGGGCCCTGGTCGCGGAACGCCTGCAGCTCGCCGTCCTCCTCGATGGCCTTGGCCAGCGGCGGGGCTCCGGGACCAGCCGGGATCTTCTTGGAGATCTTGTTGATCTCGTTCAAGGGGAGGTCGAGGACGCGGCCCACGTCCCGGACGACCGTCCGTGAGGCCATGGTCCCGAAGGTCACGATCTGGGTGACGCACTCGCGTCCGTACCTCTCCCGGGTGTACTCGATGACCCGCTCACGGCCCTCCTTGCAGAAGTCGATGTCGATGTCGGGCATCGACACGCGGCTCGAGTTCAGGAAGCGTTCGAAGAGCAGGTCGTACTTGAGGGGGCAGAGCCGCGTGATGTCGAGCAGGTAGGCCACGATGGACCCCGCGGCCGAGCCCCGACCGGGGCCCACCGCGATGTCGTGGTCGCGGGCCCACTTGATCAGGTCCCAGACGATGAGGAAGTACGACACGAAGCCGAGCTCCCGGATGATCGACTTCTCTCGCTCGAGGCGGTCGCGGGCCTGCTGGCTGTCCGTTCCGTAAAGCTCGACGAGCCGCTCCTCGAGGAGCCGGTCGAAGAGGGCGTCGGCGGTCTCGCCCGTGTCACTCACGAACTCGGGGACGTGGTACTCGCCGAAGGTGAGCTTCACGTCGACCTGGTCAGCCACGTCATTGGTGGCCTTCACCGAGTCGGGGAGGTCGCGGAACATGTGCGCCATCTCCTCCCGCGACTTGAAGAACAGCGTGTCGGTCTCGAAGCGGAAGCGGTCCTTCTCGTCCTTCTTGGCGCCGGTGTTGATGCACAGCAGGACGTCCTGCGCGTGGCAGTCCTCGGCGCGCAGGTAGTGGATGTCGTTGGTGGCGACGAGGGGGATCCCGGTGCGCTCGTGGATCCTCACCAGCGCCTCGTTGGCGTCGGCCTGGATGTTGAGCCCATTGCGCTGGAGCTCGAGCCAGAAGTGCTCGGGTCCGAAGAGGTCGCGCAGCCCCGAGGCGAGGTCCTCGGCCTCCTTCTCCTTGCCCGTCCGCGTCAGCTGGTTGATCTCGCCTGCCAGGCAGCCCGAGAGGCAGGAGATCCCGCTCGCGTGGTCCCGCAGGAGGTCCATGTCGATGCGCGGCTTGAAGTGGTACCCGTCCACGAAGCCCGCGCTCGTGAGCTTCACGAGGTTCTGGTAGCCCTCGTTCGTGCGCGCCAGGAGGGTCAGGTGGCTATAGCCGTTGCCGTTCTTCTTGGAGTGCTTCTCCCGCATCGACCGCTTGGCGATGTACACCTCGCAGCCGAGCAGCGGCTTGACGTCGCCGGCGTGGGCCTTCTGGTAGAGCTCCACGGCCCCGTGCATGTTCCCGTGGTCCGTGAGCGCGAGGGCCCGCTGCCCGTCCGCCTTGCACGCCTTGACGAGGTCGCCGATCCGGTTGGCGCCATCGAGGAGGCTGTACTCCGAGTGGACGTGGAGGTGGACGAAGTCGGGCGCTGCCATGGACGGGGGGGGCTGGCGAGTTGGGGTGGCCCCGGGGGGCCGGCGGAGAGTCGGGGGGCGCGTGGAGGCGACGCCTCAGCCGCGCAGCAGCAGGGACAGCAGGCCCTTCTGGGTGGGGAGGCGGTTCGCGGCCTGGGTGTAGACGAGGCTCCTCGGCCCGTCGATGACCTCGTCGGTCACCTCCAGGTTGCGGCGCACGGGCATCGGGTGCATGAGGCGCGCGTCGTCGCCGAGCTTCATGAGGTTCTCGTCCACGAGCCAGTCGCGGCTCTGGGCGACCCGGTGCGCGGCGATGGTCGGCTGACCGTAGCTCTCGAGGGCGCCCCAGGAGCGGGCGTAGACCACGTGAGCGCCGCGTGCGGCGGCCTCGGCGGAGGACACCTCCTCGAAGCTGGCGCCGCCCTCCGCGGCGAGCTGGCGGGCCTCGCTCAGCACGCCGCCGTCCAGCTCGTAGCCGGGAGGGTGCGCGAGGGAGACGTTGGCGCCCGCGCGCAGCGCGGCGTGGAGCAGGGAGTGGACGACGGCCGGGCCCGCGGGGGTGGGGGACGGGGTCCACACGATGGCGAGGCGACGGCCAGTGATGTCCTTGCCGAAGGTCTCGCGCAGGGTCAGGAGGTCGGCGAGGGCCTGGAGAGGGTGCCAGAGCGCGCTCTCCATGTTGATGACCGGGACGCTGCTGTTGCTGGCCCAGGCGCGGATGCCCTCGTCCCGCCGGTCCACCTCCCACGCATTGCCCGCAGGCTTGGGCCGGATGGCGAGGGCGTCGCAATAGGTGGAGAGGACGGCGGCGGCGTCCCGGACGTGCTCGGGCGCGGTGCCGTCCATCACGACTCCATCGCGGGCCTCCACCTCCCAGAAGTCCGAGCCCGCGGACAGGTGGACCCCGCGGCCGCCCAGCTGCTGGATGGCGACCTCGAAGGAGGTACGGGTCCGCAGCGACCCGCGGAAGAAGAGGAATCCCACGGACTTCCCGGCCAGCTCGGCGCGCTGCGAGCCAGCCTTGAAGCGCTGCGCGAGGTCGAGGATGTCCTCGAGGCGGGACTCGGTGAGGTCGCGGAGGCGGATCAGACTCTGGGTGGTCCTGGTCATTGCTTCAAAGGGGGGAGCGAGGGGCCCGATCCTACGATGGATCGGGCCGCGTTCCAGCGGGATCGGCGTGGGGAGGTGGGATCCTCGATTCCGCCGGCGGCGCCCCCCCCTGCCAGGCGCCCCGGCCCGGCTCGCCCCCGGCCCCGGGGCGCACCCCTCCTTCCGCCAGGGGGGCGTGGCGGTCGATGGGGGGGCGGGCCGGGCGCGCCGGGGCGGGTCCCTGGCTTTCGCTCGCGGAATCTTGACGGTCGCCCCGGTCACGGCTACAACCTCGCCTCGCAAACGCACCCGTAGCTCAACTGGATAGAGCACCTGACTACGGATCAGGAGGTTAGAGGTTCGAATCCTCTCGGGTGTACCACTCAACCGGCCGCGACCTGCGGCCGGTCGCCCCCGCGCTCTCGGGCCCCTCACAAGTCACCTCAGGTCGGCGGGTCAGGATCCAGGGCCGGATCCGGGCCTGCTCTTCGAAGACCGCCGGTGACGCTCAACCATCTCGGCGGTCCTCTGACAATCTGACGATGGACGAGACCCTCAGCATCGAGGACCCCCGAGCTCCCGGCGACGACGTGGACGACCTCGCGGGCATCGCGCTGGCCCTGGCGTACGCCGAGGAGGCGCGAGACGCCGACGAGGTGCCGATCGGCGCCGTCGTGGTCCGTGACGGCGCGCTGCTCGGCGTGGGCCGGAATCGCTGCCGCGCCCACGGAGAGGCCACCGCTCACGCGGAGATGCTCGCGCTGAGCGACGCCTTCCAGCGGACCGGCGACATGCGGCTCCCCGGCGCCACGGTGTACACCACGGTGGAGCCCTGCTTCATGTGCGCAGGTGCGCTGAGCCACGCGCGGATCGCGCGGGTGGTCTGGTCGGTCCGGGACCCGAAGTTCGGAGGCGCAGCCTCCCTCGGCACGGTCCTCACCGATCCCAGGCTGAACCACGTGGCAGAGATCCGCGAGGGGCTCCACGCGGAGGAGTCGCGGCGACTGCTGCAACAGTTCTTCCGCGACAAGCGCTGAGCGCGTTCGTCCATCGACCAGTCCAGGGGGCCTGCAGCCGCGAGGCCGCAGCCCCCGGGCGGAGAGGTGGCAGAGTGGCCGAATGCGCTGGTTTCGAAAACCAGTAGGCCTTTACGGGTCTCGTGGGTTCAAATCCCACCCTCTCCGCCATCCTTCCATCCCCGGCCAAGCGGCCCGGTCCATGGCGAGGGGAGGCCGAGAGCCTCCTCGCTCGGCGGGGGAACACGACAACTAGACGGAGAGGTGACAGAGTGGCCGATTGTGCACGCTTGGAAAGCGTGTGTGCCTTCACCGGTACCGTGGGTTCGAATCCCACCCTCTCCGCCATCCCCTCCCACCTCGGGGGGGATGGGCAGCAACTCAGTAGCAGGCACAACCGTGCGCGGCGATGGGTCCGGTCCCACGCGATGGCGTAGGTCCGAACCGGGTCAGGCCGGGAACGGAGCAGCCCTAAGGTCCTCACGTCAGGCGCGAGGTGCCCGGGCCCTTCGACGCGCGCGGTCCCTCCTGGGCTGCAGGGAACGGCGGCGGCCCCGGTGGTCGGCCCCGGTGGTCGGCCCCGGTGGTCGGCCCCGGTGGTCGGCCTCGGAGCGGAGAGTTTCCGAGCGGGGGCCATGGATCCATGGCGACTCCAGGGGGCCACGGCATGTCCATCGCGGGCCTCGACCCCGGCCGGATCCGGGCCCCTCCCGGCTGACCGCGGCGAAGGCTGCTTCGAACCGGGCGCGAGGCGTTATCCTCCACCCGAGCGCCGGCGCGGCGCCCCACCCGATGTCCTACCTCGTCCTCGCTCGAAAATACCGCCCGCGGACCTTCGCCGAGGTGGCCGGGCAAGACGTCGTCACCCGGACGCTCCGGGGCGCCATCGCCGAGGATCGCGTCGGGCACGCCTATCTCTTCTTCGGACCCAGAGGGACGGGCAAGACCACCTCGGCGCGGCTCTTCGCCAAGGCGCTGAACTGCGAGGAGGGGCCGACGGACGACCCGTGCGGGGTCTGCGCGCGCTGCCTCGCCTACGACGCGGGGACCGAGGCTGACCTCATCGAGATCGACGCCGCCTCGAACACGAGCGTGGACCACGTCCGGGGCCTGCGGGACCAGGCCTCCTACGTCCCCCTCGCCGCGCGCTTCAAGGTGTTCCTCATCGACGAGGTGCACATGCTCTCCAAGAGCGCGTTCAACGCGCTCCTGAAGACGCTCGAGGAGCCGCCGCCCCACGTCAAGTTCCTCTTCGCGACGACCGAGCTTCACAAGGTCCCCGACACCGTCGTCTCCCGCTGTCAGGTGCTGCGCCTGTCGGCGCTCTCGGAGGCCGAGATCCAGGCGCGCCTCGACGAGGTCTTCGCCGCCGAGCAGATCGAGGCGGAGGAGGGGGTCACCGCGCAGATCGCCAGGCTGGCCAGGGGCGGCATGCGGGACGCGCTCTCCCTGGCGGATCAGCTCCTGGCCCAGGTGGGCCGGAAGCCGCGGCTCGCCGACACCGAGCGCCTGGCGGGCGAGGGAACCAACGAGGCCGTGGAGGCCGTGCTCGGCGCGATCCTCCAGGCGGATCCGCCGGGGCTGCTGGCCGCGCTCCCCGCACGCGAGGGCGAGGAGCCCGCGTTCCTCGACGCGCTGCTCGGGTACGTGCGGACCGCGCTGGTGCTCGCGCTGGTGGGGGAGGACGCGCCCATGGCCGCAGGGGCCGCGAGCGCGGAGAGCCGGGCTCGCATGGCCGCCCTCGCCAAGTCCTTCGGTGCGGGCCGGGTCGAGCTGATGCTCCAGGAGCTGCTCCACGCTCGCGAGCGCATGGGGCCGGTCCACATGCGCGCCCACGCACGTCTCGTCCTGGAGACCACGCTCCTCGACCTCTGCCGGCCCGAGGCCACGATGCCCGTGGAGGAGATGTGCCGGCGACTCGAGGCTCTCGAGGCGCGCCTCGGTGGCGCCCCGGCGTCGCCCGCCCCCTCACCGGCGTCGCCCACGCCGCGGGCTCCTGCCCCGGCGGCGGCTCCTGCGCCCCCCCAGGCCCCGCCCGCGCCGCCGGCCCCCACGGGCGCCGCGCCGGCGCCGGAGGCCTACGTCCCGCCGTCCCAGCGCGCTGGCCAGGCGCGCCCTGCG
>JADHOC010000018.1 GCA_016779205.1 Planctomycetota bacterium | reverse complement strand
GGCGGATTCCGAGTGGAAGGGCCGTCGCTCATCAGATAAAAGGTACTCCGGGGATAACAGGCTGATCTCCCCCAAGAGTTCATATCGACGGGGAGGTTTGGCACCTCGATGTCGGCTCATCGCATCCTGGGGCTGAAGGCGGTCCCAAGGGTTTGGCTGTTCGCCAATTAAAGCGGTACGTGAGCTGGGTTTAGACCGTCGTGAGACAGGTCGGTCCCTATCTGGTGTGGGTGTAGGATGATTGAGGAGGTTTTCCCCTAGTACGAGAGGATTGGGGAGGACGAACCGCTGGTGCTCCAGTTATCACGCTAGTGGTACAGCTGGGTAGCTAAGTTCGGAACGGATAAGCGCTGAATGCATCTAAGCGCGAAGCCTTCTCCAAGACGAGTCATCCCTTAGAGTCCCCTGGGAGACTACCAGGTTGATAGGCAGGCGGTGTAAGCGCAGCAATGCGTTCAGCTTACCTGTACTAATCGGACCATCGGCTTAAACACTTTCTCTCTCGTGTTCGTGACTTCGGTCACGGCCCCGTGAGAGGGAGTTGCTAATAACAACTCTCCATGTTCATCGATCTACCTCCCTTCACCTGGGAAGCCGGCGCCTAGCGCTGCTTTCCGGGTCCAATATTCCCGGTGACTATAGGTGTCTGGCCATACCCGTTCCCATTCCGAACACGGTCGTCAAGCAGCCACCGCCGATGATAGTGCTCTTGCGCGAAAGTAGGTTATCGCCGGGTTCTCTCAGCGCGCTCTGCCCCTTGGGGCGGGGCGCGCTTCTTTTGGTTCATGCGTCGGGGCGACGCTCGCGTCGTTCGTTCCACGGGCGGGACCCAGGCTCGATGGACTGGTGGCTGCCCTTGTCTCCCCGGGTTGGGGCTGCGACTGCTCGGTCGTTTCCTCTCGGGACACGGTCGGGGTCAAGGCCTGCTTGTGGGCAGTTCTCCGGACTTAGCTCGCTCACGGGAGGATTCGGGTCCCCCGTGCGGGTACATTTTGGCCCCCCTTGCGGACGGTCCCCATGGCTACTGAATCGGTCACCGAATCCTCCAGCTCTTATCCCTCCGGACGTCGGGTGGAGTGCCCCCAATGCGGGTCGAAGTTGCCGGATATCCCGGTCTCGCTGTGTCCCTACTGCGCTTCCCCTCTGGAGTCGGCCGCGGACAAGCGGCGGCTCGAGAGCGTGAACGCGAGCCGGATCGGGCGCGTGCTGGAGCATGCCACCTACGACGAGGCGATCGAATGGAACCCGCCCGAGAGCAGTGACTGGTATGACGGCGCTCGACTGGTCTGGTGGGGTGGGCCCTCCGCAGCGGTCGGGCTCCTGAGTCTTGTGGGGGCCGTCCTTGCCGCCTCCGGGGACGACGAAGGCCTCGCGGCTGGGCTCATGGAGCCCGGATCCATCCTGCTCATCCTCATCGGCGTCGGTCTTCTCGGGCTTGCCGTATGGCTGCGGTCGAAGGGCAAGGCTCGACAGGAGGCATCGGTTGCCCGTCCGCTCTTGAAGCGAGCTGCCCTGATCGTGGACCGCCGGAGTGAGACCGAGATCTCCGGCTGGACCGGCCGAACCACGTACTACTTCACCGTCGAGTTCGAGGATGGCGGGGTCGGCGAGTTCCGCTTTCCGGGCCTCGGCGCGCAGGAGGATCCCTACGCCACGAACCTGCCGGGAGTGGCGTACACGCGTGGGGCAGACCTGCTCCTCTTCCGGCATATCCGCGTCTGAGCGCCTCGTGCCGGACGGCTTCGGTGGGTCGGCGGCCTTTGCGGCCGCGCGATCTGCACGTCCTGATCGATGCCATGTGGTCCGGTGGGCTTCGTGACCGCCCCCTCGGTTTGGGATATGACCCTGCGCGCGGTCGGTGGAGCGCTGAGCCTCCCGGGCCCCTGACCGTGGCGGTTCCATCCCACCAATCTCCGAGGACGCTGGCCAGATGACTCCCTTCACCCCTCCCAGCGCGTTGAGGTCGCCGTGGGGCCGACCATGTCGGTGGATCTGGTCCCTGGTGGCGTGCGCAGGCCTCGTGGGAATCGTCCCTGCCGCCGTCCAGGATTCGGTGGGGCCGCTGCTCGACCAGGCTCTGGCCTGGAGGGACCCTGGCCCGGGGTGGGCCGCACCCGGTCAACGATTCGTGGATCGGTTCGCCGAGGGCCTCGAGGGTATCGACGCGCGACGTGGGGCCGCCGCGGAGGACCCGCAGCTCTGGAGACTGGCCCTGCTCTGCGCCACATTCGACGACGGCCGCCGGAAGCTCGGGGATGGGCCTTGCCCACGACTCGCTGCTGCAGGGCGAGCGGTCCTCGACGACCTCCAGCGCGGGGCCGGGGCCCGAGCCTTCAAGGGGTGGCTGCTCGCGGATGTCCTGGTCTCCGGACCCGACGGCAGCGGCCCTGCCCCTGATGTGGTCGAGCGAGAGCTTGCCCTCTCGCTGGCGCTAGCCCGGCCCGCGCCGGGCCTCAAGACGGCGCTGCTGACCGTGGCCAGGAGGGGGCGCGACCCTCTCCAGGCGCAGGCCCTCGACGCCCTCGCCGATTGGTGCCGCCGATTCGGCGCGGACGAGGCAGTGGACCGGTGCCTCGTCCAGCAACTCTCTCGAGGGATGAAGCCAGGAGGAGCGCGGCACCCCATGACGCTCCTGCTGCGCCGGATCGAGGGCTGCCAGGCGCCGCTCGGGCCCCAGGCCGCAGACGCCCTCGAGGCACGCCTGCGGACGATGGTGATCCAGGCCGATTGGCGGCAACCCGCCAGGGCCATACGGCTCCTCGGGGCGCTCCCGCTGGAGGGGCGCGTCGGTGTCCTGCTTGACGCCCTGGTGATCTGGGACCGGAGAGCTCGAGGGGAGAAGCGATACGCTGGCCTCGTCCGGACCCGATCTGACCTGTCCCGGGCGCTGCAGGAGCTCAGCGGCAAGCGCTTCGGCCCCGAGCCCGGGCCCTGGATCGACTGGTGGGTGGACGTTCGCCTCGGCCGCGAGCTCCGGCCGGGGAGCCCGGAGTTCGAGGCGAGGCGAAGGGCTCGGGAGGAGGAGCCGGGCAGCAGCGCCAGCTTCTTCGGGCTGAGGCCCGATTCCGACCGGGTCACGTTCGTCATCGACATCTCGGGCAGCATGTCCAACCGGTGGGGGACCACCCAGACCACACGTTTCGAAGAGGCGGTCGACCAGCTCGTCCGGTTCCTTCAGGCGGCTCCAAAGGACACGCGCTTCAACGTCATCCTCTTCAATCAGGCCCCGCTGGTCTCCAGCGTGAGCCTCGTTGAGGCGTCAGCCGAGAACCTGGCCCGGGCGCGGGAGTCCCTGCTCGCTCGAACGCCTGGAGGCGGTACGAACCCGCGGCTCGCGATCGAGCGAGCCCTCCTCCTGGACACCGCCGGTCAGCCCGACCTCGACGCCCTCGAGGCAGACACGGTGATCGTGCTCTGCGACGGCGCGACGGACGAGGGGAGCGCCTGGGTGAAGCCGTTCCTCGACCGGGTCCTGCCTCTGTATCCCATCCGCTTCCACTCGGTGCTCATCGGAGCCGAGGGGGATGGCACGCTCCGGGCGCTCGCCGAACAGAGCGGAGGTCGTTACCGCCGGGTGGGCGGCTAGCCGCAGGGCCGCAGCGCCCGCCGTCCTCGCCGCAGGGCCTCGCCGCGACGCCTCGGTCGGACACCGAGGTCACCCCTGATGGGGGCGTCGACCGTCAGCGGGGACCGGAGCCGGCGAGGGCAACGGCCCATGCCACGGCCACCGCCAGGAACGTGGCGGCCGCGAGGCCCCGCTGGGCTCGCCGGGTCAGGATCTCGGGAAGCTGCAGGCGCCCGACGGCGACGCCGATCGCTGCGCCGGCCATGAAGCCCGTGGCGTGGGCGAGTACATCGACGCGGCCAGATCCGTCGCCCACGCCGAGCCACCCGAAGAGCACGGCCCCGCCGAAGAGCGGCGCGACGCGCCGGACCCATGGCGCGCGCTGCTGGCCGCGGCGTGTCCACTCGGATGTCACCATCAGCCCGAGCGTTCCGAAGATCGCGGTGGAGGCGCCCACCGCGGTGTGGTCGGGCGACGTGAGGAAGGCCTCGGTGAAGTTGCCGGCGGCGCCTGCGGCCAGGGTGCAGAACCAGGCCAGCCCTGACCCGAGCGCGTGGGCCGCGAGGACGCCGAAGAGCGAGCCGAACACCAGGTTGCCCACGAGGTGCTGGGCGTCCACGTGGAGCGTCAGGGCGGTCACGGCTCGCCACCATTCCCCCTCGCGGACGCGCCCGGCGCTCATCAGCCCCTGGTCCCACCAGTTGAGCCCGAAGGCCCCCTGTTGACCGATGGGGAACATCACCGCGCACACGATGCCGAAGCACAGCGCGGCGATCAGGCCCTTGCTGCGGATCGGGGGAGGCGGCTGCGGGGCCGTGTTCCAGGTCGCCGCCTCCTCCGCGAAGTCGCGGAGCTCGGCGACCGCCGCCGGGGCATCCTGGCCTTGGACCAGGACACGCGCACCTGCGCCGTTGACCTGTACCGAGTGCTGGATGCCCCGGGCCTGCAAGGCGAGGACACTGTCACGTACCGCGCGGCGGGAGCGGCCGCGGAGCACCTCCACGTGCCCCGGCGGCAAGGGGCCGAACGGATCGGCCTCGCTCATGATTCACCTTCCATTCGGTCGGGCAGGGCGAGGCCCTCATCCCAGGCGGAGGAGGCAGTCAGGGCACCGGTTGGCGCCGCGCGGGATCTCGGACATGCAGGCGGGGCACTGCGAGGACTCCGCATCGAGGTCGATGACGTGCTGGGCCGCCTCGAGGGCGGTCCCATCTGGATCGAGGCGCATCAGCTCCTCGTTCGCGTCCCGCTGAATGAGCTCGACCGCGTGTTGAATGTCAGGCTTCGCGACCGCGAGCCAGAGGGCGGCGCCTCAGCCATTGGGGTCGACGCCGGGCGGACAGATGACCCGCGCCTCGAGGCCGGCCTTCTCCAGGCGGAGCCGCTGGCGGTTGACGGCCTGAAACTTGCCTTGGCTCAGGACGGCCATGTGTTCGGGGAGGTCGCTCATGGTGTGGGGGCTATCCGGTGGTCAGTCGTTGTCCTTGGGCTCCAGCGCGTGCCGCTGGAGGAGCGGCTGCTGCAGGAGCATGAAGAGGAAGGTGAGGCCGAGGATCCCGAAGAGCTTGAAGTTCAGCCATGTGGCAGTGGTCGTGGACCGCCACACCAGTTCGTTCAAGCCCGCGATCATCAGGAAGAAACACGCCCACCGGAGCGTCAGCTTCCTCCAGCCCGTCTCGTCCAGCTCCAGGGTCGTCCCCAGCAGTGGCTTGATCAGCGAGCGCCCCGAGGCCCAGCCGATCAGCAACGTGGAGCCCATGAGCCCGCTGACGATCGTGGGCTTGTATTTGATGAACCGCTCGTCGTTGAAGTACACGGTCAGGCCGCCCATCACGAGGACCACGGCGCCCGTGATCAGGGGCATGGCGTGGACCCGTCGCTCGATGGCGTAGGACACGGCGAGGGCGATCACCGTCATCACCACGAACAGTCCCGTCGCCCAGATCAGCCCCTGGGTGTCGTCTGTCAGCACCCGCTTGGCCACGAAATACGCGGCGAAGAAGACCACCAGCGGCCCCATGTCCAGGGCGAGCTTGAGCTGGGGCGTCATCGCGGTCGCCGACGAATTGGAGTTGGGGGAGGTGGCCAAGAAGAGGTGGGGGAGGGGGACGGGGGGCAGGCGCTCGGGCGCCCCAAAGGCTACCCCGATCCCCGGCTGATGCGAGGCTCGGATCACCTTGACTGGGCGCCTGTGGAGCCGGACCGCTGCCGCTGTTCCGGCCCACACGGGGGGGCCACCCTGAAGGCGCGGCGCCACTCCGGGTGGCTCCCCTTCTGATCCGGTCACCCCAGCAGCCACCACGCGGCGCGTCCGCCCTCGGCGTCAAGGCGGGAGTGGCCGTCCCCCCGCCGCCGCCCTCATCGTCGGCAACAGGGCTCCACCCGCCCGCCGACCCGCTGGCATCCCACTCGGCCCTGTCTCCCTGCGGCCAGTTGCACTGTTCCAGGCCCCGCAAGAGCCAGTACCGCGGCGGCAGAGACTGCGGCGGCAGAGACTGCGGCGGCAGAGACTGCGGCGGCAGAGACTGCGGCGGCGAACACCGCAGCCGCAACCACGGCGCCTCAGTCCACCGGCCGCGAACGGCTCAGTACTTCCTCACCACACCGATGACCACGCCGCGGATCTCCACCTCGTCCACGATGATCGGGCTCATGGTCGAGTTGGCGGGCTGGAGCCGGAACTTCTTCCCTTCCCGGTAGAACCGCTTCAGGGTCGCGTCGCCGTCGGGCAGGACGGCGACCACGGTCTCCCCGTCCCGCGCCGACTGCCTTCGCTCGATGAGGACGATGTCCCCATTGGCGATGGCATCGTCAATCATGGACTCACCCTGGACCTCGAGGGCATAGACGTCCTTGCCGTCCGGGACCAGGTCGGCGAAGTCCAGCTGCTCGGGCTCCTCGATGGTCTCGATGGGTGACCCCGCCGCGATCTTGCCGAGGACGGGCAGCGAGACGCTGGAGCCCTGCTCGTCCTCCTGTTCCACGAGCTCGAGGCTGCGGCTGACGCCCCGGGCGCGGCGTCGGATGACGCCTTTCCGTTCCATCTCGGCCACGTGCCCGAAGATGGTCACCTTGTTGACGCCGAACTGGGCGGCGATCTCCTCGAGGGTGGGGCTGATGCCGTGCTCGTCCACGTAGGTGCGGAGGAACCGGAGGATGTCTTGCTGTCGGCGAGTGAGGGGGAGGGTGCTCATGGCCTTGGGGTGAGAAGGGGGGCGCGTGGCGGATCGCCAGGAAATGCACAGATGGGAGCTACCCCCGAGCGAACTCGGGGGCAGCTCCCGGGGGAGTCACTCCGGTCGCTGAGGAGGGCGATGCGACGCGAAGTGAGGTGAGGGGAATCCGGACCTTGATCGGGTCCCGTTCGACGGGCCTACCCGCGACGGAGTCGCGGGTCTCGGTCGTCGGTGAGGGATGTAGAAGGGGTCTGGTGTGTTCATTGCTGACCTCGGACGGAAAGCCATCGGAGCCGGTTCATGCGACCTGGTGGAGGCCTGGCACCCGAAGGGGCATGGGAAATTGAGACAACGGGAGAGGGTCAGATGACGAAGGTGAACGCCAGCATCGCGGCGACGAACATGTACGACGCAGCTGCCGTCACCTGTTGCATCGAGCCCTCTCCCGAGGCCTCGGCCGAGCGCAACCAGGTCGTTGCGCAGCTCCACTCAGGCTGCGCCTGAGCAGGGGAGGACATGGGCAGTGCTTCGGCGGAGACCTGCGCCATGGCCTCGATCATCCCGGTGTTCGCTTTCCGCACGTCCACGGTCACCGGAGCGGCGGGGCGGGCCTGGACGCGCCGTCGCCGGATGATGATCGGCCGCTTGCGGGCACCGGAGCGAGCGCTCCGAACCTTGGCGGATGTGCCCTTGGCGGCCTGGTGACCCGGGGCGCGTCCGCACGACGGCGCCTCGGGGGTGCTGGGGAGCGCGGCGGCCCTGGGGGCCTGGGTGCGCAGGGTCCTGTCGAGGATGGCGAGCTCGCGGTCGAGGCCCCCGAGGGCCCTGCGCTCGCCGTTCGAGTGGCCGGGCCGTGCGAGTTGGCCCGGGCGGGACCCGTGACGCTCGGCGGCGGTGGCGGCAGCGACCCCGCGCTGCCGGGCTTCGAAGGTCGGCTCGTCGGCGGTCTCCGTGCCGCCGATCTCGCACCAGCGGCGCATCGCCGGGGTGGAGGGGGCGGAGTCGTCCGTCGCGTCCACGGCTTCCGGCGGACCTCCGAAGAGATCGTGCTGGAGGATGGCGGGGGCCTTGGGGGCGACGGGGAAGGGAGAGCGGAGGAGGCGTGTCATGGTCGGTGCGGGGCTAGGTCCGGCTGAGCGAGGGGTGCTCCCGAACGGGTGCCTAACCTAACCGAACCCTGAACCCGAACGGGTGCCGAACTTGGGTCTTTTCACACACGGATCCCTAACAGCGCTCCGCCACAAGGGTTAGGGAGGCGTTAGGGCGGGGCGTTTTCCGGCTGGACTCGCCGTCAGGCGGTGGGGAGGGGGCATTTGTTCGCCCCTGGATGGTTCGGTTCGTATCCCTGGTCGGTGGATCTCCAATGCCAGCGCCGCGGAACTAGAATGTTGCGCCGCTTCATGGCCCATCGAAGCGCTCGCACCCCTTGGAACAGCTCCGCCGACTTGACCTCGACCGTTACCTGGTCCCGTTCTCGCTTCGGCAGGTGCCCCAGTACCGCTATGACGTGGTCGTGCTGGGGACGGGGGTGGCCGGCTGCGTGACGGCGCTCTCCGCCGCCCGCTCCGGGGCCTCGGTCGCGGTCCTCGCGAAGGACGACGTCGGGGTGACCAACACGGCCTGGGCCCGGGGCGGGGTCGCGGCGGTGCTCGGGGACGACGACACCTTCGAGGACCATCTGGCGGACACCGTCGAGGTGGGCTGCGGGCTCGTGGACGAGGACGTGGCTCGCCGCGTGATCGAGGGTGGTCCCGGATCCGTCGCCCGCCTGGAGGGGCTCGGCGCCAGGTTTGACCGCCGGGAGGACGGGCGCCCGGACCTCTCCATGGAGGGGGGGCATAGCCACGCGAGGATCCTGCATGCCCAGGGGGACTCCACGGGCAAGGAGATCCAGGGCACCCTCGGCCAGGCGATCGAGGACGAGCCGGGGATCGATGTCTTCACGGAGATGTTCGGCATCGACGTGTTGAGCGACGACTCGGGACGCACGGTGGGGGTCCTGTGCAGGAATCACCGTGGTGAACTCACCGCCTACGGCGCCTCCCAGGTGGTCCTCGCCACCGGCGGCGGCGGGCAGATCTACCGCGAGACGACCAATCCGACCATCGCCACGGGCGACGGGGTGGCCATGGGCTTCCGCGCAGGCGCCGCCGTTCGGGACATGGAGTTCATCCAGTTCCACCCCACCTGCCTGTACATCGCTGGCGCGGCCCGGGTCCTCATCTCGGAGATCGTGCGCGGCGCCGGCGGAGTCCTCCGGGACAGGAACGGGGTCCGTTTCATGCCGGAGGTGCACCCCGACGCCGAGCTCGCCCCCCGGGACACCGTCAGCCGTGCCGTCTCGCGGCGCATGGCCGAGACGGGCTCGACCAGCGTGGGGCTCGACCTGACCGACGTGGACCGCGACCCCCATGTCGCGTTCCCGAGCATCAGCCGGATCTGTCGCTTCTTCGGCATCGACATCGCGAAGGACCCGATCCCGGTGCGGCCCGGCGCTCACTACATGATCGGCGGGCTCGCGGTCGACCGCTCGGGGGAGACCTCGGTACCCGGTCTCTGGGCCGTCGGCGAGTGCGCCAGCACCGGGCTGCACGGCGCGAACCGCATGGGGTCGAACTCCCTGCTCGAGGGCATGGTGCTGGGCGAGACCGTCGGGCGCTCCGCGGCGGTCGCCGCGTCCGCCGCCGGCCGGCCGGAGATCCAGAGCGCCGCCGAGCGGGTTCGTGAGGACGCCCCCTCGGGAGTGCAGGTCAACATCGCGGACCTGACCTACTCCCTGAAGTCCCTCATGTGGCGACAGATGGGGGTCGAGCGCAACGCGGCTGGCATGGAAGGAGCCCTGGGGACCTTCGACTTCTGGGCGCGTGCCGTGCGGTCCCTGCGCCTGGATGACGACCGGTCCGTGGAGCTCGTGAACATGCTGACCGTCGCGCGCCTCGCGACCCTCGGCGCGTGCCACCGGGCCGAGTCCCGTGGGACCCACTTCCGAAGCGACCACCCCGCGCGGGATGACGCCCATTGGCGAGTCCACATCGAACAGGCCCCCGAACGCATGGTCGACATCATCCGCTCCGTCGAGTTGAGGCAGAGCCCGGTGCGATCCGCCGCGGGCGTTCCGGCACCTTGAAGGGGGTCCTCTGATGGGCGGTTCCGGATTCAGCACAGACCGCGTCAAGGAGCGCCTGTTCACCTGCGGCGTCCTGCTCCCGGACCAGCCGCCGGAGAGCGACGGCCCGCTCTCCGAGCTGAAGGCACTCGTCGAGGCGGCGGAGGCGGAGGTCGTCGGGGACGGGTTCACCCAGACGCGTAGCCGACAGCACCCTGCGACGCTCTTTGGCAAGGGCAAGGTGGAGGAGATCGGCGACGAGGCGAAGCGCCTCGAGGCCGACGGCATCGTGGTCGACAATGACCTGACGCCGGCCCAGGGGCGCAACCTCGAGAAGGCGTGGGGGACGAGGGTGATCGACCGCTCCGAGCTGATCCTCGACATCTTCTCACGCCGCGCCCAGACCCAGCAGGCGCGCCTGCAGGTGGAGCTGGCCCAGAACATCTACCTCATGCCGCGCCTGCGCCGGATGTGGACGCACCTGGAGCGGATGGAGGGCGCCATCGGCACCCGGGGGCCCGGCGAGACGCAGCTGGAGACGGACAAGCGGCTCCTGAACAAGCGCATCACGGACCTCAAGCGTGAGCTCGCCGTCATCGAGCGCCGCAAGCAGCGCGAGGTCAGCGCGCGCGGCAGCGAGTTCGTTGTGGGGCTGGTGGGCTACACCAATGCAGGCAAGTCCACCCTCCTCAATCGGCTCACCGGCTCGGCGGAGTTCGCGGCGGACATGCCCTTCGCGACGCTGGACACCCGGACGCGCCGTTGGATCCTGCCGGATCGCCGGACCGTCCTGCTCTCCGACACGGTCGGCTTCCTCCAGCGCCTGCCTCACCACCTCGTCGCGTCCTTCCACGCGACGCTCGAGGAGACGCTCCATGCGGACCTGATCCTGCACGTGGTGGACGCATCCAACCCCGATGCGCGCCACCAGATGAACGCCGTGGACGAGGTGCTGGGGGACGTCTCCGGACACCTCGCCTCGGACATCATCGTGCTGAACAAGGTGGACCGCGTCGGGGATCGCCTCGGTCTGGCCCTGCTGGACGGGGAGCTGCGGGACCGCGGCATCGAGGTGGTCCACGTCAGCGCCCACTCGGGCGAGGGGGTCGATGAGCTGACCGAGCTGGTCCGCCGTCGCCTCGACGACCGCTCGGGGCTCGTGGACGTGACCGCGCCCCCGGGGGACGGCCGCACCGTCGCGGTGGTCCGCGGGGCGGGGGCGGTGCTCGAGGAGGAGGTCTCCGAGGACGGCACGGTCCGCATGCGAGTTCGCATGAGCCCGGGGGCCCTGGGGCTGATGAGGCGCAAGGCCGGACCGAACGCGACCTTCGCGGCCGCGGACGAGGCGGCCGGCGCGTGGCTCGGGTTGGCGCAGGGGTCCGGAACGGACTAACAGGGCTCAAGTCGAGACGGGGCAGGGGGCCGACGAATGGGGGACGCGTCGGTCGATCTGGCGCGCCCCCAGCATGTCCCTCCCGGATCCGATCGCCCCCGAACAGGGCCCCGAACAGCCCTCCGTGGGGCCCGAGCCCGAAGAGGCCCCTTCCGAGGAAGGCCACGGGCGGCAGACCAATGAGGGGGCGGCTCCCACCGGATCGGTGGCGACGGGCCTCTCGCTGATGATCTTCGGTGCCGTGATGTCCTTCGTCATGGTCACCGTCTGCGCCTTCCTTCTCAGTGAGCGGAGCGCCCTCCGCCGCGCGGACGCGGCCCACTTCGGTGCCCTCGTGGACCAGGCGACCCTGTCGATGTCCGAGGACCTCGTGGGCGCCGCGATGGGGGACACGATGGTGGAGGCGCGGCTCCGCAGGTCCCTTCGGCAGGTCGCCGAGATCAGCGGGGTTCGCCGCGTGTCTCTCCTGGTGCCCGGGGCGGCGGAGCCCTGGACCGTGACCAACGCGGCGCCCGACGCCTCGCCTGATGCCGAGCCCATCGCCCTGGACGGGCCGCAGCGCCAGCTCGACCCCGATCGTCTGATCGTCAAGCGCACCTTCCTCGCCGCCGGCCAGGAGCGGATCAAGGCCACGCTCTTCCTGGAGGCGGGCTACCCGGCCGTCGAGCGCAGGATGCGAGACCTGATCGGGCTGGCGGGGCGCATCGTGGGGATCACGGCGCTGTTCCTCGTCTTTCTCCTCCCGGTGCTGACGAGGCTCTGCCTCGCGCCGATCGCGCGGCTCGCAGAGGACGCGCGCGGCGGCCTCGTCCCCGAGGTGGCGTCCAGCTCCGGTGGACTCCACGCCATCAGCGAGCGGCTCCGCCAGGACGCGGAGATGATGGCGCAGCTCTCCAACGAGAGGGGAGAGAGCATCAGCGCAGCGCGTGAGCAGGCGACCCAGCACGAATTCGAGGTCGCGCAACTTCAGGCGCGACTCGCCGCTGCGGTGAAGGAGGGGCGGGGAGTGCACCGCGCGAAGGAGGCCTTCGTGGCCAACATGAGCCACGAGATCCGCACCCCCCTGCACTCGGTGCTGGGGACGACCAACCTGCTCATCGAGACGGAGCTTGATGCGGAGCAGCAGGCTCTGGCGGAGCGGGCCCTGCGCTCCTCCAAGGCGCTCCTGTCCCTGGTCGAGGACATCATGGAGCTCACGAAGTTCGACTCTCGCTCCATCGAGATGGCGACCGAGCCCGTGGATGCGGGCGCGCTGCTCGAGGAGGTCGCCGCGCTGTCCGCTGACGCGGCCGCGGCAAAGGGCCTCTGCATGGCCACCTATGTGGATCCGGCGCTGCCCTCCAGCCAGCTGGGCGACGCCCGCAGGATCCGTCAGGCGCTCATGCGGCTGGTGGACAACGCCATCAAGTTCACGGACTCCGGCGAGATCACGCTCGAGGTGAGCCCCTCCGAGGATGAGTACGGGCTCCCGCTCACCGTCTTCAAGGTCACCGACACCGGGCTCGGGATCGACGACCGAGAGCGGGCCCGGCTGTTCCGGGCCTTCGAGCAGCTCGACAAGTCTGACACCCGCAAGCACGGCGGCGTGGGCCTCGGGCTCGCGCTCGTTGCGCGCATCGCCCGGGCAGCGGGTGGAGAGGTTCGGCTCGAGAGTCGCCGTGGCCAGGGTTCCACGTTCACGCTGGTGCTCCCGCTCAAGGAAGCGCCTGGCGAGCGTGGGGACACGCCCCGCGGAGCGGAGCCACGGCACCAAGGGATCCGCATCATGCTCGTGGAGCAAGCTCCCGGGGGGGCGGTCCTGCTCGCGCGCGCCCTCGAGGAGAGCGGCGCGGACGTCAATGTTCAGAACAGCGCCTACAGCGCCTTCGAGGTGCTCCTCCAGAAGGACCACGACGTGCTCCTGATCGACCCCCGGGTGACCGGCAGCGAGGCGCTCTTCGACGCGGTCGGGCGGAACGACAGGAGGGTCGAGGTCGGGGTGGGCCTGATCACCTTCCCCACGGCGAGCGCGGCGCGGCTACACCCGGCCTTCCGTGCGGCGAAGGCCTCCGCGCGCCGACCCCTCACGCGGGCCGGGCTTCTGGACCTCGTGGACGGTGCCCTCGGGCGGGAGAAGAGGGAGCCACGGTCTGAGGCGTCTGCGGCCACCGAGAGCCTGCTGGCCTCCGACATCCGCCGCCGCCTCCGGATCCTCCTCGTGGAGGACAACCAGGCCAACCAGCAGCTGGTGCAGTTCCTCCTCAGGCGCCGCGGCTATCACGTGGACGTCGCGTCCAACGGGATGCTGGCCGTCGAGGCCGCCACCCGCGTCCGCTACGACGCGATCCTGATGGACTGCCAGATGCCTGAGATGGACGGGTACGAGGCCACGCGCCGCATCCGGACCGTCGAGCGCCTGGATCGCCGCCGGACCCCGATCCTCGCCATGACCGCGAGCATCCTGGAGGGCGATCGCGCGCGGTGCCTCGAGGTCGGCATGGATGACACCATCGGCAAGCCGTTCCAGCCCAACGAGATGCTCGCCTGGCTCGAGCGTTGGCTGCTGGCGGCCGCGAGGACCCGCGAGTCGGACCCCGACCGGGAACCCTCCTTCGAGCCCGCGGCGAGGGAGGGCGAGCCGTCCAAGGTCTCTGTCATGGAGATCTTCGGGGAGTCAGCCGGCGCCGAAGAGGACGAGCAGTCCGACGAGGCGAGCCACGAGGACGCCCAGGAGACACCGTCCGCAGCGGTGGAGGAGGAGTTCAGCTCCGCCCCCGGTACCGCCGCTGGGCATGGAAGCCTCGCCCTGGAGCCGAGCGGCGTCGAGACGGCCCCTGACGAGGGGGCCAGGAAGGCGATCGTGCAGGAGCCGAAGGCGCACGGAGGCCCCCCCGAGACAGTGAAGGCCTCCGCCGAGCCCAACTTCGGGGTTGTCTCGGACATCCTCGACGTCAGCATCCTCGAACCCCTGTTCGAGGACGCCGATGGCAGGGAGCTCGCGCTCGAGCTCGTGGAGTCGTTCCTCGAGATGGCGCCCGCGCTCATGAAGGACATGGAGGAGGCGCTGGGGGCGGATGACCTCGAGGCCTGCGCCCGCATCGCCCACCGCTTCGTCTCCACGAGCGGGACCGTGGGAGCCACCCAGCTCGCTCGAATCCTCAAGGAGATCGAACAGCGGGCCAACGCAGGCTGCGCCGAGGACGCGGCCAGCCTGGTCAGCGGGTGCCACGAGCTGGTCGAGCTCGCCGGCGGCGCCCTCCGCACCGCGCTCTCCGGCGACGACTCCGCACCCCGGTGACGGCGCGGCCGAGGGCCAAGGTCCTCGGCGCCAGGCTCAGCGTCCCTGGAAGAGGACCGCGGGGTCGGGCAGGAGCAAGACGTCGCCGCTCTGGATGGAGTCGACGCTGTCGAGGTCGTTGTACTCGGCCACGGCCTTGATGACCGAGGAAAGCGGCCGCACGTCATAGTGGGTCTGGCAGATCAGCCCGAGGGCGTCGTTCGGCCGGACCACGTAGCGGGTATCGGACGGCACCGGCAGGGGAGCAGGCTGCGGCGGCTCCTGTCGGCCCACATCCGGGGCCGGCGCCGGTGACTCCGGGCGCCGCAAGGGCTCGGCGCCGCTGGGGCGGCCGAGGACCAGCAGATCCCAGTCCCCATCCAGATCGGCCTCGCGGAGGTCAGCGCGTCGCCCGGCCTCGGGGGCCTGGGGCGCCGTCTTGTTCCTGCTCTGCCATTCCCCGGCGAGGATGAGCAGGGTCCCGAGGACGAGGAGGGGGAGGAGCGTACGCATGGCCGGGCGAGTTTCCATTGTGGCGAGCGCCGGGGCACCGAATCCAGCCCCCTCACCCCTGCGACCCCGGGAAGCGCCACAAACAGAGCGGGGCGCCCTCTCCATGGTGGAGGGGGCGCCCCGCGCGGTGAGACGACCTTGTGGTGGTCAGCTGGCCTCGGCGGGCTCGGCCTTGGCGTCCCGGGCCATCCGGCGCTCCTCGAGAAGGAGCAGGGCGGGGCTGGCGACGAACATCGACGAGTAGGTTCCGACCACGACCCCGACGATGACCGCGAAGGCGAAGCCCTCGAGGTCGTTCCGGGTGCCGACGTTGAACGCGAACAGGATCGCCACGGACAGGAGCGTCGTGACGGAGGTCAGGAGCGTCCGGGCCAGGGTCTGGTTGATCGACTTGTTGATGATCTCGGCGAGGTCGCCCTTCATGCGGGGGCGGTTCTCGCGGATCCGGTCGAACACGACGATCGTGTCGTTCAGGGAGTAGCCGATGATCGTCAGGAAGGCCGCGATCATGACCAGGGAGATCTGCGCGTTGATCAGGTTCGACTGGATCGCGAGCGCGAGGAAACCGAGGGTGATCAGGACGTCGTGCACCAGCGCAATGACCGCCGCGAAGCCGAAGCTGTACTCGGCGAAGCGGAAGCGGATGTACATGACGATCACGAACAGCGAGAGGATGATCGCGAGGATCGCGTCGTCTCGGAGCTCCTGGACGACCTGCGGGCCGACGGCCTCGGACTGGGGGATGGGCTGCGCGAGCTCGAACTCGCGCCCGCCGGCGTCCCGCCGGTTCGCGAAGGCGTCCACGATGCGCTGTCCGATCTTCGAGTCAGAGTCGGTTGCGGTGCTGGTGAAGGCGAACGTCCGGTCCGCCTCGGCGTCGCCGCTGATCGCGGTCACCGTGACCTCGCCGAGGGCGGCGCCGGTGAGGGCGGCCTGGACATCGGCGGCGCTGTGCTGCCCCTCGAAGTAGATCGTGCCGGACGCTCCGGCGCCGTCCCGCGGGTTGAAGGAGAAGCGGTTGGGGGAGAGCATCTCCGCGAGGCCCGTGGAGACAAGCTCTCGGTACTGGCTGGTGACGTCTCGATCGGTCTCGGTGCCCTCGGCCTTGAACTCGACCTGGAACGTCCGGAACCCGTCGCGTTCCTTGGAGGAGAGCAGGGGCTGCACCTTCGCGTCCTGGAAGATATCACCGAGGCCGGTGATCGCAGCCGCGACCGACTCCTGGGTCTCGGGGCCGCGGGTGACGAGCTGCATCGAGTTACCGCCGAGGAAGTCGATGCTGTACTTGTCGACCTTCGGGAGGCTCGTGAAGAACGCCACGCCGCCGGCGATGAAAAGCAGCGAGACGACCGCGGTCTTCTTCGCGAGCTTCATGAAGCCGATGTTCGTGTCGTTGACGAGGCGCATCATCTGCCACTCGTCCACGCCCTTCTCCACGGCGAAGTGCACCAGGACCCGCGTGAAGACGAGGGCCGAGAACATCGAGGTGATGATGCCGACCGACAGCGTCGTCGCGAACCCCTGCACGGGGCCGGAGCCGAACTGGTAGAGGATGATCGCGGTGAGGAGCGTCGTGACGTTGGCGTCGACGATGGTCGAGGTCGCGTTCTTGAAGCCGTCGACCGCCGCCTGCGCCGCGCGGCGGCCCCTGAGGACCTCCTCACGGATCCGCTCGTAGATGAGGATGTTGGCGTCCACCGCCATGCCGACCGTCAGGATGATGCCCGCGACGCCCGGGAGCGTCAGGGTCGCCTGCAGCATGGCCATGCTCCCCATGAGGAGCACGAGGTTGAACACCAGCGAGAAGGCGGCGAAGACCCCAAGGCGTCGATAGTAGGCGGCGATGAACACGAGGACGGTGGCGAGGCCGATCAGCACGCTCATCAGGCCGAGGCGGACGTACTCGGCGCCGAGGGAGGCGCCGACCGTGGCGCGGTCCTCGAAGCGAGGCTCGAGGTCCAGGGAGCCCGAGTTGATGACCTGCACGAGGTCGTTGACCTCGGCCTGCTTGAAGCCGTAGCTCCCCCCCGTGATGATGCCGCCGCTCGAGAGCGGGGAGTTGAGCACCGGATCGGTCACGATCTCGTTGTCGACGACGATGGCCATCTGCTCGTCCACGTGCTCGGTGGTGAACGCCTCGAAGTCGTTCTGGCGGAGCAGGGCGATGTCGAAGCCGACGGCGGGGAAGCCGTTCTGCTCGAAGGACGGGAAGACACGCGAGAAGTCCGTGCCCGAGAACAGCCAGTCCTCGTTCTCCTCGACCACGAGCGCCACGAGGCGGTCGGCCATGGGCGTGTCCACCGTGCCCTCTTCCCGCCTCGGGAAGAAGCGCAGGCGGGAGAGCGGCTGTCCCGGGTTCTCCGTGATCAGCTTGTTGTTGTACTCGGTGATCTTCGCGACCGGGTTGGCGATGGCCCACTCGCGGGCCTTGTCGGTCTCAACCGCCAGGTCGTAGGTGCCGGCGGCGTCGAGCGTCCCGGCCAGCATCATCACGTCGAGTCGCCCGGTGTTCTCGATGAGCGCGCGCCAGGGGTCGCTCGCCTCGAGGGTCACGGTGGCCCCGGCGGGGAAGGACTTGGCCGTGCTGCCGTCGGCGAAGGAGATCCCCTTCAGGCTCGTGGCTCCCCTGCGCTCGTAGACGAGCAGCTCGCCATCGATCATCACGCGGCCGCCCGTGGGGAAGTCCCCGTCCGTGACCGCTGCGTCCAGCTGGAGCGTCGTGTCATTCTGGTGGTCGAACGGCTCCTTCAGGACGGACGTGGCGCGCTGGGCCACCAGGGAGAGGTTGCCCGGCAGCTCGACGATGATCCGCTGGGCGCCGGACTTCCGCAGCTTCACGTCGCGGACGCCGTCCGGGTCGAGGCGCTCCCGCCAGATCGAGATGACCTCTCCGATCGCCTGGGCGTCGGTTTGGTTGGCGGGGATCTGCTTGGCCGCGCGCGCCGCGTCAAGATCCACCGTGTAGGTGAGGCGGGTGCCACCCTGGAGGTCCAGTCCCCGGCGGAACGGGAGCAGCAGGAGGGCGATCACGGCCACCGCGAGGAAGCCGAAGATCAGGGTGAGCTTGCGGTTGAGGTTGTCGACCATTGGATCGGCTGGGGCGTTGCTCTCTCGAGCGGGGCGGCAGCGCGCGATCGGCGCCGCCTGGGTGTCCCGCGCGGGGGACAGGGGAGGGGAGAGGCCGGGGCCTCGGTCGTGGCGATCGGAAGGCCGGAGCGGCGCCGCCTTCCCCGCGGGGTGGCTGCGCCGCTCCGGGCGTGGGCGTCACTCGCCGTCTTCGTTCGACGAGTCCTGGGCCTGGCTGGCCTGGGCGGTCCGCCGGGCCTTCTCGGCCTCGCGCTCGGCCCGGACCTTCTCGCCCAGGCGCTCCTTGGTGCGGGTCGACTTGCCGACCCGGTCGCGCATGTAGAACAGCTTCGAGCGGCGGACGCGGCCGCGCTTGGTTACGCGGATGTCGTGGACCCGGGGGCTGTGGAGGGGGAACGTCCGCTCGACGCCCTCACCCTGCACGATCCGGCGCACGACCATGGTCTTGCGGATGCCGCGGCCCTGGATGGCCAGGACGAGGCCCTTGAAGGTCTGGATCCGCTCCTTGTCGCCCTCGCGGATGAGGTAATCGACCTCGACGTCGTCTCCGACGTTGATCTTCGGGAGGGCGTCGGCGGGCTTGCCGAGCTCGGACTCGAGTTGCTGGATGATGTTCATGTCTCTCGTTGCGCGCTGCGGCGGCATGCCGAGCGCCGGCTCCGTGGTGTCGGGCCCGGCTCACGTGAGCGGGGCCGCAGTCCCAGAGGGAGCGCTTGGGGTTTCAGGTTGTCGGAACAGCGCGCGAGGTGCGCGCTGTGGGCTAGGGGTCACGCCTCGTCGCGGTCGCCGGTGAGGTCCGGGCGGCGGGAGGCGGTGCGGTCTTCACGCTGGGCTCGGCGCCAGGCCGAGATCTTCGAGTGGTCACCGTCCAGGAGGACCGGCGGGACCTCGAGGTCCCGGTAGACGCGAGGCCTGGTGTAGTGGGGGTGGTCGAGCCCGCCGTCGGCGGCTTCAGTGAAGGAGTCCTCGAGGGCGGAGCGGCCGTCGCCGAGCACGCCCGGGATGAGGCGCGACACGGACTCGAGCAGGACGAGGGCGGGCAGCTCACCGCCGGCGAGCACGTAGTCGCCGATGGAGAGGCGCTCGAACCCGTGGAGCTCGAGGACTCGCTCGTCGAAGCCCTCGTAGCGGCCGCACAGGAGCAGCACGGGGAGGGGCTCGGCGCCGCCCTCTGTGGGGGCGACGAACTCCTCGACGATGGCCTGGGTGAGCGGCGCGCCGTCGGGGGTCAGCGCGATGCGGCGATGGGGGCCGAAGCGCTGCTCGATCCACTCGATGGCCTCGGTGATCGGCTCGGGCTTCAGCACCATGCCGGGGCCGCCGCCGAAGGGGCGGTCGTCCACCGTGCGGTGTCGGTCGCGAGCGAAGTCACGGAAGTTCACCGTGCGCGTGGTCAGGAGACCGCGGGCACGGGCGATCCCGAGGATGCCAACGTCCTGGTAGGACTCGATGGCCTCGGGGAAGAGCGTGAGGATGGAAAAGAGCACCGGAAGGCTCGGATAAAGGCCCAGCAGGGTAGTGCCGGGGCCCCCAGAGGTCAATATTCCTCCCTATCCCTGGATCCGCTCGGCCGTCCCCCGCGAGCCTCCATCCCCGGCCCCCAGGCTGCGCCGCCACCCCACCCCTCTCCCAAGCCCCCAGCGCCATGTTCACAGGACTCGTCGAAGCCGCCGTTCCGATCCGCTCCTACGAGGCCGTCGGGACCGGTGCCCGGCTGGTGCTCCCCTCCCCGGGCGACGGGGACCTGGCCCTGGAGGCGGCCCCGGGGGGCTGGGGGCCGAGCTCCACCGAGCCCTGGACCGCCTCGATAGGAGATAGCATCGCCATCGCCGGGGCCTGCCTGACCGTGGCCGAGTTGATGGCGGCGCCGGAGGGGGCCGGGGCCGCCGGGCCGGACATGGCCTTCGACCTGACCTCGGAGACCCTGGACCGCACCTGGTTCAAGGCGGGCGCCGAGGCCGGCCGCGTGGTCAACGTCGAGCGGGCGCTGCGGGTCGGTGACCGCCTCGGGGGGCACATGGTGAGCGGGCACGTGGACACCCTCGGAGCGGCCGTGGGGCGGCGGGACGTCGGGGACGGAGGCGCGGTCTTCACCTTCGAGGTCCCCGAGGACTTCGAGCGCTACCTCGTGGACAAGGGCAGCATCACCATCGACGGGATCAGCCTCACCGTGGTCGAGCCCGCCGGCCGGCGCTTCGACGTCGCGGTCATCCCGCACACCCTCGACCGGACCCACCTCGCGCACCTGGCCCCCGGCGATCCGATCCACCTCGAGGCGGACCTGGTGGCCAAGTGGGTCGAGCGCCTCGCCCGCTGAGCCCCTTCCGCTGAGTCTCTTCCGCTGGGCCTCTTCCGCTGGGCCTCTTCCGCTGAGCCTATTCCGCTGGGCCTCTTCCGAGGGGACGCCCCGCAGGGGGGCGACGGCTCGCTCCATCAGAAGCCGAGGAAGACCGTGGAGAGGAAGGTGGCGATGGGCGCGGCCTCGCGCTGCTCCTCGAGTCCACCCGTCAGGGTCCTCAGGGCGCGCTCGATGTCCTTCGCGATCGTGTCGTCGTTGATGAGGATGCCGAGCGTCCCGCGCTGCTCCTTGATCGCTGCGGCCGCGTCGGCCGCGTCGGCGGAGAGGGCCAGCAGGTTGTCGTAGATCTCGGGCTCGTTCAGGAGGCGCCCGATCGTGCCGTCGGGGTTGTTGAAGCCCTTCAGGGCAGCCTCCACCTCGTCGGCGATGGTCGGGTCGTTGATCAGCTTCGCGAGGGTGCCGTCGCCGCGGTCGATCTTCTCGGAGGCCGAGCGCACCGACTCCACGATCTCGCGGGTGCTCGCGGCGACCGTCGGGTCGTAGATCAGGGTCGAGATCACACCCTCGCCCTCGCGCGCGTCCGCCATGAGCTTGCGGGCGTCCGCCACGGCCTCGTCGAGGCCCAGCACGAAGGCCTCGATGTCGTTGTAGAGCTTCTCGTCGTAGATGAGCTTGCCGATGGTGCCCTGCCCGCCACGCAGTTCCTCGGTCAGCGCCTCGATGTTGTCGAAGGTGCCCTGGGCGGACTCGATCGTCGCCACGACGGTGTTCGCCGTCTGCTCGTCGTTGAGCAGGCGCCCGAACGTCCCCTCGGTGCCATTCAGGCTCGCCATCACCTGCTCGAGGCCCGCGACCGAGTTCTTGATCGACTCGCGGTTCTCGTCCACCAGCTCCCCGAGGGCGGCGAGCACGTCCGGCGCGCTCGAGGCCTTCAGTGGCGCGCCGAGGTCGACCTCTCCGGTCTCCCGCGACCCGGGGTCGATGCTGAGCTGGACCCCGCCGAGGACCGACGCCGACTCGATCCGTACCACGTGATCCCCGAAGAGCACGATGGGCTGGTCCAGGGTGATGTCCACGCGGACCCGCTCGGCCCTCGGCTTCGCGAGGTCCGGAGCGACGGCCTCGACCTTGCCCCAGCGCACGCCGGCGAACAGCACGGGCGCGCCCTTGCGCAGGCCGCGGGCGTCCTCTGTGTAGGCGACGATGCTCTGCTTGCTCTCGAAGAGCGAGAAGTCCGTCTTGAACAGGGTGTAGTACGAGAGGATCGAGATGGCGCCCAGGAAGAGCAGCCCGAGGGAGAGGTGTCGGCGGGGAGTCATGGCGGTCAGGTCAGGGCGTCAGGGCCGAGGAACTCGATCAGGCGGGGGTGCGAGGGGCGCAGGAACTCCTCGGTGGGCTGGTGCACGATGGCCTCGCCCTCGTGGAGGAAGACGACCTCGTCGCAAACGGTGCGGATGCAGTCCACGCGGTGCTCGACCACGAGCGCGGTGCTCTCGTGGCTCTCGGCGATCTCCCGCATGAGCTCGTTGATCGAGCGGGAGATCTCCGGGTCCAGCCCGGCGTTCGGCTCGTCGTAGAGGAGGATATCCGGCTCGACGATGAGGGCGCGCGCCAGGCCGACGCGCTTCTTCATGCCGCCGGAGATCTCGGAGGGGAGCTTCTTGCCGGCGTCGGGGATGTGGACCATCGCGAGCTTCTCGGCGACGCGGTCGGCGATCTCGCCGCGACCGAGGTCGGTGTTCTCCACCAGCGGGAGCGCCAGGTTCTCCTCGACGGTCAGCCAGTTGATCAGGGCGCCCTCCTGGAAGACGTACCCCATGCGCTTGCGCAGGTCGCTCAGCTCTCCCGCGGAGAGGTCGGGCACGTTTCGGCCCTCCACCTCGACCCGGCCCGCGTCCGGCTGAAGCAGCCCGATCACATGGCGCAGGGCCACGGACTTGCCCGTCCCCGAGCCGCCCATGATCCCGAGGACCTTGCCGCGCTGGACGTCGAAGGAGAGGCCCCGCAGCACCCGCTGGGCGCCGAAGGCCTTGTGCACGTCCTCGAAGCGCAGGATGACGTCCCGCTCGGGCGTGGGCGGGGGGCTGCCGGCGTCGTTCGTCATCGGTAGAGGAACCACGTCAGGAAGTAGTTGGCGACGATGACGGCGATGATCGAGTCGCGCACGGCGCGGCTCGTCGCCCGGCCGACGCCGAGGGCCCCGCCGCGTGCCACCAGGCCGCTGGCGCAGGAGATGATCGCGATCAGCCCGCCGAAGATGATCGACTTGAACAGGCCCGAGTAGACGTCCATGGGCACCGGGATCAAGGCGCCCTTCTCTTGCAGGGCGTCGAGGGCCGTCTCGGTGTACTGGGCCAGGGGGACGCCGAGCTGACTGGAGGCGACGAAGCCGCCGCCGACGATCCCGATGGTGTCGCAGAGCACGGTCAGCACCGGCGCGATGATCATGAGGGCCGCCACCCGCGGCACCACGAGGAAGGAGGTCCGGTCGACGGACATCACCTCGAGCGCCGAGAGCTCGTCGGAAACCGACATGGTCCCAAGCTCCGCCGCCAGCGCGCTCCCGGTGGTCGCCGCGAGGACCACGGACGTGATGAACGGCCCCATCTCCCGGGTCATGCTCGCGGCGACGATGGTGCCGATCTGGTCCTGCTGCCCGAAGCGTGAGAGCTCGATCCCGGTCTGGAGGGAGACGATCATCCCCATGAAGAGGCCCACCAGGAGCACCACGTGCAGGTTCCGCACCCCCGCTGCGAAGAGCTGCTCCATGAGCCACCGCGAGCGGCGCGGCAGGTGATGGAGCCGCAGGGCCGTGGCCGCGGCCAGCTCGAGGGTCGACCCCATCTCCACCACGGTCGCGCGGAACCACGCGGCCTGCAGCAGGACGTACACCAGGCCCGCCGCGAACGCGAAGGGGAGCGCGTCCGCGAGCCACCCGGGGGAGGCGGCCAGGAGATGGTCGGGAGGGGTCATCGGGGCACGATCAGGGCCTGGGGAGCCGGAATCAACGACTCGGCGGGGAATCGGCGGCCATGGCCAGCGGACGGGTCAGCCGGTGGGCGCCCACGAGCGGCACGGGGGCAGCGCTGGAGGTGGACCGCTGGGGGCCCAGCGCCGGGGGCGTGGAGGACGGGGTCCGGCGCATGGGCCAGCCCGGCCCCGGGAAGGACGAGGGGAGCAGCTCGAAGCCTCCCGCCTCGGACGTGCGATAGCGGATCAGGCCGAAGAGGAGAGACCGCTCGTGGACCTCGAGGCCCGCGCGGGTGTAGTCCCTCGCGCTCCAAAGGGCGCTCAGGGAGCGGCGGTCCTCGTCGGCGTCCTTCTCGCGCCGCCACAGGCCCAGCCACGCGCGGCTGCGGACCTCCTCCCGGTTCCGTCGCCGGGTGTAGAGCTCCCATAGCCACGCGTAGTGCTCGTCCACGAACTCGTAGTCGGGGAATGGGTTCAGGTCCACGACGTGGAGGTCACTCTGCTCGGGCGCTTTTCGGACCCGGCCGAAGGGCCAGGCCTTTCGGTAGCGCTCCGTCCCGGCGGGGCCCGTCGACTGGGGGGTGACGTAGGCGCGCTCGCGGGTGTAGCTGCGCCACAGGGGGAAGGCCTTGAACGTGTCCTTGGTCCCGTCGTCGTACTCCTCGTGGCGCCAGTTGACCAGCGGCCACGCGACCCACTTGGAGGTCATGCCGTCGCCTTCATACGAGGAGTAGAAGGGCCACACCCGCTTGCGCGTCGCCCGGTCAGGGTCGCCGCCCTGGAAGACCACCAGGGGCCAGGGCCCGTCCCACGCCCAGAACCCCGAGCGCTTGTCGTGGGCGTACCCGAACACGGGCCAGAGCACCGAGGTGCTCGTGGCTTCGGGCCGGCGCGCCTGTCCGCCCAGGGGCCAGAACATCCATGACGAGCGCGTCTGCTCCTCGCCGTACTGGACGTCGTTGCGCTGCCAGTGGAAGAAGGGCCAGAGGAAGAACCAGCGGTCGTAGCGCCCGTCCCAGCTGACGTTGCCGACGACGGGCCAGGCACGCCAGGCCGTCCCGCCCGTGCCGCGGGAGTAGGAGAAGAAGGGCCAGAGGAAGTGGTCGGTGGTGCGGCCGTTGCGCTCGGTCCGGAGCCACAGGGGGAAGAGCACGAACGTGCCTCGGTCGAGGGAGAGGAACTTCTCCACCACGCCGCCGAAGGGGAAGAACGCTCGCTGGACGCGCCCGTCCTCGTGGGACGACAGGTAGATCCCCGGGAGCACGAGCAGGGACCACGTCTTGAACCCGTCGTCCTCGATCTGGCTCGCGTAGCGAGCCAGCGGGATGAACTGGGTCACCTCGGACTGCTCGGAGGCGTCCTTCTTCACCTGCCCGAGTGGGGGGAGGAACCACGACCGCTGGTCGCCGTTGGGCTCTCGCCGGTTGGAGAGGATGGGCCGCACGGCCCAGTAGCGCCGATCGCCGGAGCTCGGGTCCTTGCGGGTCACCACGGCGCCCCCCAGGGCCTCCACCTCGGGGACCCCGCCGGCCGCGGAGTGGGAGGAGAAGAAGGGCGCCAGGTTGCGCTCCGTGGAGGGCCCGGCGCAGGCCCCGAGGAGGCACGCGGCTCCGAGCACAGCGCCCAGGAGGCTCGTGCGGAGGGGCCTCTGGTTGGAGTCGGGGTCGGCGGTCATGGGGGGGCCGTGATTCTGACTCCCTCGTGGGGGGGATACCACATGAACCGCCGCTGCCTCGCCTGGAAGCGGGCCCCGGGCGGGATTCCTCCACGGCGCGGGCTTGACGCGCCGGATTCGGGGGGCACGGTGTGGGCGACATGACCACCGCAACGCCGACCACGCTCTCCGGGATCCAGCCCAGCGGACTGCAGCACCTGGGCAACTACTTCGGCGCGATCCGGCAGCACGTGGCCTCCCAGTCCACGCCGGGGGAGCACTTCTTCTTCATCGCGGACTACCACGCGCTGACGACGATCCACGACGCGGAGACCCTCCGGGGGCACGTGCGAGACCTCGCCGCCACCTACCTGGCGCTCGGGCTCGATCCGGACCGGGCCGTGTTCTTCCGGCAGTCGGACGTGCCCGAGGTGACCGAGCTCACGTGGCTGCTCTCCACCGTCACGGGGATGGGGCTGCTGGAGCGCGCGCACTCCTACAAGGACAAGACCGCCAAGGGCATCAAGCCCTCGGTGGGCCTCTTCACCTATCCGATCCTGATGGCGGCGGACATCCTCGCCTATGACTCGACCGTGGTGCCGGTGGGGAAGGACCAGGTCCAGCACGTGGAGATGGCGCAGGACATGGCGACGCACTTCAACTCCCGCTTCGGGGAGGTGTTCACCCGCCCCGAGGCCCGGATCCCCGACCGCGCGGACATGGCCAAGGTGCCCGGCCTCGACGGACAGAAGATGTCCAAGTCCTACGGCAACCACCTGTGGATCTTCGAGGAGGGCAAGAAGCTCAAGAAGGCCATCGGGCGCATCGCCACCGACAGCCGCCCGCCGGAGGAGCCCAAGGACCCGTCCACCGTCGCCCTCTTCGACTTCCTCGCGCTCTTCCTCGAAGCGGAGGAGCTCGACCAGTGGAAGGAGCGGGTGAGGGCCGGCGGTGAAGGAGCCCCCGGCTACGGGCACCTCAAGGTGCGCCTCGTGGAGGCCATGGACGCTCACTTCGCCGAGCCGAGGGAGCGCCGCCGAGCGCTCCTGGACGACCCCGCCGAGCTCGACCGGATCCTCGCGCGGGGGGCCGAGCGGGCCCGCGAGCGCGCCGCGGCGGTGAGGGATCGGGCCTATCGGGCCTGCGGCCTGCGCTGAGCCGGGCGTGCGCGAAGGTGATGGCACCTGGTGCACAAGGACCCCGGTGTTCCTGCCGATAGTCCGGGAGACACCCCTCCAACCCCCTCTCACCCCATGACGACCCGTTCCACCGGCGCCCTCGCGGCGCTCCTCCTCCTCGCCGCCGGGTGCGGGAGCTCCGGTACGACCGCGCAGGAGCCCATCACCTCGCCCGGGGAGCAGGACTCGACCGCGGCAGCGACCTCGAGCGAGGCCAGCGAATGGGTGGAGCCGGAGCCGTTCGTCCCGCCGCCCCCCCTGGAGTGGACCGGGGCCTTCCGCGAGACGGCGGTGCTGATCGCCGACGCGATCCGGATCGAGGGGCCGGCGCCGTTGATCGAGCACGTGGTCTCCAGCTCCGACAAGGAGCTCTACGAGCGGAGCGTCACCACCACGTCGCGCGGGCTGGTCCAGGTGGTCAAGCGGCGGCCGTCCTCATCCCGGGAGATCCGGGTGAACCTGGACGCCTGGAGCATCGCGGCGATGAACGAGGTGGTGATCGTCGAGACCGCCGCCCAGGGGCCTGTTCAGGTCGTCGCCACCGGGAACGTGACCTGGAGAGATCTCGACGCACACCTGATCCGGGGGGAGCAGCTACAGTTCGCGGGTGCGATCGGAGACGACTCCCCCTACACGCCGCCCCCCGGCGGCGGCGAGCGCTGAGCTGGTAAGCGCCCCGAGACGCCTGAGCGTGGGGCGCAGGGAGCGGGCGACGGGTCCCACGGCCCTCTTGACCGCGGCCTTGCCGGGGCTGCTCGCCCTGGCGGCCCCGCTTGTCATCGCGGGGTGCGCCACTCGCTCGGCGACCTGGGAGGCGAGCTGGGGCGCCCCGTACGCGGCCTTCGACCCCGACGAGCAGGCCGACTTCGCGGGGGCGCGCGCCATGCTGGATGGGGGCCAGCGGCTCTCGGCCCTCGCGGCGCTCCGGGACCTCGCGGCGGCGGACGAGGGCAACCTCGAGCTCGCCTCCTGGGTTCAGGACGTGGAGTCGGACCTGCTCCAGGACGGGGTCCCAGCGGGCGAGCTCTTCCCGGCGCTCAGGGCGGGCGAGCGCCTGGCAGCCAGCCGTGACCTGGCGCCTGAGGACGGGCTCCGGCTGGTCTACGCCGACCGAGCCGAGGAATCCCCCACGGTCCAGGCACTGATCCTGGCGGCGCGCGTGGAGACCGATGGCATGGCAGCGGAGTCGCTCCTCCGGAGGGCTCTCGAGCTCGACCCCGTCTGCTCATGGGCCCACTACGGCCTGGCCCACGTCCTGCTCGAGAAGCGCTCGCAGCCCGATCGCTGGAGCCTTGCCCGGGCTTCCCTGCAGCGAGCCCTGGAGATCGAGCCGGGCAACCTTCGCGCCCGCCGGCTGGAGGCATGGATGCTCGCGGAGGAGGGGAGCCGCGACGTCGCGGAGACGCAGCTGCGCCGATGGCTCGAGGAGTCTGCGGGGGACCCCAGAGTCTCCGGCGCCGAGCGCGTGGAGGCGCAGCTCGACCTCGCCTTGCTCCTGCTCTTGCGGGGCGAGGACCGCCGCGCGGCGCGGCTGCTCGAGGACCTGGAAGGAGAGCCCACGGGGCGAGCCCGTCGGTGGATGCTGCTGACCGTGGCGCGTCAGGAGGGTGGCGATCTGCTCGGCGCGCTGGACGCCACGCTTCGCGCCCAGGGGGCGGCGGCGGGGGAGGTCCTCCCGCTCGTCCAGGAGGCCTTGCTCAGCGAGGCGTTCCTCGATCGCCCCGAGCAGGCAAGCGCGCTCTGGGAGGAGGTCGCGGCGCTCGCAGGGGACGGCACCTCCATCACCGATCTCGTCCAGGGGCTCCGCGCGCGTGTCCGCATGGAGCGAGCCCTCTCTGCCGCGGAGGAGTCCCCTTGAGGGTCGTCCTCCAGCGCACGGAGCGGGCCGCGGTCCGCGTCGAGGGCGAGGTTGTTGGCGCCATCGGCGGAGGGGTCCTCGTGCTCCTCGGCGTCCTCCAAGGGGATGGGCCGGAGGACGTGGACCGCCTGGCCACCAAGGTCGCGCAGTTCCGCATCTTCAGCGACGCTGAGGGACGGATGAACCGCTCCATGCTCGATCTGCTCGGGGCCGGTGAGGAGGTCGGGGCGCTGGTGGTGAGCCAGTTCACGCTCGCCGCGGATGGCCGCAAGGGGCGGCGCCCGTCGTTCGATCGGGCCGCTGCGCCAGAAGTCGCGGAGCCGCTCTATCAGCGCTTTTGTAGGGCGCTGCGAGATCAGGGACTTCCCGTGGAAACAGGCGTCTTCGGGGCCTCCATGGCGATCGAAATCGTCAATGACGGCCCAGCGACCTTCGTCCTCGATCATCCGTGGGAGTGATGTCGAGGGGGCGTCTGGTGGATTGTCCGAATGGTGCGGATCCTTGACGCAGTGGCCATTCGGTGCGAGCATCGTAAATCGAGTCGCGGCATATCACCGCAACCATCAGGGTGCGATTTCGCTCGCGCCCGAGCCCATGTCTGAATCCAAGACCAAGACCATCACCAAGCGTGAGCTGGTGAATCGCATCGCTGAGGAGACCGACCAGACCAAGGTCGCCGTCCGCGATGTGATCCAGAGGTTCCTGGACTCCATCGTCGACGAGTTGTCCCAGGGGAACCGGTTGGAGTTCAGGGAATTCGGCGTCTTCGAGGTCCGCGAGCGCGCGGCCCGACTGGCGCAGAACCCCAAGACCCTGGAGAAGGTCGAGGTGCCCGCGAAGCGGGTGGTCAAGTTCAAGGTGGGGCGCGTGATGCGCCAACGGGTCTGCGACGAGATCGGACCGGAGGAGGTGGCGGACGCGCCGGCGCCGGTGGAGCCCGCGAGCGAGCCCGCGACGCCTCGTCCCCAGCCGCCGACCCCGCCCCCGACCAAGCCCGGCTCACCGTTCTGAGCTCGCCCCGCTGAGCTTGCCCCGCTGAGCTTGCCCCGCTGAGTTCGCCGCGCTGAGCTCGCCGCGCTCGGCTGCTCGAGTGGGCCGCTCACCGAGGTCGTCAAGGCGGAGCGTGGCCGCACCTGCGCGTGTTCGCTCGGAGGTCCGTGGACCTGCTCCTGACCGCCGACGGGCTGCAGGGGGTCGCGCCGGCCGCGGAGCGCGGCCGGCGCCTTGGATGGATCAGGCCTGAACGCCGGCGGTGTGCGCCGCCTTCTCGAGGGCCTGGGCCACGTCGCCGAGCAGATCGTCGACGTTCTCGATGCCCACGGACAGTCGGACCAGCCCGTCGGCGAGTCCCGCTGCCCGACGGACCTCGGCGGGGATGGAAGCGTGCGTCATGGACGGCGGGACCTCCACCAGGGACTCGACGCCGCCGAGGGACTCTGCGAGCGTGAAGATCTTCGTCGCGGAGGCGAACGCGTTGGCCGCCTCGACGCCACCCTTCAGCTCGAACGAGACCATGCCGCCGGGCTGGGACATCTGGCGCTGGGCGATCGTGAGCTGGGGGTGATCGGGGAGGCCGGGGTAGATGACCCGGTCCACGAGTCCATGCTCGGCGAGGGCCTCGGCCACGGCCTGGGCGTTGGCGCAGTGCCGATCCATGCGGACGCCCAGGGTCTTGGTCCCCCGGAGCACGAGGAAGGCGTCGAGGGGGGCCAGGCAGCCGCCCACGGCGTTCTGGTAGAAGGCGAGCTCCTCGCGGGTCTTCTCGTCGCGCCCGATCAGCGCACCACCGATCAGGTCGGAGTGGCCCCCCAGGTACTTGGAGAGGGAGTGGAGGACGATGTCCGCCCCCAGCTCGAGGGGGCGTTGGAGGTAGGGCGTCGCGAACGTGTTGTCGACGACCAGCTGGGCGCCCCCGGCGTGGGCGATCTCAGCGGCCGCGGCGATGTCCGTGAGGCGCAGGAGCGGGTTGGACGGTGACTCGACGTAGACGTAGCGGGTGTTGGGCTGCATCGCCTCCTTGATGTTCGCCGCGTCGGTCGTGTCCACGAAGCTGAACTGGACGCCGTAGCGCTCGAAGACCTTCGTGAAGATGCGGTAGGTGCCGCCGTAGAGGTCGTTTCCCGCGACCACGTGGTCGCCAGGATTCATCCGGTCCATCAGGGCGTTGGTGGACGCGAGGCCGGACGCGTAGCAGAGCCCCCAGTCGCCACCCTCGAGGGAGGCGAGGTTGGCCTCCAGAGCGGTCCGCGTCGGGTTGGTGGTGCGGGAGTACTCGTAGCCGTGCCGGGGGACCGCGGGGGCCTCCTGGGCATAGGTGCTGGTCAGGTAGACCGGCGTCATGACGGCGCCGTTGGTCGGGTCAGGGGACTGTCCGGCGTGGACCGCGCGGGTCTCGAACTTGGCGTCCTTCGGAAGGTGGTGCGAGTCAGTCATGGTCGTGCGGCTCCGGGCTTCGGCGTGGGTTGACGGCCGCGGAGTGTATCCGTTCACGGAGCCGAGAGACCCCGCGGCGCCGCCGGAGGCGCGCCTGGAAGAGGGGATGGCTCGATCAGGGCTCGATCAGGGCTTCGGCGGGCCACCCCGTCGGCCACGGACCCGGGGCGGCGCGCCCGGCTCGAGGCCCCTGGCTGCGGTGGGGAACGCGGCCCCGGGGAGCCCGCGGTGATCGCCGCCGCTACCATGGCGGCCCGTCGGTTCGCCGACCCCTCCCACGCGATGTCCGCCGATACCGCCAGCCCTGGATCCCGCTTCGCCGAGCGCGTGCTCGAACTCGACGAGGTCCTCGCCCTGGTGGCAGACCACGCGGTGAGCTCCCTGGGCCGCCGCCACGTGGGGGAGCTGGCGCCCCGGGGCGATGATGACGCCCGGGCGGCCCTCGCGCGCTGCGCCGAGATGGCCGAGCGCGTCGCGGTCGAGGATGCGCCGCCCATGGCCGGGGTCACCGACCCGCTCCCGGAGGCGCCCTCGGGCCGCCTCAGCGAGGATCGCATCGCCGCGCTGCGGGACTTCCTCGAGGCCAACCTGAGGCTGAAGAAGTGGGCTGCGGACCGCGCGGAGCCCGCGCCCTCCCTGAGCGCGCTGATGTCCGCGTCGCCCGATACCTCGGCGCTCGTGGAGCGCATCGACCGGATCGTGGATGGGCGCGGTCGTGTCCGGGTGGAGGCGTCCGGGCGGCTGACCAACCTCCGGGACGCCATGTCCTCCGCGAGCACCCGGATCGACAGCCTGCTCAGGACCGTGATGGCACGGGGGGATGTCCGTGCCTCCCTCAGCGACGGCGGCGTCCACCGGCGGGCTGGGCGGCCGGTGCTCGCCGTCAAGGCGAAGATGTCAGGTCGTGTGAAGGGGCTCGTCCATGACCGCTCGCAGACGGGAGAGTCGGTGTTCATCGAGCCCCAGGAGGTGGTCGAGCTGGGAAACCGGCTGGCGGAGGCCCGCGCCGATGAGCGCCGGGAGGTGGAGCGCATCCTCGTCGAGCTCTCCCGGGACGTGCTCGCCGCCAGCTCCGTGATCGAGGGCGCCTCCCAGCGCGTGGGCCAGCTGGAGGTGGCGCTCGCGAGCGCGCTGTGGTCCCGGTCGGTCGGGGCGCGGCCCGCGCGCCTGCCCGGGGACGAGGGGGCCTCCGAGGGGCTGCTGCTCCGTGGGGCCCGACACCCGCTCCTCATCGACCAGGTGCAGCGTGGGGCGCTCGACGAGGTCGTCCCCATCGACCTGCGCCTCGGCGTGGACTTCGACATGCTGCTCATCACGGGCCCGAACACCGGCGGCAAGACCCTCGCGCTCAAGACCGCGGGCCTCTTCGCGCTGATGACCCGGGTGGGCTTGCCCGTCCCCGCCGACGACGGCACGACCATCCCGCTCTACGACGGGATCGCCGCGGACATCGGCGACGAGCAGGAGATCCGGCAGAACCTCTCCACCTTCGCCTCGCACCTCGTGCGGGTGTCGGACGCGCTGGAGCGCGCCACCCCGGACACGCTGGTCCTGCTCGACGAGCTCGGCGGTGGGACCGACCCTGACGAGGGGGGCGCCCTCGGGACCGCGGTGCTGGAGCGGCTGCTCACCGGCCGCGTCCCGACGCTCGTCTCCACGCACATCGGCAAGCTCAAGGAGTTCGCCTACCGCCACGCCCGGGCCGAGAACGCCTGCGCGGAGTTCGACCACGAGACCCTCGCGCCGCGCTACCGGCTCATGCTCGGTACGCCCGGGGAGTCCTGCGCCCTCGTCATCGCGAGGCGGGTCGGACTCTCGGAGTCGGTGGTGGGGGTGGCGAAGGAGCGGCTCGAGCGTCGCGAGGGGGAGCTGGAGGACCTCATGAGCGATGTCCGCTCGGCGCGCATGGCGGCCGAGGAGACTCGCCTCGGGGCCGAGGCGGAGCTCGCCCGAGCTCGCGAGCGCAGCCGGGTCGTGGACGAGCGCGAGGCCGTGCTGGAGCGGCGCATCGACCAGCTGGAGCGCGAGGCGCAGAAGGGGATCGAGGAGCGGGTACGGGACGCGGCGCGGACCCTCGAGCGCGGGCGGAGGCTGCTGGACCAGCTCCCCCCGGAGACCCGCCGGGAGATGGAGGAGACCCTCGATCAGCTGGAGGCCGAGCTCACCGGCGCATCCCTGACGGAGCGGCGCGAGGCCTTCATCGCTGGGCTGGGAAAGGGCTCCCTGGTGTACCTCCCGCGATACCGCCAGCGGGTGCTCGTGCACAAGATCGACCGGGAGCGACGGCAGGTGATCGCCAAGCTCGGTTCCATGAAGGTCAAGGTGTCCTTCGACGAGGTGACGCCCTACGAGAGCCTGTGAGGCCCGTCTAGCGGCGGCAGCGGGTGCAGCCGTGCGCGGGGGCTGGTCCAGGCCGCCTCAGATCGATCCGCCGGCGGGCGGTCGGGGCCGCCCCGCCGACGTGGCGCCGCCCCCCCGCCCGGCTAGGAGCGCGGCGGTTGTTACCCTGGGTCGATGCTCGCCTTGATGCTGGCCCTGGCCGTCGGCGACGGCTTCGATGAGGTCGCGCGTCCGTTCCTGGAGGCGCACTGCATTCGCTGTCACGGCGGGGCCACCGTCCAGGGGGACCTCGACCTCACCGGCGCCGATGACCGGGCCGTGGCGCGGGACCCTGAGGACTGGGAGTGGCTCCTCGAGCGAGTGGAGCTCGGGGAGATGCCCCCGGCGGGGGAGGCGGCCCCCGACGCCGTCGCGCGTGAGCGCTTCACCGCCTGGCTTCGGTCGCAGGTCGGAGCGCCAGCCAGCCAGGCGGCCCCCCTGCCCGACGTCCCGCTGCGTCGGCTCACCGTGGCCGAGTACACGGCGGCGGCGCGGGATCTGTTCGACGTCTCCATCGACGCCCGCCGGTTTCTCCCGGAGGACGCGGTGGGCCACGGCTTCGACCATGTGTCGGCAGCACAGTCCCTCTCTGACCTCGACTTCAGGCGCTACCTGGAGGCGGCCGAGGCGGTCGCCGAGCGAGCGCTCGCCACCGATGAGCCCGGGCCGCCGCGGGTCCGCCGCTATGTCCCCGAGGACATGACCGGAGGCGCCCCTCGGGGCCAGTCCTACTGGCTCTTCACCCGCGGGGTGGCCGGAGCCCAGGCGTCCCTGCCACGTGGGGGTGAGTACCTCGTCCGGGCGCGGGTGTGGGGGCAGCAGGCGGGGGGCGAGCCCTGCGAGGTCCGGCTCACGCTGGGGAGCCGGGGCCGGGGCCGCGTGGAGGAGGCCGGGGCCGCGCGGCCGGAGGACGCGCACACCTTCGAGGCGCGGCTGCAGGTCGACAGCGGCGGAGACCACCTCGCCGGGGTGGAGTTCCGCAACGACTTCTATCGCCCCGCGAGGGACGGTCAGCGAGCGGCGGACCGAAACCTCGCCATCGAGTGGATCGAGGTCGTCGGCCCCCTGGATCGTGGGAGGTCCACCCGGCTCTGGCAGCAGTGCTCCGAGGCGCTCGCAGGGGCCGCGGATCCGGAGGCCGGCCTCGAAGCACTGGTCGCGTCCCTCGCGGCCACCACCTGGCGCGTGGGCGAGGTCGAGCCCGGCGACGTCCGCAGGCTCCTGCGCCTGTCCGAGCCGCGAGATGAACCGCGCACCCGCCTCCGCGCGGCGCTGGTGGGCATGCTCGTGAGCCCGCGGTTCCTCTTCAAGCCCGAGGTCGGCGTGGGCGAGGCGGACCTGCGCGGGAGCCGTCGCCTCGGCGGGCACGAGGTCGCCACGCGGCTCGCAGGGTTCCTCTGGAATGGCGTGCCCGATCAGGGGTTGCTGGACCTCGCGAGGTCGGGGGCCCTGGACACCGAAGCCGGCGTCCTGGCGGCGGCCGAGCAGATGCTCGAGGATCCCAGGGCAGACGCCTTCGTCCGCAGCTTCGCGGAGCAGTGGCTGCAGCTGCGCGCCCTGGCGACCAAGCGGCCGGATCGGCGCGCCTTCCCCGGCTTCTCGACGCGGCTCATCCGCTCCATGGTGGAGGAGACCGTGCGCGTCCTCCTCCGGTCCTTCAAGGAGGAGCGCAGCCTGTGGGAACTCGTCGACGGTGCCGAGACCCTGGTCGACGCTCGCCTCGCGGAGCACTACGGCCTCGCGCGCGAGGATCGCGTCGAGAGCCTGGGGGACGGTTGGTACCTCGCGGACCTCTCGGGCACGGAGCGCCGGGGCCTGCTGGGTCACGCCAGCGTGCTGTTCGCCACCAGCGAGCCGACCCGGTCATCGCCGGTGAGGCGCGGCAAGTGGGTCCTCGACGTGCTGCTCGGGAGCGCCCCGCCGCCCCCGCCGCCGGGCGTCGACGGGCTCGAGCAGCCTGCCGCCGGAGAGGAGGGCCTCAGCTTCAGGGAGCGGTTTGCCCGTCATCGCGCTGATCCCAACTGCGCGGCCTGCCACGCTCGCATGGACCCCCTGGGCTTCGGCCTCGAGGCCTACACGGCGACGGGTGCCCTGCGGGCGCCGGACGACCCGCTCCGGCTGGACGCCAGCGGCGAACTCCCTGACGGCCGGACCTTTGCGGGCCCGGCTGAGCTGGCGGCGGTCCTGCGCACGGAGGACCGCTTCCTGGAGGCCTTCGTGGAGCGCATGTCGATCTACGGGCTCGGCCGGGCCCTGGAGCGCGAGGACCGGGCGATGGTGGCCCGGGTCCTTGAGGGGCTGGACCCTGGACGGCCGACGATGCGGCGTGTCATCCTCGGAGTGGTGGCCTCCGACGAATTCCAGCGCGTGCGCGTTGGCGCGGAGCGGCCGGAGCTGGAGTTGGATGATGAGTGATCCTGGAGCGACCCCCTCGATCGAGGGCCTGGAGGGAGCGGGCCCCCGCGTCTCGCGCATCAGCTTGCCCCGCCGTGCGGTCCTTCGGGGTGCGGGGACCCTGGTCGCCTTGCCGTGGCTCGAGGCCATGGCGAGCGCAGGGGCACCGCTCGACAGCGCGCCGCCCACGCGTCGCCTCGTGTACGTCTACGCGCCGAACGGCGTCCACGTGGACCGGTGGCGAGCCGACTCGGTCGTCGAGGGAAGAGACAAGCGCCGCCGCCGCGCTCCAGGGGTCGCGGCTCTCGGCGACCTCCCGCCGTTGCTCGAGCCCCTGGATGGAGTGCGCCGGAACCTGCTGCTCCTGCGCGGGCTCACCCAGGACAAGGCGCGTGCCAACGGCGATGGGCCCGGGGACCACGCCCGCGCTGCCGCGGTCTACCTGACCGGGGTTCAGCCGCTCAAGACCGAGGGCCAGGTGCGCCTCGGAGAGTCTGCGGACCAGCGGGCGGCTCGGTTGGTCGGCGGGAGGACGCGCGTGCGATCACTCTCGCTCGGGCTGGAGGCCGGCCGCCAATCGGGGCAGTGTGACTCTGGATATGCCTGCGCGTA
The DNA here is from genome assembly GCA_016779205.1 of Planctomycetota bacterium. Lineage (GTDB taxonomy): Bacteria > Planctomycetota > UBA1135 > UBA1135 > Saltatorellus. Next base: position 74,418 of record JADHOC010000018.1, on the reverse strand, counting down.
CTCCGGGCACATCTCCTGGCAGTCGCCCACGACCCCCGCAGCCAAGGAGAGCGACCCGCAGCGGGTCTTCGATCGACTGTTCCGGGGCGGGGACCCTGGCCGTAGCGCCGAGGCTCGGGAGCGCCGCGCCAACGAGCGGCGGAGCGTGCTCGACTTCGTGCGCGAGGAGTCCCGTCGCCTCGAGCGTCGCCTCGGGGCCGAGGATCGTGCCCGCGTCGACGAGTACGAGACGGGTTTGAGGGAGCTCGAGCGTCAGCTCTCCTTCGGCGGGGCGGCCCACGTGGGCGAGGTCCCCGATAGCGCGCGCCCCGAGCGCGGCCCGCGGGGCTTTGCCGAGCAGGCGGACCTGATGGGCGCTCTGATTCGACTCGCGTTCGAGACCGACGTCACACGGATCGCCACGCTCATGCTCGGGAACGAGGGCAGCGGGAGGCGATACCCGGAGGTGGGGGCGCGAGACGGGCACCACAACCTCAGCCATCACAAGGGAGACCCCGAGAAGCTCGAACAGATCGGCGCGATCAACCGGCTTCACATGGAGGCCTTCGGGCGCTTCGTCGAAGGGCTTGAGGGCGCGCGAGAGCGAGGGGGCTCCGTGCTGGACCGCTCGATGGTGGTCTATGGGAGCGGCATCGCGGACGGCAACCGCCACGATCACCATGACCTCCCGGTGGCGCTCGTCGCGGGGAAGCGGACCCGGATCCGGGGCGGTCGCGTTCACTCCTTCGAGCGCAACACCCCGCTGAACAACCTGCACCTCGCCTTGCTGGAGCGCCTGGGAGTGGAGGAAGGGCCCCTGGGGGACAGCACGGGCTCCCTCTCGCTGACCTGACCGGGCGGCGGCGAGGCCGGGGCGTTTCGCTCAAGCCGGCCGGCGGGGGGGCCGAAGATTCATGGTGAGGGACCCACCGCGGAGGCGCTGGGTCCGTTCGTCATGATCCAGAACGCCGGCGGCCCCTTCTCCCAGGAACCTGATCCGCTGCTGACCCCCATGGGCGACGCAGACGGGCACGGGCCGAGCCTGGATTCGCTCCCCGAGCTGGACACGGTCCTCGTCCTCGGGGGCGGGGCGATGAGGGGCATGGCGCACATCGGAGTGCTCCGCGCGCTCGACGATCTCGGCATCCGCGTGGACGCGATCGTGGGGACCAGCATCGGCTCCCTCATCGGCGCCCTCTACGCGAGCTCCATGAGCCCCGCCGAGATGGGGGAGGTCCTCCCCAGCCTCGCGAAGGACGACTACTTCCGGCTCAACTTCGCGAAGTTCCTCAGCCGCGGGATCCGCGCGCCCAGCATGTACAGCGGGGAGACCTTCCGGAAGAGCCTGGAGCGGTTGATCCCCTCACGGAACTTCGACGAGCTGAACCTGCCGTTCTTCTGCAATTCGGTCTGCCTCGAGACCGGCGGTCCGGTGTTCTTCGGGACCCGGGGGTTCCGCGATATTCCCCTGATCCAGGCCATCTACGGCTCCTGCGCCCTCCCTGGGGTCTTCGAACCCCTCTCATGGAAGGGGCGACACTTCATGGACGGCGGCATCACCGACGCCCTCCCGCTGCGCTTCGCCAAGCTGCTCAAGCCGCGGCGCATCATCGCCATTGACCTCACGGTGAAGCCGAGCCACCGGGTCCCCAACTACCGGTCCCACGCCGTCTCGACCCTGTTCCGGGCCTTCGACATCGTGGAGAACGTGATCATGGAGCACTCGCTCCACGGGCAGGTGTCGGACGAGGTGTGCCTCGTCCAGCCCAAGATCAGGGACATGGACCGCTTCGACTTCGATCGCGTCCACGAGCTCGTGGAGGCAGGTTACCGCGAGGCCACGCGGGCCGTCACGTCCCACCCGATGACCCGGGGGCTCGTCCGGAGTGACCTGCCAGATGGCGTCGCTTGCCCCGTCACCGCGCACGAGTACGTGAGCCTCCGTCTCGACCCAGCGGCCTGCATCGGCTGCGGGGTGTGTGAGATGACCTGCGCGACGGGCGGCTTCGAGGCGCGGGGAGATACGGCGGTGGTCAAGAAGCCCTTCAATTACGACTGCACCCGGGATCAGTCCTGCGTGAGGGCATGCCCGACCGGCGCCATCCGGCTGGGCAACCTCTGAGGCGTTGGGGCGGACCCCAGCTGGGGCCCGCGGAGCGACCCCGGCCCACGCCTGCCCGGTAGGCCCCTCCGCCAGGCGGGGGGAGGCGGAGGCGGAAGACTTTTCCGTGTGCCCGTTCCCGGTGGTCACCGTCTGACGGGGCCGCCAGGGCCAGCGCCGAACTTCTGCTCAAGGTCTTCCCTATGAATGGCTCGATAGGGAATCGCGGACGGCCTGCGAGTTTGCGAGCCGTCCATACCCACCAAGAGTCTCGTTTCCCCGCATGCGTCCGCCCCGTGGCGCCCAAGACCGTGAATCTCCCCACTACGCCTGCCGCCGCCGTTGCGGCCCTTGCCAACAAGGTCCGTCTCGCGCTCCTCGTCCTCGCCGCTGCGGCGCTCCCCGCCTGCTCTTCCTCGAGCGACGCGACTCCCGTCACGACCAGCGGGATGGTGCAGAACCTCACCCTGGACCCTGCCGGCCAGACGATCGTCACGACCCTCGAGGGGTTCGACGGCACGATCACTCCGGCCTCGGTTGAGGCATCGGGCGCGCAGACCGCAGTCACGGTGGCGGTCACGGGCTCCACGTTCTCCATCGCCTTCGACGGTGTCGTCTCTCCCGATCACCAGGTTCGCTTCGTCGGTGTTGCCGGCATCAGCGACGAGTGGCGCGACGTGACCTCGACGGACTCGAGGAACCCGGCCTTCACGATCCTCGGTGCGACCCAGGACACGTCCGACACGACGCTCGGCGGTGACACCGTCTCCGTTCAGTTCTACTCCGGCCCGCGGGTGCTGGAGTCCTCTGCAGAGGACATCTCCAACTGGACCCTCTCCGTCGACGGCACCACCCTCGACCTCGCCGGGTCGACCATCGCGCTCGACAACGCGACGCAGATCGCAACGTTCACGCTCGGCCGCTTCGCCAACCTCCACGCCTCCTTCACGCTCAGCTGCGACGTCGAGACCGTCGCGGCGACGTCGGTGGGGAGCAACGCATTGACGGGGACGGCCACGGGAGACACGGCAGCCCCGACGGTCGCCTCGGTGACCCAGGACCTCGACCCGCTCACCCTGGGTGACGAGTTCGGTCGCGTGCTGGTCTTTGACTTCAACGAGCCGGTCAGCCCGGTCTTCGGAGCGCTTCCCTCCAACTTCACCGTCGTGGACCACGTCAACGCCCAGGGCGTGACGATGCCCACGAGCGTCGATTTCGAGGCCGGCGACGACACCCAGCTCCGCGTGACGTTCAGTCGTCCCGTGGTGCCTGGCCTTGACCAGATCGCCCTCGCTGGCGTCGTCGACGCGCACGGTAACCCGTTGGCTCCCATCACCAGCGCCATCGTCGCTGGCAGCGTGCCGGTCAACGCGTTCACCACCGTGACCTTCGAGACGGTCGAGGGCGTTGCCAACGACCGCGTCATCGCCAGCACCTCCCAGGCGCTTGACCCTGACACGGCCGCGAACTTCGACCGGTGGGAGCTGAACGTGGGAGGTGTCGGCCTGGTCGACCTCTCGACGCAGACGCTCAGCTACGACCTCCTGAGCCGGACGCTGACCATCGACCTCGACTTCGACGTCGCGAACGGGACGACGGGCGACCTCGCTGCCTCTGGCGCTGTGGACGTGGACGGAGAGACATTCTCGCTTCCGGCCCCGCAGGCCACGGCCGCTGGCGACGACGACACGCCCGGTGTGTCGTCCCTTACTCAGAACCGCGTCGCGGACCTCTCCGGTAAGACCGTGGATGTGGTCTTCACCGAGGACATTGACCCCACGACCGCCACGAACACGGCCAACTACACCTTCACGCCCGCCCTCACGGTCGACAGCGCGACGGTCGTGGCGGGCAACATCGTCCGTCTCCAGACCGACGATGTGGCGCTTCCTGGCGACTACACCCTCACGGTGGCCCAGGCGGTGAGTGACCCGGCCGGCAACGACCTCGGGGCCCCCTTCGGCCCCACAGCCTTCCCCTCCACTGATGTGGTCGCCCCGACCTCGATCGCGGCGTCGGGCACGGCCGTGGAGGGCGCCGAGAACGACCAGGTCGCCGTCCTCTTCGACGACGACATGTTCCCCGCAGACGTCGAGGACGTGAGCAACTGGACGCTCGAGTCCCCCGTGGGGAATCCGATCGACCTCACCGGGTCCACGGTCAGCTACTCCACCTCGGGGGGCGTTGCGACGCTGGTGCTTAACGCACCGGGCGCCGCGGCGCTGATCCGTTCCTTCGACGCGCAGGTGAGCTTCACCGGGGTCCGCGACCTCGGCGGCAACACCATCGGGCCGGACGCGATCGCGACCACCGTGGTCGGCGAGTCCAACCGCCCGGCCCTCGAGTCGGCCTTCATCGTCGCGAGCGGCGCCGGGGACGAGCTCACGCTCCGGTTCTCCGAGCCCATGCGACGGCTCACCGACCTCTATGACGCGGTCGGCAACCCCGCTGGTGTCCGGTACACCCTGACGGACGCCAGTACCGGCACGCCGCTTGCCCCGCTCTCGGCCACGGAGATCGCCGGCGGGCTCGGCGTGACCCTCACGTTCGGCGCGGTGATCGACCCGCTCTCGACCATCGATGTCGTGGGCCTCGTGGACCTCGCGGGCAACGTCCTGTTCCCGGTCCTCGGAGCGAGCTTCCAGACCGAGGTCACCGACACCCCGGCCATCGCCTCGGTGCAATTCAACGCCGTCGAGGGTGCTGGTAACGACCAGGTCGTGGCCACCTTCAACCACCCCATGTCTGCGTGGGGGATCACCGACCCGTCCAGCTACAGCTGCGCTGATTCGTTCGCGAACCCCGTCTCCCTCGCGGGCGCGGACTTCAGCTTCGATGGAAACGACACCGTGACCATCACCTTCACGGCAGGGAGCGCGGTCAACCTCTCCAGCACCGAGACGTATGAGCTGACGCTGGAGGTCGCCGCTGAGCGCCCGCTCCGGACCCAGTTCGGCGTCGCCCTCACGGTCCCGGATGCCGGCCCGTCAGTGGCGGTGAGCGGCGATACGGTCGCGGGCCCCACGGCCGTCGGTTCCCAGGCGCTGATCGACCCCTCCTCGACGGAGAACGCCTTCGTGATCTTCAGCGAGAGCGTCGACGCGACGGCGGGCGCCACGGCGGCGAACTACGTCTACAACGGCACCGCCGCCACGACGGCCGTGCTGGTGGACCCGCGCGTTGTCCAGCTGACCTTCAGCGGGGTCACGGTCACGCCTGGGTTCGACATCGACGTGAACGCGGCGGTCGTGGACACGGCCGGAAACGCATCCGCGGGTCCGGTGCTCCTGTCCGTCACCTCGGACCTGAGCGAGCCCACGGTGGTGTCTTCGACGTCCGTGATCACGCCGGGCTTCGGCGGGGACTACATCGACGTGCTCTTCGATGAGCCCCTCGATCCGGCCATCGCGACGATCAGCACCAACTACGTGGTCAGCTCCGGGGCGGATGAGCTCCGGCTCCTCGGAGTGATCTACGACAGCGGCACGAACACGGTCCGCCTGCTGGTGGATGACATGCTGGAGGGCGCCTCGGTCGTCACGACCATGGAGAACCTGGCGGACTTCGCCGGGAACGCTCTCGCGGGACCGACGGCCTCCGCCGCCGTTGCCGGCGGGGACTCGGTGATCCCGGCGATCAGCGCTGGCGTGAACAACCTCTGGTGGGACGCGGCCGGCACGACCGTCGACGTCGAATTCACCGAGGGCATCGACTACGCCTACGCCGCCACGGTGGGGAACTGGACCACCTCCGGTACCGCGACGGTGACCGCCGCGGACGCGATCGGTGTGGATCACGTGCGCCTGACCCTCTCGGAGGCGCTGGGCGCTGGCGAGACGGTCATTCTCAATGCTGGCCTCACGGACCCGGCGGGCAACGCCGCCGGGACCCTGGCGATCGCGCCGGCCAACTGAGGCCCCTGCCGCCTCGACCTGGAGAAGGGGTCCGGAATTCTTTTCCGGACCCCTTCTTCGTGGGGCGGCCCTCGGGAGCGGTGTTGTTCGGGCATCCACGATTCCCGTACAGATCCGCGCGGGCGACGCTCGATAACCCCTATGCCGCCACCGGCGGAAAAATCCCCCTCTGCCAGATGATTCGAGACGCCAACTTCGAGGACCTCCGTCGCGCAGCCAATCGGCGCCGCATGGTGCACCTGGTTCTCGGGTGCACGGTGCTCTCGACGATCCTCACTCTCGGGGTCACCCGAGAGGTCAAGATCCACCGCAAGGTGGGCGCGGTCGCCGAGGCGCAGGTGGGGGATCTCGCCGCAATGGAGGCGCGCCAGGCCGCCCTCGAGGGCATCGCTCGGACCCACCACTTCTGGACGGGAGCGTTCGGAGTGCGGAGTGAGCTGACCAACCTCACCCTGGCAATCGCCGAGCTTCGACGGGCCTCCGAGGCCCGCGCCGCAGAGTCCGACCGTGCTCTGCAGCAGAGCCGTGAAGAGGCCGAGCTGGAGCGCATGCGCGGGCTCGCCTCCGTGGAGCGCGGCCGTTACAGGGAGGCGATCCGTCACTTCCGGGCCGCGCTGCGGATCTCGGACGCCGTCGGGCCGGTCGGGTTCTCCGGAGGACCCTGGCCTCACAGGGAGCAGACGCGCCTGGACATCAAGGCGCTCGAGGAGTGGGAGGCGAAGCGCCGCTGAGCGTGGATCCCATGGGCTTCATTCAAGGAATGTGGACGCGCGTCGCAGGCATCGCGTCGCTGCGGACGTCGACTCCCGAGGTCGCCGCGCGGCGCGTTCGGAGGATGGTGGAGTCCGGTGACGCCGCCGCGGCTCTCGAGTGCTGTCGAGAAGCCGTCGAGCGCTTCCCTGGGAGCGCCGCGCTTCAGCGATTGCTCGTCAGCGTTCGTCAGGCCGAGCTCACCGAGCGCCTCTCGCGCCTCAAGGAGGAGCTGGAGCTTTCGCCCTGTCCGGAAGCCTTCCGGGAGCTCTGTGAGCTGATGCTCAAGCGAGGCGAGGCAGCGGCGACCCTCGAACATGTGGGGCGCTGGCGACAGCTCGATGATTCGGGGGAGCCGCTCTACTTCGAGGCGGCGGCCTTCGGCGAGCTGTACTTCGGCAACCACCTTAGCCGGGACGGCATGCGCGCGTTCCAGCTGGCGGCAGAGGCCGGCAAGCTCCTCAAGGACGACCCGCGACCCTTCAGGCTCCAGTTCGAGATCGCCCGGCGCTGCGGCGCCTGGGAAGACGCCCGGATCGCCCTCGCTCGTCTGCTGGACATCATGCCGGGGAACCGGCTCATCGAGGGGCGCTTCCGAGGCGTGATGGCCAACTGCGCCAGCTCGCGGTCGCTCTCCAAGGCGCTCGCGGACGTGGAGCGCACGGGCCGCTTCCTCGGGGACGAGGTCGACGGAGGGGACGGGCTCGATCGAGACCAGGTCCGGCCGGGTCTCCTCGAGCTGGCGGGCCGTGATGACGTTCATGTCGCCTTCTTCCTGCGAGGGAACACAGCGCTGGTCCAGGGAGCGCAGGGCGCCAGCGCGGATCGCTCCGCCCGGGCGATCCGGGACGTTGTCTCCGTGACGAGGAGCTCCTCTCGCAAGCTCCTGCTGGGGACCCCGAACGAACTGCGCTGCGAGGGGAGCGGAGGCTCCCTCTTCCTCAAGACGGGGTCGAACGGAACGGCGGCCGTCTGGGCGGCCCGCAACCTCACCGGAACGTCGAGCCGTCTGATGGACGAGCTCGTCGGGAGCCCCGCCGTGGAGGAAGCGGCATGATGAGAGACGTCCTTGACTCGGTGACCGGCCAGCCCGGCGTGCGCGTCGCGGCGATCTTCAGCTGCGACGGCCTCCCGCTCTGCATCCTCGAGGCCGACGCCGCCACTGGCGCCTGGCTGGACATCACCTCATGCGCCGGGCCCGTGGACGCGGTGGACCGCGACCGCGTGGACGCGTCCTCGATCGTGGCCTTCGCTGCGAGTTGGATCGACGACCTCGCGCGGACGAGCGGTGGAGTCGGCTGGGAGTTCGAGAAGCGGTTCTCGATGGTGGCCTCCGAGGGTTCCCTCGTGGTCCAGCTGGGACCCGGCGCCAACGTCCTCGCTGTCCTGGAGCCGGAGGTCGACCCCTCGAGCGTCAACCTGCCGCTCGAGGTCGCCGTCGAGCGCCTCCAACGGCTGCTCCGGGAGATGGGCCGATCCGACAACGTGCAACCGCCCGCGCCTCTCGCGGGAGGGCAACAAGAGAGCAAGGGTGCGGCCGAATCGGCCGCCTCCGAATCGGTGAGCGGAACGGTTCCGCTTCACGAGCTCATGAACGACTCCGTCAGTGAGCCGGGCGCGGCTTCTGATGTTTCGGCAGCGAGTGCTGCCAGCGACGCGACCAACAGATCCACCGGAGACCACTGAGATGGTTCAGATCAACTTTGCTCAGAAGAGCGTGACGGTCAAGATCGTCTACTACGGCCCTGGAATGTCCGGCAAGACGACCAACCTTGAGGTCGTCCACCAGCGTGCGCCGGAATCCAACAAGGGGGACCTGACCAGCATCTCGACGGACGGGGACCGGACGCTGTTCTTCGACTTCATGCCCCTGGACCTCGGGACCGTGGCTGGCATGAGGACGCAGTTCCAGCTCTACACGGTGCCCGGGCAGGTCTACTACAACTCGACGCGCAAGCTCGTATTGCAGGGGGTCGACGGGGTCATCTTCATCGCGGACTCCAGCGCCTCGATGATGGAGGAGAACCTCGAGTCCCTCCGGAACCTCGAGGAGAACCTCCGCGAGTACGGCAAGGACATCATGACCATCCCGATGGTCATCCAATACAACAAGCGCGATCTGCCTGACGCGCTGCCTGTGGAGGAGCTCGAAGCGAAGATCAACCGCTTTGGCGCCCCCTCCTTCGAGGGCATTGCGAGCTCGGGGCAAGGGGTCTTCCCGACGCTCAAGTCCCTCGCGGCGAGCGTCCTCGACACGATCCACGAGCAGACCGGCGCCGCCAGCGCCGGGCGTACGGCTCCTGCGCCGGCCGCTGCCGCTCCGGCTCCGGCGGCCGCTGCCCCGACCATGGCGCAGCCCGCAGCTCCGCTCCCTGCGCCCGTCGCGCAGCAGCCGATGCAACAGCCCGCTCAGCAGCCGGCGCCCGCCATGGCGCCCGCCGCGGAGCAGGGCGCGGCCCAGCCGAGCGCCCCGCAGGCGCCGGCCATGCCGGCGCCGATGATGTCCACGCCGCCCGTGGCGGAGCCGCCCCAGGCCGCAGCGCCCGCACCGGTCGCACCGGCCGCGCCGGCGGAGGGGCTCCGGCTGGCCCAGCCGACGCCCGCTGTCAGCATGCCGGCCTCGCCGCCGGCCTCCGCCATCCCGATGGCTCCCACGCAGCCTCCCGCCGCCGCGCCGGCTCCCGCGCCCGCAGCTCCCCGGGGGGCCACCGCTCGCGCTTACGCCCCGACTCCGGCGGGTCAGCCCGGTCCCGGTGCATCGGTCCCTGGCCCCCGCGGCGGCAGCGCAGCGCCGGCCGGGCGCCTCCGGCCCCGGAGCGGCTCTGCTCGAGCGATCTCGGCCTCGCCTCAGCAGGCGGCCCGAAAGTCGACCCTTGTGACGGCCGCAGTCGTTGTGGTCGCTGTGGCGGCAGGCATCGCGATCGGTGGCGCGGTGTTCAACCTGATCTGAGAGGTCCTGATGCGAATCTCGGATGAGAATCTCCGGCAGAACCGGCTCGTCTTCTACGAGCAGGATGTCTGTCGACTCGACGGGGAACTCGATGGCTTCCTCGAATTCTCGGGTGCGCGCTGCGCGGTCTTGATTGACCGCGAGGGGCACCTGGTGACGCGCCGGGGCGACACCGCCTCCGCGAATCTTGACTCACTGGCAGCGCTCATGGCCGGCAGCTTCGCCGCGACCAAGGAGATCGCGCACCAGCTCGGGGAAGAGAGCTTCAGTACGCTGCTGCACCAGGGTGATCAGCAGAGCATTCAGGTGTCCATCGTGGGGGAGCGGACGCTCTTCTGCGTGGTCTGGGACGAGCGGAGCAACTTCGGCCTCGTCAGGTTCTACGCGCAGGAGACCACCAAGCGCCTCGAGCAGATCTTCACCGAGATGTCCGAGCGCAAGGACAACCCAGGCGTGACCCTCTCGGATGGATACTCCGACGAGGCGACGGCCGCCCTGGACGACCTGTTCTGATCGGATCCGCGCCGGTGGGTCGACGAATCGACCACCTCACAGAGGGTGCGCTCGCGGGACGCGAGCGCACCTTCTTGCTTTGAATTGAACGCGCGCTGCTGCGCTGCCCTGTGCGCAAGTCGCTGTTCTGGAGTCGCTTGGGGCGGCGATCGTCAAAGTTCGCGATTGCCAACGGAAAACGCTCCGGATTTAAGCGCGGATTTGAGACAGGAAACCCTGAGACGCGTCGATGGACGCACCGATGTCGTGGTTTCCCATCGCGCTCCTTCCGAGCGCGGTACATCCCCCCAGGGCCTCACGGTCCAAGGAGAACCACTCAAATGGCGAAAAAGAAAGCCACCCGGAAAAAGGCCACCAAGAAAAAGGCCACCAAGAAGAAGGTCGCCAAGAAGAAGGTCGCCAAGAAGAAGGTCGCCAAGAAGAAGGTGACCAAGAAGAAGGTGACCAAGAAGAAGGCCACCAAGAAGAAGGCGGCCAAGAAAAAGGCCACCAAGAAGAAGGCGACCAAGAAAAAGGCCGCCAAGAAGAAGGTGACCAAGAAGAAGGCCACCAAGAAGAAGGCGACCAAGAAGAAGGCCACCAAGAAGAAGGCCACGCGCCGCCGCTGATCTTCCAGCCCCGGTCCTCACTCGACACGCAACGGCGCCCGGTCGCGCACCCGCGCATCTCTACCGGGCCCCGGCGAGTTGCCTTGCACCCAGGGCCTTCGCTCCACCGCACAGGAGAGCGAGCGCCAGGGGTCGGACAGCAGCGCGCGCTGACGAGAGTGGACAGGTGGTTCACCCCGCCCGCGCTGCGCGCTGATGGACCCCAGGGACGTCACGCCCGGTCGCGAGAAGAGGGGATCGGAGCCTAGACTCAGCGAATGCGCCCCCGCCGGCCGCGGGACCATCTGGTGTGGATGGCCCCACGGACTGGTACCGAACGACGAGGCGGCCTCACCCCTTTGGGGGTGGGGCCGCCTTTCTTCGTTCGAGGGGGAGCGGGCTTGGCCGCACGCGGCCCGACAGGGGCTCAGGCCTCGCTCGCCGGGGCCGTGAGCCTGGGGAACAGCGCCTCGGGGTTGCCGAGGGCGGCGCCGGCGGTGAGGCCGCGCCAGCTCCCCGCGTCGGGGATCCCGGGCCAGGATTCATCTGACACCTGGCCCGAGTGGCCGAGCATCTCCCACAGCTGCTGCGCCTTGGTCGGCATGAAGGGGGCCATCCAGCGAGCCTGCCAGTTGAGCCACTCGCAGAGCGTGTTGAGCGCCGAGGCGGCCTTCGCCGGGTCCTCCTTCCGCAAGGCCCAGGGGGCCATGCGGTCCACGAAGACGTTGGCGACCGTCGCGTTGGCCACCACGGCCTCGGCTGCGCGGCGGAATCGAAACTCCCGGACGTGAGCGGCCGGGTCCTCGATCGGGCCGCACTCCTCGAGGATCAGCCGGTCCATCTCCTCTCGGTGTGACTCCTGGAGCTCGGGAACCACCGCGTCGAAGTTCTTCGCGATGAACTTCAGCACCCGCGTGGCGAGGTTTCCAATCGTCCCGGCGAGGGCCGTATTGGTGGTCTGGATCAGCTGCTCCAGGGAGAACTCGGAGTCAGCGGTCTCGGGCATCGTGGAGCAGAGGTAGAAGCGGGTCGCGTCCACACCCCACTCCTCCACGAACTTGACCACGTCGAAGGCGTTGCCGCCCGAGGTGGAGAACTTGCCGCCCTTCAGGTTGTAGAACTCGTTCGCTGGCACGGCAGAGGGGAGGACGTAGCCGTCCTGGACCCCGTGCAGCATCGAGGGGAACACCAGGCAGTGGAACGGGATGTTGTCCTTGCCGATGAAGTGCACGAGCTGGGTGTCTTCGCCTTGCCACCAGTCCTTCCAGGCGTCGGGCGTGCCGCGCTCCCGCATCAGCTCCTTGGTGAAGCTGATGTAGCCGATGGGCGCATCGAACCAGACGTAGAGGACCTTGCCCTCGCCAGCCTCGCCGACCTCGGGCGGGAGGCTGACGCCCCAGCTCATGTCCCGGGTGATCGCCCGTTCGGGGACGTCCTCGAGGAGGTTCTCGATGAACTTCTCCACGTTGGTCTTCCACTCGTGGTCGCGGATCCAGCCCCCGATCTTGTCGTCGCGGAGCTTGGGGAGGTCGAGGTACCAGTGAGTGGTCGTGCGTTCCTCCGGGGTCGACCCGCAGATCTTGCAGCGCGGGTCCTCGAACTGGAGCGGGTCGATCCAGGTGCCGCAGCTGGGGCACTCGTCCCCGCGGGCTCCCTCGCTCCCGCACTTGTAGCAGGTGCCCTCGACGTAGCGGTCCGCGAGGAACATGTCGTCGTGCACGCAGAAGAGCTGGTTGGTCTGGCGCTCCACCAGGTACCCGTTCGCCATGAGCTTCGAGAAGAACTCCCGGGACAGCTCGGGGTGCTCCGGGCACGTGCTGGTGCCGGAGACGATGTCGTATCGGATGTCCAGCGCGTCAAAGGTCGCGCGCATATTCCCGTTCCAGCGGGCGACGTAGGACGGGTAGTCCTCGCCCGCCTTCTCGGCCGAGATGGTGATCGCGACGCCGTGGTCGTCCGATCCTGAGACGGCCAGCACCTCGTCCCCGCACATTCGGAGGGTGCGGACATAGACGTCCGCGGGCAGGTAGGCGCCGGCGATATGGCCGAAATGGAGCGGCCCGTTGGCGTACAGGAGGGCCGAAGTGACGATGGTGCGGGCCACGGAGCTGCTGATTGGCGCTGGAAAGAGGGGGGATCCGGTCTGCGACAGCCGGTCCCTCCCGCCCGGATTCGGCGGGCGAGGGAGGGGATGAGGCGGCCCGGAAGACTAAGATCTTCCTCCCAAGAACACCGCCACCGATCCTGCGGTCCGGTTCAGACCCGCAGGATTTCCCATCCAGGCGGCCGTTTTCACCCACAGGACATCAGGGCTCCTTCCGGCCCGACCACCCATGGACGCTTACAAGCAGCTGGACTTCTTCGAACTCGACGATCAGTACTCCGAGGACGAGCTGATGGTCCGCGACGCCGTCAAAGGCTGGGTAGGGGAGCGATTCCTTCCCGGCGTGATGGAGCACTTCGAGGCGGGGACCTTCCCCATGGATCTCGTGCCCGAACTCGCGGAGCTCGGCGTCTTCGGGCCGACGACTCCGGAGGAGTACGGCGGCGCGGGGATGAACAGCGTGGCCTACGGCCTGATCTGCCAGGAGCTTGAGCGCGGCGACTCCGGTCTGCGGAGCTTCTGCTCGGTGCAGGGCTCGCTCGTGATGTGGCCCATCAACGAGTACGGCAGCGAGGAGCAGAAGCGCGAGTACCTGCCCAAGCTCGCGAGCGGCGAGATGATCGGTAGCTTCGGCCTCACAGAGCCGGACTTCGGGTCCAACCCCGGCGGGATGCTCACGACGGCCCGGAAGGAGGGCGACGAGTACGTCCTCAACGGCCGCAAGATGTGGATCACCAACGGCAGCGTCTCTCAGATCGCCATCGTCTGGGCCAAGCTCGAGGGCCGCGTCAGGGGCTTCATCGTCCCGACCGACCTTCCTGGCTTCAGCGCCCCGGACCACAACCACAAGTGGAGCCTGCGCGCCTCGATCACGAGCGAGCTGGTGCTCGAGGAAGTGCGCGTCCCCGAGACCGCCATCCTCCCCGGGGTGGACGGCCTGCGCGGTCCGCTCTCGTGCCTGACCCAGGCTCGCTACGGCATCGCGTGGGGCGCGCTGGGTGCCGCCCACGCCTGCTTCGACGAGACGCTCAACTACCAGAAGGAGCGCATCGTCTTCGACAAGCCGGTCGCCGCCTACCAGATCCCGCAGCAGAAGTTCGCCAACATGGCGACGGACATCACCTGCGGCCAGATGCTGGCCCTGCGCCTCGGCCGTCTCAAGGACGAGGGGCGCTTCACCGCCCCGCAGGTGTCCATGGCCAAGCGGAACAACGTCATGCTGGCCCTCGAGACGGCGCGGACCTGCCGTGACATGCTCGGGGCCAACGGCGTGACCCTCGAGTACGGGGTCGGCCGCCACATGCTGAACCTGGAGTCGGTGGTGACCTACGAGGGCACCCACGACATCCACACCCTGGCCATCGGCGCCGAGGTCACGGGCATCCAGGCCTACCGTTGATCCAGGCGCCCTCGGGGCGCCACGGAAACGAAGGGAGCCCCCCTCCGCGACGCGCGGTGGGGGGCTCTCTTGGTCTCGCGATAACGCTCGCTGGCGGGGCCGGTCCGGTACGGCGACCGCGCCCGACTTCAGGCCTCTGGCTCGGTGGCAGCCTCGCCCTGGGTGAGCTTCTCCACCACAGGGGTGAGGTCAGAGAGGACCTTGGAGAGCTGCTGCTCCTCGTCCTCCTCGAGGTTGCCGCGGGTCTTCTCCGCGAGCATGCGGAGGTCATCGAGGAGCATCCTCGCGTTGTCCGGGTTGGGGGAGGTCCCGCCGGTGACGGGGTTCTCGAGGAGCCCGCACGACATCATCAGCTGGTAGGCGAGTCGCGTGGTGAAGAGCCGGAAGTCACCGCCGGGGAGCGGCACGTTCTCGGCGGTGCGCTTGGGGTCGGTCATTTGACTTCCTCTAGTGGGCGCCCGCTGTCGTTCGACTTGCGGGGCACCTCCTCTCTCATGCAGTTTCGGGCGGCGCCGACGAACCCACGGAAGATGGGCTGCGGCGCCAGGGGCTTGCTCTTGAACTCGGGGTGGAATTGCACGCCGATGAAGAACGGGTGAGCGGGGATCTCGACGATCTCCACCAGGTCGCGCTCGGGGTTGACGCCCGAGAGGGTCATCTCGGAGGCCTGGAAGGCCTCGCGGTACGCGTTGTTGAACTCGAACCGGTGACGGTGTCGCTCGGAGATGGACCCCTCACCGTAGAGCTGGTGGGCCAGCGTGCCGCTCTCGAGGTCGCAGTCGTAGGCCCCGAGCCGCATGGTCCCGCCGAGGGGGACACCCTCCTGGTCGTCCATCAGGCTGATGACCGGGTGCGGGGTGGAGGCCGCGAGCTCGATCGTGTTCGCGCCCTCGAAGCCGAGGACGTTCCGGGCGTACTCGATGACGGCGCATTGCATGCCAAGGCAGATCCCGAAGAAGGGGACCCCGTTCTCCCGGGCGAAGCGGATGGCCCTCATCTTCCCCTCGAGGCCGCGCTCACCGAAGCCGCCGGGGATGAGGATCCCGTGTACGCCGTCGAGCTGGCTCTCGGCCTCCTCGGTGGAGCCGATGGTCTCCGCGGACACCTTGCGGAGGCAAATGTCCACGTCGTGGGAGACGCCGGCGTGGGATAGGGCCTCGTAGATCGACTTGTAGGCGTCATGCAGCTCGACGTACTTGCCGACCACAGCAATCTCCACGCTCTCGTTGATGGCGCGGATCCGGTCGATCATGGCGGACCAATCCCCGAAGGGCGTCTCGTCCTCGGAGGGGAGCTTGAGGCGCTCACAGACGATGCGGTCGAGCTTGGCCTTGGTCAGGTCGATGGGCACCTCGTAGATCGAGAAGTCCACGTCTTGCTCCTCGATGACGTACTCCTCCCGGACGTTGCAGAAGAGGCTGATCTTCTGGGCCATCCCCTCCTGCATCGGGACCTCGGTGCGGCACACGAGGACGTCGGGCTGGATGCCGATCTCCCGGAGCTTGCCCACGGACTGCTGGGTGGGCTTGGTCTTCAGCTCGCCGGAGGCTCGAAGGTAGGGGAGCAGCGTGAGGTGGATGAACATCACGTCCTCCCGCGGCCGCTCGAGCGCGAACTGGCGGATCGCCTCCAGGAACGGGAGCGACTCGATGTCACCGACGGTGCCGCCGATCTCCGTGATGGCCACGTCCACGTCGGGGTCGGTGACCCCCTCGACGATGGCCTCCTTGAGCGCATCCGTGATGTGCGGGATCACCTGGACCGTCTTGCCGAGGTAGTCCCCGCGGCGCTCCTTCTGGATCACCGAGCTGTAGATCTTGCCCGTGGTGAAGTTCGAGGCCTTCGTGAGCCGGGCGTGGGTGAAGCGCTCGTAGTGGCCGAGGTCGAGGTCGGTCTCCGCGCCGTCGTCGGTGACGTAGACCTCGCCGTGCTGGAACGGGCTCATGGTGCCCGGATCCACGTTGATGTACGGGTCCAGCTTCTGCATGGAGACCTTGAGCCCGCGGCGCTCAAGGATCATGCCGATGGCGGCGGACGTCAGGCCCTTGCCCAGGCTGGAGACCACGCCTCCCGTGATGAAAATGTGCTTCGGCATCAACGATTCCCCCCGATGTTCTTTCCGTAAGCAGGCTGCTCGAACTGAACGCTTCCCTCGACGCTGTTGTAGCCCTGGTAAGCGTTGTACACCTCGACGTAGAGGCTCATGAACTGGATGAATGCAGAGAGATCACTCTGCTGGTCCACGTGGGTCGTGCTCCCGTTGACCGTGATCTCGAAGGACTTGCCCTTGGAGCCGCCGCCGGCGGGTGCCGCGGGTCCAGGGACGGCCCACTGATCGAGCCCGCTCTCCTTCAGCGCCTGGAGGAGCCCGGTCATGGCGTCGTCGTGGCAGGCCTTCGCGGAGGCCTTGGCCGGGTCGCGATCGAGCTCGGAGTAGTAGCTCAGCCGCCGCTCCTCGTAATCCGCTCCCTCGTAGCCGAGGTCGGCCAGCATGGAGCTGCTGATGAGCGTCATCTCCTTGCCGAAGGTGTAGTCCCTGAAGACGATCTTTCCCGCCGTGGAGGTGGAGCTTCCGGCGGAGGACCCGCCGGTGCCCGCGCAGGCGGAGAGGAGGGACAGAGCGCAGGCGAGGGCCAATAGCGCAGCTTGTCGGACGGGCGCAGACATATGGGGGGGGAGTCGAGGGCCGGGACGAGGTTGAAACGCGTCCCCGGGGCGAGTGCGCGACGCCCCAGAAGCCTTGGCGGACCCCCTGAACATCCGCGCTGGGCAGGTCGGCCAACCGGTTCGGTTCGAGCGACCTGCTGGGTGGGGGGAGACCCCTCACTCCGTGGACCTCGCAACCCTACTCAGCGACGAGGCCGCTCTCAAGGCGAACGTCGATTGCCTTGCTCCCGGTCTCGAAGGAGCCGATCAGAAGCTCGCCGTGAACGGGGGAGAATCGCCATCCGTCATCCGAGGCTCGATTCCCTGGAGGGACATCATCCCGCTCGGCGTGAACGCCGTCCGGGTCGATCGGCTCCAGGCGGCCGGTGATGACGCGCCTGCCCTCCGGGTCGGCGTCGAGGGTGGCCATGTCGAACCAGAGGTGGGCCCTCTCGCCGGGCCGAACGGCCTCGAACGGGTCCTGGAGCGACAGGGGCCCCTGGTCAGGGGCCAGGAGGAACCCCTCCGTCCAGGTGGATCCCTGGGGCCAGCTGCGCACGTCGCCACGGCCCCAGTCTGGCCTGCGGTAGGAGGTGTAGCCCCGTTGCCCGCTGGCATCCGAGACCCGCAGGCCCAGGGCGTACCCACCTCGCACGACCTCCCCACGCTGGGCGATGTCGACCTCGACCCAGTAGAGGCCGTCACCGGGGAGCCGGGAGACCCGCAGGTCGTCCAGGCTCATCAGCTCCCGCTCGGGCCCGAGGGGGCGTTCCAGGCGTACGCCCCCGACGGGTCGTGGCGGTGTGGGCGAGGCGCCCCGCACGATCCGGCGGCGGGTGCCTCCGGGCACCTGTCGCGTGAAGACGAGGACGGCGCCGGTCCCCGTGTCCACGCCGCGATCCCAGAAGGCCGCGGCCACGTGGAAGTCGCGGGAGAGCCGCTCGACGATCCCCGCGGCCCAGGGCGCGGAGAGCAGGGATGAGTGCATCAAGAAGGCATCCTGGGCCCCCATGCGTGCGAGGCTCTTCTCCATGAGCTCCGGATTCCCTCGCGCCGCGGCGGCGTCGAGCTGGAAGGGGAGCTTCTCCAACTCCCAGCCCGCTGGCGTCCGGAAGAGCACCGCCCAGTGGTAGCTCGAGGCGACCTTCTGGGCAGCCTCCCCGGAGGCGGTCGGACCCTCCTCCAGCCACCTCGCGGCCCGCTCGAAGGCGCCGAACGGGGCGGTGGGGGTCAGCGAAGCCATGAGCGTCGCCTGCAGGATGCCACCGAGGATCATGGTGGCGACGGCCGCCCCACGGAGCCGCTGGGCGACCGCCGGCGGGCCACCGGCGAAGGCGAGGAGCCCCACCCCCAGGTAGGCCGCGTAGGCCGGCAGGACCGGCAGCCAGATCCGCATGTCCTTGCTGCCCTTGAAGCTGGTGAGCGCTCCATAGGCCAGGGCGATGCCCAGGGGCATCAGGGCACCCAGGGCGGCGCGGCTCCGGTGCTTGATCGCGCCAACCGCAGCGGCGAGGGCGCCAAGGGCCGCTACCGGCACGAACCAGCGCGGAGAGAACCACTGGAAGTTGTCGAGGTACCAGGTGCGCCCCGCGAGGGCCCGGAAGTCGTCCGTTGAACGGGAGACGTCGTCGAGGGTGACGTCACCGATGGCGTTGGCGCCCTGCTGGTAGAGCCACTGGCCCAGATCCACGGCGCCGATCTCGTACAGGAGCTGACCGGACTGGGGCCCGAAGTTGATGAGCAGGTAGGTCCAGAGGCCCACGCCGAACTGGCCGTAGGTCAGCCGGTCGAGCACGCACTGGATCAGCAGGAGGACCGCCAGGGAAGAGAGCGTGCCGCCGAGGGCCCGCGCCGAGGCCTTGACCCCGTCGGAGAGCGTGCGCGCCGCCGCCATGGCGGCCAGGACCAGCAGGACGGGGGGGATCGCCTTGTAGGCGCACACCACCGCCAGCCCGAGCCAGGCCCCGGCGACCCTCCCTCTCGCGGCGCAGGAGGGGCCGAACAGGGCCCGCTCCATGCCCATGGCGAGGGCCACCCCCGCCGCCACGTCGGTCATGGGGATCGCCATGAACTGGACGAGGGTCGGGGAGGCGAGGGCGCCCGCGGCGGCGAGGGTGCCCAGGAGGGGCAGGGAAGCCCCGCCGATCCCGGCGGCCGTGCCGATCGCGATGGCAAGGCGGCGGGTGGCCAGGAGGAGGGCGACGCTGATGGCAACGTGGACCACGGCCGCGTAGGTGAGGATCCAGGGGCCCTCCGGGGCCCCCGTCAGCGCCGCGATCCAGAGCGCCGGGGCGTGGAGGGCCGTGACGCCCGCCGCCCGGACCTTCTGGGCGTCGATCAACTCGTCGCCCGCCACCAGCGCGCGGGCGCGCTCGAGGTACTCCACCACGTCGGCGAACAGGGCCCCCTCCACCCTGAGGGACGTCCAGGCTCCCAGGGCGATGGCGACGAGGACCAGCACGACGAACCCGGGGTCGGACCAAGCCCCCAGGGAGACTGGCGCCGTCCGCTGTGGCGCTGACGTGGGGGACCCGTGGTGGGGGGCGCTCATGCGGTCCAAAGGTAGCGATTGGGAGATCGATCTCTTCGCGGAAAGGACGGAGCCAGCCCTTGAATCAGGTCGCTCCGATCTCGATGGTGGGGGCGCACCGGCCATCCGGCGCGTCGCCCGCACATCGACGCGTCAGATTTCCCGGCGGGACCTCCCCGCCGCGGCGGGGCAACTCGCACACACCATCGCACCATTCCGCCGGCCCATGAGCGCCGACGGGTCGGGCGGCTCAGGCGTCCCGGGCTTCTTGCTCCGGACGTGGAGGCCGCTCCACAGAGGGAAGTACATCCATGGGAAAGACCGAGAAGATCGTGGTCCTCAGCGTCCTCTTCGCCGTCGTCGTCCTCTTCGTCTGGTCCCTCCAGGGGCCCGAGGCCCGGGCCGCAGCAGCCGGGGGTGACCCCACGGCGCCGACCACGGATGAGCCGACGGACTCGGCCAACGTCTTCCAGCGAGCCACCCCCAAGCCCCGTCCCGTCATCAAGCTCGAGGAGCCCACCATCGGCGGACCCGGGGGCTTTGGGCAGACCGAGGAGGTCGCCATCGCGGAGGGGCCGATCAACCCGAACGAGCAGGGCCTGCTCACCTCGAGGATCGTCGAGCCCGAGCAGCCCGAGGGGATCCAGCTCAAGGCTGGCTGGGACCTGGTCTCGTCCGCAGGCCTCGAGCACACCGTGGATCCCGAGATGATGATCCTGCGACCCGCCTCCGGTTCCACGTGGGCCTCCCTCGCGGTCACGCTCTACGGGGACGAGGGGCGCGCTCGCCTGCTCCGCCACTACAACGAGGGGATGGTGGTCCCCGGCGAGCAGGTGCTCGTCCCGGCCATCAACGACCTCGATCCCGCCCCGGCCTACATCACGGTCGAGGTCCTCGAGGGCGAGAGCCTGTGGCTCGTCTCCGAGCGGACCCTCGGCTCCGGGGCCCGCTGGAAGGAGATCTTCGACCTCAACCGCGGGATCATCTCCGACGCCAGCAAGGTCCGCGCCGGCATGATGCTGCAGGTCCCGGCGGCCAACTGAATCAGGTGAGGGCCCCAGGGCCCGCTCGATCCGGCCCCGTCCGCCCCCTCGGCGTTCGGCGTCACCTGGACCGCCACCGCCCGCGCAGCTTCAGCGCAGGCCGTAGCGGTCCAGCTTCTTGTAGAGGTGGCTGCGCTGCATACCCAGCTCCTCCGCAGTGCGCTTGACGTTGCCGCCGTTGCGCTCGAGCCGCCGCTCGAAGAACAGGGCCTCGGCCTCGTTCTTGAACTGTTCGAAGGTCTCGGCCTCGAAGGGCCCTTCGATGGAGGCCTCTCCGGCGCCCACCGGGGTCAGGGCGGGGCCGGTGGCGAGGACGCGGGCGATGTCCTCCCCGGCGATCCGCTGGTCGTCGCAGAAGATCGCGGCCGCCTCGAGGACGTTCCTGAGCTGCCGGACGTTGCCCGGCCAGGCGTGGGATCGCAGGGCGTCCTCGGCGTCGGTGCCCAGGGCCACCGGGCTCCGGCCGAGGCGCTCGGCCTGTCGTTCGAGGAGGTGGCGAGCGATGAGGGGGACGTCCTCGGGGCGCGCGCGGAGGGGGGGGACCTCGATGGCGATCACATTCAGCCGATAGTAGAGGTCCATGCGGAAGGCGCGGTCCTCCACGGCCTGGGCCAGGTCGGCGTTGGTGGCCGCGAGCACCCGGAGGTCGACGGGGCGGCTGGCGCTGTCTCCCACGCGCACGATCTCGTGGGACTCGAGGGCGCGCAGCACCTTCGCCTGGGCCGGCAGGGGCATGTCGCCCACCTCATCCAGGAACAGGTCCCCGCCGTGGGAGGCCTCGAAGTGCCCGATCCGGTTCTCGTGGGCCCCGGTGAAGGAGCCCTTGACGTGGCCGAAGAGCTCGGACTCCACCAGGTCGGCCGGGATCGCAGCGCAGTTCACCGTGACGAAGGGGCCGGCGGCGCGTGGACCGCTCAGGTGGATGTTGCGGGCGACGAGCTCCTTGCCCACCCCGTTCTCACCCGTGATCAGCACCGACGCGTCGGTCTGGGCCACCCGCGCGATGGCCTCGCCGAGCTGCTTCATCACGTCGGACTCACCGATGAGCTCGTACCCCGATCGGAGCTGGCGCTTGAGCCCGAGGTTCTCGACCACGAGGTCCTGCTCCCGGATGGCCCGGTGGACGGTGACCAAGAGTCGGTGCTCGTCGAGGGGCTTCTCGAGGAAGTTGACCGCGCCGCGCTGCATGGCGTCCACCGCGACCGGCACGTCGCCGTGTCCGCTGATGAGCACGACCGGAGGGGCCGGGTCACTGGCGGCGATCCGGTCGAGGAGCTCCAGGCCGTCGAGGCCGGGCATCTTCACGTCCGTGAGCACGAGCGCCGGGGCGGCCTCCTCGGCCTCGAGCCGCGCGAGGGCCTCGGTCCCAGACTTCGCGGTCCAGACCTCGAACCCCTCGTACTGGAGGGTCATCTCGAGGGTCTGCCGGATATCCGCGTCGTCGTCGACCACGAGGATGGCCTTGCGGGTTCCGTTCTTGCCGTCGTCGGTGCGCTCTCCCATGGGGGCATTGTGCCCGATCGGCCCCGCCACCGACGAACCCGGCGGAATCACCGGCGGGAGCCCGGCCGCGCCATGGGCCGCGCAGGGCCTCGCATGGGCGGGATCCGGAGGCCGGGACATGGCCCGCGACCGGTGCCATGGGGTTCAATGGGCCCATGCCCACTCCCTCGCCCGCGGACTCGACGCTCCTCTCCGACGGAGACCTGGTGGCGGGGGTCCTCTCGGGCACGTCGGCGGACGGGATCGACGTGGCCGTGTGCCGCGTCGGGCTGGAGGGGGACGGGCGAGGCCGGCGCGTCTGCAGCGTGGAACCCGTACGGATGGCGACGGTGGCCATGGGGGGCGAGCTCGCCGGGAGGGTCCGGGCCATCCTCGACGGTGGCCCGGTCCAGCTCGCGGCGCTCGCGGCGCTGGACCGGGACCTCGGGCTTGCCTTCGGCGCGGCCGCGCGGGAGGTCGCCGGGCCCGACGCGCCCCTCGCTCTGGTGGCGAGCCATGGCCAGACCGTCTTCCATCACGACGGGGAACCCGCCCACGGCAAGGTCACCATGCAGCTGGGGGACGGAGACTTCGTCGCGGAGTCCGCGGGGTGCTCGGTGGCCTCGGACTTCCGGACCCGCGACTGCGCCGCGGGCGGGGAGGGGGCGCCGCTCGTCGTCCTCGTGGACGAGGTCCTCTTCGCCCGGGCGCCTCGTCCGCTGGCGATCCTGAACCTGGGGGGCATCGCCAACTGGACCCTCCTCCGCCCGGGGGGGCCACCCACGGGGTCGGACGCGGGGCCGGCGGGCGCGCTCCTGGACGGCCTCGCTCGAGTGCTCCTGGACCGTCCCATGGACATGGACGGCGGCACAGCGGCCCGGGGAGAGGTGCTGGAGGCGCCCCTCGCGTGGGCCATGGGGCACCCCTTCCTCCAGCGGCCCTGGCCCAAGTCCACGGGGCTGGACACCTTCGGCCCGACCTTCGTGGCCGGCTTCATCGACGCGGCGCCCGGGGCGAGGAGGGAGGACCTGCTGGCCACCGCGACCCGCTTCGTCGCCCGCGCGGCCGCCGCCGACCTCATTCGGGGGGGGGGCTGCGACGCCTCCGGGGGCGACCACGAGGTCGCCGTCGCCGGTGGCGGCGCGCGTAATCCGGTCCTGATGGGAGCCCTCGAGCGAGAGCTCTCCGCCGGGCTCGCCGCCCGTGGGGCCCGCCTGAAGGGCTTCGGCCCCTCCGATCGGTACGGGGTCGCGCCGGATTTTCGGGAGGCCCTGGCCTTCGCGGTGCTCGGGGCGAGGCTCGCGGTGGGGGAACCCTCCTCCCGGCCGGAGGTCACCGGGGCTTCAGGGGGCCGCGTGCTCGGGAAGTGGTCTCGTGGGGCCCCGGGTGCGCCTTGATGGGGCTCGCAGGTCCTCGAATTCACCGGTAGCCAGGGACTGCGACGGTGCATAGGGACGGCGGAGCCCTTCACATCGAGCTCGATCTCGCCCGATCCTCCGGTCAGATCCTCCCTCTGCGGGGGGGCCGGCGACCCGAGATCCGGCCCGCTGACGATTGCCGGGCGTTGCGTTCCTTGACCACCCCCCCCGCTCCGCTATCATCCGTGCACCCGCGACAGGTCCTCGGACTTTGCCGCGGGGCGCATCATCCCCCCAGTTCCTCTCAACGGTCCGCGTTGTGAGACCTGGTCCCGGGCCCGCCCGGATCGCCAGATCTCACGGACCGTCTTCCGAATACGGACTCCAACTCCGACATTCTCCCCGACCGGATTCCCCGCTCCGAACGCCCTCACCGAGGGCCGTCCCGGGGTGAGTGATTCAGCTTCCTGCGGCCCTGTCCGCCTGGAGCCTTCGGTCCGACAGTCCGCCTCCACGGGTTCTTCCATTTCCGCCATGAGCCGATCGCGCTTCCTGGGCCTCTTCGCCCTCCCCGTCCTCGTTGCGAGCGCCACCGCGTTCCCCCTGGACGTTTCCAGCGACTTCGACGCCGCCATCGACCTGTGGTCGCGCGGCCGCAAGCAGGAGGCGCTCGACGCGATGCGTCGCATGCTCGCTTCCGACCCGGAACCGGCCGAGGTCTTCCAGGTCTACCTCGCCGCGGACTCGGACACCCTCGCCGACTTCATGGCGGAAGGCGACGAGTACACCCAGGTCGCCATGCGCTTCATCGAGCGCGCGAGCCTCGGTCGCGCCGAGCTGCGTAACGACGAGGGCTCCATCCGGGACCTCGTGCGAGAGTACATGGGCGCTTCCACCACGGCCGACCGCCTCTCGGCGCTCTCGCGCATCAGCGCGCAGCACGGTGAGTACGCGGTGCCGATGTTCGTCAACGCCCTCGGGGACGACAGCGATCCCGAGCGCGTCACCGACGCCATGCTCGCGGTGCAGACCATGGGCCCCGCCGCGGTTCAGCCCCTGCTGGCCGCCCTCGCGTCCGAGAACGACTTCCAGCGGCGCAACGTCGTCATGGCGCTCGGCAACATCGCCGACCCCCGCGCGGGCGCGGCGCTCCTGATGCACGCCACCGCCGACGCCTCGGAGACGATCCGGGCGGCCGCGGCTGCCGGCGCCGAGCGCTGCGGCGCCGCCGGCGACCCCGCTGCTCTGTTCCTGCAGCTGGGCGAGGACTACCACCACCGCCGGGCCTCGGTCCTCCGCGACCTGGACTACAGCGATGTGATCTGGTCCTGGGGTGACGGCGTCCTCGTGGCGAACGAGAGCCCCCGCGCCATCTACAACAACGTGCTCGCCAAGGGCGCCTTCTACCACGCCCTCGCCCTCGCCCCGGACTCCCAGGACGCCGTCGCTGGCATCGCCCGCGAGTCGGTCGACATCCAGTCCAAGCTGGCGGCCCTCGAGGCCGCTGGTGCGGACGTCGGCTCCCACCTGGAAGCCGCGAACGAGGGCATGCTGGCCGTGATGAGCGCCGGCACCGCCGCGCTCGACCGCGCCCTGAACATGTCGGTGGCCTCCGGCGACTCCGCCACGGGCGGCCGCATCGCCGCGGTGCTCGGGGAAATCGCATCGGCTCCCACGGACGGCCTGAACGCCGCCCTGATCGGCGGCGGGGCCTCGATGGCCGGTGAGGCCGCGGTGGCCCTTGGCTTCATCGCCGCCCGCACCAACACGGCTGTGTCCGGCGACGTGGTCGCCGAGCTCGGCACCGCCGTGGGCCGCCGCGTGGTCAAGCTCGCGGTGATCATCGACGGGGACGCCCAGCGCGCCTCCGACCTGATCACTGCGCTCGACGGCCAGGGCGTCCTCGCCCAGCACGCCGGCAGCGCCGCCCAGGGGCTCGTGATGCTCGGCCAGCTGGCCGGTATCGACACCATCCTGGTGGGCGATGACCTCCCGGACCTCACCACCGACGCCGTGATCTCCCGCGTGCGCCAGAACCCCGCCTTCGAGGGGACCCCGACCTACCTGCTCACCGCGGACGAGGACCTGGCCGACGCCTACGGCGACCGGATCCAGGGCAGCTTCGCTGGAGCCGACGGGATCGACGCCCTCTCCGAGGTCTTCGAGGCTCGCCTTGACGAGAACCGCGCCCGCGCGGACGCCCTCGCCGAGAGCGCCGCGAACGCCCTGCGCATGCTCGGCTGGCGCGGCAACTCGGACCTCTCCGGCGCCGTCGCTGGCCTCGCAGCGGCGACCGAAGGCCGCCGTGACGGTATCGCGGTCCCCGCGCTGCACACGATCGGCCTGATCGGTGACGCCTCCCACGTGGACGTCGCCCTGGCGGTCCTCTCCAACGGAGACGCCTCGGACGAGAGCCGCATCGCTGCGGCCGAGGCCGTGGGCATGATCGGCGGTCGCATCGACCTCGCCGCCACCGTCTCGAGCGCCATGCGCGAGGTGATGGACAGCGACGCCAGCCTCGAGCTGCGTACGGCCACGGCCAAGGCGCTGGGTCACATGAACCTCGGCGCGGAGTCCCGCGCCGGCGTCCTCGAGAGCGTCCGCTCGCGAGTCGGCGCCCAGTGAGACGCGCCGCCGGGCGAAGTGTCCCAGGCGACCCCGCCTGCGACGCATCCCCACGGCGTTCGTCCGCGTGAAAAAAACTGCGAGGCCCGCTGCCGCTCCCGGCAGCGGGCCTCGCTATGATTTCGGGCCGCTTGGCCGCCGAGCGGGTGAGCCGTTCACGGACACCTGCCCAGCGCCCGGGCACTGAAGGCCAGAGTAGCTCAGTGGTAGAGCACTGCTTTCGTAAAGCAGCGGTCACGGGTTCAAATCCCGTCTCTGGCTCCACTTCCCTTCGCGCCCCAGGAGGGTCCCGAGATGCCGAGTCTCCTCGAACCGAAGGAGCGCCTGATCGGCGTCCTGCACCTGCTGCCGACCCCGGGGGTGCTCGCGGGAGGCGGGGCGATGGAGGCTCTCCTCGCCCACGCGATCCAGGACGCGGAGGCCTACGTGGCGGGTGGGATCTCGACCCTCGTGGTGGAGAACTACCACGACGCTCCTTTCTTCAAGGACAACGCCGGCCCGTCGACCCACGCCGCCATGACCGTGGCCGCGAGCCGCGTGCTCGCCGTCCCCGGCGTCGAGGGGCTGGGGATCAACGTCCTGCGGAACGACGCCGAGGGTGCCCTGGGGATCGCCGCAGCGGTGGGAGCGAGCTTCGTGCGGGTCAACGTCCACACGGGTTCCATGTACACCGACCAGGGGCTGATCGAAGGTCAGGCGGCGAGGACCATACGGACGCGCGCCGGGCTCTGCCCCGCGGTCCAGATCTTCGCCGACGTGCACGTGAAGCACGCGACTCCCGTGGCGGGCGAGGTCCTCGAGGACGCCGCGCGCGACGCGGTCCATCGCGGGCGAGCGGATGGGCTCATCGTGTCCGGTGTGGCCACGGGTGCAGCGCCGGATCCTGAACGTGTGGAGCGCGTGCGCCGAGCGGTGGGGAGCGATGTTCCGATCCTGATCGGTTCGGGGTTCAGCCTCGGGAACGCGGCTTCGCTCCTGGCGCACGCGGACCGCGCGATCGTCGGGACCGCGGCGAAGGAGGGCGGCGACGTCCTCGCCCCGGTCTGCGCCGAGCGCGTCCGAGAGCTCGTGGCGGCGGCCCGGCAGGTCTGACCCCGCGCCGCTCGCGCGAGCGCGGAGGAGGAGGCCGCCTCGCGGCGGCTGCATGGGCGCCACCGAGGGTGGCGATGTGGCGAGCCGTGGGGCGCTCAGGCCCGGAGGGGCTCGGGTGCGTGGGGCTCGAAGGGGACCTCCCGCGCGCCACCGCCCTCCAGAGGGGCCGCGAGCGCGGCGCAGATGGCTTCCATCTGGCCCCGCGGTCCGATCGCCACCAGCCCGGAACCGGCCCCGCTGAGGCACGCGGCGTGGGCTCCAGCCTCGAGGGCCCCCTGGATCGCGGCGTCGGCCCCGGGGATCAAGGCTCGGCGGAAGCGCTCGTGGAGGCGGTCGTGGACCCCGAGCCGGAGCCGCGTGGGATCGCCGGTGCGGAGCCCATCGAGGAGGAGCGCCAGGCGCCGGGGATTCTCCACGGCGTCCTGGAAGGGAATCGACTCCGGGAGGACCGCGCGTGACTGCTCGGTGAAGAGGGGGGGGTCGGGCCAGGCCACGGCGAACCCCAGGGAGTCGTGGACCGGGTGCTGGAGGAGCTCGAGGCCAGCGTCGTGGGGGACGGCGAGGGCGCAGCCGCCGAGCAGGGATGCCGCTGCGTTGTCGGGGTGCCCCTCGAGCTCGATGGCGAGCTCGACCAGGGGGAGGCGGTCCTCGTGATGGATCGGAGAGGCCTCCGCCGCGATGAGCAGGCCCGCTGCCGTGGCGGCGCCGCTGCTGCCGAAGCCGCGGCCCACGGGGATCTCGGACGAGAGGCGGATCGTGAGCGCGGGCAGCCTGACGCCGAAGCGCGCCGCGTACAGGCGCAGGGCTCGGAGCACGAGGTCCTCCTCGGCGGGCCAGGTGGCGGCGGGGGTCCACTCGATCAGCGGCTCGCGGTGACCGTCCGTGATCTCGACCTCGGCCTCGATGAACAGGCCGAGGCACAGACCGAGGAAGTCGAAGCCTGGCCCGAGGTTGGAGGTGGAGGAGGGGACCCTCAGGGAGAAGCGCTCGCTCATGGCGACCATTCTATGTCGTCCATGCGACGTTCTTGCCGTTGGCCTGGCGGATGGCTACCGTGTAACCGTCGTAGCGCCGGCCGCACCCGTCGCGACGACTCTTTCCCGGGTCTGTACGGCTCACCTGCTGCGTCGCCCCGACCCTGGAATTCCACGCCCCGCACCGTAGGAACCAGGAGGTTGCTCCATGTCCGTCGACTTCACCTGTGATGAGAAGGACCGTTTCTCTTCCCGTCTGTCCACGATCCCCGGGATCCGACCGCTCCCCTCGGTCGGGGACTGGATCCTCCTGGAGGTGACCAAGCCCCAGGAGATCGCCCGCAAGGTGAACCGGCGGCTCGAGCCCGGGATCATGAGCGTCCCGCGCGGCATGGAGGGCGCCGTCCGCGTCCACGTCGGCGACCCCAAGATCAACGAGCAGGTCCTGCGGACGCTCCGCGACCTCGTCGCCTGATCGACGCGCTCCCCGCCCAGCGCGAGCCCCAGGCCGCCGCGCCTCCCCGATGATCCGCCGCGCCCTCGCGGCGGGTCGTCGCTCCTGAGGCTATCCTCGGGCCATGCTCACACTGCTCTGCCCGCTGCTCGTCCTCGCGTCCGGCGCGCTCGCCCTCCAGGACTCCGAGTCGTTCCCCGGCGACCTCACCGTCAGCGCGGAGGTCCGCGCGGCCGAGCTCCGAGGTCATGTACAGGCCCTCGCGTCGGATGCCATGCAGGGGCGCGCCATGGGGAGCGAGGGGAGCGTCGCCACCGCGCGCTACCTGGCCGCCCGGCTGGCGGCCGCTGGTTTCGAGCCCGGAGCGAGCGAAGACTCCTACCTCCAGCGGATCCCGCTTGAGCGGGTGACCTACAGCGGCGTGCCTGAGCTGCGCGTCCAGGGCAAGGGGCTCGACGAGGTGCTCTACAACGGGGAGAGCTTCACGTTCTCTTCGAGGGGGAGCGTGCCCGGCGAGCCGAGGACCTTCCGGGTGCAGGTGGTCCGAGAGGAGTCCGATGTCCCGGAGGAGGCCAGCGGCGATCTCGCGCTGGTCATGACCACGTCGGCCATGAAGTCACGCCGCTGGCTGAGCGACGCCGGTCACGGACGGGGCGAGGGCTTCGGGATGATCGTCCTCCCGCGCAAGGCCGAGGCGCGCGAGCGTTCGACGCCGCAGGGGAGCTCCCTCGGGCCCGCCAGGGACGGCGGGGGCTCGTCGATCCAGCTATCCCTACGAGGCGAGTGGAGCGAGCGCTTCTCGAGCGGGGACGTTCGAGAAGTCACGCTCGACGCGAAGGCCTCGGTGGAGGAGGGCGAGGACTTCAATGTCGTGGGCTTCCTCCCCGGCGCTGGCACGCCCGCCTCGCCGGACCTCGCGGACCAGATCGTCGTCCTCTCCGCGCACCGGGACCACATCGGCGTGAGCTCGCGGATCCAGCGCGGGGACCCGGAGGCCGACGCGATCATGAACGGCGCGGACGACGACGCCTCGGGCTGCGCGGCGGTGATGGAGGTGGCCGAGGCGCTCGCGGCGGGGGACCGCCCCGTGCGCTCGGTGCTCGCGATCTTCGACACGGGCGAGGAGCGCGGCTTCGTGGGGTCGAGCTACTGGGTGGCTCACCCGACGC
Source organism: Planctomycetota bacterium (assembly GCA_016779205.1). Lineage (GTDB taxonomy): Bacteria > Planctomycetota > UBA1135 > UBA1135 > Saltatorellus. The sequence continues at coordinate 44,748 of JADHOC010000018.1, read as the reverse complement.
ACCCGATCGATCGGGTGGTCTGCGCCCTCAACTTCGAGATGCTGGGCCGCCCGGACCCGCTGGTGGGTGGCGCGGGGAACGTGTGGCTCACCGGAGACGACCGCTCCAGCCTCGGCCCCGAGCTCCGGAAGCGGGGGATCGCCATCAAGGCGGACCTACGTCCGGCCATGAGCTTCTTCACCCGCTCTGACAACGTCCCCTTCGCGAGGGCCGGGATCGTGGCCCAGACCCTCTCGACCTACGGCGAACACACGGACTACCACCAGCCCTCGGACGAGTGGGACACGCTCGACTACGAGCACATGGAGGCCGCCGTGAAGGTCTGCCTCGAGGCGGCGGAGGCCCTCGTGGCCGGGACCTGGCGTCCGGTCTGGAACGAGGGCGAGCCGCGCCTCTGACCCACCGCGGACCAACCGAAACCCGAGCGGGGGCGCGAAAGTCGCGGCCTCGCTCGCTAACCTTCTCGCACGCAGCGCAGCGGCGCGAGCACCGAGACTCAGGGGGATTTATATGGCCTCAAGCACGAAGACCAAGAGCGACAAGCCGAAGGGCAAGGGTAAAGACAGCCAGGGGCGGGGGCGCACATCGCGCGCCAAGGACAAGCCCGGCAAGGAAGGCAAGAAGCGGGACCGGCGGATGAACGCCAAGAACGCGGACCGCTACGAGCTGTACCAGCGCGCGGTCAACTCCCCGGAGACGGACATCGACTTCCTGGAGAAGGCCTACGCCCACTACCGGGACAGCAAGCCCATGCGCTTCCGCGAGGACTTCTGCGGCACCGCCTCCATGTGCGGGGAGTGGCTGAGCCGGGACCCCGAGCGGCGCGCCGAGGGTGTCGACCTGGACCCTGAGCCGATCGAGTGGGGTAAGCGCCACAACTTCACCAAGGTCAAGGACGGGATCGAGCGCGTGGAGTTCCGCCTCGACGACGTGCGCTCGCCGTCGACCCACAAGCCGGACATCACCGCGGCGCAGAATTTCAGCTACTGGTGCTTCAAGACGCGCAAGGAGCTGCTCGACTACTGCAAGTCGGTGCGGGAGAACCTCGCCGACGACGGCATCTTCGTGATGGACCTCTACGGCGGCCCCGAGGCCACCGTGGAGCAGGAGGAGCCCCGCTCCCTCGGCGGCGGGATCGAGTACGTGTGGGACCAGCGGGAGTACGTGCCCGGCACCGGCCAGTTCCTCACGGCCATCCACTTCCGCTTCCGCGACGGCTCCGAGATGACCAACGCCTTCGAGTACGACTGGCGCTTCTGGCACCTCGGCGAGATCCGCGACGTGCTGTACGACGCGGGCTTCAAGGACGTGACGACCTGGTTCGAGGGGACTGACCCTGACGACGAGGACGAGGGCGACGGGGTCTTCGAGATCGACGAGCGCGGTGAGAACTGCGAGGCCTGGCTCGGCTACCTCGTCTCCGCCAAGTGAGGCTCCCCGTCGACGGGAGCGTCTCCCGGAACGGCTGACCCACGCCAACGGCCCGGCACTCCTCGAGGGGAGCGCCGGGCCGTTGGACTTGGGGGTGGGCGGCGCCCGCACCGCGGCTCAGTGCCGAAGGTCGGTCACGTTCTGCACCATGAAGTTCTCGTCCACGTCGAAGGCGATGGGCGTCGTGATGCCATAGCCCCGCTTGAGGGCCGGGAGCGTCACCTTCTGGGAGGGCTCCGGGAGCAGCTCGCAGAGGTTGTTCTCGGCGGTGTCCTTGTTCTCGATGATCCGCAGCAGCACGAGGCTCTGGCCACCCGAGGCGCCGCCGTCGTTGGCCCAGCGATTCGGGTCGTTCTGGGCCTCCTCCCAGAGCTCCTCGAGGTGCGCCTTGCAGACCTCGCAGGTCTGGCGATAGACGACCACGTGGCTGTTGGGGAGCACCGCGCCCATGCTCTGGTCGGCGAAGGCGGCGATGTCGGTGGCGTAGAAGTCCTGGCCGGTCCAGTCCGCCGAGCGGAGCTCGTAGAACTCGGGGAGCTCATCGTTCGGCTCCACGGCTTCCTCCTCATCCGGCGCGGGCCCGGGATCCTCGGTCTCGCCGGCGGGCGAGTCCGGGTCGGCGCCTGTCGGTGCCGGATCGGTGGCCTGGCCGTCGCCCTCGCCCTGTGGGGCGGCAGCGGTGATCCCGTCCGGGCGGATCAACGTGGGGAGCGTCGGCGGGTCGAGCTTCATCAGCGGGGCGACGATCGCCACGATGAGGAAGGGGAGGAACGCGGGCGCGCCGAGCCCCGCCTCCTTCGGCAGCCGCCACGGGGCCGAGAAGAGCAGCAGCCCCAGGAGGCTCCCGTCGATGAGCATCATCTGCCAAGGCGCGATGGTCACGTTGGAGCCGAAGCACCCGCAGGAGGACTCACCCCCGAGGGCGAGCGGGACGAGCACCGCGAGGAACACCGAGAAGATCCCGCCCAGGGCGATCCAGCCGAGGCGAGGGACCGTGAGCACGAGGCCGACCACCGCGAACTCGGCCGCGATGGCGAGGCGGAACGTGTCGAACTTGCCGAAGGGCGAGTGCTCGACCACCGGCTGAGGGAGGTCGTTCGGCGACCCGTCGAAGAACTTGTAGAGCGCCCCGGCGAGGAGCCAGAGGAGGCCGCAGGCGAGGGCGAAGCCGGGGAGGCGGGGACGGTCCATGCTGAGTCTTGGGCGAGGTGAAGGGGACGTCGCGTGTACGGCGGGGCGGCGGGCCCGTTGGTGGCGCCCGGGAATCCTACCGGGGCGGGGGGCCTATTGCGGCAGGGACACGAGAGCGGCCGGGAGCGCCTCCCGGCGGCCCCAGACAGGGTCGAAGAGCCACAGGTAGGCGCAGCGTGCGAGGGCGGCCTCGGCGCGGGGGCCGGCGCCCTCGGCGAAGATCTCGAGCTCCTGCTCCCTGGCGTCGGGACCGAGGACGAGGAACGGCAGCCCGTCCCGCAGGCCCACGGGGACCGAGCGCGTGGACGGAGGCTGGCCCGGGCCCTGGAGCAGGACCTCGAGGCCCAGGGGCGCCACGGCCGCGGCGATGGCAGCCGCTCGCTCCGGGGCCAGGAAGCCGCCCACGAAGGCACGCCGGCCCCAGTCGAGGCCGTCGTGACCCGGGGCGAAGGGCTCGCCGGGCTGTGAGGCGACGGGGAGCACTCCGGCGCCCACGGCGCGGAGCAGCCCCTCCCGCAGGTCGTCGGTCTCGTCGTCGAGGTCGCCGGCGCCCCAGCCGGGGAACCGGTCGAGGGCCCCGGTCAGGAAGCGCCGTGTCAGGCCGAGCAGGTCCTCCAGGGTGCCCGCCGCCCCCCAGTCCGTGGGGGCGCCAGGGACGCCCTCCTTGGGGGCGCTCAATCGTCCTCCCCGCCGCCGACCCGGCGGAGGATGTCCTCCCAGTCCAGGTCGAGGGGGTCGGGCGCTACGCCCTCGGCCGCGTCGACCTGGGCCTCGATCTCTCGTACCCGCGCAGAGTGCATCGGGTGGGTGCTGAGCCAGCTCAGGGCGTCGGGCGTGTCGCCATTCTTCTCCTTCAGGATCAGGAAGAACTCGCCGAGCTCACGGGCGTCGAGGCCCGCGCGGATCATGGCGGTGGTCCCGAGCACGTCCGCCTCGGTCTCTTGGGCGCGATCCCACTCGCGGCCCTTGGCGAGGGCGAGCACCTCCCCGGCCATCCCGACGAGCTCCCCCGTGCCTCCGAAGATGAGCTGGACCCCGGCGAAGAGCCCGAGCTGGTTCGCGACCCGGCGGACCCCGTGGCGCTGGAGCACGTGGGCCATCTCGTGACCGATCACCCCGGCGACCATGTCGGGGCTCGTCGCCTCCCGGATCAGGCCGGTGTACACGGTGATGTAGCCGCCGGGCAGGGCGAAGGCGTTGACCTCGTCGCTCTCCACGATCCGCACGTCCCAGGTGACGTCAGCGGGGTCCACGTCGGTGTCCTCGAACCGGTCGCTGAGGCGGTCCACCATCTGCTCGATGGCAGCTTGAACCTCCGGGTCGTCCAGAACGTCGCCCGCCTCCATGGACTCCACCGTGACCTCGCCGAGCTCCTCGTCCACCGAGTAGGGGAGATGGTCCACGGCGGCGTCCATGGTGGAGCGGAAGCACCCCGGGACCGCGGTCACCATCACCCACAGGAGGACGACGAAGCCGACGCAGCCGAGGACGTTCGATCCCCTGAGCCCCACGGTGCCGCCGACGAGCTTGGCCAGCTCGCGGTCGAGGGTGTTGCCCGCGGCGCCCTCCACGGAGCGCAGGAACGCGGGGTGCTCCGACCCGAGGACGCGGCTGCGGGTCACCACCAGCACGGCACCGTCCGCCTCGTCCCGCCGGAGCTTCACGTGGCGCCATGCCTCGCGCTCGCCGCCGTCGGCCGAGATCCCCTCCTGATCCAGCGTGAGTTTGGTGGGGCGTCGCTGGCCCCCGGCGACCTGGAAGCCGTCGAGGACCATGTGGGTCTTGAACTCGTCCTGCATGGGGGAATCGTGGTCTCGCTGGAGGCACAATACCGCCATGCGCCTCGGATTCGTCCTGCTTGCCGTGCTGAGTGTCAGCTGCGGTGCCCCGCCGCAGGATTCCGCGGCGGATCCCCGCCCCGATCTGCTCCTCCTGGTCTCGGACGACCAGGGGGTGGTGCTCGGCTGCTACGGCGCCGAGGGGGTCCAGACCCCTCGACTCGACGCCGTCGCCGGTGAGGGCCGGCGCTTCACCCGGGCGTACGCGCCGAGCGCCGTCTGCACCCCCTCGCGCTCCTCCATCTACACGGGGCTCATGCCCGCCCGGCACGGCGCCAACGGCTTCGGGCCCATCGCCGATGACATCCCCGTCTGGGGCGAACTCCTCGGGGAGCTGGGCTACCGGACGGGGCTCATCGGCAAGGTGGGCGCGAAGCCCCTGCGCCGCTTCCCGTTCGACTTCCTCTCCCGCTCGGGCCGCGAGGACGAGGGGGCGCGCAGCCTCCAGTGGCACGTGGATCAGCTCGATGCCTTCCTCGCCGAGGATGACGGCAGGCCGTGGGCCCTCGTGGTGAACTTCCGGGACAGCCACTGGCCCTTCCCCACGGACGGAGCTCCCTTCGGCGAGGGCTCCCCGCCGCCCCACGACCCTGACGCCGTCGCCGTCCCCGGCGCGCTCCTGGATACCCCTGCGGTCCGGGCCGAGCTGGCCCGCTTCCATGACGGCCTCCGGCGTATGGACGCCACGGTGGGGGCCATGCTCGACCGCCTCTCCAGCGAGGAGGGGAGCGACGAGATGGTGGGGTTCTTCACCAGCGACAACGGCCCGCCCTTCCCCTTCGCCAAGACGACGCTCTACGAGGCGGGGATCCGCATGCCGCTGCTGGCCTTCGGGGCCGGCGTGGAGCCCGGTGACGACGACCACCTCGTCTCCCTGACCGATCTGCTCCCCACCTTCCTGGACCTCGCGGGGTCGGGGATCGTGCCCGGCGCCTTCGACGGCCGGTCCCTGGTTCCGCTGCTGGAGGGCGAGGACCCCGAGGGCTGGCGCACGTGCATCTTCGGCACCCACGACGCCCACCGGGTCGAGCCCGCGGTCCCCTCCCGCTCGGTCCGCTTCGGCGACTGGAAGTACATCCGCACCTGGGGCGAGGGGCTCCGCTTCGAGAACGCGGTGATGCTCACGTCCGACACCTGGCCCGAGATGGTGCGCGCGGCGGCGGGCGACGCGGCCCTCGCCGGGCGAGTTCAGCGCCTGCAGTTCCGTCCGGCGGAGGAGCTCTACGACCTGGCCCGAGACCCTGAGGAGCTGGTCAACCTCGCAGCGGCCCCCCCCGCCGCGGAGGCGCTCGCCGAGGGGCGGCGCCTGGTGGCCGAGAGCGACCTGGTCAGCGACCCGGGCCGCTGATCACTTGCGCGCGGCGCCGAGGCTGAGCAGGGCGTAGCTCGTGGCGAGGACCGGGTTGCCCTCCCACCAGCGGGGCGCGTTCCGGTTGGCCCAGCTGCCGTTGCCGCGGTCCTGCAGGGAGAGGAGCCGGCCCGCGAGCTCGGCCCGCCAGTCGTGCTCCACGCCCTTGGCGTCGATCACCGCGTCGACGCCGTAGACGTCGAGGGCCTTCGCCATGGTGTGGAAGTAGTAGTAGAGGCCCTGGTAGGGGGCGACCGGGTCGCCGCCGGGATCGAAGCCGGGGTTGACGTCGAGGGTGTAGTTCTCGCAGAGCCACTTCCAGCAGGCCTCCACTCGGGGGTCATCCTTGCTCAGGCCCGCGAAGACGAAGCTCTTGAGCAGGGCGTAGGTCATGGAGCCGTAGGAGCGGGGGACCTCGGTGCCGTCGGCCAGCTGGACGAAGCCTGCCTTGGAGTCGCCGGGGGCGTAGCCCGCGCCGCCGTCGTTGCCGGACTTGATGACGATGCCCTTGCGGGTCAGCTCCACGTCGTTGGTCTCGGAGCGGTTCTGGCACCGCTCCAGGAACTTGAGGGCGCGCTGGAACGCGGCGTCGTCCCGGGAGAGCCCCGAGGCGGCGAGGGCCTCCAGGGACATCTGGAGGTTGGAGAGGTCGGGGCGCTCGTCCCCGCCGTAGCCGATGCCGCCGTAGTAGAGGTCCCCCTCCGAGTAGCCCTCGCCCTCGTCGGCCTGGAGCCTGATGAGCCAGTTCCGCGCGCGCAGTACCTGGTCGGCGTACCTTGGCTCCGAGGCCAGGGCCATGATCGAGGCCGAGGTGACGTAGTTCGCGAGGCGCCCCTGGTGGATGGAGCCGTTCGGCTTCTGATGGGTCACCAGCCAGCCCAGGGCGTCGTCGATCACGGCCTGGATGTCCGCGGGGCGCGGCTGGGGGACCTCGAGCAGCGCGCTGGTGACCATGGCGGTCAGGCCGGCGTCGGGTGCGCCGGGTGCACCCCAGCGTGCGCCCTCGCCCGCGGCGATGAGGAAGCGTGCGCCGCGCAGGACCGCCTCGTCGATGTCGACCCGGGTGGCGGGGGAGTAGCGCGGGAGGGGGGAGGGCTTGCCCGCGGGCTGGGCCGGCGGGGCGAGCTGGCTGCGGATCCGCGTCAGCGCCTCGATGGCGCGCGCGGTCTCGGTGACCTTGCCCTTGGCGCCGTCCCACGAACCCTCGGGGGCGCGGTCATTGAGGAGCTGGATGGCGAGCCGGGTGGCCCCGGGGGCGTCGCCGGGGACCTCGATCTGTTCGAGGGAAGGCGCGTCGATGCCCTCGCTCGCCAGGACCTTGAGGGCCTTGCCGAGGGGCGCCACGGTGCGATCTCCGATGTGCACCGAGAGCGCGGCGGCCGCGGCGCGGGTCGTGCCCAGGGAGGTGCCCTCGGGCCGGTCCGCGTCCACGAACGACCCGTCCTCTCTCTGGAGCGAGAGGAGATAGTCCAGGGCCTTGGAGACGAACGGCCCGTCGGGCCGCTCGTACTTGCGGGGGCTCTTCGCCAGGGCGAAGAGGACCCACGCGGTCCCCTCGATGTCGCCACCGTAGGCGCCGGTCTCGGGGTTCTGGGTGCTCCTCAGCCACCGGATCGAGAAGTCGATCTCGTCCTTCAGGTCCGGGAGGTCGTCTGCGCTGGGAGCCTGGGCGGACGAGAGACCGGCGAGGGCCAAGCCGGAGAGGGCGATAGCGAGGGGGAGGGTGAGCAGTCTCAGCATGACGTCGGTAACGTAGTCGAGCCTCGCGCGCAGGTCACCCCTTCGGGGCGGGGCAGGCGCGCGGCCCTGGACGCCCCCCGCAACGGCGCGCCGCCAGGGAGGTTCACCCCATTGTCCACATCCCTGGTGTCCCCATGGCCGATGCCCCCTTCATTCCGCTCGAGTTCCACCGCCTGGGGGAGGACGAGATGCGCGCGCGGGCTGCGGCCTTCGCCGCCGAGGCCGATCGGCGGCGCTCGGTACGGTCCTTCTCGCCGGAGCCGGTGCCGGTGGGAGTGCTCGAGGACTGCATCCGGGCGGCGGGGACCGCGCCGTCGGGCGCCCACAAGCAGCCCTGGACCTTCGCCCTCGTCACGGACCCCGAGCTCAAGTCGAGGATCCGAGCGGCGGCCGAGGAGGAGGAGCGGGCGAACTACAGCGGCCGCATGAACGACGAGTGGCTCGCGGATCTTCAGCCCTTCGGGACGGACGCGAGCAAGCCGTTCCTCGAGATCGCTCCCGCGCTGATCATCGTCTTTCGCCACGCCTGGGAGCTCCAGGAGGATGGGGGTCAAGGGCAGAACTACTACACCCAGGAGTCCGTGGGGATCGCGAGCGGGATGCTGCTCGCGGCGCTGAACGCCGCGGGCCTGGTGACGCTGACGCACACCCCGAGCCCCATGGGCTTCCTGGCGAAGGTGCTCGACCGGCCCGCGAACGAGCGGGCGTTCCTGCTCATCCCGGTGGGCTACCCCGCGGACGGCTGCCAGGTCCCTGCGCTCGACCGAAAGGGCCTCGACGAGATCCTCGCTCGCTACTGAGCGACCGTCCGGGTCCAGCGGCGTCGGCGCTCAGCTCTGGTCCGCGCGGACCAGCTTCACCGCCGTGCCGTAGGCCACGACCTCGGCGCAGTTCTTCGCCACCTCGCTCGTCGCGAAGCGGAAGCCGACCACCGCGTCCGCGCCGAGGGCGAAGGCCTCGGCCTTCATTCGGTCCAGCGCCTCCTCACGGGCCTCCGCGATGACCTTGGTGTACTCGTGCACCTCGCCGCCCACGAGCCCCTTGAAGGAGGCGATCAGGTGGTGGCCCCAGTGGCGTGTTCGGACGGTCGTCCCGCGCACGAGCCCGAGGCTCTCGGTGATCTTCGCGGCGGCGACCTCGTCGGTGGTCAGGATCAACATCTCAGCGCTGGAGGTGGCGGTAGGGGTCGAGGGGAATGGCCCGCAGGCGACGGCGCAACACCGAGCTGAACAGCAGGGCGAGGCCGAGGACGCCAGCCCCTGCGAGGATGCGAGCGGGGGCGGGGACGGTGGTGTCGAGCAGGAGGGTCCCGCTGGCCACCGCGGCGCCGATGGCCACGGAGGCGACGAGCAGGATCCAGCCGGCCAGGGTGGTCCCGCGGTAGGTGCGGTCCTCCCTCAGGTTGGACCAGTCGATCTCGGCGGGCTCGGGGAGGCCCACCTGGCGGGCGAGGACGTCCAGGGCCCTGTGCTCCGCCACGAGGCGCAGGAGCTCAGGCTCCGCCCGCAGGCGAGTCACGAAGGCGGCGGCCTCGTCGGGGCCCAGCTCCCCGTCGGCGTACGCCATGGCCAGGAGCTCGTCCTCGTCGGGCGGCGGCTCCTCCGGTTGGCGTTGGCTCTGGTCCAGCATGATGGTTTGGCTCCGCGCTGAGCTCGGCTCAGCGGGGCGAGCGCCCTCCACCGCTCGGTTGACTGAGGAGATCCTCGATGCGGGGCGCGAGGTGCACGCGCAGCCGCTTTCGAGCGTGGAAGAGCCGGGACATCACCGTCCCCTCGGGGATCTCCAGGGCCTCGGAGATCTCCCGGTAGGAGAGCTCCTGGTAGTGCCGGAGCACGAGGATCTCCCGGTCCCTGGCCGAGAGCCGCTCGAGGGCGACGTCAAATTGCTCGCGGCGTTCCTCGGCGAGCACCCGGTCCGAGGGTCGAGGGGCGGAGGCGTCCTCGAGCTGCAGGGCGTGGCTCTCGCCGTCCGAGTCGACGGCGTGCAGCGACGTGCTGTGGCTGCGGCCCCGCTTGCGCAGGAAGCTGAAGCAGGTGTTCCGGAGGATGCGGTGGAACCAGGGGAGGAAGGGCTGGTCCGGGTCGTACTTGTCCCGCGCCTTGTAGGCCTTGATGAAGGCCTCCTGGGTCATGTCCAGGGCGTCCGCGTGGGAGCCGACCAGGGAGCGGGCCGATTGAACGGCGACCCCTCGGACCTTCAGGAACAGGGCCTCGAACGCGTCCTCGTCGCCCGAGCGGGCGGCGGTCATGAGTTGGGTGGCCTCGCAGTGCATCGTCGAACGGCTGTACCCCGGGCCTTCGGGGTCATTCAACGGATTCGAAGAATCCGTACGGCGCTCCCCGGGGACCCCCTCGGAAGGCGAGGTGGCGGGCTCCGCAGGAGGCTCAGGGCCGGAGGGAGACTCAGAATCAACCACGAGGCGTAGCTCCCGGGGAGGGCGGCGCGGGGACGAGGGCGAGGGCGTGGGCGGCAGCCCGGTCGATGGCGCCGGGGGGGCCGAGCCGGCGGGCAGCGTCCTCCAGGTCCTCGGCCGCCCGTGCCCGGGTGGCCGGGTCCAGGAAGGCATCGCGCACCTGGGCGCCCACCAGCTCGACCGGGCCTCGGCCGCGGAAGCCGTGCTCGGGGAGCACCTCACGCCCGGCGAGCAGGTTGGTGGAGGCGAAGTAGGGGGTGGTGAGCACGTGGTCGTAGAGGAACGACTCGAGCCGCTTGGAGAACCGGTACAGCACCACCGTCGGGAGCCGGTGGTGGAGGACGTCGGTGAGGACGGTCCCCGACACGGCGAAGGCGGCCCGGGCGCGCGCGAGCTCGCCGTGGAGCTCCTGGCAGGTGAACGTCACGTCGTGTCCCCGCGTGAGCTCCTGGATCAGCCCCGCGTGCTCCTCGGTGGACTGGAGGATCCGCACCTCCGCGTCGGGCGCCGCCTGTCGGAGGGGCCGGAGCGCCTCCAGCATCCAGGGGAGGTTCCGCTGGATCACGCCCCGGCGGCTCCCGGGGAGCAGGGCGAGGATCCGGGACCCCTCTTCCGGTCGCGTCACCGGGACGCTCGCCAGGTCGTCGAGCAGCGGGTGGCCGATGTGTCGCGTCCGAACACCGTGCCTGCCGTACCACGCCGGCTCATGGGGGAGGATCGTCAGGGAGAGGTCCATCGCCTTGCGGTACCCTCGCACCCGCCAGGGCGCCCAGCCCCAGTACTGCGGCGCCACGAGGTGGCAGGTCTTGACGCCATACCTGCGGACCGCGTGGGCCAGCGGCACGTTGAGCGCGGGCGAGTCCACGGGGATGAAGAGGTCGGGGCGCACGTTCCGCGCGTGGCGCGCCGTGTCCTCGATGACGCCGACGTAGTACGGCAAGGAGCTGAGGACGCCGTCGAAGCCGGTGTGGGCTCTGGCGACGGGGTCCGCGATCGTCGGCACGCCGAGCTCGCGGATCCGCTCGCCCCCCAGCGCCGCGAACTCCGGAGGCGGGGCGCCGGCGGCCTCCACCCTCGCGCGGATGGCGCGGATCAGGTTGGCACCGTGGATCTCCCCGGAGGCCTCGGCGGCCCCCACGAGGATCCGGAGGGGGCGGTCAGTGGGGATGGAGGTCTGGGGGAGCGGGCTGAGCTCGCCAGAGCCCTCCTGCACGTCGTGGCGGATCTCCGAGAGGACGCGCTTGCGCACCGGCACATGCCCCAGGTATCGCAGCGGCGCGAGGAGCGCTCCACCGACGGCGCGACCCAGCTCGAGCCGGGCCGCTGTTCGCGGTCGGATGCCTTGGGGGGATCGGTCAGCCACGGGGGGGAGGATACGTTCGGTGCGCGTTATCCTCCTCCCCGGATGGCTCGACTCCTCATCTTCTTCGTCTGCGTCTTCATACTGACGGGCTTCCTGGCGCAGCTCCCGGTCGTTGGGGCGCTGTTCAGGATCCCCTTCCTGGGCTTCTGGTTCACCGCCCTGCTGGTCTCCGCGGTGGCAGCCAAGCTCGGGGCGGAGGCCGTCGACGCGGGCGCACGGCGTCGGCTGGAGCGGTCGCTGGGGGCGGTGGACACGCCCCACCACAAGGGCAAGCTCGGTGTCCTGCTCCTCGCCCAGGGGAAGGCGCGCCGGGCGATCCCGCTGCTGGAGGCCGCCTCGGAGGGAGACCCCGACTCCCTGGAGCTGCGCTACCGGCTCGGCGAGGCGCGCTTGCGCGCGGGGCGCAACGCCGCGGCCGCCCAGCAGGCCCTCGACTCGGTCCTGCGCGAGGACGAGGAGTACGCCTACGGTGGCGCGATGCTCCGGTCGGCCGAGGCGAGCCGGGACGCTGGCGAAGTGCCCGGTGCCCTCGAGCGTGTCACGAGGTTCGAGCGGAATCACGGGGCGACTCCCGAGAGCGCCCTCCTGCGGGCGAGGCTCCTCCGGGCGGCGGGAGACGCCGGCGGGGCCAAGCAGGCCCTGGGGGAGGTGGTGCCGCTCGCGGCCGCCAGCGGGCGCGGCGCAGCGTCCCGAACCTGGACTTGGCGGCTCAGGACGATGCTCGCTCGCTGCTTCGGTTGACGGGTCTGGAGCCCGGTCAGGCGGCCGGCCGATGACTGCGTCATGCGAGCATTCCCTCTGCTCATCCTCGGTGCCCTGATCGTCGGCGGCGCGGCCAGCTCTCCGGGGCGGAGCCCTGCCCCTGATCGCCTCGAGAAGTTCCCCGCCCTCGGGTTCGGCTTCGAGAGATCCGCGCGGCTCGAGGCGCGCCAGGTGCCGCCGGAGAGCGAGGGACTGCTGCTGCTCTTCGCCACGAAGAACGCCCCCAATGATCGCGCGGCCCCATGTACCCACCGCGTCTACCGCATCGAGGGGCCGGGGGTCGACGCGACGGCGGTGCGAGCATGGGTCCAGGGGACCTTCCCGACTGCCGACGTGGCCGAGGAGCGCTCCGTCCGAGAGCGGTACGGCCGGAGCCCTGTTCGGCTCACCGGGCGGTTCGTGGTGGAGGACCTGGAGCGCGGGCTGTTCGTCCACGCCTGGACCGGACCGGAGGACGCGGTCGTCTTCGTGGGCGAGTGCGAGGAGGGCCTCTACCGGCGCGAGCGGCGGGCCTTCGACCGGGCCGCCTCCAGCTTCCGGTTCTTCGATCAGGCCGAGGTGGACCTCGGCCGCAAGCAGTGGGAGGCGCGCTACCGCCGGACCGTCCTTCCGTTCGAGGCCGAGCGGATCGAGGTGGGCGTCAAGCTGGCCGCCGGGTGGACGGTGACGGATACGAATAGCGCCATGGTTCTGTTCCATGGACCCGAACACTCCCCCGTGCCCCGGCAGCTCGCCGACGCCATGATGGCCGTCCGCAGCCGGCTCAGGGTCGATCTGCCACCGGACCAGGAGGTCTCCTCGCTGGCCGTGGTCCGCATCTGCCGGGACCGGGGCGAGTACCTGACCTACGGCGGGAGCCCGGGGACCGTCGGGTACTTCAACCCGAGCGTCGGGGAGCTCGTGCTCTACGACGCCCGCACGAACCCGGAGGGGCCCATCCCCCTGGACCACCCGACGGCCCGGACGCTCTACCACGAGGTCTGTCACCAGTACCTGCACCAGACCATGAGCGCGGCGACCCCGCACACATGGTTCGGGGAGGGGCTCGCGGAGTACTACGCGGGGGCCACCCTCCGGTCCGGTCGGGTCGTCGGCGTGGATCCGCTGGAGGACAAGCTCGAGTACCTCCTGCGGCCTGACGTCCGCGCCCAGGTGCCACCGCTCGGGGACCTCCTGGCCATGTCGCAGTCCGCCTTCTACGGCAACGCCGCGGTCTGTTACCCCTTCAGCTACGCGCTCGTCCGCTTCCTCGAGACGAGCAGCGAGGCCCGTGGCCGGAGGCCGTGGCGCGAGGTGGTCGAGCGGTACCACGAGGGCCTCAGGGCCGCGTGGCGCGACGAGGTCGAGGAGCTCGCCCTGCGTGGGATCTCGCGGCGGTCCTACGACGTGGCGGTGCGCAGGAGCAAGGAGCGCGCCCTGGGCGCCGCCTTCGAGGAGGTGGACGTTCCCGAACTGGAGCGCGCGCTGTGGAGTTGGATCGCCCGGGGCGAGGGCTGACGGTCCCGGCCGGGGCCTCCTTGCCTCAGGGGACGCGCCTTCGGAACGCCCGCAGCGAGAGGCCGTAGGCGAGGACGGTGCAGGCCAGCATGGGCGCGAGCAGCGGCCAGTCCATGGCGTCCTTGGTGATGATGCGCATGAACACCTTGATCTCCACGAGGCGGTAGAGGGAGTAGTGGGTCACCCCCTCCACCAGGTAGAGCGCGAAGACCATGACCGAGAGGAACAGCATCACGAAGCTGATGCGCATGGGCTCCGAGCTCAGGCACGACCACAGGAAGCTGACCGAGTAGATCGCCGCCAGGAACCCGCCCATGTGCAGCGAGCAGCGCATCAGGTCGGACATGTCCATGGTCTTGTCGAACATGCCGAGGAGCGCGGGGACCGTCGCGCTCGTGAGGAAGACCGGCGCCACCACCACGAAGAGCCCGCCGAGCCAGCGCTCGGTCATGAGGCGGGTTCGGGAGACGGGTCGGGCCAGCCAGATCTCCATCGTGCCCCGGTGGGCCTCCCCCGCGACGCTGTTCGCCGCGAAGAGGACGGCGGCGGCGGTGCCCAGGGCGCTGCAGCCCTTGAAGAAATGCTGGCCCACGATGTACCCGGACACGCCGAACTGGTCGACCTGGTCCACAAGGTCGCTCAGCATCTGGATCGGCGCGGCGATCGCCTTGATGGAGGGGAGGTTCTCCTCGAACGTCGGCCACCAGTAGACGGCGGCCACGAGCATGATCTCCAGCACGACGAAGAAGCCGAGCCCGTAGGTGATGTAGCCCCGCGTGCCCTTGAACATCAGGTGCCCTCCACGCCGTAGAGGGCCCGGTAGAGCTCACCCAGGGAGATCCGGCCGTGCTCGACGCTGGTGGGCGCCGGCAGGTCGGTGGCGGCGGCGAGGCGGCCGAGGAAGGCCCTCGGGTCGTCGCCGGAGAGCATCACGTTGACCCGGTCCTCGACCTCCTCGACGGACTCGACCCCCGGCCCCTGGAGGACCCCCGTACTCCCTGGGGTCAGGGCGCCCGGAGCGAAGCGCAGGCGGACGAGCCGCCCGGCGCGACGGCGGACCTCCTCGGAGCTCTCGTCCGCGACGACGCGGCCGGCGTTGAGGAAGACGAGCCGCTGGCAGGACCGGTCCACCTCCCCGAGGTGATGGGAGGAGAGCAGGATCGTCGTGCCGCGGGCGGCGTCGGCGTCGATGAGGTCGAGGACCTGGCTCCGCTTGGCCGGGTCGAGGCCCTCGCTGATCTCGTCGAGGATCCTCACACGGACGTCGGGGGCGATGGCGGCGGCGAAGAGCAGCTGGCGCTTCATGCCGTGGCTGTACTCGCGGACCCGGCGGTCCAGGGGCAGGCCGAGCTCGCCGGCGATGGAGCGCGCCCGATCAAAGCTCCCGTCGCGGCGGCCGCGCAGGAGGAAGCGAAGGTGCTCCCCGCCCTTCAGCTCGCTGTAGAGGTGGAGCTCCCCGGGGGCATACGTGGTGCGCCGGCGGATCTCGAGGCCGTCTCCCGCCATGGGGACTCCGTCCACGTTGACCTTGCCCTGTTGCAGGGGGACGAGACCGGTGAGCAACCGCATGAGGGTGCTCTTGCCGCTCCCGTTGGGACCGAGGAGCCCGACCACTCCGCCCGCAGGGATCTCGAGGTCGGTCCGGTGGAGCGCCTGGGTGGCCCCGAAGCGATGCTCGAGTCCGTGGACGGACACGCCTCCAGCACCGGGGGGGGAGGGTGACGCGGCCTGTGTGGGAGCGAGCGCGGTCATGGGCGTGGTAGGTTACTCAGCGTGACACCCGTCCGCATCCTGGAGGAGATGAAACGTGACGCCCTCGGCGCCGTCCATCGGGTCGCGCTCGAGCGCGCGGGGGAACCACGCGAGGAGTTCGTGCTCCGCTCCCTCGACGGCTGGTGGATCCTGCGTCCCCTGGCCCGTCTCCTCGCGAGGCGAGAGCAGCGCGCCATGGCGGCGTGCCGGGAGGGGAGCGTGCCGCGCTTCGAGCCGGCCCCCCGGCTGAGCGACGAGGAGCGGGTCGCCCTCGGCCGCATGCCAGGCGTCCGCGCACGGGAGCTGTTCACCCGGCCCTTCGTCGCGGGCGCTCCCTTGCACCGGGCGGAGCGCCTGCCCCTCGACTTCTTCGACCTCCTCGAGTCGGCCGTGCGGGACCTGCACGCGGTGGGGGTCTGTCACAACGACCTGCACAAGGAGCAGAACGTGGTCGTCGAGGTCTCCGGCCGGCCGAGGCTCATCGACTTTCAGCTGGCGAGCGTCCACCCCGGGCGGTCGGGGAGGCGGTTCGACGCCCGCTGCGGGGATGACCTGCGGCACGTCCAGAAGCTCCGTCGCCGCTACACCATGAACGGTCGCGGGCCCGCGGAGATCGGGGTCCCGGAGTCCTCGAGGATCCGCAGGCGGGGCCTGGCCCTCCTCTGGCGGCGCACGGGGAAGCCCGCCTACCTCTTCATCACCCGCGGCCTGCTCGGGACCAAGGACGGGGAGGACCGGCGCCCCTTCGAGGGGCCCTGGCCGCGCTGGGACGGACCGCTCGAGTCCGCGCCGGAGACCCCCTCGGTCCCTCGGGTCACGGGCGGCAAAGAGCCAGGAAGTTCCTGAACACCGTCTCGCCGCCTTCGGCGCAGAGGATGGACTCGGGGTGGCCCTGCAAGCCGAAGAGCGGGCGCGAGGTGTGGCGCAAGCCAGCCACGTCTCCGTCCTCGGTGCGCGCGGTCACGACGAGCTCACCGGGGAGGTCCACCTCGTCCACCACCAGGGAGTTGTAGCGGGCCATCGGGAAGGGCGAGGCCAGCCCTGAGAGCAGGCCGTCCCCTTCGTGATGGATGGGGCGCACCGCCCCG
This sequence comes from Planctomycetota bacterium, assembly GCA_016779205.1. GTDB lineage: Bacteria > Planctomycetota > UBA1135 > UBA1135 > Saltatorellus. The sequence goes on along the minus strand of JADHOC010000018.1, from coordinate 28,325 downwards.
TGGACGAGCTCGGTGGCGCCGCGAATGCGGGCGCCGAAGGCGCTCGCCAGGGCCTGATGCCCGAGGCACACCCCGAGGACGGGTGGGGCGTCGGGGCGGGCCGCCGCCTCGCGGAAGATCTCCTCGCTACAACCCGCCGCGCGGGGTTCGCCCGGGCCGGGGCCCACCAGGACCCCCGCCGCGCCCATGACGTCCTCCGCGCGGGCCCTGCGGCCGTCGAGGACCCTGACCTCCGCGCCCAGCCTCTGGAGGGCCTGGACGAGGTTGTAGGTGAACGAATCGCGATTGTCGACGAGGGCGATCACCGGCCTGTTGTACCCCGCGGCGGCGAGGGTCTATCGTTCCGGTCGATGAACATCGTCATCATTGGCGCAGGAGAGGTCGGCCAGCACCTCGCCGGGGTCCTCAGCCGCGAGGAGCACTCGGTGACCGTGGTCGACCCGGACCCCTCGAAGTCGCGCAAGCTCACCGAATCCCTCGACGTGCAGTCGCTCGTCGGGGACGGGACCCGTGCCGACACGCTCACGGACGCAGGCGCGTCCGCGGCGGACCTCGTCATCGCGGTGTCCGACGATGACCGGGTCAACATGCTCACCAGCGTGATCGCCAAGAAGCTGGGCGCGAGCCGGGTCATCATCCGCCTGAAGGACACCCGGGTGCTGGCGGACTACCGCTACTTCTACAAGGACGCCCTGGGGTTCGACGTGGTCCTCTCCACCGAGGAGCTGGTCGCGGAGGAGCTCCTCGGCCTCGTCCGCGAGCGCCACGCGCTGGAGGTCCAGAGCTTCGCCAACGGTCAGGTCCAGCTCCGCCGCCTGCGGCTGAAGGAGGACTCGGAGCTCACGCGCAAGCCGCTCGGGGAGCTCAAGCTCCCCTCGGGGGTGCTCGTCGCCGCCGTCTCCCGCGGCGGCCAGCTGACGGTCCCCTCGGGCGGCGATGAGCTCCTGGGCAAGGACCAGATCTATGTGCTGGGGTCTTCCAAGGACCTGGACCAGTTCGAGCGGCTCGCCGGGGAGAAGGTGGAGTGGAAGCGCTCGGTGGTGATCATGGGCGCCGGCGGCATCGGGCGTGAGATCGCCCTGCGGCTCTCGGGGGAGCCGGGGATCAGCGTCCTCGTGCTGGAGCAGGACCCTGCCCGTGCGCGGGCCCTGGACCTGGAGTGCTCGGGGGACCTGACGGTGATGGTGGGGGACGCGACGGACATGATGCTCTTCCGTGAGGAGCGCCTCGCCGACGCCAGCGTGTTCGTCGCGACGACCCACGACGACGAGGGCAACATCGTGGCTTGCCAGCTGGCCAAGTCCTTCGGCGTCCAGCGCACCGTGGCGCTGGTGGAGAAGTCCTCCTACGCGGAGATCTTCGACCTGCTCGAGGGCGTGGACCAGGCCATCAGCCCGCGCATGATGTGCGCCAAGGCCATCACCCGCCTCGCGCGGGCTGGCTCACCGCGCGCCATCGCTGCCATCGGCAACGGGCAGGCCGAGGTCATCGAGCTCGAGGTGGGCCTGAAGGAGCCGGTGAAGCTCCGCAAGCTCGGGCTCCCGAGCGGCGTGGTCCTCGGCGCCCTCGTCCGGGACAACGCGGTGACGATCCCCGGGGGCGAGACCCTCGTCCGTCGGGGGGACACCGCGGTCGTGTTCGCCATGAGGGAGTCTCTCGCGGAGGCCGAGCGCGCGCTCGGGGCCCTCTGACCGTGGAGCGCGTGCGATCCGGGGCGGAGGGCCGCCGATGAACTTCCGCGCGGTGGCTCAGATGCTGGGCGTGGTCCTGCTCCTGATGGCAGGCTTCCTCGCGATCCCTGCCGCGGTCGGCCTCGGGATGGGGGAGCGCGGCCCGGCGGCGAGCTGCGGGCTCGCGGCCTTCGTGACGGCGCTCGTGGGGGGGCTGGTGACCTTCGTCTTCCGCGGGGCCACCCGCGACTCCAGGAAGCGCCCCGACTACTTCCGGCGCGAGGGGCTCGCCACCGTGGGCCTGGCGTGGCTGGTCGGCGGCGTGGCCGGCGCCCTCCCCTTCCTCTTCGAGGGGACCATCACGTCCCCGGTCGACGCCTTCTTCGAGTCGGTCTCGGGGCTCACCACCACCGGGTCGACCGTGATGACGGCGGAGCAGATCGACACCATGCCGGCGGCCATCGCGTTCTGGCGGAGCTTCAGCCAGTGGCTGGGCGGCTTCGGGATCGTGATGGTCTTCGTGGTGATCTTCCCGACCGGTGGCCGCAGCCTCTTCCGCTCCGAGGTCCCTGGCATCTCCCGGGAGGCCGGGCACCAGCGCGTGCGCGACGCGGCGCTGATGCTCATGAAGATCTACCTCGTCCTCAGCGTGGCGCTGCTGGCGACGCTGATGGTCATCGGGCTCCCGGTCTTCGACGCGGTCATCCACACCTTCACGACGGTGGCCAACGGTGGCTTCTCGAACCACTCCGAGAGCATCGCCTTCTTCGACTCGGCCCTGGTGGAGGCGGTGCTGGTCGTGTTCATGCTCCTCTCGGCGCTGAACTTCGCGATCTACGACACGCTGATCCGCGTGGGGCCGCGCCCGGCGTGGCGCAAGCTGGTGGGGAGCCTCGAGGTGCGCCTGTTCCTCGGTCTGGTCGTGGGGGCCTCGCTCCTGATCGGCGCGGTCCTCTGGACCTCGGGCAGCGGCGGCGACGCGGGGGAGGCGACCGGCCCCCTGGGGGCCCTGCGCCTGAGCGTCTTCCACGTGGTGTGCCAGATCACCACGGCGGGCTACGCCACGGCCGACTTCGACGCCTGGCCCCAGTTCTGCCGCATCGCCCTGATGCTCCTCGCCTTCTGCGGGGCCTGCGCCGGGTCCACGAGCGGCGGCCTCAAGCTCGTGAGGCTGGCGATCGTGTTCAAGGCGGCGCTCGTTGCCGTGCGCCGCTTCGCGCGGCCCCGGGTGATCCACCGCATCAGGATCGACGGGCAGGCCCTCGACGAGTCCGTGGTCGCGTCCGTCACCGGATACCTCGTGCTGTGGCTCATGGTCTTCGTGGCCGCGACGACGCTGCTCGGCGCCTACGGCATCGACCTCGAGACGAGCTCCACCGCGGTCCTGGTGACCCTCAACAACGTGGGCCCGGGGCTCGGCGGGGTCGGCCCCGCCATGAACTTCGGGGACCTGCCCGGCGCGGCCAAGTTCGCGCTCTCCATCTGCATGGTGCTCGGCCGGCTCGAGTTCTACGCCCTCGTCGCGCTCCTCATGCCGACGTTCTGGCACCGTTGATCGCGTGCCACGAGAAGAGCCGGCCTCGCGGCCGGCTCATCGGTGCCTCCGGGAGGCTCGGTCTTCTGGAGGCTCGCAGCGCGAGCCGCGATCAGAGGATGTCCTCGCGATACACGAAGGGGCGACGCCGCAGCTTGTCCTTGCGGTGGGCGGCGAGGCGCCAGAGCGTGTCGGCGCCCACGACGGCCAGGTACTGCCGGTTCTCGCCGTCCCGTTGGATCGAGACCTTGCCGGAGACGAGGCCGACGAGGTCCTTGGTGAACTCTCCGGTCTGGCGATAGACGCCCGCGCCGGTCTGGTCGACGCTGTCGAGGAAGCCCTCGGGGATCTCGAGCAGCACGCCCCCCACGCCCTCCACGGTCCGACAGGTCGTGATCGCGGACCAGCGGTCCCAGCCCCGACGGCCCATCACCTCGAGCACCTCGCCGTCGGTGGGGACGTCGAAGGATATGGGGACGTGGGGGAGCCGGATCTCCATGTCCGCGGTGTAGAGGCCGCCGCCGACGGGCTCGATGACGGACTGTTCCATGGACGGACCGTCTCCGAAGTAGGCCTCGACGATGACCGGCCCCCGGTCGGTGGTCTTGCCGAGGAAGACCACGCCGAACTCGGTGGCGACGCCGAGCTCCATCCCCTCGTCGGTGACGATCCCAACGACGGGGTCGATCAGCTTGCGGGTTCCGGTGCAGGCCGTGAGCGAGAGCGCCAGGGCGACGGCGAGCACGCGGCGCAGGGGGCGCGAGGGAGACGGTTGGGGGTGGGATTTACGCATGGCTTGTCAACCCGAGCAGGATGAGGGACGAACGGTCGCCCCGCTACGATTATCGTCGAGAGGTGGCGCCGACTCGACCGGTCCTCGGATTTGATCCGAATCTGGGCACCCTCGGCGCTCCTGGGACCCGTCCCGACCTCAAGGAACCATGCCGCTCGCGAGAAAACCTGGCACCTCGCTGCTCCTCGGGGGCGCCGCTGCGCTCCTGTGCGTGGCGGCTCTCCTTTGGCTGCGGCCATGGACGGAGACCGAGCAGGAGGGCGGTGTCGAGCTCGTCGCGCGTACGCCCGACACCGGGGGGGGGGCGACGGGGGGGCCGGGCGACCTGTCGGGAGTCGGCGGGGATGACGTCCGGGTCGCCGAGCCGCTGTCGCCTCGCGCCCTGGCGGAGCAGGCCGCGCTCCAGGCCCGCGCGCGTGCGGCAGGGGAGGCGCCGAGGTTCCAGCTGACCGGGTCGGTCGTGGGCCCTGGCGGCGAGCCCGTGCCCGGCGCCCAGGTGCTCGTGACCACGAGGCGCTCCGAGACGGCCCTTGGTATGGAGCTGACCGAGCGGGACCGCGCCGGAGTCTGTTCGGTTCAGACGGACGCCAGCGGGAGGTTCGGCGTCCGCGTGGGCGACGGCGTTCCGGAGCTCCGGGGCGGCCGGACCGTCAGCGGCCTCGTCCGTGCGCCGGGCTGGGCCGTGGAGCGCGTTCGTCTCGGGCGCTTCCCCAGCCGGCTCCCCATGAGGGTGGAGCCGATCACACTGTCGCGGGGGATCCCTGTGGCTGGTCGAGTCCTCGGGCCCGATGGGCTCCCGGTCGAGGGGGCCACGGTCTACTTCGGCCAGGCGAGCCCGCTGGGGGGCTTCCGCGTGTCGGCGCCGAGCCGCGGGTACTTGCTCGGCACGACCCCGGAGGACGGGACCTTCCGGTGCGACGAGCTCGGGCCTGGGCCCTTCCATCTCGTGGTCGAGAAGCCGGGCCATCCCGTGGCGTACCTCGAGGGCGAGGTGACGGCGGGGCGGGGCCTGGCGGGGGTCGTCGTCCGGCTCGAGCGCGGCGACAGCATCTCCGGCGAGGTGGACAGCGGGGACCGGCCTCCGGCGGACCTCTGGGTCTCGGCGTGGCCGGTGGATCGGGGCACCCCCGCCGTGGACCGCCGCCCCCGTGCCGTTCGGCCTGACGTCGACGGGCGCTTCGAGCTTGGGGGGCTCCGGCCGGATGGGACGTACCGGGTCTACGTCGGGCTGGACCGCTCGCCGCGTTCTCCCATGGCCGGGGAGTCCACCGAGGCCCCGAGCGGCGAGCGGGACCTGCGCCTCGTCTGGCGGCCGCGGGCTTCGGTCCGCGGCCGGGTGGTGCGCCGCTCCGCGGAGACGGGCGAGCTGGAGCCGGTCGAGAGCTTTGTGGTGTGGCAGGCCAAGGGGGCCCCGGGAGACGACGAGTTCGATGGTCGGGCCCTGACCGACGAGAGCGGCGAGGCGCTGGTGAGGCACCCCGGGGGGGTCTTCTGCTTCGACGGGCTGCGTATCGGCGAGGGCGAGCAGGTGCCGTACACCTTCCGGGTACGGGCGGCCGGGTTCGAGCAACTCGTGAGACGCGGGGTCCCCCTGGGGCACGGCGACCACGTGGACCTCGGCGACCTCGAGCTGACCCCGGCGGCCTCCCTCCGCGTCCGCGTCGTGGAGGCCGGCACGGACCTTCCGGTGGAGGGCGCGCGCATCTTCCTCGCAGCTGCGCCGGACCGCGACACCCTCGGCCGGTGGAGACTCTGGGACCGGCCGGCTCACTCCAGCGACAAGATTCGCTTCGCGGAGTCGGACGCCGAGGGGCGCGCCGTCCTGCAGCTCCCGACCCGAAGGCCGTGGGCCCTCTTCGCGAACGCGGACGGGTTCCCGGTCGGGGATCTCCTTGACGTGACGCGCGACGACGAGGAGGTCGTCGTCGAGCTCGCGAGGGGCACGACCCTCACCGCGGAGGTGGTCGACGAGGAGGGGAATCCGCTCAAGGGCGTCGAGGTCTCGCTCCGCGTCAGCTAGCGCCAGCGAGGGAACCTCCGACTCCCCCGGCGCATGGTCATCTCGGGAGAGGACGGGATCGCACGCTTCGAACACATCGAGACGGGCAGGGGGGAGGTCCGTGCGGAGCTCCCTCGAATGCGCCCGCGGCAGCCCCGGGGCTGGACGGAGGTCGCCGAGGTGGTGGATATCCCATCCTCCGGTGAGGTCAAGGCGCGGCTGGTGATGCCGGTCTCCGGCGAGCTCCGGGGCCGCGTGCGCGCCGGCGGTGCCGCGCTCCCGGACGCCCGCATCCGGCTCGCGGTCCGCGAGGGGAAGGACCTGATCCGCCCCGAGACCACGTCCACCACCCTCCGGGCCATCGCGGACTCCAACGGAGAGTTCGCCCTGCGGGGGATCCCGACGGGCACCTACGAGGTGACGGTGAACCACCGGACACGGGCCATGGCCACGGTCTTCACGCACCGGGTCGGGTCCGAGCCGGAGGAGCTGCTCATCGACCTCGCCGACGCCGCGGTCTCCGGGCGGCTCGTGTACCGGGGGTCCGGGGAGCCGGTGGCCGGAGCCATGGTCAGGGTCCTCGGCCCGTCCGAGCTTCATCGGGCCTGGGTGGGGCAGCGCACCCTCCGGGCGGAGCGTGACGGCTCCATGGATGCGAGGGATGACTGGCTCGAGCCGGGGAGCCTCCGGTCGGGAGCCGACGGCACCTTCGCGTTCGGCGGGCTCACCGTAGGGGTCCCCGTTCGGCTCGAGATCTCTGGCTCCCTGATCCTCTTCAAGCGCGTCAACCTTCAGCCCTTCGAGGCCGGGGACGTCCGCGAGCAGGTGGTCATCGAGGTGGACGCGGCGGCGAGCCTGACGGTCGTCGCAGGCTCCTCCTCTGGCAGCGGGCGTCGAGGGCGGCGTGGGGGGCAGTACGGTATCCGGCTCCGGGGCCTCGACGAGGGCGGCGGCGTTCGATCCAGCAAGGTGGTGTCGCGGCTCCGCTGGCCGAGTCACCGCTTCTCCTCCCTCGCGCCGGGTCGCTACCGGGTCGAGACCGTCGACCTGAGGGCCGAGGGGACCCCCGCCGTGGAGAGCCGGGAGCTCACCCTGGAGGCCGGCGAGCGCGCGTCGATCACGATGCCCACTCTGTGATCGAGATCGGAGGGCAGAGGAGCTAGGATCCCCGCCATGTCGCGTGAGTACGACGCCCTCCTGCTTGACCTCGACGGCACCCTGCTGACGCCGGACGAGTCGATCCACCCTCGGACCCGAGAGGCCATCCTCGAGGCCGAGCGTCAGGGGGTCGAGGTCATGGTGGTGACCGGGCGGAGCAAGATCTCCGCCATGCCCATCGTGACGGAGCTCGGGCTCGACGCGCCAACGGTGCTCTTCAACGGCTGCGCGGTGTGGTGCCACAAGGACGAGCGGATGCTCGAAGAGCGCACCATCGCCACGCGGACGCTGGAGCGCCTCCACGGGTGGGCCGCTGACCGGGGGGCGCAGGTCCTGGTCATGACCGCTGACGAGAAGCTCGCGCTGGAGCCCAGGAACGAGGAGGAGGCCAGGAACTTCGAGGGCTTCATCGGGGTCCAGTTCGTGGACCGCCCGGCCCTGCTCCGTGATTACACGATCCGCCTGAGCTTCCTCATGAAGTGTGGCGAGGTCGGCTCCGCGACCGTCGCCGCCGAGCTGGAGGAGGCGGCGGGGGCGCCGATCTACATCTCCCACTTCCCGCTCTCCATCCTGCCGCGCCACCAGACCAACCCGTACAGCGCCATCGACGTCCACGCCCCGTGTCAGGGCAAGGCCGAGGCGATCCGGCTGCTCCAGGAGACGAAGGGGATCCCGGCCTCCCGGGTCATCGCGATCGGCGACGCTGACAACGACATCCCCATGCTCCGGCGAGCGGGCCTTGGGGTCGCCATGGGGAACGCCTTCCCCGAGGTGCAGGCCGAGGCGGACCTGGTCCTCGACCACCATCGCACCGACGCGATCGGTGCGCTCGTGGAAGAGCGGCTCCTGCGCTGACGCAGGGGCCCGCTGGGTCAGTCGCTCTTCTTCTTGGTGCCGCCGGAGTCAGAGCCCTTCTTCTCCGCCGTGTCGGCCTTCTTGGCGTCGTCGTAGCTCTTGGAGCGGTAGTCGGTGACGTAGTAGCCAGAGCCCTTGAAGAGGAATCCGGCGCCCGAGCCGATGAGCCGCTCAAGCTTGAGCTTCCCGCACTCGGGGCACTTGCGCAGGACCCCGTCGCTCATCATCTGGAATTCCTCGAACTCGTGTCCGCAGGCGTTGCAGCGATAGTCGTAGGTGGGCATCAGGTGGTCTCCTCTTCGGTGCTGTCGGACGCCCCTTCGTCGTGGGAGGCGTCCGTATCGGCGGCCGGGGCGGGGTCTCCGTCCACGGCGACCGACTCCTCGGAGGCGTCCTCGTCACCGTCCTTCGTGTCAGGGGCCGCAGCCACGCGAACCTGCGCGAACCGCAGGACGGCCTCGCCCATGGTCCAGCCGCCGCGCACGACCTCCATGATCGTGCCGGGCTCGTGCTCGTCGGTCTCGACCGTCGAGACGGCCTGGTGCCGCGAGGGGTCGAAGGCGCCCTCCGCGGAGATCGCCTTGACGTTCATGCGGTCGAGGAGGCCCTGGAGCTGCTGCCTGGTCATCTCGACGCCGACCTTGAGGTTCTTCGCCTCCTCGCTCGAGACCTCGAAGGCGAGGGCCATGTCGAGGTAGTCGAGGATCGTCACGGCCTCGCCGAGGACCTCGGAGCGGGCGCTGGCCACCGCGGCCTCGATGTTGGCCTGGGCGTGGCGCCTGTGGTTCTGGAAGTCCGCCTGGAGCCGCATCCAGCGGTCCACGGCCTCGTCCCTCTCCCGGGTCAGGGTGAGGAGCGGGTCCTCCTCCTCGACGACCTCCGCCGTGGGCACCTCCTGCGCCTCCACCTCGGGGTCCTCGGGCTCCGTCGTCGTCTCCGTCTGCTTGTTCTTTCCGAACGCCATGGGGGTCACTTGAGGTACTCGGTGACGCGATCAAAGAACGACTTGCGGCCGCTCGTCTCACGGTCAATCTCCTGGAACTCCTCGAGCAGCTCGCGCTGCCTGTCGGTGATCTTCTTGGGCACCTCGCAGAAGACGCGCACGAGCTGGTCGCCGCGCGCCCGGCTGTCCATGCGCGGGAGGCCCTGGCCGCGGAGGCGGAAGACCTTGCCGCTCTGGGTGCCGGCGGGCACGGTCATCTCGACCTTGCCGCGCAGGGTGGGGATCTCGATCTTGTCCCCGAGCGCGAGCTGGGAGAACGCGAAGGGGACCTCGGTGAGCACGTCGGGCCCGGAGCGTTGGAAGACCCGGTGTTCCTTCTCCCGGATGACGCAGTAGAGGTCTCCGCGGGGCGATCCGTTGGGGCCAGCATCCCCCTCGCCGGTGATGCGCAGCTGGACACCCTCCTCGACCCCGGCGGGGACCTGGATCTCCACCTCGGTGCGATCCTGGACGTTCCCGCTGCCGCTGCAGGACTGGCACGGGGACTCGATCACCTCACCCGCCCCGCGGCACGCGGGACAGGGAGAGGCCATCTGGAAGAAGCCCGCGCTGCGGGTCACCTGACCGCTGCCGTTGCAGGTGGTGCAGCGTGCCTTGCCGGTGCCCTTGCGGGCGCCGGAGCCGGAGCAGGGCTCGCAGCTGTCCATGCGCTTGAGAGCGACGGTCTTCGAGACGCCCTCGTCGATCTCCTCCAGCGTGAGGTCGAGGACGATGCGCAGGTCACGGCCGCGCTGGGGGCCCCGGCGTCGGCCACCGCCGCCGCCGAACATGCTCCCGAAGCCGCCCGAGCCGCCGAAGATGTCGCCGAACGCGGAGAAGATGTCATCGACGTTCGTGAACCCGCCGCCGCCCGCGCCGGCGCCCTGATCGAAGGCCTGGTGACCGAACTGGTCATAGCGCTGACGCTTATCGACGTCCCCGACGACGTCGTAAGCCTCCGCCGCCTCCTTGAACTTTGCCTCGGCCTCCGAGTTGTCCGGGTTCTGGTCGGGGTGGTACTTGAGGGCGAGCTTGCGGTACGCCTTCTTGATGTCCCCTGCAGGGGCGTCCTTGGGGACACCCAGCACCTCGTAGTAGTCGCGCTTCTGGCTCATCGTGGGGGCAGGGGGCGATCCGTCGGGGGTCGTGGGGCGGCGGGCGGTGCCAAATGGGGCCGGGCGGCGGGAAGGGAGTCCGTCCCGCCGCCCGGCGCTGGGTGTCGCGGCCTCGCGGCCGCGCGATCAGGCGACCGAGCCCTCGATGGAGTGGTCGTCCTTGAGGTCCGTGATCATCGAGTCGGTCGTCAGGAGGAGCCCCGAGATCGACGCCGCGTTCTGGAGGGCGCTACGCACCACCTTGGAGGGGTCGATGACGCCAGCCTTGAACATGTCCTCGTACTCGCCCGTGAGGGCGTTGTAGCCGACGGACTTGCCCTTCTCGCGGACCATCTCCGCGACGACTGGGCCGTCGACGCCCGCGTTCTCGGCGATCTGCCGGATCGGAGCCTCGAGGGCGCGCTCGATGATGAGGGCGCCGAACTTCTCGTCGCCCTTGTAGCGACCCTCGGCCACCGCGGACGAGGCGCGGAGCAGGGCGACGCCGCCGCCCGGCACGATGCCCTCCTCGATGGCCGCGCGGGTGGCGTTGAGCGCGTCCTCGACGCGGTCCTTCCGCTCCTTCATCTCGGCCTCGGTCTTGCCGCCGACCTTGATGACCGCGACGCCGCCGGTGAGCTTGGCGAGGCGCTCCTCGAGCTTCTCCTTGTCGTAGTCCGAGGTCGACTTCTCGATCTGGACGCGGATCTGGGCGGCGCGCTCGGAGACGGCCTTCTTCTTGCCGGAGCCCTGGATGATGGTGGTGGAGTCCTTGGACACCACCACGCGGCTCGCGTGGCCGAAGTGCTCGGCGGTGACGCTCTCGAGCGGCATGCCCAGCTCGTCCGTGATCGCCGTGCCGCCGGTCAGGGCCGCGATGTCCTCGAGGTACGACTTGCGCCGCTCCCCGAAGCCGGGCGCCTTGACCGCGACGACGTTGAGGACGTTCTTCAGGCGGTTGATGACGAGGGCGGTGAGAGCCTCGCCCTCGATGTCCTCGGCGATGATCAGCAGCGGCTTGCCGGTGCGCATGGCCGCCTCGAGGGCGGGGACCAGCTCCCGGACCGTGGAGATCTTCTTGTTGCAGATGAAGATGTGGGCGTCCTCGTACTCCGTGACGAGCTTGGAGAGGTCCGTCGCGAAGTAGGGAGAGAGGTAGCCCTTGTCGAACTCCATGCCCTCGACGTGGTCGAGGATGGTGTCGATGCCCTTGTTCTCCTCGACGGTGATCACGCCCTCGTTCCCGACCTTCTCGAAGGCCTCGGCGAGCAGCTCGCCGGTCTCGGGGTCGTTGTTGGCGGAGATCGTCGCGACCGCGGCCTTGTCCGTCTTGGACTTGATCTTGCGGGACTGCGACTCGATCGAGCTCACGGCGGCCTGGACGGCCTTGTCGATGCCGGAGCGCAGGTCGATGGTGGAGACGCCGGTCGCGGCGTACTTCAGGCCCTCGTTGAAGATGGCCGAGGCGAGGACCGTGGCGGTCGTCGTGCCGTCACCGGCGATGTCGTTGGTCTTGTTCGCGACCTCGAGCACGAGCTTGGCGCCCATGTTCTCGAACGGGTCGACGTGCTCGATCTCCTTGGCGACGGAGACGCCGTCCTTGGTCACGTGCGGGGAGCCGAAGCTCTTCTGCAGGATGACGTTTCGACCGGCGGGGCCGAGGGTGACGCGCACCGTCTTGGCGAGCTTCTCGATGCCCGCCTTCATCTTCTGACGAGCGGCGTCGTCGAACATGATTTGCTTGGCCATTTGGTGTTCCTTCTTTGGTGGGGGTGTTCGGTGTGTTCAGGGGAGGTGGTGGGGAGGGGCTCGGGATCAGAATCCCATGTCGCCCATGCCTCCCATGCCGCCCATGCCAGCCATGTCATCCATCTCGGGCGGCGCGGACTTGGCCTCGGGCTTGTTGGCGATGAGGGCGTCCGTCGTCAGCAGCAGCGTGGCGACGCTGACCGCGTTGAGGAGCGCGGACTTGGTGACCTTGGCCGGGTCGATGATGCCCATCTTGAGCATGTCGTCGTACTGCCCGGAGTGCGCGTTGAAGCCGAAGGTGGCCTTGCGCTCGCGGGTGACGCGGTGCGCCACCACGGCGCCGTCGTGGCCGGCGTTCTCGGCGATCTGGCAGATCGGCCGCGAGAGGGCCTCGTAGAGGGTGTCGATGCCGAGGTTGTAGTCCACGTCGTCCCGGAGCTTGAGGTCGAGGACGACCTCGCGGGCGCGCAGGAGCGCGACGCCGCCGCCGGGCAGGACGCCCTCTTCGACCGCGGCGCGGGTGGCGTGCAGGGCGTCCTCGATGAGGGCCTTGCGCTCCTTCACCTCGGTGTCCGTGGCGCCGCCGACGTTGATCTGGGCGATCCCGCCGGTGAGCTTCGCGAGGCGCTCCTGGAGCTTCTCGCGGTCATAGTCGGAGGTGGTGCTCGCGATCTCGCTGCGGATCTGGGTCACGCGGCCCTCGACGTCCTCGCGGCGGCCCTTGCCGCCGACGATGGTGGTCGCCTCGCTGGAGACCGTCATCTTCTTCGCGGAGCCGAGGTGCTGGGCGGTGACCTGCTCCAGCTCCATGCCCGTGTCCTTCATGATGGCCGTGGCGCCGGTGAGGGCCGCCAGGTCCAGGAGCATCTGCTTGCGTCGGTCGCCGTAGCCGGGGGCCTTGACGGCGCAGACCTGCAGGATGCCGCGCATCTTGTTCACGACCAGGGTCGCCAGCGCCTCGTTCTCGACGTCCTCGGCGATGATCATCAGCGCCTTGCCGCTCTGCTTCGAGGCTTCGAGGACGGGGAGCAGCGACTGGACGCTGCTGATCTTGCCCTCGTGGATCAGGATCTGGGCGCCCTCGAACTGGGCCTCCATCTCCTCGGGCGAGGTGACGAAGTAGGGGGACAGGAAGCCCCGGTCGAACTGCATGCCCTCGACCACGTCCACGGTGGTCTCCATGCTCTTGCCGTCCTCGACGGTGATCACGCCGTCACGGCCGACCTTCTTCATGGCGTCGGCGATGAGCTTCCCGACCACCGGGTCGTTGTTGGCGGAGACCGTGGCGATCTGCTTGATCTCGTCGTTGCCGCCGACCTGCTTGGCCATCTGCTCGAGCTTGGCGATCACCTTGGCGGCGCCGTCGTGCATGGCGGCGTTCATCCGCGCGGGGGCGGCGCCGGCCGTGATGGCCTTCAGCCCCCCGGCGAAGAGGGTGCGGGTGAGCAGGGTCGCGGTGGTGGTTCCGTCGCCGGCCACGTCGCTGGTCTTGCTCGCGACCTCCTTCACCAGCTGGGCCCCCATCTGTTCGTAGGGGTTCTGGAGCTGGATCGCCTCCGCGACGGTGACCCCGTCCTTGGTGACGGTGGGAGCGCCCCAGCCCTTGTCGATGACCGCGTTCCGGCCGCGGGGCCCGAGGGTGGTGGTGACCGCCTTGGCGAGCTTGTCGACGCCGCGGAGGATCGCCTCACGCGCGTCGGACTCGAAAACCATCTGCTTGGCCATGGGTGTCTGAGCTTGTTGTCTACGGGGAGTCGGGGGAGCGGCGCCGCGGTGCGCGGCGCGCGCGTGGTTGGGAGCCAGGGTGGGTGTGCCCGGCGATGAAGGGGGCGGAGTGCAAAGGCCGTGCCGAGCGTCCGAGGGGGCGCTCCGGGCCCCCCCGCGCTGCCGAAGTGGCAGGGAGCGCCCCTGACCCCGAGGTCCGCTGCCGATTTGACCGCTCGGGGCTGGCGCGGGGGCACCGGAGCAGGCCTGGCGCGGTCGGAGGGGCGGCCTGGGCCCGGCGGGGCCCGCCCGGTGCGACCCTCCGCCGCCTGGCGTGTCGGGGCGCGGGCCAAGCCGGACCCGGTGTAGACCCTTGGCGTCGGCTCACCCCGAGCGGGTAGGTTTGTTCGCGGCCCGTCCCCGCCCCCCCGAATCCATGGCTGTCCCCGCCCCCCCTCGTCCCCAGCAGGCCGCTCCCCGCCCACAACGGGCGGCCTCGATGACCCCGCGCCACCGCGGGGGGCGGCGGCCTTGAGCTCGGCCAGCGGACCGATCGGCCCCGACGGCCTCGACCAGGTCGCCGCCCGCAAGCTCCCCCATGAGGAGGAGCACCTGGCAGCACTGGAGCGCATGGCGGGCCTGGAGCCTTACTACCGCTGGGTCGCCGAGCTCGCCGAGGCCCTGAACGGCGGCCCGCTCGGGTCTCGAATCCTCGACGCCGGCTGCGGGATCGGGAACTTCGTGGAGATCATGCGGCACCGCGCCGACGAGGTGCTGGCCGTGGACCTCTCGCCCAGGAACGTCGCGGTGCTCCAGCGCCGCTTTCAGGGCGTGGACGGGGTCGAGGTGCTCCAGACGGACCTCGACGCCCAGCGTGAGGAGCTGCGCGCGCGGTGTGTCGACGCCGTGGTCTGCCTCGACGTCCTCGAGCACATCCAGGATGACCTCTCCCTCCTGCGCAGCTTCGCGGGGATCCTGCCCGCCGGGGGCACGCTCTTCATCAAGGTCCCTGCCCACCAGTGGCTGTTCGGTTCCGTGGACGTGGCCTCGGATCACCTCCGGCGCTACAGCCGCGCGGACCTCGTCGCCAGGGTCGAGGAGGCGGGCTTCGAGGTTCGGGCGGCGCGCTACATGAACCTCGCGGGGGTCGGTCCATACCTGCTCAAGAGCCGCATCCTGAGGCGGGGCTCCACCTTCTCTAGCTCCTTCAACGAGCGCCAACTGCGCTGGATCAAGCGCTCCATCGGGGCCTTCCGGTTCGTCGATCGAGCCACCGGCTGGGCCGGCCCCGGCGGCGGCCCGCCCGTGGGACAGTCGGTGGTCCTGCTGGCGATCCGTCCCTGATCCTCGGATCGCGGTCCCGGCTCCGCGGGTGCCATCGCGGCCGAGGCAGCCTACGATGGGACCATGAAAGCGACCCTGGTCTCCCCGCTCCCCGTGCTGCTTGCGCCCCTCGTGGCGGGACTCATGCTCTCCGTGGCCGTGGGGCAGGACGACGACGAGGGCGGCTCGCCCACCGAGGCGGAACCCCGCGTCGTCCTCGAGGACCTCGCGGGGGAGCGGACCTACCGGGGGGCCGACGCTGGCCCCCTGGGGAGCCTCTCCGCCGCCGGCGCGGCCTTCGCCCGCTTCGAGGGCCTCGCCCCCGTGGAGACAGGCGGTCGCGCCGCGGGTGCCCGCCTCGCCTCGCTGGGGTTGGCCGGGGGCGACCGGCTGAAGGCCGTGGTCCGCGGTGGTGACGGCGACGTCCTCGACGTCGAGGTCCAGCCCGGGGTCGAGCTGTCCCTCTCCATCGATGGGATCCGCTCGATCGTTCACCCCTCGCGAATCCCGGACTCGGTGACCGAGAGCCCGGTGGCCGGGCCCCCGGCGGACGGTGACCGCCTCTACCTCGTGGCCGCCGACGGCCTCGACCGGGCCCAGGGATTCGTGGAGTCGTTCTCTGCCGACGGGGTGGCGTTCTTCGACGACCGCCTCGGCCAGCGGACCTACCCCTGGGACCGGGTCGCCGCGCTGTTCATCGCGCCGCTCGACGAGGCCGGTGGAGAGCAGGAGGCCGCGGACGCCGGGGAGCGCGTGGCGGTCACCCTGGCCGGTGGCGGCCGGATCAGCGGCACCCTGGTCCAGCTCGGTCCCCCGGAGGAGGGGGTCCAGATCCGGATCGGGGGCGGCGCGGCGGTGCAGCTCCCCGGCGCCCTCGTCACCGAGGTCTCCCTCGACGACGGCTCCTTCCGGTTCCTGGGCGACGTGGTCCCCGCGGACGCGGGCAACTCCTCGCCCTTCGGGGACGAGCTGGGCTTCGTCTGGCCCATGCGCGTGGATCGCAACTGCCGCGGCGGGCTGCTGTCGGTGGGTGGGGTCGTCTTCGATCGTGGCCTGGGGGTGCACGCCCCGAGCCGGCTCACCTGGGACGTGGGGGGAGAGTGGGGCTCCCTGCGCCTGATGTGCGGCGTGGATGACTCCGGTCAGAGCGGCTCCAGGGCTGGAGCCGTCCGCTTCCGGGTCCTGGGAGACGGCAAGACGCTCTGGGAGAGCGACGTCATGCGGGGAGGCCTCCTGGCCAGCAGGTCCCCGGTGATCTCCCTCGCGGGGGTCGAGGAGCTGGTGCTCGAGGTCGACCCGGCGGGCGACTTCGTGCTCGACAGGGCCAACTGGATCCGGCCCATGCTGCTCCGCTAGGGGCCCTGGGCGTCCGACCGATCAGGAGCCGACCACCGCGCGGTCCCCGCCAGCGCGCAGGCTGCGGAAGTAGACGCCCTGGTTCCCCCCGCGCCCCTTGGCGGCGTGGAGGGCCTGCTCCGAGTGGAGCCGCAGCTCCTCCAACGTGCCCAGGTCCTTTCCGTCGTAGGTCTCGAAGCCGAGGCTCCCCGAGACTCGAATCGAACGGCGCGGGTCCCCGCGTCGCTGGTCCACGAAGGACCGCAGCCCGGTGGGGGGGCCGCTCAGCCCGCGGATCCGCGTGGCGAGTCGCGCCACCACCCTGGCGGCGTCCACCCGTGAGGTGAAGGGCAGGATGAGGGCGAACTCGTCGCCCCCGAGCCGGCCGCCGATGTCCTCCTCGCGCAGGCTCGTCCGGATGGTCTCGCCGACGCGGGCGATCACCTCGTCGCCCACGGTGTGGTCGAACTCCTTGTTGACGCGCCCGAAGTCATCGAGGTCGATCAGGATGAGCGCGAGCTCGAGCCGATGGCGCTGGGTGGCCGAGAAGTGCTCGCGGAGCCGCTCACCGAACGGGCGCGGACGCAGGAGCCCGGTCAGGTCATCGTGGGACGCCTGATAGCGGGCCTTCGCCAGCTGGCTCAGCACGTCGGCTCGCTCCAGCAGCTGCTCGGCCCGCAGCAGGAACTCCTCCACGGGGGCGTCGGCCCGCACCAGGTCCCAGGGCGTTCCGCGGAGGGTGCGCCCCGCGATGATCGCCGACATGGCCTCCGCATCCTCGGTCACCAGGAGCACCGGGATCGGCCTCGGACGGTCAGCGATGCGCGGCATCGTGTCGCGGTCGAGGAGTTCGAACTGGTCCCTCTCGAGGACCAGCAGCTCCACCTCACCCCGCTCCATGAGGCTCCGGGTCGTCTCCGGCGTCGAGCTCGGCACCAGCTCCAGGCCCAGCGCCTCCAGCGGGCGCAAGGCCTCGCGGAGTCCAGAGTTGCCGTGGTCGGCGATGAGCAGGCGGGTGGGAAGGGTCACGGGGGTGTCAGGGCTCGGCGCGGCGCCGCGACCTTATGACGTCGCATTGTAGCCCGGGAGTCCAGGCTTGATGGGTCCCTTGGGGGGACACCTTGAAGGGGGCCACAGACCGGGAAAGCTGGACATTCCAAGGCCCCCCCGTACACTCTTCCGCTCGTTTCCGGCCGTCTCGTTCGGCGACCGGACTTCCCCCTGTTTCGAGGACCCCATGAGTAATATCAACGCACAGAAGCTCATTGAAGCTGGCGTGCACTTCGGATGCCGCGTGTCGCGGTGGAATCCGAAGATGGCCCCCTACATCCACGGCCGTCGCGGGATGATCCACGTGATCGACCTCCGCGAGACCGTCAAGGGCCTTCTCCGAGCCCAGAACCTGCTGTTCCAGATCGCTTCGGAGGGCCAGACGGTCCTCTGGGTCGGGACCAAGCGCCAGGTCAAGGGCGTGATCGAGGACGCCGGTCAGCGCACCGGCATGCCGATCGTCACCGAGCGTTGGATCGGCGGCACGCTGACCAACTTCAGCGTCATCCGCAGCCGGCTGAAGCGCCTGGCGCAGCTCGAGGCCATCGACGAGAAGGCCATCGAGCAGCAGAAGCTCACCAAGAAGGAGGTCGCGCAGATCAACCGCGAGCTCCGCAAGATCACCCGTAACCTGGGCGGCATCCGCGAGATGGACCGCATGCCCGGCGCCATGGTGGTGGTCGACCCGTCCCGTGAAGGCAACGCGATCCGCGAGGCCCGCAAGATGGGCATCGTGGTCATCGGCCTCCTGGACACCGACTGCGACCCGAACGACGTGGATATCGTCATCCCGGGTAACGACGACGCGCTCAAGTCCGTGCGTCTGCTCATCGAGGAGCTCGTGGACTCGGTCGAGGCCGGCGCCCACCAGCACACCGACAACATGCAGGCCGTCGGCTCCGCCGAGCGCAGCTCCGATGAGGAGGCGATCCCCGGTGACGAGGTCCGCCCGACCACCGGCAACAAGCTCCCCGAGCCCATCGCGAAGGCCGCTGAGCCCGCCGCTGAGCCTGTCGCTGAGGCAGCTGCTGCGCCCGAGCCCGCCGCCGCGCCCGTCGCGGAGGCTCCGGCCGCTCCCGCGGAGGAGCCCAAGCCCGAGGCGCCCGCCGCCGAGTGACGCTTCGGCGCGGGGGGCTTTCTCCCCCGCGCCGTCCATCCATCACCCGCCGCGCTCCCGCGCGACGGGTGCTTTTCCAAATGCCTCGTGATTCACGAGGACCCGCGGGCTGGTCCCGCAACTCCAACCACCATGCGGCGCCCGTGGCGCCCAACCTCAACCCACCGATGGCTGAGATCACCGCCCAACTGGTCCGGCAGCTCCG
Organism: Planctomycetota bacterium; assembly: GCA_016779205.1. Classification (GTDB taxonomy): domain Bacteria; phylum Planctomycetota; class UBA1135; order UBA1135; genus Saltatorellus. Next base: position 9,757 of record JADHOC010000018.1, on the reverse strand, counting down.
CGAGATGAGCGGCGCCGGGATGATGGAGTGCAAAAAGGCACTCACGGCAACCGACGGCGACCCCGAGGCTGCCCTCGACGAACTCCGCAAGGCGGGGCTCAAGTCGGCTGCCAAGAAGGTCGGTCGCGAGACCGCCGAAGGCCGCGTGGCCTTCAAGGTCAGCGACGACGGGAGCAAGGGCGCCATCGTCGCGCTCGCCTCCGAGACCGACTTCCTCGCGTCCACGCCGAACTTCGGCGAGTTCCTCGACGCGCTCGTCCAGCACACCTTCGACCACGAGCCCAAGTCCGTGGACGAGATGCTCGGTCAGGCCTGGCACGCCGGGGGCACCGTTCAGGACGCGCTCACGGCCACGATTGGCGACCTGAAGGAGAACCTCCAGATCGTCGAGGCCTGCGCGTACTCCACCGACAACGGTCAGGTGGTCGCCTACGTGCACCACGACAACAAGAAGGGAGCCCTCGTCAACGTCTCCACCGGTGGGGACGCCGCGAAGGCCGCCGAGGTGCTCAAGCAGCTCTGCATGCACATCGTCGTCTTCAGCCCCTCCGCCCTCGATGAGGGCAGCGTGCCGGCCGAGGACGTGGAGCGCGAGAAGGCGATCATCAAGGACGGTCTCCAGGGCAAGCCCGAGGAGATCCAGGAGAAGATCATGGTCGGCCGTCTCCAGAAGTTCTTCGGCGAGCGGACCCTGGTCGGCCAGCCATGGATCATGGACGACAAGACCTCCGTCGCGAAGGCGCTCGTCCAGGAGCTCGGTGACGGGACCAAGATCGAGGGCTTCACGCGCTGCCAGCTCGGCGGCTGATATAGCCCCGGTCTCCGTGGGAGGGGGCGCCCGCCAGTCTGGCGGGCGCCCCCTCCTCGCATTTCCGGCGGCGCCGCGCGGCGGTCTTTTCTGACGGGGGGTGGGTCGGCTGGGAGGCGCGGGGCTAAACTGCGCGCGCCCCCCTTGAGCGGCGCTCCCGCGCCCTCCGTTGCCCATGACCTATCGACGCGTTCTATTGAAGATGTCCGGAGAGGCGCTCGGCGCCGCGGATACCGGTCACGGGATCTCCGCTCCCGACGTGCAGAAGATCGCCCGCCAGGTGGCGCGGGTCTGCGAGCTGGGGGTCGAGGTGGCCATGGTGGTGGGGGGCGGCAACATCCTGCGTGGCGCGGAGTTCTCCGAGCTCGGCGGGCACCGGGCCAACGCGGACTACATGGGGATGCTCGGCACGGTCATCAACGCCCTCGCGATGTCGGACGCCCTGGAGAGCCAGGGGCTCGAGACCCGGGTCATGACCGCCCTTGAGATCCGCCAGGTCGCCGAGCCCTTCGTGCGCCGACGCGCCGAGCGGCACCTTCGCCGCGGCAAGGTGGTGATCCTGGGTGCGGGCACCGGCAACCCGTTCTTCACCACCGACAGCGCGGCGGCCCTGCGCGCCAACGAGCTCGGCTGCGACGTGTTGCTGAAGGCCACGAAGGTCGATGGCGTCTACTCCGCCGACCCCAAGCTCGACCCGAGCGCCACCCGCTACGAGGACCTCACGTACGACGAGGTCCTCCTGAAGAACCTCAAGGTCATGGACAGCACGGCCATCTCCATGTGCCGGGATCACGGGCTCCCCGTGATCGTCTTCGATATGTTCAAGGAGGGGAACCTCGAGCGCGTCATCGCCGGCGAACGCGTGGGGACCCTCGTGCACACCGCATCCTGAAGCCACCCTACCGGCGGTGCCTGGCTCCTGGCCCACCGCGACGACCTCCCAACGAGGGCCCACACATGGGCCGCGAAGAGATATGAGCTACGAGAGCGTTCTGAAAGATGCCGAGGCCCGCATGGAAAAGGCGGTGTCGCACACGCGTGACATGCTCAAGAACATCCGCACCTCTCGGGCGTCCTCGGCGCTCGTCGAGCACGTGCGGGTGGACTACTACGGCACGCCGACGCCCCTGAGCCAGCTGGCCCAGATCAGCGTCCCGGAGGCTCGCACCCTGGTCATCAAGCCCTTCGACGCCAGCGCCATCAAGGAGGTCGAGAAGGCCCTCATGAAGTCGGACCTGGGGATCTCCCCGGAGTCCGACGGCAAGGTCATCCGCCTGACCATGCCCCCGCTCTCGGGAGAGCAGCGCAAGAAGTACGCCGCCAAGGCCAAGGACCTGGGCGAGGAGGGGCGCGTGTCCCTCCGGAACGTCCGGCGGGACGCCAACAAGGAGGCCGACGCCCACAAGAAGAGCGGTGAGGTCACCGAGGACGGCCACAAGGACCTCCAGGACGAGATCCAGAAGATGCTCAAGAGCTTCGAGGCCAAGGTGGGCGAGGCCCAGGACAAGAAGACCAAGGAGATCCTCGAGGACTGAGGGGGGGGCGGCTCACGGATCTCCCGGTGCGGAATACTTGCACCCCGTCTCAAAAGCCGTATCTTCTCCGCCTCGAACGCGCGGTCCCGGACCGCGCGCCGAATCGACACAACGGGTGGGCGCGTAGCTCAGTTGGTAGAGCAACTGGCTTTTAACCAGTAGGTCCCAGGTTCGATCCCTGGCGCGCTCACCACCCTCTCGATTCGAAGGCCCCTTCTGGTTGGGGGCGGCCCCGCGTCAGGGGGCCCTGGTCCCCAGGCACAGCCCCTCAGGCCTGGCGCGGCCCGCCGGACACCGACAGGCCGCCCAGCCGGGGGTAGATGAGCGACCACGCCCTGCAGCGCACCGAGCCCACCAGGCTCGCGAGGAGCGCCAGCTGGGCGAGCCCCCACGGGCCGCCCGCGAGATAGCCGGCGAAGCTGGCGGCGATCAAGATCAGGGCTCGGAGGGCGAACTCCGCGGCCGCGAGGCGGCGCATGTGCTCCGGGCGCGCTCGCATCAGGCGCCAGCCGTGGAGGACGGCGGAGCCCACGCCGCGGTCGTGGCGGACCAGGCTGGCCAGCGCGAGCTGGTGAAGCGCTCCCAGCTCCGCGGCATAGGCCAGCGTCAGCACCAGGGCCAGGCCCGAGAGGACGACGCCGAAGGGGCCCAGGGTCTCGGGGCCGACGAGGGCGGTCAACGCGACGATGGGGCCGAGGAGGACGAAGGTGCCGCAGGCCATCATCCCGAAGATCTGAATCCAGATCGCGGCTGCCGAGGTCTGCACGCTCTTGCCCTCCGCCCAGGACCTGAGCAGGGTCGTGGGCCGCTCGGGGTCAGGGGCGATCGAGAGGCGGGCGGCGCCGCCGCCCACCCTTGAGCAGACGAGCAGGAGGGGGAGGGCCGCGAGGAACAGGCCCGTCGCGACGAGGGGGCCGGGGATCGGGACCCCGGAGCCCACCGCGTCCGAGACCAGCTCGGGGTCTCCGGCGAGCGCGGCGAGGGAGGTCAGCGCCGCTGCTCCCCCGAGGACCCAGGCCAGCCCGCTCAGCTCGTAAGCCATGCCGGCGAGGCTGGGGATCGCGGCGCCGCGGATCGCATCCGCGAGCCCGAGGGGCTCCCTGGGTTCCGGCATCTCGCTCACCTCACCCCTGCGCCCCGCTGGGCGCAGCGCACATGGCCTCGACCTCCTCGACGGCCTTCGGGACGGCGGCGGTGAGGATCTCGTGGCCGTCGTCCGTGATCAGCACGTCGTCCTCGATGCGGATCCCGATCCCGCGCCAGCGGGCCTCGACGTCGGTGTTCTCCGGGTCGACGTAGATGCCCGGCTCGACGGTGAAGACCATGCCCGGCTCCAGCGGCCGGGAGGCTCCCTCGGACGTGGTGTAGCGCCCGCAGTCGTGCACGTCGAGCCCGAGGAAGTGGCCTGTCTTGTGCATGAAGAAGTCGCGATAGGAGCCCGACTCCAGCGCCTCCTCCGCGGTGCCCGTCAGCAGTCCATGCTCCAGCAGGCCGTCCACGATGACCCCGAGGGCCACCTCGTGGATCCGGTCGAACTCCACGCCCGGCGCGGCCACTGCGATGGCGGCCTCCTCGGCATCCAGCACCACCTGGTAGAGCGCCCGCTGCTCGGGGCTGAACTTGCCGCCGACCGGGAACGTGCGGGTGATGTCCGCCGCGTAGTAGTGCCACTCGGCCCCCGAGTCCACCAGTAGCAGGTCCCCGTCCTTGAGGGGTTGGTCGTTCTCGACGTAGTGGAGGATGCAGGCGTTGGCTCCGCCGGCGCAGATGTGGTTGTACGCCGCGCCGGTCGAGCCCGCGCCGCGGTAGCGGTAGTCGAGGAAGGCCTCGGCTTCGCACTCGTTCATGCCGGGTTGGATGTGCCCCATGAGGGCCGCGTGGGTCTCTGCGCTGAGCGTGGCCGCCCGGCGCATGTGCTCGAGCTCGGCCTCGCCCTTGATCACCCGGAGCTCGTGCAGGATCGGTCCGGGGTCCAGGAGCTCCTTGGCCGGCTCCACCGGGCCGCGGGCCCGGTCGCGCAGCGAGGTGAAGGTCTCGATCATCCGCCGGTCGGCGACGTGGTCGTCGCCGAAGCGCCACATGATCCGCTCTCGCCCCTCGAGGAGCTTTGGGAGCTCGGTCCAGAGCTCCTCGATGTCCATGGCCGCGTCCACCCCGAGGGCGTCGGGGGCGCGCTCGAGCCCGAGGCGGCGCCCGTCCCAGATCTCTCGGAGCTTGTCGCGTTCGCGGAGGAACAGGACCGAGCGCGGCTTCTCGCCGTCCTTGCCCGGCAGCAGCACGAGGCAGGCCCCGGGCTCGTTCAGGCCCGTGAGGTACCAGAAGTCGCTCGTCGGGCGGAACTTGTAGTCCGCGTCGTCGTTCCGCGTCTTGGTCGTCGCGGTGGGGATGACCGCGACCGCGTCGCGGGCGGCGAGCAGGTCGAGGAAGCGGGCGCGGTGCTGGGCGTGGAGGGAGTCACTCATGGTAGGAGCGCCACCATAACGACCCCGGGGCTGGCGGGGCGCCCGCCGGCCCTCAGCGTTCCCGGAAGCGGACCTCGATCGCGTGGGTCACCTGTCGCCTGAGGGCCTCCGGGTCCCCGACGAGGTCGAAGCGCACGGCGGTGGGGAGAGGGCTGCCCGCCGTGCTGAGGACCTCCTCGGGCGAGCCCACCCTGACGGGGACCGCGAGGACGTCAGCGAACGCCTGGGCCATGGCCTCCCAGCGGGGTCCCTGCTCCTCCGTGGGGACCACGAGCAGCAGGCCTCGCCCGGCGATCGGCCCCGGCAACGGCGACGCGCCGGGCGGCGGCGTGGGCGTGGGCAGGTCCCTCCGGTCGAGGCGCGCGAAGAGGGAGATCGGGTCCTCGGAGGGGGCGATCCGCACGTTCAGCGGCGTCCCCGCCCAGTCGACCTCGTCCGGATCGGCGCCATCCTCGGGCTCCTGAAGCTCCCAGTCCACGTAGACGCTCTTCAGTCGATAGCCGGCAGGGGCAGGCAGCGCCACCCGGAGCTCCGCCGGTTCGCCCGCGACGTGGGTCAGCTCCGCGATCACCCCGGAGCCGTCCACCTTCAGCATCAGGTCGAAGGTGGTCCCGCCGACCCTCAGCCCCCGGGCCGTGACCCGTCGGTTCTCGATGCTGCCAGGCACGGCCGCGCGGCTCCGTGGCGGGAGCTGGGGGCGCAGGAGAGCTCCTTCCTTGAGGGCCATCGGACGGCCGCCGCCGCCGAGCTGCACCGTCGGGTCCAGACCGGGGAAGAGGTAAGGGATGGAGCCCGCCAGGGCCGGCGCGTCGCCCGCGCCGAAGGCTCCGATCCAGCCGTAGGCGTCGTCCATTCTCCCGTCGCGGGCGGCCAGCCCGAGGAGCGTCGAGAGGGCCTCGCGGCGCCGCTCGGGGGTCCTGGCCGTGGCCATGGCGCCGCGCCACTCCTCCCAGGCGTCCTCGGAGGCGGAGAGGTCCCCGTGGGCTGCGTTGGCTTTCCACGGGGTCGTGTCGGCGCCGACGGAGGCCCACAGGCGCCCGAGGGGATCCTCCGGCAGATCGAGCCAGCCCCGCGCCGTGTCCTGGGCGGGGGCCGCTGGTCCGGCCGCCGCGAACAGGAGGGCGAGGGAGAGGCCGGCCAGGAGGTGCCGTGGGGCGCTGCGCAGGGCGGGGAGCATGGCCCCAACCTCCGGCACGGGCCACGCCGGGTCAAGGACGGAGCATCTCCAGGGAAGCTCCGGCCCGTTCGGGTTGCGTTGTCCGTGCCCATGCACGATTCTCCACGGCGGCGTCCGTGCCCCCTCCGTTCCACCCGGTCCCCGCTACCCCTCCTGCGCAGTGATCCACCCCGACCTCCTCGCCATCCTCGCCTGCCCGGACTCCCGTCAGCCCCTCGCCCTCGCCGACGAGGCGACCCTGAAGGCGCTCAACGATCGCATCGCGGGCGGCGGGGTCCAGAACGTGGGCGGCGCTGACGTCGCCACCGCGCTCGAGGCAGGCCTCATCCGAGAGGATGGTCAGGTGATCTACCCCGTCCGGGATGACATCCCGGTCCTGCTCCGAGAGGAGGGGATTGCCGTGCACTCCGCCGGCTGAGCCCATGCAGTTCCATCACCCCAGCTCGGACCGAGTCGTCCGGGTCGGGTACTGCCTCAACCTGCACGCGGCCGAGACCCTCGCGGACGTCCAGCGGGCCATCGAGACCTTCTCCGTCCCGCTGCGCGAGCGGCTCGCTCCGGGCGGTTCGAGCTTCGGCGTGGGGATGTACCTCGCCGCCGGAGCGGCTCGGGAGCTGCGCGCCGACCCCGACGCGGCCAGGGCCCTGAGGGAATTCCTGCGGGCCCACCGCATGGACCCCTTCACCTTCAACGCGTTCCCCTACGGCGACTTCCAGGAGGACGGGCTGAAGGCCCGGGTCTACCAGCCGAGCTGGATGGAGCAGGAGCGGGTCGACTACACCGTGGACGTGGCCTGGGCCGCGGCCGCCCTGGTCGAGGCGTCGCGGGATCAGCCGCGCATGGTCTCGATCAGCACCCACCCGGGAGCCTACGGAGCCGACATCAACGACCGCTCGGGCCTGCGCCGCTGCGCCGAGGGCATGGGGCGGGCGGTCGGAGAGCTCGCGCGGATCGAGGAGGAGACCGGCGTCCGCGTCATCCTCTCCCTGGAGTCCGAGCCCGACGCCAGCGCGAGGAACGGTCGGGCGCTCGCCGAGTACCTCGTCTTCGCGCGCTTGATCGCGACCCGCGTCCTGCAGGAGGAGTTCGGGGCTGAGGTGGAGATATCTGCGCTCCTCGCTGCGCGCCACCTCGGGACCTGCCTGGATTGCTGTCACTCCGCGGTGGAGTTCGAGGAGGCCGTGGACTCGCTGGCCCTGGCCACCCACGGGGGCCCCCTGGGGAAGGTGCAGGTCAGCAGCGCCCTCCGGCTCCCTGACCCCGCCCGGCATCCCGCGGCGCGGGCGGAGCTCCTGGCGATGGATGAGCCTCGCTTCTTGCACCAGGTCACCGGCCGCGCCGACGGCGCCTTCATCCACCTGCCCGACCTCCCCGCGCTCGTCGAGGCCCTCGAGGTCGAGGGCAGCCCCTGGGCGAGCGCAGAGGAGTGGCGCTGTCACTTCCACGTGCCCCTGGATCAGGCCACGTTCGGGGCCCTGGAGACGACCCGAGGCCACGCGGACCGGATCGTCGACGGCCTGCTCGCCGATCCGGAGGGGTGGACCACCCCCGAGCTCCACCTGGAGATCGAGACCTACACCTGGTCGATCCTTGGCGATCCAGGCCAGGTGGTGGAGGGTCTGGAGCGTGAGTACGGTCACCTGACCGAGCGGCTCGCCGCTGCCGGATGGGTCGCGCGCTGAGGGGGTGAAAATCCGGGCGGGGGAGGGTTTGACAGGACCTGGACCAGGCCCTATCTTCCCCGCCGTCGAACGTCCACCCGGGACGACCGACACCCGTGGCCCTATCGTCTAGTCAGGCCTAGGACACCAGGTTTTCATCCTGGCGACGGGGGTTCGAATCCCCCTAGGGTCACCACTTCCTCCCTCTCGGCTTCCAACGAGCCCAAAGTCTCGAAGACGGGGGACCTTACGGCGATTCCAAACGACTCGCCGTCGTAGCGGAGCCCCTCGGGGAACAAGTACCGTTGGAGGCGCTGTCGCTGGGGCAGCTCGGAGTGCTCCCACAAGCTCCCTGGATCGCGCAGGACGCGCTCGGCGAAGGGGAGGATCGACTCCACGTCGGGGACCTCTTGTGTGGCGTCCGCGAGCTGTCGCTTCACAACGGCCTCATCCGAGCGGTTGCGCTCCATCTGCTCCCGAAACGTCTCGGCGTCGAGCTGACCCTTGTGGACGTGGGCATCGACGAGCCCATTGCGGGCACTCCGCAGCTCGTCGAGGCGGCGGGCGAGCCGGTCGCGTCGCGCGGCCTGTGCCCGGTGGCGCTTGCTCCATACGTCCCGGACGATCTCGGCGAACAGTGAGACCAGCTCGGGGCGGGGAGCCAAGTTCTCCACGAGGTCGAGGAAGCTGCGCTCCATCTTCTCGGTCCTGACGCTCACTCGCTTCTTTCCGTCGCCTTGGCAGGCTCTGTTCCGGCAGAAGTAGTAGCGGTGGCGACCACTGTTTGGAGCGTTGCCCGTCATGGGAGTGTCGCACCAAGCGCACCGCACGAAACGGCGCAGCGGAAACAGCGGGTTGTCGAGCGCGTGGTGGCTCTTCTTGAGCCCGCGCGAATCGAGCACCTCCTGGACGCGCTGGAAGATCTCCTCGCCCACGATGGGCTCGAAGTCTCCGCGAACCTCGACGCCCCATTCCTCCAGGACGATCCAGCCCGCGTAGATCCTGTTACGCAGGATCTTGGTGAAGTGCTGTGGACTGATCGGCTTTCCTGTCGCAGTCGTTAGTCCGAGGGCAGTCACCTGCCGGAGAGCTTCGACCTTCGTCAGCTCGCCTGTAGCGACCAGCTCGAAGGCATTTCGGATCATGGGAGCCCGATCCATGTCGTGGATCAGGCTTGGCAGGCCACTTCCCTTGGGAGAGTTGGGAAGCCCAAGGGGGCCCTTGAACGGCCACCGGCCCATCGACAGTGCCTTCTTCATCCCGTCGATCGTTCGGCGAGTGCGCAGATCGTTCTCGAACTGATGAACCGACGCAAGGACCCCTTCGAGGAGCGCGCCGGTCTCGGATTCGTCGATGGGTTCTGTCGCCGATCGAAGAACAACGCCGAGCCCGCGAAGGGCGCGGCGAAGGAGCTGGTGGTCGCTCTGGTTCCGGGCGAAGCGGCTAAGGCTATAGACGACGACGGCGTCGATCTCGTCACGCCGCTCGCTGCATGTCTCCAGGAGGCGGTTGAGTTCGGTCCGATACCTTGTCTTCGCGCTCTCGCCCTCCTCTCGGAAGACCTCAACCACTTCCATCCCTTCGCGCTCACAGTAGGCGCGGCACATCTGCTCCTGAGTCTCCAGGCTCAGATTGTGGACCTGTCGCGGGTCCGAGACGCGGAGGTAAAGAAGTGCCCGCCTCATGCTGGTGCTCCTGTCACGCGATCGACGAGCGACTCAGCGAGCACGTAGAGCTGATCCCGCAGGAATCGCAGGTCCTGGTCGGACAGGTTCTCGGCCTGCTTGCCCATCGCCACGCGGCAACGGCGAGGTGAGATGCGTCCATCGTCGTGCTTGGAAGTCCTGAGCCAGGGGGCGTTGTCAAAGAACCCAGTGCACCACTCGGGGAGTGCCACAAGCCATCCAGGCTGTGGATCTCCGCTGGCTCGATCCCACCAAGCCCTAACGAGGTCTGGCAGAATCGGGGTGTTGCTGTACTGGGGACACGACCATCTAAGGTGCTCGACCAGCCGCGCTGTCTCCTCTTCGGTCCGTGCGTCGAGAACGGCCTTTCTCTCCAGCATTCGAGCCCTGAAATCTGATGACGGCTTCATGTCGGTTCTAGAGGCCCTT
>JADHOC010000033.1 GCA_016779205.1 Planctomycetota bacterium | reverse complement strand
ATCACCGGGGAGTTCCTGGTGGGGGTGCCCTACGGCTGCCGCATGGTGCTCTCGAACACCTCCTCCGCTCCGGTGGAGCTGGTGGCCCTCGTGCAGATCCCGGAGGGCGCGCTGCCCGTCAACGGGGACCGTGTGACCAACGGGGAGCTGGTGACCCTCCCGGCGTACGGGACCCGCTCCCTCGAGGTGGCCTTCTACTTCCCCTCGGCGGGCGAGTTCCAGGACTACCCCGTCCACGCGGGTCAGGGCGAAACCCTGCTCGGGGCGGCGCCGGCCCGGTCGCTGAACGTGGTCGAGCAGCTCTCCGAGGTGGACCGGTCCACCTGGGACTGGATCTCGCAGAACGGGTCGACCGAGGAGGTGGTCGCCTTCCTCGAGGCGGGCAACCCCCTCACCCTCGACCTCGGGAGGATCGCGTGGCGCATGGGGGATCGGGGCGCGTTCGATGCGGTCACGTCCACGCTGGCTGCGCGGCAGGTGAGCGCTCCGGTGCTCGAGCAGTACGCGGTCAAGCTGGAGGACGTGGAGGGCACGCGACGCTTCCTCTCCACCAACGGTCGGGTCCTCGGGCTCGTTCAGGCACCCTTCACCTCACCGCTCTACTCGGTGGATGCCGTGGACCGTGGCCTCTATGAGCACCTCGCCTTCGAGCCGCTGATCCGGGGTCGGAGCCACGAGGCGGGCTCCGAGCGACGGATCCTCAACGACGAGTTTGCGGCTCAGTACCGGAGCTTCCTGCGTCGCCTGACCCTGGGAACCGGCATGACGGGCTCGGACCGAATGGAGCTCGCCTACTACCTGCTGCTCCAGAACCGGGTCGGGGAGGCGCTCGCCGCCTTCGACGCGGTGCAGCCGGACGGCGTCGAGATGGCGCTGCAATACGACTACATGTCCGCGTACATGGACTTCTACCGGGGGGACACCGGCCACGCCAGGGAGGTCGCGGCGCGGTATGTGGATCACCCGGTGGATCGTTGGAGGCAGCGCTTCCAGGGGGTCATCGCCCAGCTGGACGAGATCGAGAGCGGTGAGGTCACGGACGCTGACCTCGGGGACGGCCGTGACGCGGCCCAGAACGCCCTGGCTGCCACCGAGCCGATCCTCGAGTTCGAGATCGACGGGAGCCTCCTGAAGATCTCCCACGAGCGGGTCGGCGAGATCGAGCTGCGCTACCACCTGATGGACGTGGAGTTCCTCTTCTCCGCCAACCCCTTCGTGCGCGGCGAGGTGGGCCAGTCGAGCCTGATCGAGCCGAACCGCGTGGAGGTGGTCTCCCTCGACGGGGCGAGCCTCTCGACGTCGATCCCGCTCCCCGCGGATCTGGAGCGGTCGAACCTGTTCGTCGAGGTCCGCGGGGCGGGCATCACGCGCCGGGGGACCTACTTCTCCTCGCGCCTCACGGTCCAGGGCCTCGAGCGCTACGGACAGCTGCGGGTGGTGGACCGCGAGGGGCTCGGGCCCATCTCGAAGGCCTACGTGAAGGTCTACGGTATGGCCGGGGGCGAGGTGCGCTTCATCAAGGACGGGTACACCGACCTGCGCGGCCGCTTCGACTACGCCTCGGTCTCGGGGTACGAGGGCCCGCCGGTCTCGCGCTACTCGGTGCTCGTGCTCCACGAGGAGGCGGGCGCGACCATCACGGAGCTCTCGCCGCCCATCCGCTGAGCCGACGGCCTGGGGGTCGATGGACCCACGCCCGGCGGCGCTGGATCGCGCGCGGCGCCCCCGAGCGGGGCGTCGCGCGCTATGTTCTGCCCACGGTCCCCGGCGGTGCCCGCCGGGCCCAATCCCATGAACATCCCCACCCGCGATGAGCTTCGCGCCGAACTCGCAGGCTTCGACGAGACCCGCAAGAAGGTCGTGGGCGGCATGCTGGCCCTCATGTTCCAGTCGCCGGAGAAGGCGCGGGACCGGGACTGGCTGGCGGAGCAGTTCACCCAGGTCTCCCTGCTCACCGGGCAGTTCGAGGACGTCGAGCACGCCCACGAGGGGCTCGAGGTCGCCCAGGGCTGGATCCGGTCCAACATCGACCCGGTGCTGAACGCCTGCTTCGCCCTGTTCGTGCTCGTGGCCGAGGACGTCCAGCAGGAGGACGCCGCGGCCGAGCTCACCACCGCGGACGCGATGCTGCGGGCCCTGGCCTACTTCGGCTGAGGGTCAGCGGCGCGGAGGGCCTTGCGGCGCTGCTCCAGCCAGCCGTTGGCCTCCGGCCAGACCTCGAGGACGCAGGCCTCGATCTCCGGGTAGCGCCGGCCGAGCTCGTCGAAGCCCCTCGCGATGGGGGTCTCCCGACGCAGGCGCCGGGCGATCCCCTCGAGGGCGCGCCGGACGTTCGCCCGGTCGCCGTACCCGCAGAGCCAGTCGTCAGCGGCCATGCGGGGGGCCACCTCCACGAGGCGGGGGGGGAGGAGGTGGGCGTAGGTCTCGAACGAGCGGTAGAGGCTGCCCGTGACCTCGTCCATGGGGCGCGGGTGGAGGTCCCCCCAGCGGCGGGCCAGGACGTGGTCGGCGAACACGTCCAGGAGGATGCCCGAGAAGCGGCGCAGCTCCGCGGGGAACCGGGCGCGCTCGGCGCGCACCCGGGGATGATCGTCGAACCACTGGTCCAGGGCGCGATGCTCGAGGAGCGCGAAGCGCATGCCCGCGGGGAGGGACTCCACATCGAGGCCCCGCCCGAAGTCTCCGAGCAGCGCCCCGAGCCGGGTCTCGTCGGTGGGCTCGGCGAGGGTGACGTGCGCGAGGTAGTTCACCGGTAGGGCGGGCTGGTCAGGACCCCGCCCGCAGGGCCGAGAGCGCGGCGCTCAGGTCGGGGGGCAAGGGGGCCTCGAAGGTGAGGCGCTCGCCGGAGCGGGGGTGATCGAAGCTCAGCCGCTCCGCGTGCAGGGCGAGGCGCACGCGGCCGCCGGGAAGCGGGACGTGGGCGCGGGTGCCGTAGAGGTGGTCCCCTGCCACGGGCAGCCCGCGGGCGGTGAGGTGGACGCGGATCTGGTGGCGGCGGCCGGTGCGGATCGTGCAGGCGAGCAATGCGTGCTGCCCGAACTGCTCCAGCACCTCGACCTCGGTCGTGGCGTCCTTCCCGTCGGCGTCGTCCACCATCTGGCGGTCGGCCTTCCCCGGGACGGGGCCGAGGGGGGCATCCACGGTGAAGTTCTGCTCGGGGCGGCCGGTCACGAGCGCGAGGTAGCGCTTGCCCACGGTGTGGGCGCGGAACTGGTCCTGGAGGACCTTCAGGGTCTCCTCGTTGCGGGCGAAGACGAGCACGCCGCTGGTGTCCCGGTCGAGGCGGTGGACGACCCCGGGCCGATCCACGCCGCGGGAGGTGGGCAGGGGGCCGTGGGTGGCTTCGAGGTGACCCGCGAGGTCGACGACCTTGGAGCGGTCCGCCGCGTGGGTCAGCCAGCCGGCGGGCTTGACCACCACGAGGAAGTCCTCCTCCTCGTGGAGGATCGCGACCTGGGGCTCCGCCTCCGAGCGCTCGCGCCCGACCTCCAGGACGGCGCCCTTGGCGACCTTGCCGTTCGACCGCAGCACCTTGCGCCCGTTGAGCTTGACCCGGCCTCGCCGCACCAGCTTCTGGAGCTGGGCCTTGGAGAGGTCTCCGTGGAGCTGGTCGAGGACGCGGTCCAGGCGCTGTCCAGCCAGGGCCGCGGGGACCTCGATGCGGTCGTATTCGGGTTGCATGTGGGGTCGCCGGTGGCGAGGCGGAGGGTATCCGATCGGCCGACCGGCTGCTGGCCCTCCGGGCTGTGGGGGGGCCGTCGGTCCGAAGGAGTCGACGGAATGAACGGAGCGCGCGCGGCCAGGGCCGCGCGCGCTCCGTTCATCGGGCGGGTGGAGGGGGCTCCCTCAGTCCTTGCGGAGGAAGTCCACGAGGTCCTTCTCCAGCTCCTCGAGCCCGTACTCCTGCACGGTGAGGCAGCGGTACACGATGGTCGCCAGGGCGTCCGGGGTGTTGGGGTTGAGGTCCTTCGGCGGCGTGTAGCTGAGGAAGAAGCTCAGGGAGAGGCGCTCGGTCTCTCCGCCTTGTTCGCGGCCGGCGTACTGCCACGGGACCTCGTCGAAGGGCAGGACGCCCGTGAGGATCTCGTAGAGCATGACGCCGATGCCCATGACGTCGGCCTTGCTCTCCCGGAGGAGGAAGGGGTTGTAGTGGGGCGTCGTGGTGATGACGCCGCGCTCGTCGGCGCGCATGGCGGGGTCCACCAGGACCACCGAGCCAGACGGCTTGACGATGATGTTCTCGGGCTTGAGGTCCCCGTGGTAGTCCATGGTTCCCGCGGCCTTGAGCTTCTGCAGGGAGCGGACGATCGTGAGGAACCAGTTGAGCCGGATGCCCTCGAGGGCGCGGATCTTCTCGCGCAGCGTCTTGCCGCGCACGAAGTCCATGACCATCACGGGACGGCCGTCGTGCCGGAAGCAGTCGCGCACCGTCACCACGTTCGGGCTCTTGACCTCCTGGAGGAGCTCTGACTCTTCCCGGACCAGGTCGTCGATCTCGTGCACGTCAAGGAAGTCGATGCGGACCCCGTCCTGACGGAAGAAGATGGCCTCCGCCGGCGTCTCGTCCGGGCTGATGCCCTCGGCCTGGCGCTTGTTCGTGATCTCGAGGAACCGAGTCACGTAGCGGCCGCCACCGGCGACGTCACCGATCTTGAGGGCGACCTTCTGGCCTTCCTCGTCTTCGGCGAGGTAAACGAGCGAGAAGCCACCGCGTGCGATGAAATCGAGCACTCGGTACGTGCCGATGCGTTCGCCTGCTTCGAGTTTGATCATCGAGAACTGCCTCGGGATCCGGTGAGCGTGATGGAGAGGGGTGCTGGGAGGGGCTGAGTGAGAACGCGGGAGGCTTTGTGGGCGTGCCTGGGACCGCGCCGTCATTCCCTCATCGAGAGAATCGGGCCGTGGATTGAGGGAATACCGGGGTCGGTCTGCGCTCAAATCCGTCAGGCGGGGCCGGAGGGGGCGGTTTATCCGCCAATTCCGCCTGGCAACCGGGCCCGCTCGGCCTGGGTCCGGGCCTCCAGTTGGCTGACCTCGAGCTCGACCATCCGGGCCCGTTCCCCGGCCCCGAGGATCCGCTGGACCCCCTCCAGGACGGTCCCCGTCCCCAGCCAGGCGTCCTCCTCGTGGGGGACGCGCTTCCAGGTCCGGCCCAGGTGATCGATCATCCCGATGTCCTGGTCCCAGGGATTGCGGACCATGAAGAAGAACTCCTCCGAGCCCTCCTGGCCCTCGAAGCGGACCACGGAGCCGAGGAAGGAGTCCTCATCTTCGACCAGCCAGGCGCGCTGCGCCGGGGCCACGGAGAGCAGGGCTCCCCTGGTCTCGACGGCGCCCACGGTGGTGGTGGAGGTGACGCAGCTGGCCACGGACAGGATGAGCCAGGGGAGCAACGGGTTGGGGCGCATGGGGTGAGGCGACGGGCGGGGGTGTGTCTCGGGCGGAGGATCCCCGCTCTTCCGGTGACCCACCGGCGACATCCCTCCCGACGGGAGTGCCATCGGCGGTAACATCCCCCTGATGAACGATGAAGGTCTGGAAAAGACGCGGCGCGCCGGGAAGATCGCCGCCGCGTGCCGGGAGTGGGCGAGGGGTGCGATTCAGCCGGGCGTCGAGCTCCGGCACATCCTCGAGACGATCGAGTCGATGATCCGGGAGGCCGGCGCGGCGCCTGCCTTCCCGGCGCAGACCTCTCGCAACGAGTGCGCCGCCCACTACTGCTCCTCGCCCGACGACACGATGGTCTACGAGGAGGGGGACGTGGTGAAGGTCGACATGGGCGTCCACGTGGACGGGTGGATCGCGGACACCGCCTGCACCGTCGACCTCTCGGAGAAGGGGCAGAACGCCGACCTCATCGGCGCCTCCGCGGACGCGCTCGCGGCGGCCATCGCTCTGGTCGAGCCGGGTCGCCCGGTCTCCGAGATCGGCGCCGCCGTCGAGCGCACGATCACCCAGGCCGGCTTCGAGCCGGTCCGGAACCTGACCGGTCACGGGCTCGATCGATGGAAGGTGCATTGTGCCCCGCAGATCCCCAGCTACGGGGAGCGCGGCGGGGAACGCCTCCAGGAGGGATCGGTGATCGCCATCGAGCCCTTCGCCTGCACGGGCCGCGGCTTCATCCACGAGGCGGGTAAGGCAGAGGTCTTCATGCTCGTCCGCCCCCCGCGGAAGGCCAAGGGCATCGACAAGCAGGTCCTGAAGGCCATGCAGGGATGGAACGGGCTGCCCATCGCCCGCCGCTACTTCAACGACTTCGACCGAGACGTGCTGGAGGACACCATCTCCAAGCTCGCGCGGCAGCGCTCACTGGTACGCTACCCGCCCCTGGTCGAGCAACCCGGGGTCCTCGTCGCCCAGACCGAGCACACCCTCCACGTGGCCTCCGACGGGGTCGAGATCATCACGGCCTGACCTTCGAGGGCCTCGCCCCTGGGCGGAGCAAGGTGCTGGAAGGGTTTTCCCTGGTTCGCTAGGCTCGTCGCGTGATCACGCACCGCACTCGAGAGGGGAATGTCGCGGTCGCTCGATCTC
The DNA here is from genome assembly GCA_016779205.1 of Planctomycetota bacterium. GTDB lineage: Bacteria > Planctomycetota > UBA1135 > UBA1135 > Saltatorellus. The sequence continues at coordinate 26,149 of JADHOC010000033.1, read as the reverse complement.
TCGCAGATCTCCTCGCCGAGCGCGCCATCGGCAGGGGGAGTGTCACCCATGGTGACCGCGAGGGGCGGCGGCTTTGCCAGGGACTCTGTGACGCCGTGGAGTCTCTCCACGCGAGCGGCGTCGTGCACGGCGCGCTGCGTCCGTCCGTGTTCCAGGTGGGGGACGACGGGCTGGTCTCGCTGCTGCCGCGGACGACCTCGCCGCCGGGCACGTCCACGCTCCGCTACGCCTCTCCCGAGGTCGCCAGGGGGGCAGGGGCGACGGCGGCTTCGGACGCCTACTCCCTGGCCCTGGTCCTGATGGAGGTCCTCGTCGGCGATCCGGTTCGGACGGGGTCCGAGAAGGAAATCGCAGCCCTCGCCGAGGACGGCATCGCGCCGGTGCCCGGGGGCGTGCCCGAGCGCCTCCAGGCCCTCGTCGTGCGCTCCACGGCCCTCGAGCCAGCGTCCCGTCCGACGCCGGCCCAGTGGCGCGCCGCCTTCGAGCAGCAGCGCGCCGGTGGAGTGTCGCGCGGTCCTGTGCTCGCCCTCTCGGTCTGCGTGGTGGGGCTGACCTTGGGCCTCGGGCTCTCGCAGCGACGGGCGGCGGAGGCGAGGGACCGCGCCACGATCCGGCTCTCCGACGCGCGGGCCAGCTTCGAGGGGCTCCTGCTGGGGACCTACGACGAGCTCGAACGGGTCGATGAGATCGGCCCGCTCGCAGCTGCTGGAGCCCGGGCCCTCGCGTCCATCGAGATGGAGGGAGCTGGCGGTGGCCTGGACGATCAGGAGATGCTCGCCGTCGCGCTCGTATGGAACGGGCGGGCTCAGCGACTCGTGGGCAGCCTCCCCGAGGCAAAGGGGCACTTCCGCCGGGCCATCGAGGTGGCGTCCGCGCTGCACGGCCGACCCCGCGCGCTCGAGGGCGAGGTGGCCGCGCGAATCGCCCTCGGCGAGCTGGGCGTGGAGGAGCGCGACTTCAGGGAGGCCCGGGCGCAGTTCGGCCGCGCCATCGAGCTGTGTGAGGGGGCGATCGAGAATGGAGCGGCGGACCGCTCGCTCCGCCTCGCGCAGGTCCGCGCGCTCATCAGTCTGGGCGACGTCTCGATGTCGTCCGGGCGGTCCAGCGCGCCGCGCGCGCTGAACCTCTTCAACCGCGCGCGGAAGGCGCTCGAGGATCCCGACCTCGTGCAGGATGGCGCCTCGCTCGACGTGCTCGAGTTGCGCTGCGACCTTGGGAAGCTCGCGGCCAACATGGCGTTCCAGGCGGGGAACCGGAACCAGGCGGTGGATCTGCTCAACGAGCACGTGGGGCTCGCGGAGGACCTGATCGAGCGCGATCCGGGTTCCGGTCGGGCCCGTTGGACCCTCGCGCGCGGCGCCGACGTGCTCGCCAGGAGTCAGCGCGAGCTGGGCCGCTACCTCGAGGCGATCGAGGCCCACCACACGTCGATCGAGGCCTGGCGTCTCCTCCGCGAGATGGAGCCCGGGAAGACCTCGTGGCACCGCGAGTGGGCCAAGTCGGCCGCCCTGCTGGCGGACTCCCTGCGGATCGTCGGGCAAGGGGAGGAGGCCGTGCAGCTGCACCGAGAGAGCATCCAGCTCATGGACGAGCTGATGGCCTCCGGAGACCTCCCCGCGTCATTCCAGCTGGACGTCCTGCAGCAGCAGCTCAGCTGCACCGAGGCCTACCTGGCTGAAGGGGAGATCCTGCGAGCCCGTGAGGAGCTCCGTGGACTGCGCTCACGCCGGGCCAAGGCTGGCCCGGCGGCCCTGAAGCACCGCCGTGCAGGAGACCTGATGATCCGGGCCAATGTCGTCGAGGCCGAACTCCTGCTGGCACAGGGGCGCTGGACGGGTGCCAAGCAGAAGGCCTTGGCCGTCATGAACGCGATCCAGGCCGAGGCCATGGCTGGCGACGATCGGCGGCTCCGGATGGACCGCGCGCGCGCGCTCCTGGTGAGCGGCGCCGTCGCGGAGGCTGAGGGGGACAACGAGCTCGCCGCAAGCAGCCGCGAGCGGTCCCTGGGCCTGATCGTCGAGCTGCGCAAGCGGCGGCCCGTCGACCCCCAGCTCATCGCCCTGCAGGCCCGCGTGCTGTTCACCCTGGGCCGGGACCAGGAGGCGGAGGACGCGATCGGAACCCTGAACGAGATGGGGGTCCAGGACGCTCGCCTGACCGCTCTGAAGGCCGCCGCGCAGCAACTGCGTCGGTGAGGTTTCCGCGCACGACGCCGCCGGCTCCCGGCTGCTTTCAGGGCAAGGAGCCGCGGGGCGCTGCCGAATGAGCTACGGCCAGGGCGCTCGGCAGTCTGCCTACAAGCCTCGATACCTGTGATGTTCAGGGCAGCGAGCCGTCGCCCTGGCGTACCCCTCCCCGGGGCGACCGCCAGCGGTCAGATGGCGTCGATCGGGCGCTCGAGCATCGCGACCTCCGACTCCGGGTCGTAGGGACGCTTGCGGGCGACCTCAGTGAACCCGAAGCGGGCGTGGAAGCCGAGGGATGGTTCGTTGGCAGGGATCGTGTTCACCTCTGCGCAGAAGACCGGCCGCGATCCGGCGCCCGCGCGCGAGATGGCCTCGTGGTACAGCGCCTGTCCGATCCCAACGCCGCGGTGGTCGGCGTCGACGGCGATCCGGTCCACGTAGTAGAAGGCCTGATGCCGCTCGCTGAACCAGCGGTAGTTCGGGCTGCCGTAGTCCGCGTCCTCGGTCAGGAACACGGCGAAGGCGACCACCTCGCCCTCCACCTCGACCACGGGCAGCCACGCGGCGCTGGCGGCGAAGGCCACCAGCTTGTCGTGGTCCATGCCGCCGACCTCGGGGACGTTGGCCCGGTTGATCTCCAGGACCCTGTCGGCGTCCTGCTCCCGGTAGTGGCGGATGGTGAACGGGTTCATCGCGTGCTCAGCGGAGGCCCTTGAGGTGGGCCAGCAGGCTGAGGGCCTCCATGGGCGTGGTGGCCTCCACGTCGATCTCATCCACGGCCTTCTCGAGCTCGGAGGGCTCGTTGTCGAAGAGCCCCAGCTGCAGGCCGGGGGGGAGCTCGAAGGCGGCGAAGCGCGCGGGGTCCAGGACGCGGCCGCCGAGGTCCTCGGCCTCGCGCTCGATGTCCTTGAGGACCGCCCTCGCGCGCTCGATCAGGTCCGTGGGGACGCCGGCGAGCCGCGCGACCTGGATGCCGTAGGAGCGATCCGTGCCGCCCTCGACGATCTGATGGAGGAAGACGATCTCGTCGTCCCACTCACGGACGGCGACGGACAGGTTGTGCACCCCGGAGAGCTCGCCGGAGAGCTCGGTGAGCTGGTGATAGTGGGTGGCGAAGAGGGTCCTGGCGCGCACCTGGTCGTGGAGGTGCTCGACGATGGCCCAGGCGAGGGCGAGGCCGTCGAAGGTGCTGGTCCCGCGCCCCACCTCGTCCAGGACCACCAGGCTCTTGGCGCCGGCGTTGTTGAGGATGTTGGCGATCTCGACCATCTCGACCATGAAGGTCGACGCGCCCCGGGAGAGGTCATCGGCGGACCCGATCCTCGTGAAGATCCGGTCGCACACGCCCACCTTGGCGGCGGCCGCCGGGACGAAGGAGCCGATCTGCGCCAGGAGGACGATGAGGGCGGTCTGTCGGATGTAGGTCGACTTACCCGCCATGTTCGGACCGGTGATGATCCCGACGCTGCGCTTCTTGCGGTCGAGGGAGGTGTCGTTCGGGACGAAGGTGACGTCGGTCTGGGTCGCCTCGATGACCGGGTGACGGCCGGACTCGATCTCGATGCTGTCGCCGCCGTCCACGCTCGGGGCGCAGTAGCGGCGGGTGGCGGCGGTCTGGGCGAGGCCCGCCAGCACGTCGACCTCGGCGAGGGCGCGGGCGGTGACCAGGATGCGCGGGACCTCGCGGGCGACCTCCTCCTTGAGGGCCTGGAAGATGTCGTACTCCAGGTCCTTCGCCCGCTCCTCGGCGCGCAGGACCTTGTCCTCGAACTCCTTCAGCTCCGGCGTGATGTAGCGCTCGGCGTTCTTGAGGGTCTGCTTGCGGACGAACTCCGGCGGCACCTGGGCGACCTGGCCGCGCGGCACCTCGAGGTAGTACCCGAAGACGCTGTTGAAGCCGATCTTGAGCCCGGGGATCCCGTACCGCTCGATGGCCTCGGCCTGGAAGCGCGCCATCCAGGCCTTGCCGTCCCCGGCGATCTGGCGGAGCTCGTCCAGGTCGGCGTCCACCCCGGTCGCGATCACCCCGCCCTCCTTGATGGTCATGGGGGGGGACTCGACCACCCGGGAGTCGATGGACCCGATGACGTCCTCGAGGGGATCGAGGGCCACGCGGAGGTCACCGAGGACCTTGGAGTAGACGGCGTCGAGCTTGGCGACCAGGGGCGCCACGACGCGCAGTGACCCCGCGAGGGCCACGAGGTCGCGGGCGTTGACCCGGCCGGTCGCCACCTTGGCCACCAGGCGCTCGATGTCCAGCACGCCGCCGAGGTGGTCCCGGACCTCCTCACGGAGGAAGGGCGCGTCCACGAACTCGGCCACGCCGCGCTGACGGTGGAGGATGACCTCGACGTCGCGCAGCGGGTTCAGGAGCCAGTCGCGCATCAGGCGGCCGCCCATGGGGGTGAGCGTGGCGTCGATCGTGTCGAGGAGCGATCCCTCGCGCCGCGCGCCGCGTTGGGTCTGGGTGAGCTCCAGGCAGGCACGGGTGGCTCGGTCGAGGACGAGGTGCTGCCCCGTGTCCACCCGCTCGAGGCGCAGGAGGTGCTCGCAGCTACCGCGCTGGGTCTCGAGGGCGTACTCGACGGCGGCGCCGGCCGCGCAGATGCCGAGGGCATCGTCGTCGAAGCCGAAGCCCTCGAGGGTCTTCACCTTGAACTGCTCGTTCAGCACGCGTCGGCAGGTGTCCCGGGCGAAGCGCCAGGGTTCGCGCCATGTGATGCGCTGGGCGAGGTCCAGCTGGAGCTGCTCGGCGAGCTCGGGAGCCGTGCGGGGCAGGTCCTCGGGGACGAGCAGCTCGGCCGGGGCCACGCGGGCGAGCTCGTCCATGACGCGGTCCAGGGCCACGTCACAGGCCGCCGCGCGGCCGGTGGAGAGGTCGATCCAGGCGAGACCGGCGCGCCCTCCGTCGAGGATCAGGGCGGCGAGGTAGTTGCTGGCCCGTGAGTCGAGCTCGTCCTCCTCGGTGATGGTGCCGGCGGTCACCACGCGCACGATGGCGCGGTCGACGATGCCCTTGGTGGTGCGCGGGTCGCCGGTCTGCTCGCAGACGGCCACCTTGTGCCCCGCGCGCACGAGGCGCATGAGGTACGGCTCCATGGACTTCACGGGGACGCCGGCCATGGGCATGGCGTCGGCGCCCTTGGCCCGCGAGGTGAGCGCGATCCCCAGCTCCCGGCTCGCCACCTCGGCGTCGGTGCCGAACAGCTCGTAGAAGTCGCCCATGCGGAAGAACAGCAGGGCGTCGCCAGCCTCACGCTTCGCGGCGTGGAACTGGTCCATCATGGTCACCTTCGGCTTCTTGCCGGGGCCGCGCACGGTCTTGGCGGCGGTGGTGGACTTGGGGTGCTCGGTGCTCGTCATGGGCCTCGATGCAAGAATGTAACCGAGGGGGGCCGCGGCCTCCGCACTTGTGGCGCGGAGGAGTCCGCCGGGCGGCCCAGCCGGGGTGGGCCCAGCCGGGGTGGGTTCGGCCGGGGTGGATTCGGCCAGGGTGGGTCCAACCGGTCCAGCGGGGACCCGGCCAGCCGAGACCCGGACTTTCGAGGGTGGAGACCTCGATCAGGGCTTATCCTCTCCCCAGAGCCCGCTCGTACCCGTCACCGGACCCACCCCCGGCGCGGATGAGGGTTCCCACCCCGTGATCACCAGACTTCGACTGGACCGGCTGCTCCTCGCGGCTCCGGTCCCCATCCTCGCGCTCCCCGCGTGCGCGACCTACAACGAGCGGGTAGAGGCTCCCCTGCGCGCGTTCGAAGGGGGGCAGTTCGCCGCCGCCGAGGCCCTCTTCCTGGAGGGAGCGTCCGATGGCTCGCCCTTCCTGTCCTCTGCGGAGGCGGGGACGGCCGCGTTCGTGGGCGGGGACTTTGGAGGCGCGCTCGATCACCTGCACGCCGCCGAAGACGCGGTCCGAGACGTGGAGGAGCGAGCCCTGATCGGGGGTGAGGGGCTGACCGAGGACCTGCTGTCCCTGGTCATCAACGAGGGGCAGAAGGCGTACGCCGGGGAGGGCTACGAGCGGGTCATGCTGCACTCCCTGCTCGGGATGTGCTACCTGGCCCGGGGCGCCCCCGACGACGTCCTCGTGGAGGCTCGCCGCGTGGACCAGCTCCTCACCGCGGAGGAGCAGCTCTACGACACCGAATACCGGGCCGGCGGCCTCGGGCACCTGCTCTCGGCCGTCGCCTACGAGCTGGTGGGGAAACCGGGCGAGGCCTTCATCGACTACAAGCGGATGCTCGAGAAGGGCATCGGAGGAGAGCTGACCACCTCTGCCCTGCGGCGCCTGGGTGGACGCCTCGGACGCCTGGATGAGCTCGATCTCCCCGAGGGTGCCGAGGGGCCGCCCCCGGGTTGGCCCAGCGTCGTCCTCGTGGGGGGGCTGGGCATGGGGCCTGCCAAGCGAGAGATCCGGATCGACGTGCCCATCGACGGGGGCGTCTTCGCCTGGTCCGTCCCCGACTTCGACGGTGGGACGTCCCCCGCTTCCGCCCTCGACATCGTCCTCCCAGGCCGCTCCATGCGGGTCCGAGCTTCGGAGGTCGAGGACGTCGCGGCGGTGGCCCGGCGGAACCTCGAGGACAGGATTGCCTGGCTCGCCGTCCGGTCGGCGGTCCGCGGGCTCCTGAAGCGCGAGGCCGCGGAGCAGCTGCGGAGGAACTCGGACACCGAGTGGCTCGCCTTCGCGATGGACGTGTTCACCGTCGCCTCGGAGCGGGCGGACCTCCGCGCCTGGCGAACGCTGCCCCAGCGCTGGGTCGCGGCCCGCGTCTTCCTCCCGCCGGGAGAGGCGGTCGCCCTCGAGCTGGCCACGGACGCGGGCGCCACCGTGGAGCTCGGCTCCTTCCGGCTCGAGGCGGGGGAGACCATGTTTGTCCTCTCCAGGGCGCTCCAGAGCGGGCTCACAGCACACGTCATCGGTGGGGAGAGGCTCCCCGACTCGCCACCGCTGGCCGATCCAACATCCAACCCATCCCAACCCGCGCCGGACCCTCCGGCGTCCAAACCATGAAACTCACCACCACGGCGCTGCTCGCAGCGATCCTCGCCACCTCGTTCCAGGCCACCGGCTGCAGCTCGATCCGATACGGCGACGCCGACAAGACGGAGACGACCACGATCGACTGGGGGTCGAAGGACCTCCAGCAGTTCGCCGACTACATGGTCGGCTCGCTGATCGAGAGCCCCGCCCTGAACTACATGGACGGCGAGGGGAAGGGCGCGGACAAGCGCGTCATCGTTGCCTTCGGTGGCATCGCCAACGAGACCAGCGAGCACATCAACACCGAGATGATCTCCCGCCGTATCCAGGACCAGCTCCTGGAGAGCGGCAAGTTCCGCTTCGTCGCGCGCAAGGAAGCCGCGGGCCAGAGCGAGATCGAGGATGAGGTCCGCTTCCAGCAGGGCTCCGGCCGGGTCAAGCCGGAGATGGCCAAGGCCTTCGGCCAGCAACTGGGGGCCGACATCGTGCTCTACGGGGCGCTCGCCGACATCTCCAAGAGCACGGGCCGGTCCATCGAGAGCGTCGGGACCAAGAAGAAGGACGTCTACTACCAGTTCTATCTGTCGGCCGTGAACATCACGACCGGCGAGATCCTCTGGGGTAAGACCGAGGACATCCGCAAGGAGGCGACCGTGGGCCTCTTCGGGCGGGGTTGAGCAACAAATCCGTCGATCCGGCGTTCGCGCGGTCCGTCCCTCCGGCTTCAGGCCCCAACGGGACGTTGGAGAGCGCCTCGTTGGTAGGAGTTTGAGAGAGAGAGAGAGAGTCCGTCTCGAGGATCCAGCGTCCTCGGCTCGGAATCGGAGTCGCCGGCTTCCGCGGTCCCAACCCGGAAGCCGGTCTTTTTTTGGTCGATGAGGCGTCGCGTGGGCGGCCTCGAGGGGGTGGGGGAGCGGCCCCGAGGTTTCCTCGAATTCCCGGTTCGATTTCCGGCCGCTCGCGGCTCACCACACCACAGCAATGAGCTGTGCTGGGGATCCTGACTCTCACGAGTCAATTAGGCCCGCCGGAGTCCTCCGGCGGGCCTTCTCCGTTGGCGCCAGCGGGCGCGGCCCCCCTGGACGCCTCGGGGGGCTCCGCGGAGGAGGTCGATCAGGTGTTGCTGCGCAGGGAGCGTGGGCTCCCACCGGCCGCGGCGGACTCGGTCCGGACCGCGTCCGGCTCCGGCCGGATCAGGGACGTGAGGACGTGATCACGCCAGGCGCCGTCGATGAAGAGGTAGTCGCGGGCGAACCCCTCCCTCTCGAACCCCAGCCGCTCGAGGACCGCGGCGCTGCGCTCGTTCTCCGGGCGATAGGCCGCCATGACCCGGTGGAGCCGCATGTCGTCGAAGGCATAGCGCACGATGCGCCCGAGGGCCTCGCCCATGAGGCCGCGGCCCACCATGTCCTGGTCGAGGCTGTAGCCGATGACCGCGGACTGGAACGCCCCGCGCACGATCTGGCTGAGATTGGCGACGCCGATGACCTGCTCGCTGGCGCAGGGGCCCTCGGCGTCGTCCGGCTCGCGCAGCCGCAGGACGGTCCGGACGCTCTGGCCCCCGTGGAACTCGTCCAGGGCGGCGCGGAGCTGCCGAACCCAGAAGGGGCGGCTGTAGTAGTCGAGCGGGCGCGCGGGCTCCCACGGCCCGAGGTGACCGCTGTTCCGCCGGCAGTAATCCGCCATGGCGTCCGCGGCCGAGACACCGGGGATTTCCACGACCAGGCGTTCGGTCACCAATTGCAGCGCGCGTCTCGTCACTCCGCTAACGTACTTCCCCGCGCAGCACCGCGCAGGCCCTTCCTCCTCCCTCGTGCCTCCCCCGCCGAATCCGGGACACCCCTCCTCCCTCCGGGGGGGGAGCCGCTGGCCCGCCTGGATTCCACGGCCCATCCTGACCCATGTCCCTCACCCTGGTTACCGGCGGCGCCGGCTTCATTGGCTCGCATCTCGTGGATGGACTGGTCGCCCGGGGCGGCCGCGTGCGGGTCCTCGACAACCTCTCGAGCGGCAAGCTCGGGAACCTCGCGGCCCACGATCCCGGGCCCGTCGGCTCAGGCTCGCAGGTCGAGTTCCTCGAGGGGGACATCGTGGATCCGGCCACCTGCGCCAGGGCCATGGCGGGCGTGGAGGGTGTCCTGCATGAGGCGGCGCAGGTCTCCGTCCCCGCCAGCATCGAGGACCCGGTCCGCAGCTACGCCGTGAACGTCCAGGGGACGCAGAACCTCCTGGAGGCCGCGCGCGACCAGGGGACGGGCCGCTTCGTGATGGCGGCCTCATCCGCGGCCTACGGGGAGTCCCCCGAGCTCCCCAAGCACGAGGGGATGGTGCCCGCGCCGCTGTCGCCCTACGCCTCCGGCAAGGTGGCGGGGGAGCACCTCCTGCGCGTCTATGGGACCTGCTACGGGATCAAGACCGTGGCGCTGCGATACTTCAACGTGTTCGGGCCCCGCCAGGCGGACGACAGCCCGTACACGGGGGTCATCGCCATCTTCGTCCGGGAGCTGCTCCAGGGGCGGACGCCGACGATCTTCGGGGACGGCGGGCAGACCCGCGATTTCACCTTCGTGGACAACGTGGTCGCGGCGAACCTCGCGGCCCTCGAGTGCGAGGCGGAGCCCGGCGTGGTGGTCAACGTCGGGGGCGCCGAGCGCGTCTCCCTCAACGACCTCTACAAGGTCATCGCCGCCGAGCTCGGCGGCTCTCCGGAGCCCGGGCGGGGACCCGAGCGGGCCGGTGATATTCGCCACAGCCTGGCGTCCATCGACCGTGCCCGGGAGCTCCTTGGCTACGAGCCCAGCGTGCGCTGGCAGGACGGCCTCCGGCAGACGCTGGCCTGGTATCGAGAGGCGGCCAGCGCGGGGCCGGCGAGCTGAGGGGAGGGGGCGTCGGCTCCCAGCCGTGGACTCGGCCGTGGACTCGGCCGAGACTCCCCCTGATCTGTTTGCCCGTTCCGAGGCACCCCGGTACCCTTTTTGCGCCAAACGGCGCCTCGGCAGCGCCTCCAGGGTCACCATGGCCCCCTCCGGGGTGCGCCAATCTGTCCCGGCTTCACCCATCACTGCCGCCACGCCATCGACTCCATGGGCCTCCAAGACGATCTCCGAGCTCAGTTCGGCCTGACCGAATGCTCGTACCGAGCCAACCTCTCGAAGGACGAGCTCTTCCACGCCGCGATCGAGAATGACCGGGGCAGGATCCGCCCGGGCGGCCCCGATGATGAGCCCAAGGCCTACGCCAGCAAGCTAGGGGTCGATGGTCCACTCTTCTTCTACAGCGACCCCAGCTGCACGGGCCGGCCCGTGAAGGACACCTTCGCGGTGGCCCACCCGAGCCTCGACGAGAAGATCTGGTGGAAGAACGACCTCCAGAAGTTCGACCCCGCGAGCTTCGACGTGTTGCTGGGTCGGGTGGCCGAGCACCTCAACGCGCGCAAGGCGACGCTCTTCGTCAAGGACGTCTATTGCGGCACCGACCCCAGCTATGCGGTCCCGTACCGCTTCGTGGGCGAGTATGCGACCCACGCGATGTTCGTCCACAACATGTTCCCCAAGGGGATCGAGGGGGTCGAGGGTGAGGACGGCAAGCGCTGGACCCTCCTCAACGTCCCCAGCTTCCGGGCGGACCCGGCGATCGACGGGACCCTCAGCAAGCGGGCGGTCATCGCGGACTTCGAGCGGCGCATCATGCTGGTGGTGGGGCGCGCCGACTACTGCGGCGTGAACAAGAAGGGGATGTTCACGGTGATGAACTACCTCCTGCCGGAGCTCGGGCACATGTCCATGCACTGCTCCGCCAACATCGGCGCGGGCGGCGACGGGGCGATCCTCTTCGGGCTCTCCGGAACCGGCAAGACGACCCTCTCCGCCGATCCGGACCGCAAGCTCATCGGTGACGACGAGCACGCGTGGACCGACGCGGGCGTGTCGAACCTCGAGGACGGCTGCTACGCCAAGCTCATCGACCTGGACAAGGAGGCCGAGCCCATCATCGCGGCGGCGCTCAGCACCCGCGGGACCGTGGTCGAGAACGTGCCGGCGTTGCCTGGCAAGGCGCTCGCGGACACTGACCCCCAGGAGCTCGACCTGACCGACGGGTCGATCACGGAGAACACCCGCATCAGCTACCCGCTGGACGCGAACCCCAACGTCGCCGAGGGCGGCCGGGGCGGCCACCCCGAGACGATCGTGCTGCTCACGGCGGACGCCTTCGGCGTGCTGCCGCCGGTGTCGATCCTCGACGCCCGTGAGGTCATGTACCACTTCGTCCAGGGCTTCACCGCGAAGCTCGCCGGCACGGAGGTGGGGGTCACCGAGCCCACCGCCGCCTTCTCGGCGTGCTTCGGCGCCCCCTTCATGCCGCACCGTCCGCCCGTCTACGCGAAGAAGCTCGCGGAGAAGATGGCGCAGCACGAGACCCGCTGCGTCCTCCTGAACACCGGCTGGACCGGGGGCGCCTACGGGGAGGGCAAGCGCATCTCCATCAAGGACACCCGGGCCCTCCTGAACGCGGCGCTGGCGGGCGACCTCCACACCGAGGGGATGGAGTACGACGAGCACCCGATCTTCGGGCTCAAGATGCCCAAGAGCTGCCCGGGCGTGGACCCCGAGATCCTCGACCCGCGGAAGTGCTGGTCGGACCAGGCCGCCTACGACGCCGCCGCCAACAAGCTCGCGACCATGTTCCGGGAGAACTTCGAGAAGAAGGGCTTCGCGGACCTCGGGATCGAGGCCGCCATCTGAACGGCTCGGGACTTACGCTCTAGGGATGACTGACTCCATCGAAGAGCGCCGCCAGGCGCCCTACCTCGAGGGCCTCGCCCTCTTCGGCGAGGATCGGCACGAGGAGGCCATCGCGAAGTACGAGGAGTCCCTCGCGGTGGACCCGACGTGGACGGAGTCCATGCACGGCAAGGCCATGGCCTTGATGCAGCTCGAGCGCTACGACGAGGCGATCGAGCTGGGGCTGAAGATTGTCGAGCTCGACCCCGATGACGCCTTCGCGCACACCTCGCTCTCGATCTTCTACCAGCGCAAGGGGCTGATCGACGAGGCGGAGGCCGAGGGGGCCAAGGCGCGCATGATCTCCTGGAAGGAGGAGCTCAAGTCCAACCCGGATGCGCGCCCGCCTGGGCCCGCCGGGAACCTCGACGTCTTCCAGTAGGTCGGGAGCAAGCGGCGGGGCGGCGAGCCGCGGACCCACCGCGGGCCCTCCGCCCCGAGCTGTCCAGTCGTCCCGGACTCAGTCGTCGCCGTCGTCGCCGTCCTCGGAGTCCATCCCGAGGGCCTTGCGCCCCTCATCGGAGATGAGGTGCGGGGTCCACGCGGGCTCGAAGACGATCTCGATGTCGGTCTCCTCGACGCCGTCGAGGCTGTTGCAGCGCCGGCGCATCACGTCGGGGATGGTGCGGGCCTCGGGGCAGGACTGGGAGGTGAGGGTCATGGTGATGAGGACCTTGGGGTCCTCGACCTTGACGTCGTAGATCAGCCCGAGGTCGACGATGTTGACGGGGATCTCGGGATCGAAGACCTGCTTCAGCTGGTCGTAGACTTCTTCGGTGGTGGGCATCGGGGGGCTCCTGGGGGGAATTCTGAGCACAGGGAATAAGCTCGACCCAGCGTCCCGTCCAGCGACGAACGGGGATCTCGAAGATCCAGGGCGAGCGGGCAGCGCCTCACGCCGGGATCCGATGAGGGTCGAGGAGCGCCGGTTCGCCGTTTCACGGGGGTCCGATGGCCCCCTGGAGGGGAGCGGGGGATAATCCGGTATGCCTGCAGGGAGCGGAGCGGAACCGGTGGTCTTCGAGCCCATCTACAAGGAGCGCGTGTGGGGTGGTCGCCAGCTGGAGACCGACCTCGGGCGCGAGCTCCCCGAAGCCGAGACGCCCTTCGGGGAGGCCTGGGAGATCGTCGATCGTCCCGACGATCGCGGACGGGTGGCCGCCGGCGAGCACGCGGGCCGCACGCTCCAGGAGCTCTGGACGGAGCACCGCGAGGAGCTCTTCGGGGCGGGCCTGGAGGGGGCTGGCCCGGACTTCCCCATGCTCCTGAAGATCCTGGATGCTCGCCGCCACCTCTCGGTCCAGGTCCACCCGCCGGCGTCCGTCGCCGGGGAGCTGGGCGGTGAGGCCAAGACGGAGATGTGGTACGTGCTCGCCGCGGACCCGGGGGCCAAGCTCTTCGTCGGGGTGAAGGAGGGCGTGACCCGGGAGTCCTTCGAGCGAGCGGTCGAGGAGGGCCGGACCGAGGAGACCCTGCACGTCCTCGAGCCCGAGGTCGGCGAGTTCCTCTTCATCCCGAGCGGTCGGCTCCACGCCATTGGCGCGGGGCTCGTGCTGTTCGAGATGCAGCAGAACAGCGACACGGTCTACCGGGTCTTCGACTGGAACCGCGTGGGCCTCGACGGCGCTCCACGTCAGCTCCACACCGAGGAGGCCCTGCGGTGCATCGACTTCAGTGACGTGGCTCCCTCCATGGGGGAGGCCGACGGCGAGCGGCTCGTGGACTGCGAGCACTTCCGGGTGGACCGCTGGCGGCTCGAGCCGGGCACCCCGCGCGGCGGCGGCGAGCCGCGCTTCGCGCTCTACACCGTGGTGGAGGGAACCGTGAGCTGCGGGGCCTCCACCTTCGGCCCTGGCGGCTCCTTCCTCCTCCCCGTGGGCGGCGCCCCGCTCGCGGCCCCCGCCGGGGCCGTCGTCCTGCGCACCACGCTCCCCTGAGCCGATCCCAGGGTCAGGCGTAGGGGGCGAACCCGGCCTCACCGAGCCGGTCCACGGCCTCGTCGAGGCGGTCGCCGGGCACCAGGACGTAGTCGGTGTCGAAGGTGGAGAGGGCGAAGACGCTGATCTCTGCCCCCGCGAGGACCGCGGTGATCTCCGCCAGGAGGCCGACGATGGCGAAGTCCAGGGGGCCCTCCACCTCGAGCGCGCCCCAGCCGCCGCTGACCTCGCCCCAGGCCGCGCGTTCGGGTCGCTCCCGGCAGACGATGCTGAGCTCCGCCTCGGTGCGCCCGATCCAGACCATGGGCTCGTCCACGAGGCCGGCGGGAAGCGGGTCGCCCGCGGGCAGCCGGTGGATGGCGAACGAGTCCCTGAGGCGACGGATGCGGGGTCGTTGCTCCATGTCAGCCCTCAGGTTCGTCCGCGAACGCGCGTCCGCGAGGCCCCTCGTCCGGGGCCCGCTGGGCCGCGGGGGAGGGCTCAAGGAACTCCCCCCGCCGCGTCCGTGCCGGCTCGTTCAGTTCGAGTCGCCCTTACCCTTCGGCGCCTTGCGGGTGGCCACCCAGGCGTAGCCGTCGGAGTCGGGGGAGCTCTTCACGTCTCCCTTGAGGCTCCCGTCCTCCTGGAGCTTGCCGGTGGCGGTGAGCCTGCCGTAGCTGTCGGACTCGTACTGGAAGGTGAGCGTCTTCTTGGCGGCGTCCCACTTGCCCTTCTCGAGCTTGCGGCGATCGTCGCCCATGACCATGGTCCCCGTCACGGCGCCTTGACTGTCCATGGCGAGGACGAGCCCGAACTCGAGTCCGGGGGTGGTGAACTCGGCGCTCCAGTCCCCCGTGATGGGGGAGTCACCGCTGGCCTGCTTGGTGTCCTTGGACTCCGCGGCCGGCTCCTCCTCCGCCTTCTCCTCAGCCGGCGGCTCCGGGATGTAGCGCGGTAGGAGCGTGTCGGCCATGGCCAGGCTGTAGGCGGTCACGGCGGAGCAGGTGGCGGACTGGATCAGGTACTCCTCGATGGCGTACTCGAGCGTGTCGCGCTGGGTGTGCCAGGAGAACTGGTAGCCCATGCCCTCAAGGCCGGGTCGGTTCTTCTCGGTCCAGAAGAAGCCGGGGACGCCCTTGCGGTTGAAGGACGCGTGGTCCGAGCTGCCGCCGCGGGGCATCTTGTCCCGCACCTCGATGTCGATGGGGAGCTCGGGGAACGCGGCGTTCACCGGGGCGATGGCCGCCGAGAGCATCGGCTCCATGCTCTCGATGCAGAACAGGCCGCCCTGGTAGTAGGTGCCGCCGTCGTCCACGAAGCAGGCGGAGATGCCCTCCAGCTCCTCGTCGGTGAGGCTCTCCACGTAGCCGCGGCTCCCGAGGAGCCCCTGCTCCTCTCCGGACCACAGGCAGAAGCGGATGGTGCGCCGGGGCTGGACGCCCGCGGCCATCAGGATGCGGGCGGTCTCCAGGGTGACCGACGACCCGGTGCCGTTGTCCTGGGTGCCCTGGGAGCCCGGGCCGTTCCAGGAGTCCAGGTGAGCGGAGATGATGACGACCTCGTCGGAGAACTCCGTGCCGCGGATCTCGGCGATGGTGTTGAAGACGCCGAAGGGACCCTCGGTGAAGTAGTGCTTGAGGTCGGCCTCGATCTCCACCTCCTCGCCGTCCGAGAGGCGCGAGTTGATGGCGTCGTAGTCCTGGCGCCGGATGGTGATCTCGACCTCGGTGGGGAGCGTCTCCATGGTCAGCTCCCGCCAGCCGCGGACCCCGCCGGTGGTGATCTCGTCCCGTGAGCTGCCGCGCAGCTTGCCGAGGAAGGTGAACCCCTCGAGGGCCTCCTCGACCTTCTTGCGCTCCTCGCGCTCGGCCTTGGCGGCGTCGCGGTCGCGGTTCCTTCGCCGGCGGCTCTCCTTGGAGAGCAGCCACGCGCCCTCGAGCTGGTCGCGGACCGCCTCGAGCTCCTCCATGGTCTTGGGCTCCTTGACGACCAGGCCGCGGACGGGGCCGTCGGTGCCCGCGCCCCACGCGCGGGTCGTGAACTCGATCTCGCGCTCGACCGGCCCGACCATCTTCACGCTGCTGGGGCCGCGGTCGAAGCGCACCGGGACCTCACCCCAGCGGTGCAGGCGCGCGCCGGTGAGGCCGAGCTCGGTGAAGCGATCGCGGGACCAGACGTTGGCGCGCTCCAGGGCCGAGGAGCCGGTGAGGCGCGGACCGATCTCCTCGCTGATGTAGGTCAGGGTCTCCCATACCTGGGAGTTGTTTTTCCCCTCGTCGATGATCGCGGCGATCACCTCCTCCATGGGCGTGGCCTCGTCGGGGGCCGCGGCGGGGTCAGTGGGCGCTTCCTGGGCGCTGGCGACGGCGCAGAGCAGGATCGGGACGAGGGCGGTCCGGGGGGAGAGGAGCGAGAAGGACATCGGTGCAGGTGGGTGTAGGAGCGGGCCCCTCGGGGTGCCCGATCGGACGGGACAGAGGCAGGGGCCTGCCCCGATCCTAGCCGGACCCGCCAAACCTCGCCGGGCGCTTGCCCTTCTCGTACAGCGGGTGCGTGGGCCATGGGCGAGGGCGGCCTAGTAGGATCGGGGCGTGCGCCGCGCCCTCTCCAGCTGGTTCCTGATCGTCTCGAGGTCGATGCGTGAGCACCGGCTCTCCACCTCGATCACCGTGGGCGCTGGCGCGCTGGCGAGCGGGCTGGTCATGGCGGTGTTCGCGATCCATGCCGCGACCTCCGACGCCTTCTCGGGGTCCAGCTCGGACTACGACGCGATCCTGGGGCCGCCGGGAGGCCAGGGGCAGCTGGTGCTCAACACCCTCTTCCACCTGGACGCATCCCAGGGGAATCTCCCCTGGTCCATGTACGAGGCCATCGCCGCTGACCCTGGCGTCGAGCGCGCGGTGCCCTACGCCCTCGGGGACAACTTCCGGGGCTTCCGGATCATCGGCACGACCGGGGACGCCTTCGTGGGGCGTCAGCCCCTGAGCCCCGGGGCGTGGTTCGACCCGGAGAAGCGCCAGGCGGTGGTGGGGGCGGCGGTGGCCCGGGAGACCGGGCTGACGCGTGGAGAGGTCTTCCAGCCGAGCCACGGCCTCACCTACGACCCCGCCGACCCGCGCCGCCACGCCACCCCCTACGTGGTCACGGCCGTCATGGCCCCCACGGGAACCCCCGACGACCGCGCCATCTTCATCCCGATCGAGGGGATCTACCGCATGGACGGCCACGAGCTGCGGGGCTCCGGGGAGGCCATCGGGTCAGAGGCGTTCCGCGAGACCGAGATCCCCGACGAGCACAAGGAGGTCTCCGCCGTGCTCCTCCGCTTCCGGCGCGGGGGGATCAACCCGGGCCTGCGGCTCAACCACGAGATCAACGTGGTGGGGGACCGCGCCACCCTCGCGTGGCCCATCGCGCAGGTGCTGGCGGACCTCTACCGGAAGCTCTTCTGGGCCATCGAGGTGCTGCGGATCGTGGGGCTCATGGTGGTCGTGGTCGCGGGCGGGGCCCTGCTCGCCAGCCTCTACAACACGATGAACGAGCGGCGGCGGGAGCTCGCGATCCTCCGCAGCCTGGGCGCGAGCCGCGGGATGATCTTCGGCGCCATCGTCGGCGAGGCCGCGGTCATCGCGCTCCTCGGCGCGCTCCTCGGCTTTCTGGTGGAGCAGGCGATCCTCGCCCGGGTCAGCGAGACCCTGCTCGCCACCACGGGCGTGCTCCTGTCCGCGGGGGACGCCTGGGGGGCGCACCTCTGGACGCCCCTCGGGATGCTCGCCGTGGGGGTCGTCGCCGGGGTCGTCCCGGCGCTGAAGGCGTACGCTGTGGACCCGAGCCAGACCCTGGCCCGCGGATCATGAGCCTCCGCCCCCTCCTCCTGATGACCCTCCTGGTGACGTCCTGCCAGGGCGAGGCGCCGCCGTCGGGCGGCGTCGAGGAGCTGGCCTATGACGGCGGCGCCCTCGACGGCAGCGAGGATGATCAGGTCCCCGACCTCGTCGTCGAGCAGGGACTCCCCACCTCGGGGCAAGCCGCCGGCGCGGACGAGGAGCGTGACCCCGCGCGACAGGCGGAGCTCGAGGCGTTAACGGCGGCGTACGAGACCATGCCCATCGACGACCTCCTCGCTTCCATGGGGCTGGCCCGGGATGAGGAGACGCAGATGATGGACCTGCCGGACGAGACGATCCGGCAGCTCGCCATCGCGCGGCTGTGGCGCGAGGCGGCCCGACCGGATGACGGGGGCGCTCCGCGCCGCCGTGGAGACGGCCACCTGGAGGTGCGCTTCCGCCACCTCTCCCTCGATGACCTCGATGACGAGGCGTACGAGTCGGTCATGGACGACCTGATGCGCGGCGAGAAGCGCTTCCCGGAGGGGGTCGCTGCCCTCGACGGAGAGCGGGTCGAGATCGTCGGCTACATGATCCCCGAGGAGTGGCAGCGCCGCGAGGTGACCGAGTTCATGCTCGTCCGCGACCTCCTCGCCTGCTGCTTCGGCGGCGCGCCGCAGCCGGATGAGTGGATCCACGTCTCCATGGAGGAGGGCCGCGGCTCGCCGTACTTCCCCTTCGTCGCCGTCAGCGTGACCGGCACGCTCCGGATCGAGGGCATCGATGACGGGGCCGGCTACGCCGCCGGCTGCTTCCGGATCGAGGGGACGGCGACCGAGGAGCTCTGAGCGGGTCCTCGCGCCGGCCTGGGTAAGGGTCGTATCAGTCCTGGTCAGTTCTCGCGGCGGGGAGCGCCGGGAGCCCCCCGGATTCGGGGCCCGGACTATGCTCGAAACGTCCGCGCGCGCGCCCTCCGCGTGCTACCTACGGACTGCCTTCCAGCCCTGTCACGCTCCGGCCGTAGCCGGAGAGGACCTCCCCATGCGCCGATCCCTTTGGCCCCAGGCCCTCCTCACCCTCCTGTTCGCGTGCTCCCTCGCTCCGGCCTCCCTCGCGGCCCAGGACGAGCTTGGCCGTCGCCCACTCGAGCATGAGGACTACGACCGCTGGAACTCGGTCCGAAGTTCCGGCCTCTCCCCCGACGGGGCCTGGGTGGCGTTCACCGTCCGTCCGGCCGACGGGGACGGGACGCTGACGATCCGTAAGATCGCGACCCAGGAGCAATTCACCATCGAGCGCGGGACGTCCGCCAACTTCACGCGGGACAGCCGGTACGCGATCTACCTCGTGCGCCCCGCGGAGAAGGAGGGCGAGGAGAGCAGTCGCGGTGGAGCCGGCGCGAGCCTCGAGATCCTGGATCTCGAGACCGAGCGGACGGTCAGCCTTCCTGGGGTGCAGTCCTTCCGTCTCCCCGAGGAGGCCTCCGGCTGGATCGTCTACACCCCCTCCGGGGGCTCGGAGGACGCCGCGGCCCGGAAGGGCGCCTCGGAGATGAGCGAGACGTACAGCATCGCGAGCGGGGGGCTGGAGCCTGCGGGTCCGGTGCCTGCGGTCACGCCCGAGGCTTCCGAGGAGCCCAAGGGGGAGCCCAAGGGAGAGGCGGCGAGGAAGGAGGCCGAGACGCCCTCCGGCTCGGCCAAGGCGAAGCCCTCGAAGCGGGGCGGGAAGAAGGGCCGCAAGGATGCTCGCACCAAGAAGAACGGCAGCGTGCTCGTGCTCCGCGACCTGGCGACGGGCATGGAGCAGCGGATCCCGGACGTCACGTCCCACCGCTTCAGCAAGTACTGCCGCTGGCTGGTCTACGCGACGTCCGCCACGGACGCCGAGGATGACGGCGTGTTCGCCATGGAGCTCGCCACGGGCGAGATCCAGCCGCTGATCAACGGGCGTGGGGCCTACCAGTCCATCGCGATCAGCGAGGACGAGAAGCGCGTCGCGTTCCTCACCGACCGGGACGACTACGGCCCGGAGAAGCCGAGCATGTCCCTCTACCACTGGGCGGAGGGCGACGAGTCGGCGGCCAAGATCGCCGGCGAGGAGACCGACGGCATCCCCGAGGGCTGGTGGATCGCCGCCTCGGGGCCGCGCTTCACCGAGGACAACCGGCGCATCCTCTTCAGCACCCAGCCGCGGCCCGAGGATGCGGGCAAGACCAAGGCGCAGCTGGAGAAGGAGAAGAAGGCCAAGGCCAAGGACCCGGTCGTCAAGCTGGACATCTGGCACTGGAAGGACGACGCCCTGCAGCCCCGCCAGCTGCTCCAGGCCGAGCAGGAGCGCCGCCGGAGCTATCAAGCCCTCTTCGACATCGAGGCGGGCAGGGTCGTCCAGCTGGCCACCAAGGAGATGCCCTCCGTGCGGGTGGACGGGCGCTCCTCCAGCGACATGGCCGTCGGGACCTCGTCCGCCAGGTACGCGGTGTCGGAGTCGTGGGAGTCTCCGGGCTTCAGCGACTCCTACGTGGTGGACCTCAAGACGGGCGAGGCGCGCCTCGTCCTCGAGCGGGTCCGCGGCACGGCGACCATGTCGCCCGCCGGGAAGTTCCTCACCTGGTGGGACCCGGACCAGCGCAAGTACTTCGCGATGCCGACCGGGGGCGGCGACACGGTGGACCTCTCCGAGGGGATCCCCACGTCCCTCGCCAACGAGCTCCACGACACGCCGGCGCCGCCGCGCTCGTACCGCACCGCGGGCTGGCTGGACGAGGACGCGGCGCTCCTGATCTACGATCGCTTCGACATCTGGCAGGTGGACCCCACGGGCGCCGAGCCCGCGCGCTGCCTCACGGGGGAGCGCGGCCGAGCCGATCGCCTCCGCTACCGCTACCAGTCGCTGGATCGAGAGGCGCGGTCCATCGACCCCGCACAGCCCATGCTGCTGACGGTGTTCAACGAGGGCACCAAGGCCTCGGGCGTGGCGCGGCTCGACCCCGCGACGGGCGAGATCACGACGCTGCTCATGCTCGACGAGCGGATCGGGGCCCCGGTCAAGGCCAAGGACGCCGACACCCTCGTGATGACGCGTCAGACCTTCCGCCGTTACCCGGACCTGTGGGCGACCACCACGGCGTTCGAGAGCCTCAAGCGCCTCAGCTGGGCGAACCCCCAGCAGCGCGAGTACCTCTGGGGCACCGCGGAGCTCGTGCAGTACGAGACCACCGAGGGCGTCCCCCTGGACGGGATCCTCTACAAGCCCGACAACTTCGACCCGACGCGTAAGTACCCCATGATGGTGTACTTCTACGAGCGCAACTCGGACAACCTGCACCGCTACGTCACGCCGTCCGCGGGGAGCTCGTCCATCAACTACGCGTTCTACGTCAGCCGCGGCTACGTCTTGTTCGTCCCCGATATTCCCTACACCACCGGGGAGCCCGGGATCAGCTGCGCGAACGCGGTGCTGCCCGGGGTGCAGTCCATCGTGGACATGGGCTTCGTGGACCCCGACCGGATCGGGGTCCAGGGGCACAGCTGGGGCGGCTATCAGATCGCCTACCTGGTGACCATGACCAACGTCTTCGCGTGCGCGGAGTCCGGAGCGCCGGTCAGCAACATGACCAGCGCCTACGGCGGGATCCGCTGGGCCAGCGGGCTCAGCCGGATGTTCCAGTACGAAAAGACCCAGAGCCGCATCGGCGGCACCCTCTGGGAGGCGCGGGACCTGTACCTGAAGAACTCGCCCGTGTTCTACGCCGACAAGATCGAGACGCCGCTCCTGATCCTCCACAACGACGAGGACGGGGCCGTCCCGTGGTACCAGGGCATCGAGCTCTTCGTCGCCATGCGGCGGCTCGGCAAGCCCGCCTGGATGCTGAACTACAACGGCGAGGCCCACGGGCTGCGGCGGAAGGAGAACCGGGTGGACTTCGCCCGGCGCATGCAGCAGTTCTTCGACCACTACCTCATGGACGGCCCCGCGACCCGCTGGATCGCCGAGGGCGTCCCGGCGGTCGACAAGGGGCGGGAATTCGGCTTCGAGCCTGTCCCGGCCCCCGTGGTCGAGGAAGCGCCCGCGGAGGCGGTCCCGGAGGGCGCTGCGAGCGAGGAGTGATCCCCTCCCCGCTGGGGCGATCCGACTGGCCGGAGATTGATGGACCTCTCCCTCGCAGCTTGAGCGGGGGAGAGAACACAATGTCCCCATGCCCAGGTCCCGCCACGAACTCGCCCTGCTGCTTCCGGTCGTCGCGCTGACGGTCGCCTGCCCGAAGGACACGTCGATCTTCGACGACCAGACGCCGCCCACGGCGACCCTCGACTTCCCGTTCGACGGCGCCCTGGCGAGCGGCCCTGCGCTCACCTTCAGGGGGACGGCCCAGGACCCCTCCGGGGTCACGTCGGTGACGGTCGACTTCGCCGAGACGTCGACCACGGACGGATACGCCACGTGGGAGGTGTCGCTCGAGATCCCGACGGGGGACCTGTTCGTCCAGGTGGGGACGCGGGACCAGTTCAACTACGACCCCCAGGCGGTGACCATCAACATGGAGCGCCAGGGGGAGCTGGTGGGGCCCACGGCGCTGGACTTCAACCCCTCGACGGGCCAGCTGGTCTTCACGGACGTCGAGCTCGAGGGTCTCTCGGGGCTGGTGCCGTCCGAGGCCATCACGCAGAACCTGAGCGCGCCGAACATCGGGCAGGGGCCGGAGCTGGCTGGCTGCACGGGGGTCGCTGTGGACGGGGTCTCGGGGACCGCCTACGTCGTGGACTCGATCGCCCCAGCCCTGGTCGCCGTGAACCTCAGCGCAGGGACACGGACCGTCCTCTCCGACGGAGCCACCGGCGCGGGGACGGCCTTCTCATCGCCCGTGGACGTCGCCCTGGACGCGACCGGCGCGCGGCTGCTGGTCACCGACGACGGGCTGGACGCGGTGATCGCGGTGGACCTCGCCACGGGAGACCGCTCGGTCTTCTCCGACGGGGTCACCGGCACCGGGGCGGCCCTGACCTCGCCGGCGGGGGTCGCCATCGACAGCGTCGGCGGGGCGCTCTATGTGGCGGATCGCGCCGGGTCCGTGGTGCAGGTGGACCTCACGACGGGGGACCGGACGACGGTGTCGGGGGGAGGGACCGGCGCGGGCCCGGCCTTCTCGGCGCCGACCTACCTGAACCTCGACCTCACCATGGACCGGCTGTTCGTGAGCGACCTCGGCCTGGGGGCGATCCTCGAGGTGAACCTGACGTCGGGGGATCGGGTGGAGGTCTCAGGGCCGGGTGCGGGCGCGGGGGACCTCTTCGACCAGCTTGAGGACCTTTGGCTCGACGAGGCCATGGGCCGCCTGCTCGTGCTCGACAGCGACGCGCCGGCCGTCTGGTCCGTGGACCTCGCGACGGGGGACCGCACGATCTTCTACGAGTTCCGCCGGGGGGCGGGGGACCGCGACGTGACCCTCGACGCCGTGACCGCCGCTCCGGTGGGCGCCGACGCGATCTACGCGGTGGCCCGAGGCGAGGCGGCCATCCTCCGGCTCGCGACGCCGAGCGGCGACCGGACCGTGCTCTCGGACGCCTCCACGGGTGCAGGCCCCGCGCTGGTCGAGCCGACGGATGCGCGGTCCCTGGCGCCCGGCGGCGCGGCGGGGCTCGACGGTCAGCTCCTGGTGGTGGACCGGGGCCTGGCGGCGCTGCTCTCCGTGGATCCTGCGACGGGGGATCGAACGGTGCTCTCGGCCGGGGGGACGGGGACCGGGGCCGCCTTCGTGGACCCTGCGGGCGTCGCGGTGGACTCCACCGGGGCCATCGCCTGGGTCACGGACCTGGGCGCGGATACGGTGGTGGAGGTGGACCTCGCCACTGGCAATCGGACCACGATCTCCGGCGGCGGTGCCGGGACCGGGCCGGCCTTCGATGCCCCGGTCCGCGCGCTCCAGGACCCCGGTGACCCCGGGCGGCTGCTCGTGATGGACCGCGGCCTGCTGGCCGTCGTCGCCGTGCAGCTCACGGCGGGCCCCGGGGCGGGAGACCGGACGGTCCTCTCCGACGGCGCCACGGGCGCGGGCGACCCCTTCCTGTCCCTGGCGGGCGCGTCGATGACCGCCGCCGGGCTCCTCGTGTGCGATCCCACCGCGGGAGAGCTGGTCCTGGTGGACCTGGCCTCGGGCGACCGGACCCTGGCCGCGGGCGGCGCCGTGGGCTTCGGCCCGCGTCTGGACGCTCCCAGTGGCCTCGCGGCGCGGACGGGGGGCGACGGCCTCTACCTCGTCACCGACGGAGCGACGTTCCTGGTCGAGCCCACGGCGGGGGACCGGGTGGTCCTGTCCCTCTGAAGAAGGAGGAGGCCGCCTCTCGGCGGGCAGGACCCGCAGAGGACGGCCTCCCTGCGGAGACGCTCGAGATCGGCGGGGCGCTAGCCCCCGGGGCCCTCACTTGACGCTGAGGAGCTCCATCTCGAACTTCAGGTCGCCCCTGCCCCGATAGGCCAGCGCCTCCGGCATGAGGATGACGAAGCTGTCGCCCACGCGCATGCGAGAGACGACCTTGTCCCAGCCGACGATCGCCATGCCGGAGCCGACCTTGAAGGTGAAGGGGCGGCTGCCGGGATCGAGCACCTCGCCGTTCGCCTTCATGGCCTTGTAGGCCAGCGTCGCGGTCTTGCCCATGCCGCAGGCGGGGCCGGTTCCGTTGCCCCTGACCTCGAGGATCTCGATGTCCGGAACGCCGCTCTGGCCGGAGGGGATGGTGTCCCCGACGGACCATGCGTCGGCGCCGCCCTGGGGCTCGGCCGGCGGCGCGGCCACGGCGCCGGTCGGGGGTGCCGCAGGCGAGCTCTCGGTGGGTGCGGCCTCGGCCGGTGAGGGGTCGGAGTGGGGAGTGGGCTGTCCGCCGCACGAGGCGGCGGCCGCTGCCAGGAGCGCGGCGGTGAGGATCTGGACGTTCATGGTGCCCGAAGGCTAGGCGATTGGAGGACCGCAGGCGATCCCCGGGCGGGGGAGCCAGCGCGGCCGCGGGCTGCTGCGCCGAGGGGACCGTGGGGCGACGGAGGGGGGCAGCCCGCCCTGAGGGATCGACCGGGGCGCCATGACGGAAAGTCCTCGGCACACGCGCCGCTTCCGGGTTGCTCGCACCACCGCGATCCCTGAGCCTGTAGGAGCGCGCGGCCCTCCCTCTTCCCAGAAGCCCCATGCGATTCTCGCTTCCTCCGAGCCTGATGCTGCTGGCGATCGCCAGCGCGGCCTGCGCGAGCAGCGGCCCCCGCCCGATTCACAGAGGGCCCGTTCCCGCAACGCAAGTCGAGGGGAGCGGCGAGCTGAGGGCCTCCGTCGGCGCCTTCGACCCGGGGCGCCTGGCGACCGACGACGCGGCGGCCGAGGGGGTCGCTGCGCCGGGGCCCGAGAGCCCCTGGGCGACCTTCGGTCTCGAGGTGGGCAGTGTCTCCTCGGCGGTCGACAGCACGGTTCGGGTCGGGCTGGCAGGCGCCGGGGTGGGCCTCGACCTCGAGGACCTGCTTGGTCTGAGCCGGTCGAACACCACCGCGAAGGCCAAGGGCTACTGGAGGTTCAGCGGGAACCAGCGCCATCGCGTGGACCTCTCGTGGCTGGACCTGAATCGGCAGGGGTCCAAGACCGTCTCCCAGGACATCAACCTCGGCAACGGGGACGTGATCACCGCGGGTACCGCCGCCACCACCCGGCTCGACCTGCGGCTCATCCAGGCGCAGTACAGCTACTCCTTCTTTCAGGATGACCGCGTGGATCTTGGCGTGGGCGGCAGCCTGTACGTGCTCCCCATCGACTTCCAGCTCGAGGCCTCCGGCGTCTCGGACGCCTCGGACTCGTTCGGGGTGACCGCGCCGCTCCCCGCGGTCGGGCTGCGCTTCGACTTCGCGATCAACCCGCGATGGCAGCTCCAGAGCGACCTGAACGTCTTCTATATCGAGTTCGACGACTACGCGGGCGCCCTCACGAACTGGTCCGGGGGGGTCGAGTACCGACCCTGGGACCACTTCGCGCTCGGCCTTGGTCTCGAGTCCTTCGCGCTCCGCGTCGAGCAGAATGGAACGACGGACGTTCCTGGCGTGAGCGAGGCGGGCACCATCGACCTGGGCTACCTGGGGCTCGGGTTCTCGCTCAGGACCCGGTGGTGAGCGACGCAGCGCGTGCGGTGCCCGGGCGGGTCAGGGCGTGGTAGGTTGACCCCCGCCCTCGACGAGGGCGTCCTCGTCCTCCGACGGCCCACGCTGACCAACATGCTCCGATCCCTGCTCCTCGCCGCCGCGGCGGCGTCGATGGCGCCGCTCCTCGCCCACGCGGAGGCCGCGGCCCCCAAGAAACCCGTCCAGGTCTTCATCCTCGCCGGCCAGTCGAACATGGTCGGCGCCGGGGTGGTCCCCTCGAACCCGGACCGCAACGGCGGCAAGGGCAGCCTCGAGTACCTCGTCACCGCCAAGGAGTCCAAGAAGCGCTGGTCGC
>JADHOC010000032.1 GCA_016779205.1 Planctomycetota bacterium | reverse complement strand
CAGCTGTGGTTCCGTGACAACGACGGAACGGGTGGAACGACCTCCAACTTCTCGGACGGCTACACGGTCACCTTCCAGTGATCTGACGCCGCTGCCATGACGCGCCCCGCGTCGGCCAATCCTGGTCGGCGCGGGGCGCTCTTCATTCTCGGACGGACTCGTGGGGAGAGGATGGCAGGCCCTCGGACCCGCCGCGAGAAAGGTGACCGTCTCACTGGCGGCGACGCCCACGCGAGCAGGCGCATCTAGCCAGGGCTCAGCGGCCAGTGGCCTTCAGCCGCGCCACGTGGATCCCGATCAGCGCAACGTCCGGCGGCCGGACACCCTCGATGCGCCCAGCGGCGCCGAGGGTCCGCGGGCGCAGATCCATCAGCTTCTCTCGGGCCTCGTTGGCGAGCCCGTCGAGCGTGCTGTAGTCAAGGTCCCGGGGGATCTCGGTGGACTCCTGCTTCGCCATGCGGGCCACGTCATCCGCCTGACGCGCGATGTAGCCCTCGTACTTGACGTCGATCTGCACCGCCTCACGGCACTCGAGGGAGAGCTCCTTCAGCTCCACAACGCCAGCCGCCGCGGCCACCGATTCGAAGGTCTCACCCGGTCGTCGGAGCACCTCCAGCCAGGGCTTGTTCTGCCGGTCCCTCGTTCCCCCAAGGAGGCGGATCGCGGAGTCGATGTTGGCCTCCTTGGCCCTCACACGATCCGCCCGCGCCCTGTCCACGAGCCCGACCTCAGCCGCCCTCGTCACGAGGCGCCGGTCGGCGTTATCGTGTCGCAGGAGCAGCCGGTACTCGGCCCTGCTGGAGAACATCCGGTAGGGCTCCTTCGGGTTGGTGATCACGAGGTCGTCCACCATCACGCCGAGGTAGGCCTCGTGACGGTGCAGCACGAACGGGGCTCTGTCCTGGATCCAGAGGGCCGCGTTGGCGCCGGCGATCAGACCCTGGCCAGCCGCCTCCTCGTAGCCAGAGGTCCCGTTGATCTGGCCGGCGAGGAAGAGCCCTGGGACCTCCTGGAGCTGGAGGGAGTCCGCCAGCTGGCTCGGCTGAACGAAGTCGTACTCGACGGCGTAGCCGTGCCTGAGGAACTTGGCGCGCTCGAGTCCGGGGACCGTTCGGAGGAAGTCCTCCTGCACCTCCGCGGGGAGCGACGTGGAGAGCCCGTTGATGTAGAGGACGTCGGTGTCCAGCCCCTCGGGCTCCACGAAGATCTGATGCCGCTCCCGGTCGGGGAAGCGCATGATCTTGTCCTCGACGGCGGGGCAGTACCGCGGCCCCACCCCGCCGATCGAGCCGTTGTACATGGGGGCCCGGTGCACGTTCTCGGCGATGATCCGGTGGGTGCGCTCGTTGGTGAAGGTGATGTGGCAGTCCACCTGCGGCAGCGAGGGGAAGGACCTGGGGTCCGAGAGGAACGAGAAGGGCCTCGGCAGAGCGTCCCCTGGCTGCGCCTCCATCACGCTGAAGTCGACCGTCCGACGGTCGATCCGCGGCGGCGTCCCGGTCTTGAGGCGCCCAAGGCGGAGCCCCAGCCGCTCGACGTCCCCGGAGAGGCCGTCCGCGCTGCGCTCGCCGACGCGGCCCCCGCTGGCCTTGCTCTCGCCCGTGTGCATGATCGCCCGGAGGAAGGTGCCCGTGGTCAGGATGGTCGCGTGCGCACGAAGCTCGACCCCATCCTCGAGACGGACCCCGCGGACCCCGAGCACCCCGTGGATCTCCTCCAGGATCAGGCCCGTGACCGCCCCCTCCACGAGCTCGACGCCGCTGGCGTCCTGTACCCAGCGCGTCGCCTCCTCCCGGTAGCGGTGGCGGTCCGACTGGCACCGTGGAGCCTGGACCGCCGCGCCCTTCGCCGTGTTCAGCATCCGGAACTGGATCCCGGTGGCGTCTGCCACCTGGCCCATGGCACCTCCCAAGGCGTCGATCTCCCGCACCATCTGCCCCTTACCCAGCCCGCCGATGGCCGGGTTGCAGCTCATCTCCCCCACCTTCTCGAGGTCGAAGCTCACGAGGCGGACGTCCGCCCCGAGCCTCGCGGCCGCCAGGGCCGCCTCGACCCCGGCGTGCCCTCCGCCGACCACGATCACGTCCGCGTCCCGCGCCAGGCTGGCGTCGGGGGCCGCGAAGGGGTGCCGGGAGGCCGTGGGCTCGGGAGAGGGGGAGGACATGGGAGCCGAGAGGTTATCCAGAGGGAGCGGGCAAGGCACGGGGGCACCCCTGCCGATGGGTGGAAGTGCGGAGCGAATGCTCCACAACCACCATGCAAGCCTGGGTCTTCCGCCACCTCGACCAGCTCCGGTCCATCTATGGAACACAGCTGGAGCCCGGTCCGGAGGAGTCCGGCGGGGCGGGGCAGCCCATCGCCATGGCTCCCGGGACCGCATCCCGGCGTCACGAGTCCAGCGGCCCGGACGTGGTGCTCGCGCCCATGGGGCGCAAGGCCCCCCCGGGGTCCCGCCCCAACCGGTGACCCCGGCCCGGTCCGGCGGTATCCTGGGTCCCCGCGGCTCCCGAGGCCGCGTCCTCCGCCCATGACCTACCGCCCTGCGACCGCCCTCCTCGCGCTCCTCTTGACCGGCCCGGCCCTCTCCGCGCCGAGCCCGCCCCAGGAAGGCAGGCAGAGCCTGGAGGACCTCCTGCGCCAGGCAGAGGAGGCCCGGGCCATGAGCCTCGAGGCCCTTCGCCCCGAGGTGGTGCGCCTCGTGGGCGAACTCGACGGCCTGAAGATCCCCACCCGATCGTCCCGAACCGTGGCCCGCCAGCGAGCGCTGAGGGAGCTCGGCGGGGCCGCGGCGCCCCTCATGCTGCTCTACCTCGACCCGGGCCTGAAGCCCTCGAAGGGGCAGGTCTTCCGGGCCGAGCTTGTGGCCGAGGTCGTCGCGGACCTCTCCAGCCCCGCCGTCACCGACGAGCTGGTGCGCATGGCGAAGGAGGGGGCCCCCCTCGCCCGCCTGAACGCGCTGACCGCCCTCACCGGGACCCCGGAGCCCCGGCGGGTGACGCGCCCCCTCCAGTCCATCGCCGCGGGCGGCGCCAGCCTCGGCGCCTCGCCTGAGCTAGGCGCTGCGATCCAGGAGGCCGCCTTCATGACCCTCGCCGTGCTCGGGACCGCCGAGGGCATCGAGTTCATCAAGAGCAAGGTCTCTGACGACGACCCCGCCGTGGCGGCCGCCGCTCTCGCCGGGCTCGGCGCGGCCCCCGTGGAGACCTCCGCGGCTGTGGTCCTCCAGCTGCTCGGCACGCCGGCGGCGCCGGGCCTCGCCGCTGAGCTGTTCGCGTTCTATGACAGCCACAGTGAGCTCATGGACGAGCTCGACCACTCCCGCGCCCTGGGCGCCGTGGCGGTGGACCCCGAGACGTCGTCGGAGGCCCGCGTCGACCTCTTCGACCTGCTGCGGACCACAGACGCCAAGGTGGGGACTCCGGTCAAGCGCAAGGTCGACGACTACACCAACTTCGCCCGATCCGACGTGCGCACTGCCGCGCTCATGCTCCTGGCCCGCATGAAGGACCGGGGAGCGCGCAAGGCACTCCTCGAGGAGATCGGCGAGCCCACCGGGGAGCAGGCGTTCTTCATCGTGCAGAACGCGAGCGACCGGGCCCGTCTCCTGCACGAGATCGGAGACTACAGCGCCTCCGTCAAGGAGTGGCGCCGCGCCATCGACGCCTCCAAGGGGTCCTCGCAGAATCGGAACAAGGAACTGTTCATCGGAATCGCACAGACCCTCGCCCGGCAGAAGAAGTTCCGGGAGGCCAAGCAGTACCTCGAGGACGCGCCGATCTCCCTGAAGGAGCTGCAGTCGCTCTCCACCCGCCGTGACTTCCGCGGGATGATGGAGACGCGCTACCGGGACGCGTTCCACCTCGATGACTGAGGCCCCGCGAGAGGGGTTGGAAGAGCCTCGGACCGGTGCCCCCCGGGTGAGCCCGGCGGGCTGAGCGAAGCGGGCTGAGCCAACCCGGTGCGCTATTCGGGCTGATTCAGCGGGGCGAGAGGTCGATCGAGAGCGCAGCCGCGCCCTGGATCTGGAAGTACTCGATCCGGATCGAGTGTTCCCCAGGCTCCAGCTCGAGGAGCTGCTCCTCACGCCGGGGCGCGTGGAGAGTCCAATCCTCAAGCACGGGCTCCCCATCGATGAGGACCCGCACCCCGTCGTCGGAGTTGACCGTGAGCGCGTAGTTCGCCCTCATGCTCCGATCGCAGCGGAAGGTGGAGTCGGCGATCAACCCGAAGAACTCGGCGCCGACAATCCGGCGGACCTCCTCGCTCGACCACGGGTTGGTGAAGGTCGACACGCGCGCGGTGACTTCAGGCGTCGAGGCCCGTTGACGCCACGCGCCCTCGAGGGTCCGCGGGTCGCTGCTCGCGAGGTCCCACTGGAACCACTCCGCGGCCCAGACGCTGTCGGCCAGCAGCCCTCCGGGCTTCTGGCGCGGCGGGCGCGGCGCCCCGGAGCGGAAGTCCCAGGGCCCCCACTCGCCCAGCACGATCGTCTCCAGCCCCCCGCGGAACTCGTCCCGCTCCTCCGCCCGGATCTCCTGCGAGCCGGGCACCTGGGGGAGGCGGTAGCCGCGCCAGACCCCGAGCATCTCGGGCGGCGTCCCCACCCAGGGGCGCATGGTCACCTCGCTCACGTTCCCGGAAGGGATCGCCCCCAGCGGAGCGTCCAGCCAGCGCTTGACCGTGTCCTGGTCGAAGCCCGCGTCTCCCTCACAGGCGAGATCCGCGATGTAGGGCGCGCGGGTCCCGGGGACGTAGTCATTAGCGTGGAAGGTGAGCCCCGTGGAGCGCCTCATCGCGAGGTCCACCACGTTGTCCTCGAAGGTGTTCTCCAGCACGAAGTGATCGCGGGAGGAGACGTCCCGGACCTTCGCGTAGGGGCCCAGAACGAACTCGGGGTCCTCGTCCCAGTAGAGCTCAAGACCGATCTCGTTGCGCGCGATGGAGTTATCCGCGATCAGGCAGTCCTGGCCGTGCTCGATGGTCACGCCGCCCCCGATGACCTCCTCGATGCGGTTGCCGAGGATGATCATCCGGGAGGAGTAGCCGCCCCAGATCCCGTGCTGGTGCGCCCCGCGGAGGTCGTTCCGGAGCACCGCGTTCCGGTCGCTGAAGGTGATCTCCACCGAGTTGGCGACGGAGTAGCGCAGGTCGTTCTCGGCGAAGATGTTCTGGTCGCAGCCGGTGGCCGTCGTCGAGGCGTCCTGGACGAGGTCCTGTCCGGCGTACACGAAGACTCCGTCTCCGCAGTGGGTGGCGCTGTTGCGGATGACGAGGTTCTTCGAGCAGCCCTCGAACATGAGGATCCCGGCCGAGTCCTGGCCCCTCCAGTACGAGCCGTGGCTGTAGCCGCGAACGCAGTAGTCGAAGACGTTGTGCGACACGACGCACTCCGACGAGCGGTACATGCCCAGGCCCCAACCGGAGAGGAAGGAGAAGTCGTTGTCGTAGACCTGGCAGTCGTCGCTCCGGGTGAGCAGCACGCCGTTCTGCCCGCGCCTTCCGCGGCAACCGCGGACCTCGAGCCCCCGGCAGTTCGTGGCGGAGATGGCCGCGCCGTACTCCTCGAGCCACTCGCCGCGGTCGTTCTCGTGGGGCGAGAGCCAGTCGGTCGTGTCCTCCGCGAACTCGGTCGACTTCAACCGCTGCCCGTACCAGCCGTCGAAGCGCACCCCTTCGATGGTCACGTCGCTCGAGTCCTCGATGACGATGCAGCCCTTGTAGCCACCGATGAGCCCGCCGCGGATGGTGATCCCGTTGCAGCGGCGCACCAGGATCCCGTGACCGAGCACGGTGTCGATCCGCGCGCCGGCGTCCTGCCCCCGGAGCTCGACCCCGGTGAGATCGAACACTCCTCCGTTGATGCCCTCCAGGGTGAAGACCGCCTGCCCGACGCGGCTCGCCGGGCGAAGGTTCAGCCCCGCATCCAGCTTCGGGAAGGGGCTGACCTCCTCCTCCACGGGAGCAGGCAGCGCCTCTCCCCCACCTGAGGAACACGCGGTAACCAGGGCCATCAGCGTCGCCGCCGCCAGGGGCGTGGCGGTCCGGGCTCGGGATCGAGGGCAGTTTCGAGACGAGTCAGGCATGATTCGACGTCCGTCGGGGGCTGCAGGCCGGGGAGATCCCGGGAATGAGCAGCTTACGAGTCGATGGCAGTGGATGGAACGGACCGCTGACGGCCTAGACTGTGCGTCCGCCAGGCGGCGTCGCCGCCCCGTAGGAGGCCCTGAATGTCCCCCAATCGACCCAGCAACGCCCCGTCCACGTCTCTATCGTCGGAGGTTCGCCCCACGGGCCTGACCCTCGAGACTGGAATTCCGATCTGCCAGACGGATCTACCCCTCGATTGGTACCAGGAGGAGTTCCGGCCCTACGCCGAGGAATACCTGGCCCTCCCGGACAGGACGCCGGAGACGGTCCTGCCCTGGCTGGACCGCTACGTGGTCCCCGCCATCGAGCACTTCGGAGACGAGCTACTGCTCCTGGCCCACTTCTACATGGGAGGAGAGATCGTGAAGCTGGTGGAGCGGTACCACGGGGCGGTCTCGGACAGCTACGTGCTCGCGCTCCAGGCTGAGCGGAACCCCGAGAAGCGGGTCATCGTCGAGTCGGCGGTCCACTTCATGGCCGAGACCGTCGCCGTGCTCAGCCACCCCCACCAGGAGGTCTGGATCACGAATCCCAAGGCGGGCTGCACGATGGAGATGCTCGCCAAGGATCACATGGTGCTCCCCATCGCGGATCAGCTCATCGACCGCTACGGCGACGACCTCCTCGTGGTGGCATACATGAACACGTCCGGTCGCCTCAAGGCCCTGGCAGGCCGAACCGGGGGCGCCGTCTGTACGAGCTCGAACGCGCAGCACGTGGTGCGCTGGGCGCGCGAGCAGGGGAAGAAGATCTTCTTCGTCCCCGACCAGCACCTCGGGCGCAACGTGGCGGACCAGCTCGGCATGGACCCCGCGAGCCTCCTCGCCCTCCCCGACCCCGGGACTTTCTCGGGGTCCTACCGACTGGAGGACGTCGACGGGGGGCTCGAGGCCCTCGACGCCGCGGAGATGATCCTGTGGGGCTCGTTCTGCGGAGTGCACACGGTCTTCAAGCCCGAGATGGTCGAGCACTGGAAGCGGGACGGTCGCACGGTCCTCGTTCACCCGGAGTCGCCCGTGGAGACGGTGCGTGCCGCCGACGGCAGCGGCAGCACCAACTTCCTCTGGAAGGCGGTCATGGACGCGAAGCCGGGCGATCGCCTCGCCATCGGCACCGAGGGGCACTTCGTGCGCAACGCCCGCGCGGAGGGCGCCAAGCGCGGCGTGGACATCGTCCACCTCGCCGAGGTCCCGGGCTCGCTGGCGGCCGGCTGCGGCTGCGCGACCATGAGCCGCAACGACCCGCCCCACCTGGCGGGCATGCTCGACCTCCTGCGGCGCGGTGAGGCGCCGGAGGCGAACCGCGTCCTCGCCGGGGACTCCGTGGATGAGATCTCCGGACGCCGGGACCGCCTCAGCGAGGCGGAGCGGGAGGAGCTCAAGGCCGAGGCCCGGCTGGCCCTCGAGAACATGATCACCGTGACCGAGCGCGCCGGCGCCTGAACCTGGCCACCCCCGCTGGACTGACCCCATGCCCACCCGACGCGACTCCACCCCTGCCCAGGGCTGCCAGGCCGCAGGCGCCCCGCTCAGGCACCGCCCGGTCACCGAGGTCAAGCACCTGGATCACCTCATCGAGAACGCGTTCCCGAGCTTCGGCGGCGGCTATGTCCGACGCGTATGGGGGCTCCTCGACCGGGCCATCGGGGAGGGAGTCCCGATGACCCTGGCCGTCGCGGGGCCGGTGACCGCCTCGGGTCAACACATCGCCTGGCTCAACCCGCTGCTCGACACGGGCTGGTTCTGCCTCGTGTCCACCACCGACGCCGTCTGCTACCACGACGGCCACCGGGCCCTCGACGACGCGGCCGAGCACCCCATCCACGAGGTCCCTCTGAACGGCGACGATGGGGCGCTCCGGGACGACCGGATCATCCGGATCACCGACGTGGGCTTCGACGAGAACGTGCTCCTCGGACAGGACCGCTTCCTGAGCGCCCTCCTCCGCGAACCGGAGTTCCAGCGGAAGATGACAGGCACCGAACTGCGCCACCTCCTCGGCGCGCGGTTCGCCCGACAGGAACAGCGAAACGGCGCGCCGGAGGGGCTCCTCGCCCTCTGCCACCGCAAGGCGATCCCGGTCTTCGTCGGCGCCCCGGGCGACGGCTCGGTCTTCCTCAACTCCATGAAGCTCTGGGCCATGGCGGAGGCCGGGATGCTCGAGCACGCCTTCGAGCTCGACCTGCACGCCGAGGTCTTCGAGAGCTGCGCTTACCACGTCTGGGGGCAGAGGGAGTCCGACGCGAGGGCGCTCGGAACCCTCGTACTCGGGGGCGGGGTCCCCAAGAACTTCAACCTCCAGCCGGAGCCCGCCCTGAGCCAGATCCTCGGTCTCGAGGACATCGAGGGCTTCCTGTACGACATCCAGATCACCACGGCGCCCGTGACCGATGGCTCCCTCTCCTCCTGCCCACCCGCCGAGGCGGTCACCTGGGGCAAGGTCGACAAGGACGCCTACCAGCAGACCACCGAGTCCATGCAGGCGGACTACTCGACCGTCATGCCCTTCCTCACCAAGGCGCTCCTGGACAAGCGTGATCGTCTTCGCCGACTGCGCGACGAGCTGGGCGAGGCGACCCTGTTGGAGCGGCACCCCGAGGCGCGGGGCTACCTTCGCGACGACCGCGGCTTCCGCCTGTACGACGAGCGCGAGCGCCTGGTGGACGGGCTCAAGGCAGAGGTCGCGGGTCGCAGCGAGTCGCTGACAGGCTCGATCGACTACGACCTCGCCTGACCGCAAGGCCTCAGCGGAAGATCGAGGTCACGCTCTCGAGGTACACGCGGCTGGCGTCCTGCCACGCGTTCCCGTCCAGCGGGTTCGCCCGAAGGCTGCGATTCACGCTCCCCACCCCCGCGAGCGGATCGCCCTCGAACCGGGTCTGGATCTCCCAGCCGAGCCGGCGCTGCGCGAGCCCGTAGTCCGCGTCGCCGGGGGCCACCGATGCGTAGAGGGCCTTGGCCTGGGCGATGTCTCCTCCACGGAGCCTCTGCTCCGCAAGGTCGCACAGCGTGATGGGTTGGGCAACCCCAGCGCTGCGCGCCTCGATCGCGGCGTCGGCCACCTCCTCGCCGGGCTCTCCATCGCGGCGAAGGGCCTCAGGGGCCCCTGAGGGCGCCGCCAGCTGGGCCTCGGACGCCGCCGACCGTGACTCGATCGGGGCGAGCACCTCACGGAGCGGCAGCACGCCCCCGTCCGGCATGGTGATCATCATCTCGAGGTCCACCTGCAGCCTGGCGCGCTCCGCCCGCGAGGCGACGAGCTGGACGACCGCCACCATGATCAGGATCACGCTGAGGGGGATCAGCCAGAGCAGGGAGCGCCGCCTCATCGCCGTATCGTCTCCCCATCGCCAGGCGCTCGCAAGACCCAGGTACTCATGGCACGCAGGCCAGAGACCACCGTGGTCTTCACCGGCTCCAGCCGCTCCGCCCCGAGGCGGTCGGGCCACTCCTCGAGCCCGCGCGCGTCCACGAGGTAGCGCTCCGACTCGTCGGGCAGCAGGAACCGGCCGTCGCCGAGGGGCACCGGACCGCCCTCGACCCCGACACTCGACGCCAGCCGGGCGAAGAACATGCCGCCCGGGGCCACGAGCCCCCAGGCCCCGCGCAGCATCGCCTCGAAGCCACTCGCCCCCGCGGCGAAGTGCAGGACGGCATTGCAGATGACGAGGTCGGCGGATCCCCGCTCGAGCGGGGCGTCCTCTATGCGCCCAAGCACACGCTCGAGGCCAGCGGTCGCTGATGGCCCGAGGTCCAGCGCCTGCAGGTACTCGTCCATGGCCTCGAAGGCCTCAGGCCGCGGGTCCAGCGCGGTCACTCGCGCGCCTCGCTCAACGAACCAGGGGAGGTTCCGCCCCGAGCCGGCCCCCACATCCACCACCCGCCGGACCCCGTCGAGCCGCCCCTTGAGGATCTGGTCGATGAGGTAGATGTCCGTCTGGCGGAGCAGGTCCAACTCGGGGACATTCATGGTCGGCCTTCCATGACGCGAGGGCCGAGCCGCAGCAGCGGCTCGGCCCTCGCGCGGGATGGTCTGCGTGGCTCAGCGAAGCTCGATCGAGACCGCGTCCGAGAAGTTGCTCGTGGTGACGCCCAGGAGGTTGTCACGGAACCAGGTCTGGAAGTGGAACTTCTCCCCCGCCATCATCCCGACGCCGCCGGTGGGCTGCGGGATGTCGTCCACGTCGATGGCCAGCTGGATCGTCCCGCCGGTCCCGGAGTTCAGGATCTGGCCAGGCCCGACGTAGCGGCCGATGTCGCCGAGGATGCAGAGGTTGCCCAGGCTGCCGCCGGGGTTCGGGAGGAAGCCACGCGTCCGGCTCGCGAGGAAGAAGCCGAACGTGTTGGCCGGCAGGTCCTCGCAGATCAGCGTCACGTTGTTGTCCTCGAGGACCGGGCTCCCGATCGCGCTGATGTCCGCCGGCGCACCGGTGGAGTTCGTGTTGGCGTCCTGGCAGTAATCGGAACCCAGCTTGTTGCGCTGGTTCATGTACACCCGGGTCCCATCGCAGCGGCCGATGACGAGGTCGAGGTCTCCATCGTTGTCGATGTCGATGGGCGCCACGTCGTGGACCCCCTCGAGCTCGGGCAGGCCCGCCGCCCCGTAGGTGCTCCCCGCGCGCTCCTCCCGCAGGGTTACCATGCCGCCCACGGTCCCACCGCGGTTGTGATAGATGTGCAGGCGACGGTTGCACCCGGAGATGTCGACGTCCACGTCACAGATGATCGCCTCGGGGAACTCATCGCCGTTGAGGTCGACGATCAGGTTGTTGCTGCCGAAGCCGTCGTCCGTCGCGAAGGTGTTGGCCGGCCCCCAGTTGACGCGACCGAAGGGGTCGTTGCCCATGTTGAGCAGGTACCGGTCGTCGGCGTCATCGCTGAGGATGAGGTCAGGCCGCCCATCCTGGTTCAGGTCCCCCGTCGCCACGTGGTACGGCGCACCGTTGTAGGGCTCCTGGAGGATGTTGAAGAACCCCTCGTTGTTCGGGTTGTTGTACGCCACCGAGGAACGGGTCAGTCCGCCCGTGGCGCCGGAGCCAGAGACGCTGATCACGTCGTTGACCCCGTCGAGGTTCATGTCGTCGATGACCGCCGAGGTCCCGAAGGACGAGCCGCGCATGGCGGTCGTCATGCGGGCCGAGCTCTCATCGCTGAAGAAGCCGCTCCCGTCGTTGATCAGCAGCCGGTCGTTGAGGTCGACCTGGGCTTGCTGCTCGTAGTGGCTGAAGTAGATCTCCGGGAAGCCGTCTCCGGTCAGGTCGCCGATGGCGACCCCGCACATGTTGGGGTACGTCCCCCAATCGGGGATCCGGGCCTCGTCGTAGATGAAGCCCTGCCACTGCCCATTGACCTCACCGAGGTTCATGTACACGCGGGGGTGCGAGATGTGCTTGGGCTGGCCCGGCGAGAACGTCGTGGCGGTGACGAAGTCCAGCCAACCGTCGCCGTCGAGGTCGCCCACGGCCACGTCTCGGTCGTTGGTCGGCGTGAGGAAGCCCTGGTCGCCGGCGACCGTGGACGCCGAGGCGTACACGCTCGCGCGCGAGGTGAGCGTCCCGCCCTCGTTCATCAGCAGCGCGTTGCGGTGGCGCCCCTGGGTCGTGAAGGGCTGCTTCCGCACCACGATCAGGTCAATCCAACCGTCGCGGTCAAAGTCACCCCAGGCCATGTCCTTCTCCTGGGTGTCCTGGAGAACGAGCGAGCTGGGAGCGCTGATCCGCGAGTCTTCGCGAACGAACTCGGCCCAGTCGACGGACTGGGCGCTGGAGGCGGTGGCGAGCGCGGGAGCGAGGATCGCGGCGAACTGGATGGAGTTGAGCTTCATGGGATCTGGGATGGGAGGAAGCCAGCGGCAGTCGGAGGACCGCCCTACTTAGA
Organism: Planctomycetota bacterium; assembly: GCA_016779205.1. Lineage (GTDB taxonomy): Bacteria > Planctomycetota > UBA1135 > UBA1135 > Saltatorellus. The sequence continues at coordinate 20,906 of JADHOC010000032.1, read as the reverse complement.
ATAGAAGGCTGCTTCGGAATCGAAGCCTGCCTCGAGTAGTTCTTGCGCAAGGGGCGCGCCGGAACGCGCCATGCCGTGGAACCACCGTGAGGCACCGGGTGGGTCGAGGCAGGAGCGGAGGGCCCCCTGGACAGGCGCCAGCGCGTACCACTCCAGGTCCTGTGACATTTCGTCCCACTCCAGAGCACCCACCAGGATGGTCTGCAGTCGGCCCCCAGGGCCGATCAAGAGCGAGAGCGGGGTGTCCAGTTCTGCCCCAGGGCCGAGGATGTGAGCTGCGGTCGTCGATGCCCATCGGACGGCCGGCCCGTCCACCTTGTTCCCCGTGTTCAGACGGGTCAGGCCGAGCCGGCTATCCTCCTCGATGGCCTCGATGGCCGAGGGCAGGACCTCGGCGCACACCTGGCACTCGGGGTCCGCCACGACCAGGAGCTGGGGGCGACCGGACCGGAAGCCCAGCTCGCGCAGGCGCGCCGGGGGGAGCGGGAGCGGCGAGCGGAGCACCACGCGCCCGGGCAGGTCCTGGGCGGGGAGGCTGCCCGCCTCCGGCGCCTTCTTGCCCGACGGTCGCGTCACGACCTGGAGGTTGCGTTCCGCGAGGCCCTCCGCCCCGAGCACCTCCTCCCCCGGCCGCAGGGCCAGCACCGCGCGCGGCCGCACGCCGGCCAGGTAGCCGTCGGCCGTGCGGGTCTGCAGGAGCGTCCTCGTCGACTCCTCGCCGAGGGAGGTCTCCACCAGAACCGATGCCCCCGGACGGCCAGGCTCGAACGCCACGTGCCGGTCGGGGTCCGCGCGGTTCTCCATGTACCGCAGGGTCGGGCCGCTCCGGAATCGGAGCCACAGGTCGAGGTCCCCGTCGCCGTCCCAGTCGCAGCGCAGGGCGACGCGGCCGTCCTCCACCTGATCCAGGCCCGAGATCGCCGAGACATCCACGAACCGACCGGCCCCGGCCTGGAGCCAGGCCACGTTCCGTTCGTGGCCGCTCCAGGACACGCCAGACTCCATGGAGCGAGCGATCTCCCCCCAGGCTGCCGCGTATCCTCCTGCGCCCGCGCCGCTACTCGGTTGCGGCGCCACGCGCCGCCAGAACGAGCTTCAGAGGTCTCCGGGCTTCGGACCCGTGAGGAACCCGGACGGGCTGATGAGGTCGTCGAACCCGTCGGCGTCGAGGTCCACGAAGACGGCGCCCCAGGCCCAGCGCCCCATCCTCACGCCTGCCCCCTCGGACCGATCGATGAAGCGCGTCCCCTCTCGCACCAGCAGGCTGTTCCCGAGGCTGAGGCGCCGGATCTCCGCGCGTTCCTCCTCCGTGCGCTCCGGCGCGAAGCCGTCCTGGAAGGCCACCCGCCGACCGGCGGACGAGAACATGTTGGTGACGTAGAGGTCCAGGTCCCCGTCTCGGTCGAAGTCCGCCCACGAGGCGCCCATGCCGGCCCCTTGATCCTCCACGCCCAGCGATGCCGCCTCGTCCGCGAACCGGCCGCCTTCGTTGACGAAGAGCTGGTTGCGACCGAAGTCGTTCACGACGTAGAGGTCTGGGTCCCCGTCGAGGTCGAAGTCACTGAACGATCCCTGGAGGCTGAACCGCCCCCCTCCGGCCTGGAGCCCCGCCGCCTCCGTCACGTCCACGAAGCGACCGTCGTCATTGCGGAAGAGCACGTTGGACGGCCCATTCCGGGCGTCCTCGAAGGGCACGGGGAGCGTGTCGGCGTATCGGGTCGAGACGTAACGGGCGCCGAACAGGTCGAGGTCTCCATCCCCATCCACGTCCGCCGCGCTCACCCCGTAGACCGGCGCCTCGTCCGGCGACACGCCCCACCCCGCCACCTGGAACCGGCCGCGCTCATCCTGGCGCTGCACCACTATGACGTGCCCCAGCGCTGATACGGCGTCCTGCCGGCCGTCCCCGTCCATGTCGATGAGGAGCACGCCCTTGGTGTCGTCGAGCCAGCAGAGCCCGACCTCTCGAGCGACATCGCGGACCGTCCCGTCCGGCTGTTGGACCAGCAGCATGTTCGGGAGACCGCTGGGCATGGCCACCAGGAGATCCGGCCGGCCGTCCCCGTTCACGTCACCCGCGGCGATCCCCTGGTGCCCGAACCATGCGGAGAGAGAGGGGTCGTCGAGCCGCTGCGCCCAGCGGTCCATCCCGATGCCGAGCAACCGCGCCGCCCGCTCGTCCGACCCGATGACCCCGAGGGTCCGCTCCGTGAAGAGCTCCCCGACCCTCGACGCCCACTCCCATGCGGTGACGCTGGCGTTGGCACAGACCCACTCAGCCCCCGCCTCCGTGGGCTCCCCGCCGGTCCCCTGAACGAGGGTCAGCGCCACCCTGGAGACGGCCTGCCACACGGGCACCGCCGATGAGGACCCGGCCTCCACCCGTAGCTGGAGTTCGAAGCCCCCCGACACCGGAGCGGCGGCCACCACCTTGACCGAGACCCGGGCGATCCCATGCACCCCCTGCCCACCCAGGAGCGCGTCGCGCAAGCCGGCACCGTCGGTGCCGCGGAGCACCGAGCCGGGGCCCGCGCTGCGGACCAGTCGCACCGGGCCGCTCTCCCTGGAGGAGGGCTCACCGGCCGGGATACCGAGCCTGGCCCCCTCGCCGAAGGGGGGCTCCCCGCGCCCCTCCGCCCACGCCTTGAAGGACCCGAGCCAATCCGCGCGCGCCTCCACGAAAGCCTCGACCTCCTCGGGCAGGTCAGAGGGCGGCGCCTGTGGCGCCGCGGCCGCTGCCGTGCACGCAGCCAGCGCCAGGATCAGCCGTGCGATCATCCAGAAGCCGTGGCCCGGGACCCGGCGCGCGGATCTCAGGGGCAGATCAGGAAGGCCGCGGCGTTGGTGATGCCCGCCCCGCTGCCGTCGGGGGCGAGCGGGTCACGGTACAGCCACTGGCAGAAGAACTCGTCGCCGATGCCGAAGCCGGCGGCCGCGAGGAAGGCCCCGTCGATCACCCGGGTGAAGCTGCCGCCGCAGGTGGTGCCCGGAGCGCCGCTCCCGCCGGAGTTCGTCGGCTCCATCAGGCGGACCACGTTGCCCCCGACGCAGAGCGTGCCGCCGAAGGCAGGGTCGTCGGCGAGCTCCGTCCCGTAGACGAAGAGGCCGAACTGTCGGTTCAGCACGTTCGACGCGGTGAGCGTGAGGCTGGAGCTCCCACCCAGGGAGGCCGCGCCCGACGCGGTGATCGAAGGCGCGCAACCCGCGGAGTCCACCTTGGCCTCGCAGAACGTCTCCGCGCCGCAGTCGAGCACGAGGATCGTCAGGGCGCCCATGGCGCCGGCCTCCACCGCCTTGACCTCCCAGAAGCCCGCAGGCGCGGGGGCATCAAGGGCGTTGGCGAAGAGGTTCCGCGCGGTCAGCGTGTAGACCCCGGCGGAGGAAGGCGCCACGAGGGTCCCGGTGGCGAGCTCCTCGGCCGCGGTCAAGGCGATGCCCGTGACCACGCTGCCGAGCGGCGCCGCGGCGAACTGGTTGTTGATGGTGTTCATGGCGCCACCGACCTGGAGCAGGTCGCCGGCCCGGAGTGTCCCGCCGAACCCGGCGGGGTTGTTCACCCCCATGGGCGAGACGAAGGGCGCCGCCGCCGCGCTGGGCGCCACCTGGGTCAGCGGCCCCCCGTCATGGTCGAGGTCGATGGAGAACATCGCGAGCCCCTGGCTAGGCTCCCCGCCGAGCTGGGCCTCGACCGTGAACGGGACGGACTGCCCCGGGAGCACGCTGACCACCGGCGCCCCGCCGGAGAGGATCTCCACGTCGAGGGTGACCTGCGCTGCTGAGGGCGCGGCGAGCGTTGCCGCCGCGAAGAGAATGGAGGTTTGCTTGAACATGGCCTGGTCCCTCACTGTCCGCTGAACGCGCGCTGAAGCTTCCCGAATTCCACGAGGTCGAAGTCACCGTCCTGGTCCACGTCTCCGATGGCGCCATCGTCGTCCGGCGTGATCGGGGTCGCGGGCTCCGGCCCCGTCATCAGCGGGTAGATGAAGAACCAGTCGAACTCGTCGATGGTGTTGTTGGTGTCCCAGTCAAACTCGGCCCGCCCGAGGGAGCCCAGGAAGCGATAGACGAGGTCCTGCTCCGCCGCGGAGAGCGCCGCGAAGGCCTGGGCCGCCGGCGTCGCCGTGCCGCCGTGCTCGGCGACCGCTGCTGCAACGTTCTGTTCGAAGGTCCCGCCAGTGGCGCGGCCGTCGTGGAGGAAGCTCGGACGCTGCGCGAGGCCCCACAGGGGCCGGGTCATCATCTCGGTCTCCGTGGCCTCGCCCTCGACGATCCCGTCGCCCAGCGCGCCGAGGTCATGGAGGAGGAAGTCCGCGTAGGGCTGAATCTCTTGGCCCGAGAGCGCGTCCTCTGCGACCTGCCCCGTGACGTACCGACCGACGTGGCACTCGGCGCATCCGACCGCCTCGAAGATCGTCTCCCCCGTCATGCCGCTGCGCGGCGTCTGCGCCGGCGCGGCGAGGTATCGCTGGAAGTGGGTGAAGCGGTCCGTGCGGGTGAAGCCGGCGGCGTCCGGCATGTCCTCGGGGTCCGCCACGGTGTCGCACTGGGCGAGCAGCGCGAGGTCACCGTTCGGCGCGTTCTCCTGGGGCAGGAACTGGCTGGTGAGCCCCATCTCGTTCAGGGCGGCGTCGATGGAGAAGGAATCCACGGTCGCGATCCCGCCCTTCCAGCCGAATCGTCCGATCCGCCGGGCGCCGCTGGGCGTCTCGAGCGGGACGGTGGTGTGCACGCGCCCGACCAGGCCAGACGGTTGGTTGTTGGCCCGATCCACGAGCGCGGCGTCCGAGATGGCCTCAATGAGGCCGGAGCCGAAGAGGATCGGCGTCCCGCGGAGCGCGGTGTGGGTCGCCTGGGCAGGCACCGTCTCGCGGCACGCGATGGTGAAGGACTGGTCCTGGAGCAGCGTCCCCCCGAGTCCCTCGAGCGCCTGGAAGGGCGAGGTGCTCGTGGCCGCGATCCCGAAGCGCGTCACCCGCCGTCCGCCGAATCCTCCGATCGCCGGAACGTTGTGGCAGCCCGCGCAGGTGAGCTCGTTGAACACGGGGCCCGCACCCTCCGACGGGAGGACCGGCGCGGTGAACGCAGCCCGCCCCTCCTCGAAGAGCGCGAGCTGCTGCGGCGTCAGCCCGCGCACGGGCTCCCCCATCAGGGGCTGAGTCTCCTGGGAGAGGGCGACGCCTGCCAGGAGCAGGGCCCCGAAGGCACCGAGGGGGCTTCGATCGATCAAGAGCTTCATGATTTGGGCGGTCCAAGGTCCTGGGCCAGGGGGGGCCTCGAGGCTCGGCCCCTCAATAGTAGCCGCGCCCGGTGCACCCCGGCCTTTGAGAGCCCGTCGCAGCCCTGAGTTCCATCATTCTGGGGCGCCCGCCCCTCGTTCTGGGCCGGACCAGGGCTCAGCGCCACAGCCGCGACGCCCCACGCTCGAGGGCCTCGGCCGTGACGCTCCGCCCCGCCACTCCATCGAGGATCCCCTTGGCCTTGGCGAGGACGCCGCCGCCCTCGCCCCGGCAGCCCCGCACCAGCAGCGCCAGCGGGAGGGTCAACACGTCGAAGAGCAGGAAGCGGGCCCACTGCAGGGAGCGGCCGTGAGCCTTCAGGAACCGGATGGAGTTGACGCCCTGCATCCACTTTCGCCGGGCGCCATAGCCCCCGCCGGTCGAGCTGGAGGGAGCGTGCAGGGCGCGGAGGTCTCCCCGGAGGAGCACAGACCAGTTGCGCCGCCGCGCCCGCAGGCCGAGGTCCACGTCCTCCATATAAGCGAAATAGGAAGCGTCGAAGAGCCCCACGTCCAGGAGGCAATCGCGGCCCACCAGGAGCGCGCACCCCGGGATGTAGTCCACGGGCCCGGACTCCTGCCAACGGGGCCCGTCCTTCCGCTTGTGGCCGAGCAGGGTCGAGAGGTTCTGCCGGTAGTCCAGGCGGCCGCCGGCGCACCACACCCGCTCGGTGCCGTCGTCGAAGAGGATCCGCGGCCCCACCATCCCCACCCGCGCCCCAGACCTCAGGGACTCCTCGAGGCCGGGGAGGCAGGGGGCGCCGTCCTCGAAGCGCAGGTCGTTGTTGACGAAGAGGACGGCCTCTGCGCCCCGCTCCAGCGCCAGCTTGGCCCCCTGATTGGCCGCCTCACCGAACCCCAGGTTGCTGTCGTTGTCCAGATGGACGAGACCGGCAAGGGCCGATGAGACCTCCTCCCGGGACCCGTCGGTGGAAGCGTTGTCCACGAAGACGATCCGGTCCGCTGCCATGCCCTGTCCCAGCAGCGAGCGGAGGCAGGCGAGGTTCTGCTCTCCACCGCCGTTCCAGTTCACCACCACGGCCCAGGTCCCGGAGGGCACGGGGCTCGCCTCTGGCTCCGCGGGATCAGTCACTCTCTCCTCCCCGCTCCCTGGAGCGAACGGCCCCCACGGTCGAGTCGATCTCCCCGCGCGCCACGATGGTGGTGAGCTCCTCCCCCTCTCCGAGCTCCGAGGGGTCCTCCACCACTCGGCCATCGGCGCGGCGCGTGATCGAGTAGCCGCGCTCCAGCACCGCGAGCGGCGACACCGCCTCCAGCGCGCGGCCCGCCGGCGCGAGCCGGCGATCGGCGGCTGCGACCCGGGCTCCCATGGCGGCCACGAGCCGGCTCCTGGCTCCCTCGACCTGGCCCTCGGCCCGCACGACGCGCGCCATGGGACTCTGGCGCTCAAGCCGCGCGGCGAGGCGCTCCAACCGCGTGGCCGACTCCTGAATGAGCGAGATCGACGCGCTCCGGCCCCGTCGCGCGAGGGCCTCGACGCGCGCCCCGCGCTCCTCCACGAGCCGCGCGGGGGTGCGCAACCGGAGGGTGCGCGCCGCCCGGGCAAAGCGCTCCGCGCGGCCCTCGACGGCGCGCTCCAGGGCATCGCCCAGGTACGCCCCCTGTCGCTCGATCGCCTCGAGCAACACGGCCCGTTCGGGGAGCACCGTCTGCGCCGCGTCCGTCGGAGTGTGGGCACGGTGGTCCGCGACGAGGTCCACGAGGGTCGTGTCGGTCTCATGGCCGACCCCGGTGACCACCGGCACGCTGCAGGCCCAGATCGCCCGGGCCACGACCTCCTCGTTGAAGCACCACAGGTCCTCGATCGCCCCGCCGCCGCGACACACGACGACCACGTCCACGCCGCTCTCGTCCAGGCGCCGGATGGCCGCCGCGACCTCCCTGGCGGCGGCCTGTCCCTGCACGCGGGAGTGGACCAGCCGCACAGGGTAGCCGGGCCACCGCAGGGAGCGGGTCCGGAGGAAGTCCCGCCAGGCGTCGGCGTCCCGGCTCGTGACGACCCCCACGCGCGCGGGGAACCGCGGCAGGGGCCGGCGGCGATCCATCAACCCCTCCTCGCGGAGCTGAACCTTGAGCCGCTCGAGGTCCGCGAGCAGCGCGCCCATGCCGCGCGGCTCGATGCGGTCCACGATCAGGCTGTGCTTGCCGTAGGGGGCGTACACGTCGAGGCTGCCGTGGCAGACGACCCGCGCGCCCTCGGTGAGCTTGCCCACGGAGGCGAGCGCCCTGGACACCGCTGACCGCCAGACCTTCGCGTCCAGCACGGCGGACCCGTCCTTGAGGGTGAAGAAGACGTGGCCCGACGCGACGGTCTTGGGCCGGCTGATCTCCCCCTCCACCGCCACGCGCCCGAAGCCCTTCAGGGCCGTGTTGATCCGCGCCGTGAGCTGGGAGACCGACACGACCTCGGACGTTGCCTCTCCGCGCACCGCATCGGCGCCGGGCCGCTCGCTCCCGCGCGCCGGCTCGCCCGCGGCCCGAGCGGCGGCCGCCCTCCTGGCGCCCGAACCGCGTCCGCGCGTGCCGCCCCGCGGGCGCCTGGGAACGTCATCGAAGAGGCTCACGCGCGCAAGGCTACCGGACCGGTGCGGCGGGTTCCTCGACGATCTCCTTCGAGTCGCTGACGGGCTCCTTCGAGTCGCTGACGGGCTCCTTCGAGTCGCTGACGGGCTCCTTCGAGTCGCTGGCGGGCCGCACCGGCGGGGCCGCGAGGCCCGGCAGCGAAGCCTCGCGCCAGTCCTCGGCCCGGGCCCTCGGAAGGACGATCCGGTACTTGCCCGCGAGGAACGGGGCCACGCGGGTCCCGCGGCGCACGGAGCCCCCTTCGAACTGCAGCTCCACTCCGCCGCTCGGCCGGATCCGGATCCGGGCGCTGTCGGCGAAGACGCGCCGCTCGGCCCGGCCGGTCACCGCGTCCACCTCGGCGAACTGCACGTCACGGAGCTCACTCCCACGGACGCCCCCCAGGCCCACCAGGCGCCAGCGCGGGTCCCCGGCCTGGGCCGCCTCGTGGAGCAGCCGCACGATCTGGACCCGAAGGTCGTCGAGGTCCCAGAGGCCATCATCGGTGGCCCTGGCGAGGAGCACGGGATCCACGAGCTCGGGGAGCGCCTCGATCCAGGGCTCGGGGTCCACCGCCCCCAGGTAGATCCGCTGTCGGCCGCCTCGGGCCTCCGACAGGGTCTCGCCCTCCGACCGGACGGCGACCCCGCCCTCGAAGGGGCGCCGCACGCCGGCCCGAGACTCGTAGCCGTCCTCGAGAATGATCGTGACGGACCGCGAGGATCGACTGACCTCCAGCCGCAGGCGGGCCGCCTTCATCATCCCGACCATCCGGCCGCGCTCGTCCAGGAGCCTGGCGATGACCGGTCCCGTCCAGCTTCGCCCCTGATATTCGTGGATCAAGCCGACCTCGAGGAGGTCGACCCCCCGGACGCTCTCCGCCATGAGCAGGGTCCTGAGGGACGCCGCCACCTGGGCCCCGCGCCAGCGGCGCGCGGCCTCGGCCCGCTCCAGCGCCTCCGCGGCGGGGTCCCTCGGGACCACCAGCGCTTCGGCCACGAACTCCGGGGGCTCGGGGAGCGAGGGGATCTCGAAGCCCTGGAGCAGTCGAGTGAAGGCGACCCACTCCTCCTGTCGCTGGAGGCTGCGGGCCCTCTCCGCGCGCAGCTGGTCCTCCAGCGCCGAGATGCGCGCGAGCAACTCGTTCTCCCTCGCGCGCAGCCGCTCGAGCTCGGCCGCCGCCGCCGAACCGGACTGGTCCTTTCCGGGAGCCGCCGCGTCCCCGTCGGCCGCCACCGAGGGCTCCTGGGCCGCCAGGGCCACGGCGAGGATGGAGGCGGCGATCACTTGATCGCCTCCGGGTCCCCGGACGAGCGCCCGTCCTCCCAGGCCACGGCCTCCGAGCGGCGGCGCACCTGGCGCATCACCGGCAGCGGCCTCACGGACCCGAGGTCACCGACCGTGATCTGCGGCGCCTCCGGCGACGGCCCCCAGAAGATGAGGTCGGCCCGCTCACCGGCGTGGAGGGGTTGGCTCGCCGCGCCGAGCATGGCCGCGAGGAGGCCCACGTCCGCCGCGCCGGCCGCGGCGCCGGGGATGATTGGGACGAGGCCCGAGACGGTCACGTCGGAGAGCGCAGCCACCAGCGGCTCGGGCTCATCGTCCCCTCCCTGATCCGGGCTGGCCTCGGCGATGAGCGTCAGGCGCCAGGGCTGGGGTCCACCCTCGGCCGCCGAGTCCACTCCCGTCGGGAGTCCGAAGCGCTCGGACAGCACGGCGGCGTCGAAGGCCTGTCGGTCGGGATCCGGGTGGAGCGGCTCGAGGCGAGCGAGGAGGCTGGCTCCGTCGGAGGGCCGGGGTAGCCGCCCCTCGAAGCCCGCGAGGGGGACGAGCTCCCCGAGGGAGCCGGGGGCCAGGGGCGCCGATCGGGAGACCGCGTCTCCGACGGGCATGATCCGCTCCCGCAGGGCCAGGAAGAGCACCATGGCCACCGGAGCGAAGAGCCAGAGCCCGCTACCGGCGACGCCGCTCCCCGAGGGGCGCCCGGAATCGGTGCCGAATTCGGAGGACATGGGAGGGGAGGACGCCCCGGGGGCGTCAGTCCTTCCCCTCGTCCCAGTCCTTCTTCTTGTTCTTGTTCCACCACTGGCGGAAGACCAGCGCGTCCCGGGCATCGTGACCCGAGAGCTTCTGCAGCGTGGTCAGCATCGGACCCGCGATGGTGTCGTAGCGATCTTGAACGATGGGGTCCGTCTGCCCGACGTCCAGGGCGTTCTTCACCTGGGTGATCACGTCGAGGACCTTCTTGAAGACCGCCTTGCGCTCCTTCTGATCGAGGAACCCGTAGTCACCGAGGGCCTGGGCTGCAGACGCCTGCACCACCGGCTCGTGGTTGGTGAGCAGCTCCACCAGCGGGTCCACCGCGTCCTCGTTCTTGGTCCGCCCCAGGCTCAGGATCAACGTCCTGCGCATGTCGAGGTCCTTGATGAAGCTCTTGTGGTCGACCCAGCCCGAGAGGTCCTTGATGCTCTCGGGGCCCATGTCCCCGAGCGCCTCCGCGGCGGCCAGGTGGAGCTTGTTGTCGAAGAGCTTGTCCTTGGTCAGCTTCCGCTTCGACTTGAGGCACGCGTTGATGCCCTTGACGATCGCCTTGCGGTCCTTGGGGCCGCTCTCCGGGAACTCCGTCTTCAGGGTCTCGATGACCTGGATCGCCTCGATGTCCTCGTCGCCGCGCTTGCCAGCGTGATCCTTGAGCGACTTCAGCGCGTCCTTGACCTCCTCCCGCTTGTCGGGCTTCTCCTCGTCATCCTGGAACGAGGCCAGCACGGGCGGTGCGAGGGGCGCCGCTGCGGGCAGCGGGGCAGGGGCGAGGAGAGTCAGGGACAGGGCGAGCGAAGAGATCATCGTGGTCCTCCAGATAGAGGGAGCGTGAGATGGGCGTCCGACCCCATCCTCGGGGGTCCGCGGGGCACTCGCAAGAAAGGAGGGCGTTAACAGCGTCACGAGGGAGATCCCGCGGCCCCGGCCCCGCCCGACCGCTCGGAAAAAGCCCCCTCCAGGGCCCCTCGGCCGGTCGGAAGGGGGCCCAGCCCGCTCAGGGGGTCGCCGGGAGTGCGGATCCGCTCAGCGCCGCGACCATGGCCGAGGCCTTGAGCATCGTCTCATCGTCCTCGGACTCCGGGTCCGAGGACCAGGTGATGCCCCCGCCGACGTGGAACGACACCTCCCGGCCCCCCCCCTCCACCGCGCGGTGGATGATGGTGCGGATGAGGATGTTGAAGGTCGCGCGGCCGCGGGCGTCGATGAAGCCGAGCGACCCCGTGAAGAAGCCGCGCCCCTCTCCCTCGATCTCCGCGATGGCCTCCATGCTCCGCAGCTTCGGCGCGCCGGTGATCGACCCGCCGGGGAAGAGGGCCGCGACCACGTCCACCGCGGAGCACTCCGGGCGCACCTCCCCCACGACGTCCGTCACGAGGTGGTGCAGCCCGCGATAGGTCTCGAGCCGCGGGAAGGTGCCGACACGGACGCCGCCGGGGACGGAGATCCGGCCGAGGTCGTTGCGCTCGAGGTCCACGATCATGGCCAGCTCGGCGCGGTCCTTCTCGCTGCCCAGCAGCCGCTCCCGCTGGAGCGCGTCCGATTCGGCTTCCGCCCCGCACGCAATCGTGCCCTTGATGGGCGTCGTTCTCGCCGCGCGTCCCGGGACGTCACGGCCCTCCAGGTCCAGCAGCAGCTCCGGGCTCGACGAGAGGATCGCGCCCTCGGCCCCGTCCGGGAACCGGAAGCCCAGGTACCCCATGTAGGGCGCCGGGTTCTGCCTTCGGAGTTCCAGGTAGAGGTCCAGCGGGCCCGTCGAGGCCGGTGCGGTCACCCGGTGGCAGAGGTTGGCCTGGTAGATCTCTCCCCTCGCGATGAGCGCCCGGGCGAGCTCCACCCGCTGCTTGTGCTCGGCTGAGGGGACATGTCGGCGGCAGGTGGTCTGCGACTGGGGAGCCGGCCCGACGGCGTCGGCCTCCAGGTCCTCGAGGACGCTCGCCGCCCGGCGCGCGCCGTCGTCGTCGGTGCCGGCTCGGTCGGCCATCACGAGGTGGGCGCCCCGCACCCTCGCCGCGTCATCGAGCTCGAACACCACCCAGTCGCGGTAGATCCCGCCCGCGATGGGCGGCTGGGGCCACGCCGCATCGGGGAGGTCCAACGGCTCCCCCTCGACCCCAAGGTCATAGGCGAGGGCTCCGATGAACCCGCCGCTGAAGGGGCCGGGGGGGAGCTCTCCCTCCCACGCCAGGCCCGCGAGGACGTGGCGTAGCCCATCGAGGACCGACCGCCCGGCGCCGCCGGGCCCCGCGCCGCTCGCCCCGGAGAAGGTCTCGATGGGATCGAAGGCCACGATCGACCAGCGCCCCGGCGCCCCGCTCGCGCTGTCAAGGGCCACCAGCCCGGGCCGCCCGCGAAGACGCAGCAGCGCGCGGGGCACATCCAACCCTCGCCCCACGTGCTCCGTGAGGTCGAAGGTCTGCCCGCTCAGGCGAACGCGCGCGGGTTCGGTCTGGACCTCGGCCATCGGAGCCGCACTCTATACCGCCCCGAGCGTTCCCGGAGGAACATCCACCATGAGTACCACTGCCCCGAAGTCCACGCCCGGCCCCCGCAAGGGCGTGCTGGGCCTCGTGTTCCTGACCGTGTTCCTCGACATGGTCGGCTTCTCCGTCATCTTCCCGCTCTTCCCGGAGATGCTCGACTGGTACGTGGCCGAGGAGGGCGCGGACAGCCTCGTGGGGCGGCTCGCCAGCTGGCTCGAGACCCTCGTCGAGGATCGCTTCGCGGTGATCGTGCTCTTCGGCGGCCTCCTGGGCTCCCTCTACTCCGGGCTGCAGTTCATCTTCGCCCCCCTCTGGGGTGGCCTCTCGGACCGGCGCGGTCGGCGCTCGATCCTGCTCATCACCCTCACGGGCACCGCGCTCTCCTACGTGGTGTGGTTCTTCGCGGGGAGCTTCGCCCTCCTCATCGTCGCGCGCCTGACGGGCGGCATCATGGCGGGGAACATCTCGATCGCGTCGGCGGCCGTGGCCGACACCCACAAGAAGGCGGACCGCGCCAAGGGGATGGGCATCCTCGGCGCCGGCATCGGACTCGGGTTCGTGGTGGGCCCCGCGCTCGGCGGGCTCGCCTCGGGCTGGGACCTGACCACCTCCCTCCCGGACCTCGCGGGGGTGAACCCCTTCAGCGGCGCCGCCCTGATCGCCTTCGGGCTGGCCCTGGTCAACCTCGTCTGGGCTGCGCTCCGCTTTCCGGAGACCCGCGAGGCCACCGCAGGGGAAGGCGCGCCCGAGAAGCGCAGCCTCAACCCCTTCGCCGCCCAGGGGGGGCTGGCGTTCCCCGGCGTGCACACCCTGAACCTCGCGTACTTCATCTACTTCGCCGCCTTCGGCGCCATGGAGTTCACCCTGGTCTTCCTCGCCGCGGAGCACCTCGGCTACGGCCCGCGCGACAACGCGTGGATGTTCGTCTTCATCGGGCTCACCATCGCCTTCGTCCAGGGGGGCATCGTCCGCCGGCTGGTGCCCCGCGTGGGCGAGCTGAAGGTCGCCAGCCTGGGCATGGCCCTGACGCTCCCTGGCTTCCTCGTGATCGCGGCGGTGACCCGGACCGAATCCGCCGCCGTCCTGTACGCCGGGCTCGCGCTGGTGGCGGTGGGCAGCTCGCTGGTGATGCCCAGCTTCAGCTCCCTCGCGAGCCGCTACGTCCCCGACGATCGCCAGGGATTCGCCCTCGGGGTCTTCAGGAGCTTCGGGAGCCTCGCCCGGGTCGTGGGACCGATCGCCGGGGGCCTGCTCTATTACGGCCTCGGCGCCCTCGCCCCCTACGCGATCGGCGCGGCCCTGCTCCTGATGCCCCTCGGGCTGTCCAGGCGCCTGCCCGCCCCGCCCTCACAGGCCCCGGAGTAGGCCCTGGGGGCCCCCAACGCCCCCTGCGCGCCGCTCTCCACGCCAGGAGCATTCGGCGCTTCACCCGCCGGCCCCCACAGCCGATAGAGGAGGGGTCATGCAACGCTTTCATACACCCGTCTTGTGCGCCGGCGGCGCGCTCATCGCCTCGCTGCTCTCCTTCGGCCCTGCGCCCGCCCAGCAGCAGGATCCCAACAAGGCGCTCGCGGCCCTCCAGGCCCAGATCACCGAGCTCGAGTCCAAGGTCGAGAGCTGCCAGGAGTTCATGCAGCAGCAGGCCGCGGCCGGGAAGGAGCTCACCGAGGCCCTCGCGCGGTCCGAGGCAGAGGGCTTCACCGCCGGGATCAACCCCCGCTCCCGTGAGGTCCTGCTGGAGGGACTCCGGACCCAGGCGAAGGCCATGCAGTCCGTGGACTCCAAGGAGCCGTCCAAGGACACGAGCCGCCGTCAGGGCCGTCGCCGCGACCGGTGAACGCCGCCGAGCCGCGCCAGCTGGAGTCTGACCTCTGGCCCCGGGTGGACGCCTTCATCGAGCGCATGCGCGTCACGCGCGGCGCGTCCGAGCACACGCTCCGCGCCTATGGCCTCGACCTCGCTGACCTCGTGGGATTTCTCGCCGGTCGCGGCGTCACAGGGCATGACTCCATCACGCCGCGGGCCCTGCGCGGTTGGCTCGGTGACCTCGACGAGCGCGGGCTGGCCCGCTCCACCATCCAGCGCCGGCTGTCGGCCGCCAGGTCGTTCCTCAAGAGCCTCGTGCACGAGGGCCTCCTCGAGGTCAACCCGGCCACCGGGCTCCGCCAGCGCCGCAGCTCTCGCCACCTCCCGGGGGTGCTCTCCGAAGCGGAGGTCGAGGCGCTGCTCGCTGCCCCGGACGCCTCGACCGTCGGCGGCCGACGGGACCGGGCGATCCTGGAGCTCATGTACAGCGCCGGCACCCGGGCGGCGGAGACCGTCAGCCTGGATCGCGCCCACCTCGACCTCGGCCGCGGCGTCGGGCGCGTCCTCGGCAAGGGGCGCAAGGAGCGCCTCGTGGCCCTCGGACGCTTTGCCGTGGAGGCGATCTCGGATCACCTCTCCGACCCGGAGCGCCCCGCCCCCACCACCGCGGCGGGCGACGCGCTCTTCCTGAATCGCTCCGGCGGCCGGCTCAGCACCCGGAGCCTGGAGACCATCGTCGGCAAGCACGCCCTGCGGGCCGGGATCACGCGGCGCGCCACGCCCCACACCCTCCGCCACAGCTTCGCCACCCACCTGCTCGACCGCGGCGCGGACCTGCGCTCAGTCCAGGAGCTCCTCGGCCACGAGCACCTGGCGACGACGCAGATCTACACCCACGTCTCCGTGGCGCGCCTCCAGGAGATCTACGAGAAGGCCCACCCCCGGGCGTGAACCCCGGGAGCGCCCCGCCGCGGGATCAGACGTCCCAGCCCGGCCGGTCTTCGCTCCCGAGGAGCTTCGGGTCCACATCGAAGGACCCCGCCCCGGCGTCCCAGCGAGCCTGACCTCCCGCGCGATAAGCCACGGTCGCCAGGAGGACCGTCTGGGTGAGTGGCCCCGAGTAGTCGAAGCTGCAGAGCGGACTGGACGGCGTCCCCTTCTCGATGGCATCGAGCCACTCGACGTAGTGGCCGGGGGAATTGGCGATGGAGGGAGCAGGCGCCTCCCACGTGGCGTCGGCTCCGTCCAACTCCACCTTCATGGAGGAGTAGTTCGAGACGATGCGCCCCTTGGTCCCCAGGAACACGTGGCTGTCTCCCGGAGGGGCGAGCTCAGGCGCCGAGCCCCCATCCCACCAGTGGACGTCCACGGCCTTGCGAGCCCCCTCCGCAGCGTGTGACCACTTCACGTGCATCCACTCCGGGGTGCCCACCGGGTCCACCGCAGGCCCCTCGACCTCGATGGCCACTGGGGTCTTCAGGTCGAGCGCCCAGTGCACCAGGTCGACCCAGTGGCAGGCCATGTCCCCCACGGTGCCGGTACCGAAGGCCCAGAACCGTCGCCAGTTGGCCGGGTGGACGCCGCCACAGTACGGCCGCTCCGGGGTCGGTCCGAGCCAGAGGTCCCAGTCCAGGTACGCGGGCGCGGGCTTGGGCTCGGAGAACTTGCCGTTGGACCAGGACTTCCGGCACACCACGTGGACCGTGTGCACGTCGCCGATCGCGCCGGCCCGGATGGCCTCCACCACCCTGCGGTAGTTGTTGGTGGCGTGGATCTGCGTGCCCATTTGAGTGGCCACGCCGGAGCTCTTCGCCAGGTCCTGGAGCTGCTGCGCCTCCTCCACGGTCCGCGACAGGGGCTTCTCGCAATAGACGGCGATCTTGCGGCGCAGCGCCGCGCGGGCGATCGGGGCGTGGAGGTGGTCGGGGGTCGAGATGACGACGCCGGCGAGGTCCTTCTCCTGGTCGAGGAGCTCACGCCAGTCCACGTAGGTCTTCGGGCGCTTCTGCCCGGCGGCCTCCACCTGCGCTAGCCCGCGCTCCAGCATCCGGGAGTCCACGTCACACATCACCGCCACGTCCTGGGAGAGCACGCCGTCCACGTTGGCGGCCCCCCGGTTGGCGACGCCGATCGCCGCGAGCTTCAGGCGGTCCCGGATGGGTCGCGTCCGGATGAAGGGAGCCGCGACCGAGGAGGTGGCAAGCGCAGCGGCGCCGCGGAGGACACGGCGGCGGGAGATCGGCGGGATGGGCATGGGTCAGATGCTATGGCAGCAGACCGAAAGCTGCTCTGCCTTCTCCCGCCAGGGCGGCTCCCCCGGGCGCGAGGCCGACCCGTCGATTCAGCCGTCCGCGCGGCGCCAGCCCACGAGGCGGTGCCGCTTCAGCCCGAAGCCTTCGCGCCGCTCCACCTCGAAGCCCGCCCGGTCCAACCCGGCGCGCACGGCACCGGCGGCGGTGTAGGTCGCGAGGGTCGCCCCGGGTCGGGCGAGGCGCGCGAGCTCCGCGTAGACCTCGGGAGACCAGAGACCGGGATTGCGGGCGGGGGCGAAGCCGTCGAGGAAGACGGCGTCGGCCCGCAGGTCGAACTCTCGGAGCGCCGCCGCGCCGTCGCCGATGACGAGCCGCATCGGGACCACATGGTCCCCCAATCGGAGGGCCGCCTCGCCCTCCTCGAGGAGCTCTGGATAGGCGATCAGGAAGGCCTCGGTGGCCTCGTCCCCTCGACCCAGCCGCCGGTGCACCTCGTTCATGGTCGCCGGTGGCAGCGGATGAAGCTCGATGGAGGCGTGGCTCAAGGTCCCTGCCCCCACCTCCGCCAGGGCGCGCACGGCCGCCAGCAGGTTGACGCCCAGGCCGAGCCCCGTCTCCAGGATGGTGACCGCCTCGCCGCGGCCCAGGCGGGCCGGCAGGTCACTGCCCTGGACGAACACGAGGTCACCCTGCTCCAACCCGCTGCGCGAGTAGTAGACGTCGTCGTAGTCCGGGGCGAAGGGCACGCCCTCTTCGGACCAGGCCAGATTCGCCTCATGCGCGGGATCCTCTCTCCCCATGAAGCGCCAGCTTACGGCGCAGGCCCCGCGGTGATGGGCGCTCTCCCGCGCTCCGGGGAGGCAGCCTCGCTCAAGGGAGGCCTCTCAACGCCGGGGAGAGAGTGGTGGTGACCCAAGTCCTCCCGAGTTGGAACGAGGTGCGGGAGTGGCTCCTGGAGCTGCGAGAACTGAGGGAGGGGTTCACGGGAGGCAGTGAGACCGGCTGAGGCCCCCATTGGCGGCCTCTTCGGTCAGGGATGGGAGGTCCCCTGGCTCATTGGAACCGAGGTCTAACGCCGCAGCAATCTGTCACGGAAACAGGCTGTTTTGCCCCTCTCCGTGACAGAAGAAACCGACCTACCTACACCCTCCCTTGGAGCGGTCGAGACCCCCCTCGGACGCGGGTGCATGTGACAGTCTGTCACTTGACATGAGATCGGCACGGACTTGAAGGGTTTGGCAAGGTCTGCAACCCTTAGGGGATGCCGAATTTCGCTGACTACCTGAGAGTCCGTGAGGCCGCCGAGCTACTCGGAGTCTCCCCCTCGACCATCAGGAACTGGGAGAGGACCGGGAAGCTGCCTGCCCTGCGTCACCCGCTCAACGGCTACCGCCTTTTCGCTCGCCGCGACCTGGAGGCCCTGTTGAAGCAGCTCGGGGCGAAGGAGACGACGACGCGATGAGTCAGGACGCGTTGGACAAGCTCCCGTCGCTCCAGCGGATCGTGAGCCAGGGGCCGCAGCCGCTCTTCGCCACGATCAGCGGCGCGCATCTCTACGGCTTCGAGTCCGCCGACAGCGACTACGACCTGCGGGGTGCTTTCGTGGCTCCCCTCGATCAAGTCCTCCGGCTACGGACCCCCGACGAGACCATCTCGATTCTCGAAGAGCGCGACGGGCTGGAGCTGGACTGGGTTGCCCACGATGTCTCCAAGTTCGCTCGCCTGATGACGAAGCGGAACGGCTACGTACTGGAGCAACTCTTCTCACCCTTGGTCGTCCACGGAGGACCTTGGCTCGACGAACTCCGAGCGATCGGCGAAGGCTGCGTGATTCGCCACCTCTACCACCACTACAACGGCTTCGCGTCGAATCAGCGCAAGCTCCTCGAAGGCGGTGAGGAGACCGTCAAGAGACTCCTCTACTGCTACCGCGTCCTGTTGACCGGCATCCACGCCCTGGTCACCGGCAGCATCGAGGCCAATCTGACGACGCTGAACGACGAGTACGGAGTCCCTGAGATTCCCGGTCTCATCGAGCGAAAGCGGTCCGGCAAGGAGAAGGGAGCCCTCGCCGAAGGTGAGGCGGAGTCTTACCGAGCGACGCTGGACTCCCTCCAGGAACGCCTCGCCAAGGCGTTCGAGAGCAGCCGACTGCCCGATGAGGTGTCCTCCTTCGACCACCTCGATGACTTCGTTGTCCGAGCGAGAATGGAGTTGGGTCGTGGCTGAGTTCTGGGAGGACAACCTCGTCCTGCGGACGTTGTCGGGATCTCGCGCGCATGGCCTGGCGCGCGAGGGCAGCGACACCGATACGCGAGGCGTCTGCATCCCCCCAGCTCGATACCTCCTCGGGCTGAGCAAGTTCGAGCAGCACGAGAGCGACGGCGGTGACCACGTCACCTACGCGCTGGCGAAGTTCGTCCGCCTCGCTCTCCAGGGCAACCCGAACATCATGGAGTCTCTCTTCACTCACGAGGACGACTTCCTGTTCGTCAACGAAGCGGGGCGTCAGCTCGTCGAGGCCCGAGACCTGTTTCTCTCGAAGCAGGTGGGACAACGCTTCATGGGCTACGCCCTGGACCAGTTGAAGCGGATGGAGCGCCACCACCGATGGCTGGTCGATCCCCCAAAGACTCAACCGCAACCCTCTGAGTACGGCGCGAACGACAGCGGCGGTCGCTATCGCTTCCCGGACACGGATCAACAGAAGGCGTACGACGCGGACCTCAAGCACTGGCACCACTACCAGACATGGCGCAAGGAGCGGAACCCCGAGCGCGCCGTCCTTGAGGACAGGCACGGCTACGACACGAAGCACGCGATGCACCTCATCCGGCTCTTGAAGATGGGCGAGGAGGTGCTGTCCAAGGCAACGCTGATCGTCCGCCGACCTGACGCCGAATGGCTACTGGGAATCCGGGATGGCGGACTCGACTACGAATCTCTCTTGCAGCTCGCCGAGGAGATGACCTCGACCCTCAACGACCAAATGAAGGAGTCGACGCTTCCTGACGGGCCCGATCAGGAAGCAGCCGAGGCACTCCTAGTGAGCCTTCACCATGCTGCCATCACCAGAGAGACCAGCTGAAAGCGCGCGACGCCACCGTCACGGAAATACCAACATCAACTCTGGGAGAGAGAACTGATGACTACACGAATTGAGGCAATTGTCGACTCCATCCGAACGCAGCTGGAGACGATCAGCTCGCACCTGCCACAGGCGCAGTCGCTAGTCGAAGAAGGCGAGTTCGATGAGGCTGAGGAGAGCTTGGGACACCTAAAACTCTGCGTCGCCTCTCTCGAGGCTGCGGTCAGCAGCCACCGAATCAGTTCGGTGCCCGCTCTCGAACTCACAGAGATCCAGAGGTTCTTGACGACCGCAGCGAACACCCTCCCCCAGGTCATTCAGGATGTCTCCGGGCATCACGGCACCTTCTCGAATCAGGTTGATGCACTACACCGCAAGCTCTGGGTTTCACGCCTGATCGACGCAGGATCTCAAGAGGAGGCGTTCGGGGCCGCGACAGCTCAGTTGCAGTCTTCACTTTCCGAAGCCAGGGCGAACATCGAAGAGCTTGAAGCGGGGCTAGAACTGCGTGATCGCGTAGCTGAAGCAGCGCAAAAAGCAGAAGACCAGAACGCAGCAGCGGCGAAGAGCGCATCAGAAGCCGAGAGCTTCAACGGCAAGGCGCAGGAGCTACAGGAGGGCACCGAGGCTCTACACGAGAGTGCATCCGAGCTATCCGCCGGAATCGAGGAGCTTCACAAGAGTGCGAAGGAGAGCGACGCTTCCATCACCTCGCTGGAAGAAGACCTGCGGGAGTGGCACGGGGACATCGACGAGACCCGACAGGGCATTGAAAGCCTCAGAGACTCGACCAAGACTGCCCTGGACAAGTACGACGAGGACATCAAGGAGCGTCAGGCGTTCTTGGAAGAGGTCAAGGAGCGCATTGAGGACCAGTTCCGTCTGGTGTCAAGTGGCGCGCTAGCCAGGGCATTCGGGATGCGCCAGAAAGAGTTGTTCTGGACGAAGACCGTCTTGGGGTTCGTCGCCCTCCTCGCATACGTTGGGTTCGTCACCGTCGCAGTCTGGCAAGTGAGCGAGATCCTCAAGGCCGACGCAGAGACATTCAACTGGGGGCCTCTCACAACGAGAGCTATCGCCGCCATCCCGATGGGACTCTTGATCTGGTTCGTGACCGTCCAGTACGGCAAGGCCCGGAGAACACACGAGTCCTACTCTTTCAAGGAGACGGTAGCTGCGTCGTTCGACGCCTATCGCGATCTTGTCGAGAAGATCACCAAAGACGAGAAGCTCAAGGACAACGCGGCATACGCAGACTTCATTCGGTCGACCATTGCGGGCCTGTACCAAGAGCCGCCGCTCGGAAAGGAGGAAGACGACCATCCTCCGTCCGCTAAGGCGCTCAAGGACTCCTCACACCTGATCAAGGAGATTGGCGTCCT
>JADHOC010000017.1 GCA_016779205.1 Planctomycetota bacterium | reverse complement strand
GGCACATGCTGCGCGGCGACGTCCCGCGCCGCCGTGGTCGCTGCGAAGCCGGCCAAGAGCGAGTGCTGCTCTGCTGACAAGAAGGCCGCGACGGTCGCCGCGAAGCCGGCGAAGAGCGAGTGCTGCCAGGGCGCCAAGGCCCAGCAGGCCGCCGCGAAGAGCGAGTGCTGTTCCGCCACCAAGGAGAAGGCCGCCACGGTCGCGGTGAAGAAGAGCGACTGCGGTTCGACCTGCCCGACGACCAAGGCCGCCGTTGTGGCCGCGAAGCCCGCGAAGAGCGAGTGCTGCTCGGCCACGAAGGAGAAGGCCGCGACGGTCGCCGCGAAGCCGGCGAAGAGCGAGTGCTGCCAGGGCGCCAAGGCCCAGCAGGCCGCCGCCAAGACCGAGTGCTGCTCCGCCACCAAGGAGAAGGCCGCCACGGTCGCGGTGAAGAAGAGCGACTGCGGTTCGACCTGCCCGACGACCAAGGCCGCCGTTGTGGCTGCGAAGCCGGCCAAGAGCGAGTGCTGCTCTGCTGACAAGAAGGCCGCGACGGTCGCCGCGAAGCCGGCCAAGAGCGAGTGCTGCCTCGAGTCGAAGGCGGCGAAGGCCGGTCAGACCGTCGAGTGCGACTCTGCTTGCGCCAGTGAGAAGGCCGCGACGGTCGCTGCGAAGCCCGCCAAGAGCGAGTGCTGCTCCTCCACCAAGGAGAAGGCCGCCACGGTCGCTGCCAAGCCGGCGAAGAGCGAGTGCTGCCAGGGCGCCAAGGCCCAGCAGGCCGCCGCCAAGAGCGAGTGCTGCTCGGCCACCAAGGAGAAGGCCGCGACGGTCGCGGTGAAGAAGAGCGACTGCGGTTCGACCTGCCCGACGACCAAGGCCGCCGTTGTGGCTGCGAAGCCCGCCAAGACCGAGTGCTGCTCCTCCACCAAGGAGAAGGCCGCGACGGTCGCTGCCAAGCCGGCGAAGACCGAGTGCTGCCAGGGCGAGAAGGCCCAGAAAGCCGCCGCCAAGACCGAGTGCTGCTCCGCCACCAAGGAGAAGGCCGCGACGGTCGCTGCCAAGCCGGCGAAGACCGAGTGCTGCCAGGGCGCGAAGGCCCAGAAGGCCGCCGCCAAGAGCGAGTGCTGCTCCGCCACCAAGGAGAAGGCCGCCACGGTCGCCAACAAGGCCAAGGCCTGCTGCGAGACCACGAAGGCCGCGGCGAAGAAGGACTGAGTCCAGCAGACCCGGGGGCGCTCGCTTCCGGTTCCTCGGCGAGGGCCGGCTTCCCGATGGGGGGCCGGCCCTCGCCCGTTCCTATTCCGGTAGGCCTCTGCGGGACCACCCGGGCGGCGCCGGGCTATGCTCTCCCGCGCCATGATCGCCCTCTCCAACGTCTCCAAGCACTTCGGCCGTCAGGCGCTCCTCACGAGTGCCTCCTGCCAGCTCGATCCCGGCGACAAGGTCGGACTCGTCGGCCCCAACGGGTCGGGCAAGTCGACGATGTTCCGGCTCATCGTTGGCGAGGAACAGCCGGATGCGGGCGAGGTCACGGTCCCCCGGCACCTGACCGTCGGGTACTTCCGACAGGACGCGGCCGAGGCGACGGACCGGACGGTGCTGGACGAGGCCATCACCGGGAGCGGCCGCCTGGGAGCCCTGCACGCCGAGGTCGGCGCGCTCGAGGAGGCGATGGCAGACCCCGAGCAGGCGGACCGCATGGACGAGATCCTGGAGCGCTTCGGCGAGATCCAGGGAGAATACGCTCAGCTGGGTGGGTACGAGCTCGAGTCCACGGCCCACGAGGTCCTCAACGGCCTCGGGTTCCGCCCCGAGCAGATCGCGGGGCCCTTCGCCGCGCTGTCCGGGGGGTGGCGCATGCGGGTCTCCATCGCGCAGGTCCTCATCGGCAAGCCGGATGTCCTGCTGCTCGATGAGCCCACGAACCACCTGGACATCGAGTCGATCCTGTGGCTCGAGAAGTTCCTCCAGGCCACCGACGCGACGCTCTTGATGACCTGTCACGACCGGGACTTCATGAACCGGGTCGTCGGGCGGATCGTGGAGATCGATGCGGGCGAGCTCGTGCAGTACTCGGGCAACTACGACTTCTACGACCGGGAGCGGCTCGTGCGGGCGCAGCAGCAGGACGCCGCCTTCAGCCGGCAGCAGGCCATGCTGAAGAAGGAGGAGCGCTTCATCGAGCGCTTCGACAAGCACGCGGCGAAGGCCGCCCAGGTCCAGTCGCGGGTCAAGAAGCTCGAGAAGATCGAGAAGCTCGAGCCGCCGAAGAAGCGGGTGCTGGTCCCCTTCCGCGTGGGCACTCCGCCGCGCTCTGGCAACGACGTGGCGACCCTGACGGGCGTGCACAAGAGCTACGGCGACCACACCGTGTACGACGGCCTCGACCTCGAGGTGAAGCGCGGGGAGCGCTGGTGCGTGATGGGGGCGAACGGCGCGGGCAAGTCCACCCTGCTCAAGCTCCTGGCCCGGGTCATCGAGGCGGACTCGGGTGCCGTGCGTCTCGGGGCGTCGTTGAAGATGGGCTACTTCGCCCAGTCCGCGCTCGAGGTGCTGGACCCCGCCCTGACGGTCTGGGAGCAGATCGACGGCGCCTTCCCGACGGCCACCACGCCCTCGAAGCGCAACTTGCTGGGGTGCTTCGACTTCCCCGGGGATGAGATCGAGAAGCCCATCCGGGTGCTCTCGGGTGGCGAGCGCTCGCGACTCGTGCTGGCGCAGATGCTCTTCGACCCGCCCAACTTCCTCGTGCTGGACGAGCCCACGAACCACCTCGACCTCGCCACCAAGGAGATGCTGGTGGAGACCCTCTCCAAGTTCGAGGGCACCATGATCTTCGTCAGCCACGACCGGACGTTCCTGCGCGGGCTGGCCAACCGGGTGCTGGACCTCTCGAACGGGGACGCGCGGGTGTACCCGGGCGACTACGCGGAGTGGGTGGAGCGCACGGGGCAGGAGGCCCCCGGCGTCCACGCCTGAGCCCCCGATGCGGCGCCGCTGCTGCGGGTACCATGCTCCCCGTGCAACCCTCCGTCTTCGAAGCCCCGGACCTCGCTGACTACTCCCTGCTGGACAGCGGCGAGGGGGAGAAGCTGGAGCGATTCGGCCCCGTGGTCCTCCGCCGTCCCGATCCCCAGGCGCTCTGGGGGCGGCGTCGAGGAGAGGACCTCTGGTCGACCGCGGACCTGACCTTCGTCCGGGAGTCCGACCGCGGCGGTCGCTGGGAGGCGCGCCGCGGGGCGCCTGCCGAGGCGCGGGGGCAACAGCCCCAGTGGGAGGTGGCCCACGTCGGCGCTCGCCTCCTCATCCGCCCGACGCCCTTCAAGCACGTGGGCCTCTTCCCGGAGCAGGCCGCGAACTGGTCCGCCGTTGAGCGCCTCGGTCACGAGCTCGAGGGCGAGGCACCCAGGCTCCTCAACCTGTTCGGGTACTCCGGTGCGGCGAGCGTCCTGGCGGCGAAGGCCGGGTGGGAGGTGACCCACGTGGACGCGTCCAAGGCCTCGATCACCTGGGCGGTGGACAACGCCGAGGCCAGCGGCCTGGGTCGGAGCGGCATGCGCGTGGTTTGCGAGGACGCCCTGCGCTTCGCCCGGCGCGAGGTCCGAAGGGGCTCCACCTATGACGCGATCCTGATGGATCCGCCGCACTACGGTCGCGGCCCCAAGGGCGAGGTCTGGCGTCTGGAGGAGCACCTCGCCGAGCTCGTGGACCTCGCCGGCCAGCTGGCGAACCCCGTCGCGATGGTGGTGCTCAGCACCTACGCGGTCGGTTACTCGCCGCTGGCCTTCATCAATCTGTTCGGGGACCTGGACGGCGGGTCCGTCGAGGCCGGCGAGCTGGCGATCCCCGAGGCCCCCGGCGAGGAGCCGGGGGGCCCGGCCCGGCGCTGGCTCCCCGCCGGCTTCTGCGCACGGTGGGCCCGCGGTTGTGCCCACGACGTGGCGAACCCCAGGGGGGCGTGATGGACCTCGACGTCCTGCACTGCTGCAACCACGTGCTCGGCGTGGCCAAGCCCGCGGGGCTCCCGGTGGTCCCGGACGAGAGCGGGGACCGGAGCCTCCTCGAGTCCGCGAAGGCCTACCTCAAGCGTGAGTTCAACAAGCCCGGCGAGGTCTTCCTCGGCGTCGTCCATCGCCTCGACCGACCGGTCAGCGGCGTGGTGTGCTTCGGTCGGACAAGCAAGGGGTCGGCGCGGCTCTCCGAGAGCTTCCGCGGAGCAGCCGCGGAGAAGACCTACGTGGCGGTCACGTCCCGCCCGCTCCGGGAGTCCGAGGGGGTCATCGAGCACTGGCTCCTCAAGGACACCAGCCGCAACACCGTGCGCGTGGTGGAGCCCGACACGCCCGGGGCGAAGCGGGCAGAGACCCGCTTCCAGCGGCTGGAGAGTCGGGGCGGGGAGAGCCTCGTGCGACTCTCCCCGATCACGGGCCGCTCCCATCAGCTCCGTGTGGCCATGGCGTCCCTCGGCGCGCCGCTGAGGGGGGACCTGCGGTACGGGGCCACCTCGCCGCTGCCGGACCGCAGCGTGGCCCTGCATGCCCTGTCCCTGAAGGTGCCGCACCCCACGCGGCCGGAGCCCGTGGCGCTCCGCGCCGCGCTCCCGCCCCAGGAGGTCTGGCGCGGGTGGCGTGAGCTCTGACTAGCGGCCCGCGAGCTCGACGGTCTGGGTGACGACCTGCTTGAGCATGGCCTGGGAGCGCTCGTCCTTGAGCGACCCGTCCTCCTCGAAGGCCTCGTGGGCTCGACCGAGCCCGAACTGGGCGGGGACCACGTGGACGCCGATGTTGGAGAGGAGCAGGCGCAGCTGGGGGAGCATGCGGATGCCGCCGAGGGCCCCGGGGGAGGCGGAGAGGAGCCCGCACGCCTTGCCGGAGAAGGCGGCCAACATGGCCTCCCCGGCGGCCGGGCGCGTGGCCCAGTCGATGACGTTCTTCACCAGGGCTGGGTACGAGGAGTTGTACTCGGGGGAGGCGATCAGGATGCCGTCCGCGGCCTTGAGCCGCTCCTTGAAGGCGGTGGCGGTCTCCGGTGTCCCGCGGGCCTCGAGGTCCTCGTCGAAGAGCGGCATGGGCAGCGCCGCGAGGTCCACCACGTCCACCCTCGCGCCCGCCTCCTCGGCGAGGGCGACCGCAGCGGAGAGGAGTCGGCGATTGAGCGAGTGGGGACGATACGAGCCGGCGAAGGCGACGATCAGCGGCGAGGACATGGTGATGCGTGGGAGTGGGGGAAGGGGAGCTCAGTCTTTGGAGGTCCTCGGGCGCCGCGCCCGGTCGGGCGGCGTCCAGGGGGGCATCCGATCCAGCACGGCCTGTAGTCGCTGCCGGGAGCCTCCTCCATCTCCCTCCACGGGATTCTCACCCAGGGGGTCACGCTCGACGTGGACCAGCCGGCCATCGTGGTGGAGTCGGTACGTCCGGTCCTGGGCGAAGCGCCCTGGCTTACCCGGGACGTTCCAGCGCGGATCGTAGTGGCAGAAGATCCACTCGCGCGGCTCGTGGGAGAGCCCCAGGAGGCGGGGGAGGAAGCTCACCCCGTCGATCCTCGGCGCCTCGGGCAGGGCGATGCCCCCGGCCTCGCAGAGGGTCGGGAGGAAGTCGGTGAAGTCCACGAGGTCCGTGCAGGCTGCCGGCGCGACGCGCCCGGGCCACCACGCGATCATCGGCACGTGGGTGCCGTGGGTGTTCATGCGTGACTTACCGCCCACGATGTCCACAGCTTCCCGGTCCACGCCCTCCCAACGGCTCGTGATCCGACGGTCCGTACCGTTGTCGCCGACGAAGATCACGAGCGTCTCCCTCTGACGTTCCTCGCCCGCGGCCGCATCGAGGACCCGCCCCACGAGGGAGTCCATGTGGCGCACCATGGCGGCGAACCGGTCCTGCTCGCCCTCGACGGACTCGTCGACCCCCGGGGGCCGAACGAACGGCGAGTGGGGCAGGACCATGGGGTAGTAGAGGAGGAGCGGGGCCTCTCGCTCCTGCTCGAGCAGGCCGACGGCGCGGTCGCAGAGCACGTCGGGGCCGAAGGCGCCGGCGTGCACCCGGATCTGGCCGCCGCTGTCGAGCTGGGGGTCCGCATAGCGGGAGCCGGGGGGCAGGTTCGTGTTCCACAGGCACCACTCATCGAAGCCGAGCTGCGCGGGCCGCTGGGGGTCGACGTCCCCGTACGTCAGCTGCCACTTGCCCACGATGGCGGTGTCGTACCCTGCGTCCTGGAAGTGCCTCGCGAAGGTGACCTCTTCCGGATTCAGGTAGCCGAAGCGGACGTAGTTGCGGAAGGAGTAGCGCCCGGTCATGAGCTGGACCCGGGAGGGCGTGCACAGGGGCGTGCTGTGGCAGCGGGTGAAGCGCACGCCCTCCGCCGCCATCCGGTCCAGGCGAGGGGTCTGGTAGGACTCGCCGCCGTTGACGCCCAGGCACTCGTAGCCCAGATCGTCCGCCAGGATGAGGACGATGTTGGGGCGCAGGTCCGGGCCAGGGGGGCCCTGGGACGGTGCCTGGGCGGCCCCCGCGAGGGACGTCGCGAGCGCGGTGAGGAGGACGGCGAGCGGCCGCCCCCAGGCCTTCAGCGCCGTCATCGGCCCATCGACTCCAGGTTGTCGCCGACGGGACGGAAGAAGATCCGGCCCCGCTCGATCTCGCTCTCGGAGATCCGCTTGAACTCGCCGGCGAGCGGATAGAGCGGGCCACCCTCGAGGACACGCATGGCGGCCTCGGCGGCCCTCCGGGACCCGTCCTCGAGGTCCGACTCGAGCACCCCCTGCACGAGGCTGGCCTGGTCCCGCGCCCGGCCCAGCGCGAGGGCCAGCACGGCGGCGTCCCGTTCCTCTGCGAGCGGTCCTCCGAGGGCCTCCTGCAGC
This sequence comes from Planctomycetota bacterium, assembly GCA_016779205.1. Lineage (GTDB taxonomy): Bacteria > Planctomycetota > UBA1135 > UBA1135 > Saltatorellus. The sequence goes on along the minus strand of JADHOC010000017.1, from coordinate 113,712 downwards.
GCCTCCAGGGCGTCCTCGTTGGGGAGGGTGAATCCGAGCCCGATCAGGGCGCTGCGCCGGACCAGCGGGTTGTCGTCCTTGGCCGCCGCCTTGATGACGGTGCGGATGCTGCCCTTGTCGGACCGGCCGCAGGCGGCCAGGGCGCGGATCCACTCGGCTCGCGCGCCCTCGTCCTTCTCGGACTTCCAGCCCTTCTTGGCGATGGAGAGCCCCTCGCGGCTGCCGATCTGCTCCAGCGCCACGGCGGTGCGCGTCCGCCTCGACGCGCTCGGGCTGCGAGCGGTCTCGGCCAGCACCTCGATGAAGTTGGCGGGGGAGATCGTGCCCAGCAGCTCGACCGTGCCGTCCACGATCGCGCCGCCGCCGCCGAAGCCGCCCCCGAGGTCCCACCCGCCGATCTGCTTCGCGAGGAAGTCCGACGCCGCCGGCTCGGCGGTGAACATGATCTGAATCACGTCTCCACGGTCGCCCATGCCGATGAAGCGCTTGCTGAGCGCGCCGAGCTTCTCGTCCAGCTCCGCCTGCTTCAGCCCGCGCCCCAGCTCGTCCTCGTCGATGACCCGGAACGTCTCGCCCACGAGCAGGCGCCGGGGCGGGTGCGCGTCCTCGGGCAACTCCGGCCGCTCCTCGACCCCGGCCCGTCGGAGCGCCTCGTCGGTGCACCAGGCGAGCTCCTCGGCGGAGATCTCCCAGGGGCAGGAGAGGAGCAGCGTCCCATCCGGCCCGACCCACAGGTGATGGGGGAGCGCGACCACGCCGCTCTCGTTGGGGGTCACCCACCGCTCCAGCACCGTGGCCAGGTTGTTGCGGTGATTGCGCGGCTCGACGCCCTTCATCTTCGGGAGCCTCTTGGCCTCGTCCTCGCCGAACGACCACGCGGGCACGTTGATCGTCGCGGCCGCAGCCTTGGACGCGACCTTGTCCGCGTAGACGTCCCGGACATGGAGCTCGGTCCGGCCCTCCTCGGCCTCTCCCAGCGCGACCATCACGACCCGCTGTTCCTTGCCGGCGAGCTCCAGGGCGCCCTCGATCCCGGCGGTCCACTCGATCTTGGAGCCCATCGAGGGTGGGGCGAGCGGCGGTAGGGGAGCGTGGTGTCCCGGGAGGAGGAGGAGAGCGGCGGCGAGCATGGTGGGGTGGGCGAGGGAGCGGAGCCTCCAGCCTAGGGGACCGAGGCCTCTTCACCGCAATTCGTGCTCCAGCCTGAACAGAGGCCCAACAGTCGCCCCGCGCGAGGGGGCGCTGGACCCGGTACGTGAGTCCAGCGCCACGCGGGGAGCCGCGGGCATGGGGCGCGTTGAGGGCAATCCCTCGCGGAGGGCGGAGCGGTCCCCGGGTCGAAGTGCTTCTGGGCTGGGTGTGCGGTGGATACGATCGCAGACATGCCGCGGATTCTCGGACTCTGTTCCGGCGACCCCACCAGTCGCCGCAGCTTCTCAGGGTCAGCCCGGCAGCTCTTCCTCGCCCTCGACGGGCTCGGGTCCCTCGCGGGAGCTGTGGACGTGGACCTCCCGCGGCCGGCGAGCCTCGCGACCCGCGCGCTGGAGCTCGCCCGCTCTCGCCGCGCGCCCGCGCATCGACTCCGCGCCCGCTGGTCGCCCCTCGCGGTCGAGCTGCGATCCGCTCGGGCGGAGAGGAGCCTCGCCCGCGCCGACGCCGATGCCGCGCTCATGTACGGGACGGACTTCTTTCCGGCGGCGCGCGGGGGCCGGGCGACGCTCCCCGTGGGGGCAGCCCTGGACGCGACCTTCGCCCAGATCGCCCGCGCGGGGGAGCACGACTTCGGGCGGCTCACGCCCCTCGAGGTCGAGGCGTGCGTGGCCCAGCAGCGGGACATCCTCGAGCGCTGCACGGTGCTCTTTCCGCGGACCCGTTGGTGCGCGGCGTCCCTCGAGGAGGACTACGGGATCCCGCACGATCGGCTGGTGGTCACCGGGGCGGGGACGAACTTCGACCTGGACCTGCCGGAGCGGGCGCCCCATGACGGCCGCACCGTCCTCTTCGTCGGGCGCGACTGGCAGCGGAAGAACGGCCCCCTGGTCCTCGACGCGTTCCGGATCGCGCGGAAGGCGCGACCCGACCTTCGCCTCCAGGTGATCGGGCCTGCGGGGATGGCCGTGGACGAACCCGGGGTCGAGTGGGTCGGCGCCCTCGACGGTGAACGCCGGGACGAGCTCCAGCGTCGCTACCTGGAGGCCTCGCTCTTCCTCTGCCCGTCGCGCTTCGAGCCCTTCGGCATCGCGATCCTCGAGGCCATGTCCGCGGGGTGCCCGGCAGTGGCCCTCGACCGTGGCGCCGCCCGGGAGATCATCGACGACGGTGTCACGGGCTCGCTGCTCCGGGACGACGAACCGGCGGCGCTCGCGGAGGTGATCCTGAACTGGACCTCCGACCTGGGCCGGCTCGCGGCGGCCGGGGCGCGGGCGAGGGTGGTCGTCGAGGAGAAGTGGGGCTGGGATCGGGCGGCCCTTCGGGTGGAGGAGGGACTCCACTCGGGCGGGCTCGGGCCGGTGCTCACCCCGAAGGGCACCCGGACGCGACGCTGGTCGACTCCGGTGGAGGCCCTCGCGCCGGCGACGCCCGCTCGCTGACCGGGGCGCCGCGCCGGCCGGAGTCGGTGGAACTGGCGGAAGGACGGAAATCGCCTCGGTGTCGCTCCAAGCCCTCCTCGACCGGCCCCTTCCTCCCTGCCAAACGCCGCCATGCGCCTCGCCCCGCTCCTGCTCGCCCTGCCCGCTCCCCTCCTCTGCCCCAGCTGTGGGTCGGGACCCCAGCTCGAGCCCGTTCCCAACGGCGCGTTCACCTTCGTGGACGGCGGAGAGGCCGTGGGGACCGAGCGCTACGGGTTCACGTTGCCCGAACCCCTCGACCTCGATCGGGCGCAGGTCATCCGGCGCGAGGTGGAGTGGTTCCCCAGCGTCGCGCTGGTGGGCTACCTGGACCTCGATCTCCCGTTGCCCTCCGGCGATGAGCTGATCGAGAAGCAGGCCGAACCCTGGTCCGCCACCACCTTCGAGCTCCGGCTCGAGGACGCGAAGGGGGACGTGATCTTCAGGGAGCGCGCACCCCTGGGGGAGTGGGTCTGGTCGGGAGCTGTGGGCGGGCGGACAACCTCGCTCTACACCCAGGAGACGTGCTTCGAGCCCAAGGGGGAAGGCCCCTTCACCCTCGTGGCCGAGGTGATCCTGGCGGCCGAGGGCGCGCCCTCAGGCGTGCTCGGGCTCCGGGGAGGGGGCTGGAAGTCGGACGGAGAGCCGATGCCCCTGTCCGCGATCCTTCGCTAGCGGGTCTGCGCCGAGGCCTCCTCGCCCCCGAGGCGGTGAAGTCGGCCACCGCGTGTGGGTAGACTCCATCCATGATCCTCGAGAGTCTCCTCCTCGCCGCGGCGAGCCTTCAGGTCGCCCAGGGCGAGGTCGTCGCGATCGGTCAGGACCGTCAGCTCTTCGTGGATCGGCACCTGATCGAGTCCACCGACGGCTGCGAGCTCCGGCTCGGGATCCCCAGGGATGAGGGTCCGGTGTTCGAGTTCGACGCCCCGTGGGAAGGACGCTTCTGTGGCTACTCGACGGTGATCGCCCACGAGGGGGGCTTCCTCCTCTATTACCGCGGTCTCGGAGAGGCGGGGGCCGACGGCTCGGACCTCGAGCGGACGTGCGTCGCGGTGAGCGACGACGGCCTCGAGTGGCGCCGGCCGTCCCTCGGCCTCTTCGAGGTATCCGGGACTCGCGACAACAACGTCGTGCTCGCGGAGGACCCGCCGTACTCCCACAACTTCAGTCCCTTCCTGGACACCCGGCCCGGCGTCCCTGCGGGGGAGCGCTTCAAGGCGCTGAGCGGCGTCGAGGCCTCGGGCCTCGTGGGGTGGAGTTCGGGGGACGGGTTCCGGTGGGAGCGCGTGCGGCAGGCGCCGCTCATGACGGACGGGATGTTCGACTCCCAGAACGTGGCGTTCTGGTCAGAGGCCGAGGGCTGCTACGCCTGCTACATGCGAACCTGGACGGGCGAGGAGTACACCGGCTTCCGCTCCGTGAGCCGGGCGACCTCCACGGACTTCCTGACCTGGACGGAGTCGCGGCCCATGGCGTTCACGGGGGAGGGCCTGGAGCACATCTATACCAACCAGACCCACCCCTACTTCCGCGCCCCAAGGGTCTACGTCGCCATCGCCGCCCGCTTCATGCCCGGGCGCGCGGTCCTCGACGCCGAAGGTGCCGCCCGGCTCGGGGTCGACCCGGGGTACTTCCGGGACTGCTCCGACGCCGTCCTCCTGACCTCCCGCGGCGGGCTGACCTACGACCGGACGTTCAGGGAGGCCTTCCTTCGACCCGGAGTCGGCCTGGAGAACTGGGTCTCCCGCTCCAACTATCCGGCCCTGAACCTGGTCCAGACGGGGCCGGCGGAGATGTCGCTCTACGTCAACCAGAAGTACGCGCAGCCGACCGCCGCGCTGCATCGCTACTCCCTGAGGCTCGACGGCATCGCGAGCCTCCACGCGGGGTTCACGGGCGGGGTCCTCACCACCAAGGCCCTGCGCTTCGAGGGGGACGCCCTCGAGCTCAACTACGCCACCTCTGCTGCAGGGGGGCTCCGGGTCGAGGTCGTCGAGGCGGACGGGGAGGCGATCCCGGGCTTCGGCCTCGACGCGGCGGTGGAGCTCATCGGCAACGACGTCAGTGGCGCCGCCCGGTGGGCAGGAGACGCTGACCTCGGAACCCTCCAGGGGAGGCCGGTTCGGCTCCGGTTCCACCTGAGGGATGGTGACCTGTATTCCTGGCGATTCCATCGGGCGCCCGCCGAAGGGGACGTGGACGGATCGCAAGGCCGCTGAATCCCCGGGGAACTCCCCAGCATCCCCTCACGCTCCCATGATCCAGGCCCTGCTCCTCTGCCTCGGTGGTCTCTCCGCTCCAAAGGAGCCGATGCCAGACGTGGTGATCTACGGAGGGACGAGCGCCGGCGTGATCGCGGCCTGCCAGGTCCAGCGCATGGGGGGCACCGCGTGGCTCGTGGACCCCGACGGCCGGCTCGGGGGGCTCTCCAGCGGCGGGCTGGGGGCCACCGACATCGGGCACAAGGGCGCAGTCGGGGGGCTCTCGCGCGAGTTCTACCGGCGCGTCTCGCGCCACTACGACCGGCCCGAGGCCTGGCGCCAGGAGCGCGCCGAGGCGTACCGCGGCGGCGCCCGGGCGAGCGACGGCGAGGTCATGTGGGCGTTCGAGCCCCACGTGGCCGAGCAGATCTTCGAGGGGCTCATCGAGGAGTACGGCGTCACGGTCCTCCGGGGCGAACGCCTGGATCGGTCTCCCGGCGGCATCGGGCTCGCGACGGCAGAGGGCAGCGAGGGCCCTTCGATCCAGTGGATCAAGACCGAGTCGGGGCGCCGGATCGAAGGGCGGGTGTTCATGGACGCGACCTACGAGGGGGACCTCATGGCCCTCGCCGGGGTCAGCTATACGGTGGGTCGCGAGGGGGAGGCGGAGTTCGGTGAGTCGCTTGCGGGGGTGCGCACGGCGCTGGCCCGCTACCACCAGTTCGCCCCCGGCGTCGACCCGTGGGTGCGCCCCGGCGACCCCACCAGCGGCCTGCTGCCGGAGGTGGGGCTGGAGGGGCCCCGGGTGGACGGGGAGGGGGACCGCAACGTGCAGGCCTACTGCCTGCGGCTCTGCTTCACGGACCACCCGGAGAACCGGCTGCCCATCGTCGAGCCCGAGGGCTACGACGCCGCTCGCTACGAGCTCCTGCTGCGCGACTTCGAGGCGGGCGCGGATCGCGCGCCGTGGAGTCCGATCGGGATGCCGAACCGCAAGACCGACACCAACAACAACCGCGGGGTGTCCCTCGACTGGATCGGCCACAGCGAGCCCTGGGCCGAGGCCAGCTACGAGGAGCGGGCAGAGCTCTATCGCGGCCACCGGCGCTGGACCGAGGGGCTGCTCTGGACGCTGGTCTCGAGCGACCGGGTGCCCGCAGAGATTCGCGCGGAGATCGGGCGGTGGGGGCCCGCGAAGGACGAGTTCGTGGAGACGGGTGGGTACTCGCCTCAGCTCTACGTCCGCGAGGCGCGGCGCATGAGGGGGGCGCTGGTCATGACCGAGCATCACTGCCGCAGCGCGGAGGTGGCGGCGTCCCCCGTGGGGCTGGCCGCCTACACCATGGACTCCCACAACGTACGCCGCTACGTGGACGCCTCGGGTCAGGTGCGCAACGAGGGGGACGTGCAGGTCCGCGTCCCGCGGCCATTCCGCATCGGGTACGACGCGCTGACGCCCGTCCGCGCCGAGTGCCAGAACCTGCTCGTGGTCTGCTGCCCCTCCGCGACCCACGTGGCCTTCGGCTCGATCCGTATGGAGCCCGTGTTCATGATCCTCGCCCAGTCGGCGGCGACCGCGGCCGTCCACGCCGTACGGTCGAGGTGTAGCGTCCAGGCGGTGGACCGTGCGCGGCTCGAGGAGCGGCTGCTGGCCGATGGGCAGGTGCTGATCCCTCCTCCGGTGAAGGAGGGGCCGAAGGGCCGTGCCCTCGAGAGCCTTGGGACCATCGTGGTCGACGAGGACGCGGCCGAGCGCGCGGGCTTCGAGACCCTCAGCCAGTCGGTGGGGGGGTGGTTCGGGACGGGCTACCGCCACGACGGCAACGTCCGCAAGGGGACCCAGTCGGTGCGCTATCGGCTCCAGGTCCCGCAGGCCGGGCGTTACCAGGTGCGGATCGCCTGGACCGCGAGCGGGAACCGCGCCTCCGCGGTCCCGGTGGAGGTCCGGGCGGGCGAGGTGCTCGGGCGCTTCGAGCTGGATCAGCGGCGGGCTCCGGCCCAGGGGGCCTACGAGGTCCTCGGCGAGTGGGAGCTCGAGCCGGGCGAGGTGGTCGTGGAGCTCTCCAACCGCGGGACGGACGGCTACGTCATCGCCGACGCCGTGGCGCTGGAGCCGGCGAAGGACTGAGGGCCGAGGTCGCTCCGCAGGGACCGGCCCTCAACGCCCGGAGGGGTCGCCCTCGCGGGTGACCTCGCGGATGGCCGCCATTCCCATGGGGGGGCGCGCCACCGGAGCGGTTCGTCCACCTTCACTTGAGGTCAGGCGGGCGAGGAGCGCCCTCATCTCGTCGCGCCGCTCGGGCTCGGCATCGAAGAGGTTGGTCACCTCTTCGGGGTCCCGGCCGAGGTGATAGAGCTGGCCGACGGGCGGCTCGCCTTCGCCCTCGGGGAGCGCGTACTCCTTCATCCAGCCCTTCGAGTAGTTGTTGCCGCCCGAGCCCGCGTGGTCCAGGTACTTCCACGGACCCGCCCGGAGCTGGAACTCGCCGCGGAAGCTCTGGGTGAGCATATGGGGCCGGATCGGGTCGGCGTCGTCCTGCAGGCCGAGCATCGCGGGGAGCATGTCGAAGCTGTCCACGGCGACCTCGGCGGGGAGCTCGTGCCCCGCGAGGGACGCGACGGTCGCGAAGAGGTCGGTGGTGTTGGTGAGCTGGCTGGAGACCTGACCGGCGGGGATGTGACCGGGCCAGCGCGCGATGAAGGGGACGCGGTGCCCGCCCTCCCAGCCGTCGCGCTTCATGCCGCGCAGCCCGCCCGCGGCGTCGTGCCCGTGGTCCTCGCGCATCCAGCGCGTGTGGACCGTCTCCGGACCGTTATCCGAGTTGAACATCACGAGCGTGTCCCCGTCGATCTCCAGCTCGGCCAGGGCGTCGAGGAGCCGGCCGGTGATCTGGTCGAGCTCCCGCACGAAGTCCCCGCGCGCCCCAGCGCCGGAGGTCCCCGCGAACTCGGGTGAGGGCAGGACGGGCGCGTGGGAGATCTGGGTGGAGAGCACCAGGAAGAAGGGCTCGCCTGGGCGCTGCTCCCGGTGGGCCCGGATGAAGGCGAGGGCCTTCTCCAGGAAGAGCTGGTCCGCGCCCACGAATCGGTAGCCCGGCGCCATCCAGCCCTCGTCATTGTCCCAGCGCCACTTGCCGCCGGGGTTCGGGAGGCGGTCACGCTTGTGGCGGACGCTGGCGGGCGTGACGACCATCCCGTCCTTGAGGTAGAGGTACAGGGGGTCGGTGGTCGGGCAGTTCGGCGTCACGAAGGACACGTCGAAGCCCCGGGCGTTCGGACCGTCGAGCAGGGGCGTGCTCTTCTCGTAGTCGATCTTCAGGGAGTTCTCGAAGCCGCCGCCCAGGCGCTTCCCCTCGCCGTCGAACCAGGTCAGCCCCACGTGCCACTTCCCGAAGACCGCCGTGCGGTAGCCCTGCGAGCGGGCCATGTCCGCGATGGACACCATCCCCGGCTCGAGGTAGCTCGGGCCCCCGGGCCCCTCGAAGGCCCGCGAGCCGCGGCCCGTCCGGCAGATCAGCTGTCCCGCGTAGAGCCCCGCCCGCGAGGGGGAGCAGATGGTCGAGGGGCTGTGGGCGTCGGTGAACCGGATCCCCTCCGCCGCCATCCGGTCGAGCCGCGGCGTCTCGTAGGCAGCGTCCGGGTTGTAGGAGGAGAGGTCGCCGTAGCCGAGGTCGTCCGCGTAGACGATCACGACGTTGGGGAGATCCTGCGCCGCCGGAGCTAGCGAGCTCAGGGAGGCAAAGAGGACGAGGGAGGTCAGCCGGCCGGAGAAGCTCATGGGCCCATGGTACGGGCCGCGCTCCGGGTCCTTGCGCTTCAGACCGTCGCGACGGGCGCGGTCTCGCCCACGGGGGCGAGGGCCTCGTCGGCGCTCCAGAGGACGTTGTAGATGGTGTCGCGCTCGACCGGGATGCGGCCCGCGTCGCGGATCCACTGGACGAGCTCGGCGCGCAGGACCTGCTGGGGGGTGGTGGCGCCGGCCTCGTGGTAGATCTTCTCCTCGACCACGGTGCCGTCCACGTCGTCGGCCCCGTAGGCCAGCGCCATCTGGGCCACGGGGATCGAGAGCATGATCCAGTACGCCTTGATGTGGTCGATGTTGTCGAGCAGCAGGCGGCTCACGGCGATCTCCCGGAGCTCCTCCAGGGCGGTGGGGCCGGGGAGGTGGCTCCACTCCGTGTTGTCCGGGTGGAAGCTGAGGGGGATGTAGGTCTGGAAGCCGCCGGTCTCGTCCTGCAGGAGGCGCAGGCGGTCCAGGTGATCCACGCGCTCCTCCACGGTCTCGATGTGACCGTGGAGCATGGTGCAGTTCGAGTGGAGGCCGGCCTGGTGCACGGTGCGGGCGGTGTCAATCCACTCGTCGCCCGTGTTCTTCTTGTCGTAGCCCTCGTCGCGGACCCGGTCGGAGAAGACCTCGGCCCCGCCGCCCGGGCAGGAGCCGAGCCCCGCCTCCACGAGCTCCGGCAGGACCTCGGCCAGGGGCTTCTTGGCGCGGCGCGCGATCTGCATCAGCTCGATCATCGTGAACGCCTTGATGTGGATGGCCGGGCGGACCTCCTTCACGGCGCGCAGGATGTCGAGGTAGTACTCGTAGGGGAGCTTGGGGTAGATCCCCGCCACCATGTGGACCTCGGTCACCGGCTCATCGAGCTGGGCGCGGATCTTCTCCGCGACCTCCTCGGGCTTCATCACGTACGCCCCCTCCTGCCCTGGGAGGCGCTGGAACGCGCAGAAGCGGCAGAGCTTGTTGCAGACGTTCGTGTAGTTGATGTGCTGGTTGACGTTGAAGTACGTCAGGTCGCCGTGCTTGCGCTCGCGGACCCAGTTGGCCAGCGCGCCTACCGCGTGCAGGTCGGCCCCGTAGAGCCGCACCCCGTCCTCCCTGGACAGGCGCTCGCCCGCGAACACGCGCTCCGCGATGTCGCCAATCCCGGCGGCCGCGGCCTGGGCCCGGATGGCCTCGCTCTGGAGGGAAGCGCTCATGCCTGGACCCCCGGTGCAGCGTCCTCGCGGTTGGCGGGGAAGACCGGCCCGTCGTGGCGCTCGTCCACCAGGCCGTACCAGGAGTTGCGCTGTCGGGGCGTGAAGCCCGCCGACTGGATCAGGTGCTCCACGGTCTGGACCGAGGAGAGGTGGAAGCAGCCCGCGGCCGACACGACGTTCTCCTCGAGCATGGTGCCCCCGAAGTCGTTGGCGCCGAACTGCAGGCTCATCTGACCCATCTTCATGCCCTGGGTGACGTAGCTGGTCTGGATGCTCTCCACGTTGTCGAGGAAGATCCGGCTCAGGGCCTGCACCCGCAGGTAGACCGCAGGGGTGGCCTTCTCCGGGTAGTCCTGCTCACGGGGCACGCCGTCGGGCTGGCAGGTCCAGGAGATGAACGCGGTGAAGCCGCCCGTCTCGTCCTGCAGGTCGCGGACACGCTGCAGGTGCTCGACCCGCTCGGCCGCCGTCTCCACGTGGCCGAACATCATCGTCGCGCTCGAGCGCAGGCCGCCCTCGTGGATCTTGCGGTGCACGTCGAGCCACCGGTCGGTGGTGGTCTTCTTGGGCGCGATGATCTTCCGGACGCGCTCCACGAGCATCTCGGCGCCCGCGCCAGGCACGCTGCCGAGGCCAGCGTCCTTGAGGTCGCGGATGACCTCCTCGACGGGCCGCTTCTCGTACTGGGCGAAGTGGTCAAGCTCCGGCGCGGAGAGGGCGTGGCTGTTCACCTCAGGGAAACGCTCGGCGAGGTCGCTGATGAGCTCACCCCACCACTCCGAGAGGACGCGCGGGTGGTGCCCGCCCTGCATGAGGACCTGGCGGCCGCCCAGGCGCGCGAGCTCGCCGACTTTCTCGTAGATCTCCGAGCGGGAGAGGACGTAGGCCTCCGGGTCACCCGGCGAGCGGTAGAAGGCGCAGAAGCCGCAGTCGGTCAGGCAGACGTTCGTCGGGTTGATGTTCCGGTCGACGATGTAGGTGACCCGGTTCTCCGGGTGCTTGCGGCGACGGACGAGGTCGGCCAGGCGCCCGAGGGTCAGGAGGTCCGCGCGCTCGTGGAGGTGGAGGGCCTCCTCGGCGCTGATGCGCTCTCCGTCCTCGACCTTGCCCGCGATGCGGGCCACCTCGGCGTCCGCGCCGCCGGCGGTGGCGAGGGGCGACGTCCAGTCCTGGGGACGACGGCCGGAGGGGGTCTCGTAGGGCCCCGGGGCCGCCTCGGTTGCTGCTGCGACCTCGATCATGGCGCGGAGATCCTAGGCGATTCCCTGCGGCTTCTTACCCCTGGAACGATCCTCTTGGGTGAGCGGGCGGGGGCCTCGCGGGGTCACTCCGCGCCGGAGGCCCGGCAGGAGGGCCCCGGGAGCGCGTTCCGTGACCCCGCGCCGCAGATAGGGGGTCCAAAGGTGCGTGCTCGGGGGTACCTTGGGAGCTGTGCCGGGCCAGGCCCGGCGCCAACGCGTCCCGGACCGATCCACGTCCGGGCGTTCTCCACCCCAGCGCCCCGAGGGCGTAGACCAGCACCATGAAGATGAGCTTGATTGCCGCGACCAGCTTCCTGGCTCTCGCGGCGCCTCTCCAAGCGCAGGACCAGGACGCTCAGGCGCTCCTGCAGTCCGTGATCGCGCTCGAAGAGGAGTACGACGATGCCTACGCCGACTGGCGCGAGGAGCTCATGGCTCGCTCGAACGCCTGGCGTGCGGCCTACGAGAAGGACCCGAACGCGCCGCGTCCCGAGCGCCTCCCCCAGGTGGAGCCGGACTTCTGGCCCCGCTTCAACGAGGCCGCGGCCCAGGGGTCGACCCGTGCTCAGATGTGGTGCGTCGAGCACTATGTCCCGGGCGACGCCGTCCCGAAGGCCCAGCAGGAGTCGGACTTCACGCGCCGAATCGTGACGCTCCTCACGGACGCGAGCGCGCCCCACGAGAAGCTCCCGCGCGCCGTGATGATGCGCAGCCGTGGCGACGCCATGGCCCAGGAGACCACCGACGCGCTGCTGGTCATGATCGGGCAGCTGGCCTCCAGCCAGGACGTCGCCGCCGAGGCCGCCTACAACCGGGCGACCCTCGTGGACGACCGCCGAGGGACCCTCGAGGAGCGCAAGCCCGCCCTCGACCGCTACCGTGCCGTCGCTGCGGCCTACCCCGAGACCAAGTACGGTCAGCGGGCGAACGGGCAGGTGTTCAAGGTCGAGCGCCTGCAGCTCGGCATGACGGCCCCGGAGATCGTCGGCAAGGACATCGACGGCAACGACATGAAGCTCTCCGACTTCAAGGGCAAGGTCACTGTCCTGGACTTCTGGGGCTTCTGGTGAGGCCCGTGCGTTGCGATGATCCCGCACGAAAAGACGCTCGTGAAGCGTCTGGAGGATCAGCCCTTTGCTCTCGTTGGAATCAACAGCGACAACGAGAAGCGTTACAGAGAGCGTCGGCCCGAGATGGGCGTGACGTGGCGTAGCTTCTTCGACGGTGGCTCCACCGGCGGCCCGATCGCCAGCCAGTGGGGCGTCACCGGATGGCCCACGATCTACGTCCTCGATGCCGAGGGCAAGATCCGCTACCAGGGCGTCCGCGGTGAAGCGATGGACCGCGCCGTGGACACGCTCCTCGTGGAGATGGGTGTCACGGACTTCGAGCGTGGCCACTACGGGGAGGAGGAGCCGGCGGCCAAGCCGGCCAGCGGCAAGCGTGGCTCGGTCCGCGCCGTCCCGCTGATCCCCGCGCCCAAGAAGCGCAAGTCAGGCCTCTGATCGAGGCTGGATGACCAGGGCGGCAGGGGCCGGCGCGGGAGACCGCGCCGGCCCCTGCCCGTTCATGGGGGGGAGCGCCCGCCGGGGGCGGGTGGCATACTCCGCCCATGAAGTCCCAGTCGACCCTGCCTGTGCTCGTGGCCGCCCTCTGGATCGCCGGGTGTGGCGCGCCCGCGACGCCCGCGGAGGAGCCCTCGGCCGCGGAGGCGGCCTCCCCGGCGGCCCCCGCCGTGGCCCCTCCCGCCGAGAGCCCCGCTGCGGCCGACGGCGCCGAGACCGCGGGCGCCTCGGAGCCTGAGCCCGAGGTCGAGGAGCTCTCCTGGTCCGAGCTCGACCGCCGGGGCGACGAGCACCTCAAGGCCGGGCGCTTTGACGAGGCGATCGCAGACTTCGACGCGGCGGTGGCGCTCGAGCCGGGGCTCGAGGCCCACCACTGGCGGCGGGGAATCGCGCACTACTACGCCGGTCGCTACGCCGACGGCGCGGCGCAGTTCGAGCTGCACCGCACGGTCAACGCCAATGACGTGGAGAACGCCGCCTGGCACTTCCTCTGCGTCGCCCGCACGGACGGCGTCGACGCCGCCCGCCAGCGGCTCCTGCCCGTGGCCCCGGACTCCCGCGTGCCCATGATGGAGGTGCTCGAGATGTTCGCCGGCCGCTCGACGCCGATCCACGTGCTCGAGGCCGCGAAGGCGGCGGACGGAACAGCCCAGAGCGAGTCGGCGCTCTTCTACGCCTACCTGTACGTGGGCCTCTTCAACGAGGTGATGGGTCGGCCAGAGGAGGCCAAGGCCGCCATCGAGATCGCGGCCACCGAGCACACCAGCCCGTACTACATGGGGGACGTGGCCCGCGTCCACGCGGCGCGGCTCGCCGAGTGAGCGGCTCCTCCGCGCGGCTCACTTCGGGGCGGTGCTCATGAGCAGCCCGTCGTTCTCGGTGGAGAGCAGCAGCAGGTAGGCGAGGTTCACGATGGCCTCCTCCCCGAGGTACGGCGCCCCCATGTGGGGCGTCGAGTAGCGCAGCCCGTAGCCCGGCTCCCACGAGCAGAGGAAGCGCCAGCGCCACCGGGGGATGATCTCCTCGAAGGCCTTCGGCTTCACCACGGCCAGGGAGAGGAGCCCGAGGGCGGCGCCCGGCTCGCCGTAGGCGTGGCTGTTCAGCATCCAGGGGTGACGCTCCTCCATGAGGACGCAGAGGAGCGGGGCCAGGTCGGCGCGATCCCCCCGCAGCACCTCGGCCAGGGCGCAGAGCCCGGTGCGGGACCAGAACTCGCCCTTGTCCCGGTAGGACGCGTTGTAGCCCATGGCGCCGTGCCCGCCGTCGTCGGGGTTCGACCAGCTGTGGCGAACGTAGGGCTCGATGTGCTCCCAGATCCGAGACTCCACCCCGGCGCGCCGCGCCAGGGCGTCGAACACGAGCAGGTGCGCTGCCGGGGCCATGAGCGCCTTGTTGTCGTAGGGCAGGCCGTCCGGGCCGTGGCCGAAGGCCTGCATGCCCCACTTGCACTCGTGGGTGGTGGTGGGGAGCCAGCGGGCGGCCTCCTCGACCCAGGGCAGGACGCTCTCGTCGCCGGTCCGCAGGTGGTACTCGCACAGCAGCATCCCGTGGAAGGCGATGGACCAGTACGCGAGCCCCTTCATCGCGGAGGGGCTCGGGTTCATCTCCATGACCCGATCCACCGAGCGCTTCACGGCTTCCAGGTGCTGGTCGTCGCCGGTCCCCAGGAGGGCCAGCGCACCCACGGCCGGGTTCACCGCGTCCGTCCCGGGCCAGGAGCCGTTGCGCTTCTGGTGGCCGATGGCCCAGCCCACAAGGTCCGCGCGGAAGCGGTCGGCGCCGGGGCCGGAGAGGGGGAAGCGGGGGCCGATGGGACCCTCGAAGGGGAGAGAGATGGACGCCGTGCGGACGGCCGGCGAGGGTCCTTCCGCGGGGCGGAGGTAGGTGAGCTCCACGGTCGACTGGCCGTCCTCGAGGGCGCGCTCGATGGCCCGGCCGAGGGCCGCCTCGTGGCTGCCCTCGAACCAGTCCCAGCCGGGGGCGAGGCTCGACCGCCCGAGGGGCTTGCCCGCAACGGCGACCACGAGGTCCCCTCGCTGGAGGCCCGCTGCTGCCGCCGGTCCGCCGCTCCGGACGTCGATCAGGTTGAACGCGGTGTGCTGGTGCTCGGTGAGGGCCGTGAAGCCGAGCATGCCGCAGCCGATCTGGTCGGGGCCGAAGGGGCCATTGGCCTTGCCGCGCATGGCGCGGCTCGGCGCGTCGTGGAAGCGCATGACCCGCGCGGCGCGGACGGAGAGCTTCCTCCCGCGGTTCTCGAACTCGACGTCGAGCTCCCGCGCTGTGCCGTCGGGGAGCGGAACCAGAGCGAGGACTCGCCCCGCGAGCGCCGCGGCCTTTACTCGCCCGGCCACCGGTGCGGTGGCGGACTCGTTCGCGGGGGCCTCCTTCTCTGGGTCCTCCTTCTCTGGGTCCTCTTCGAGGCCATTCCAGTCGATCGCGGCCCACTCGGTGGAGGCGTCCTTCCAGCGGACCCAGACCTCCGCGTCGGCCTTGGCCTTGCGGAGGTCGGCCTCGACCACGAGGAACCAGCCGCCGGCGGAGAGCTTCTTCTTCCCATCCGAGTCGGGGCGCGCCGGGACGGCGACCCGCAGGCCGGCGGAGGTGCGCTTGCCGACCGCGAGGATCTCCTCGCCGCGCACCTCCGCGAGGCGCACCGTCTTGCTCCCGGTGAGCTCCGCGGGGGCCTTCTCCGCGAGGAGGTCAGCGCGGCTCGGGGCCGCGAGGGTGAGGAGTGCGAGGGGGAAGGGGAGGATCCAGCGCATGGCCCGAGCCTACTGGGGGCCGGCGAGCCTCAGTCTTCCGTGAGCTCGAAGTCATCGAACTCGAACCCGGGCGCCACCACGCAGCCGACCAGCGCGTAGCCCGCGTCCCCTGGGAGGCACTCGGCGGCCTGCCACACGTCGGGGGGGACCACGGCCTGGAGCGTCGCGGAGCCGCCCTGCCCCAGCCGCACCTCCTCCTCACCGATGGTGAGGCGGACCTCGTCACCCTGCTGGTGGAGCCAGATCTCGTCGCTCCTGACCCGGTGCAGGCGGCTCCGGGCGCCCGTGGGCAGGAGGAACAGGATGCTGGTGACCGCCCTCCGTGTCCCGCCGTGGGCCGGGACCTCCACGGCGGAGCGGAACGTCTCCCGGTAGAACCCACCCTCGGGGTGGGGCTGGAGGCCCAGGGACCGGACCAGCTCTCGCGCGGCGTCGTTCATGGGGGAGAGCTTGCCATCTTCGGGGCTGGGCGCACGATTCCGGCGCGTCCGGCCGATAGACTCCCCGGCCCGCTCCCTCGCTCCTCCTCGCGCGTATTTGATCATGGCGAAGCCCAAGCCCAGCTTCATGGACACCATCGTCTCCCTCTGCAAGCGCAGGGGGTTCGTCTTCCCGGCCTCCGAGATCTACGGGGGTATCGGGAACACGTACGACTACGGGCCCCTCGGCGTGGAGCTGCTCCGCCGGGTCAAGGACGCCTGGTGGTCGCGGACGGTCACCGCTCGCACCGACGTGGTCGGGCTGGATTCGGCCATCATCCAGAACCCCCAGACCTGGATCACCTCGGGCCACGTGGGCGGCTTCTCTGACCCGCTGATCGACAACAAGACCTCGAAGCAGCGCTACCGCGCCGATCACCTGATCGAGGGGAAGATCGCCAAGTACGAGAAGAAGGGTCGTACGGAGCAGGCGGCGGCCCTGCAGGAGAAGCTCAACGCGGCGCTCGGGGACAACGACGCCATGGGCGCGCTCATCGCCGAGGCCGGAATCAAGTGCCCCATCAGCGGCACGGATGACTGGACGGAGGTGCGGCAGTTCAACCTGATGTTCAAGACGTACATCGGGGCCCTGCAGAGCGAGGACAACATCGCGTACCTGCGGCCCGAGACGGCGCAGGGCATCTTCCTCAACTTCAAGAACGTCCTCGAGTCGTCGCGCCAGAAGCCGCCCTTCGGCATCGCGCAGATCGGCAAGAGCTTCCGCAACGAGATCACGCCCGGCAACTTCGTCTTCCGTACGCGGGAGTTCGAGCAGGCCGAGATGGAGTTCTTCGTGCCGCCTGCCGAGGAGCAGCAGTGGTACGACTACTGGCGCAAGGCGCGCTTCGACTGGTACACCGAGCTCGGCATCCGTGAGGAGAAGCTCCGCATGCGGGAGCACGAGGTCTCGGAGCTCGCGCACTACTCGACGGCCACCGCCGACATCGAGTACGAATACCCCTTCGGCTGGGGCGAGCTCGAGGGCATCGCCTGCCGGACCGACTTCGACCTCAAGCGCCACAGCGAGGCTTCCGGGACCGACCTGGTCTTCTTCGACCCGCAGACCAAGGAGCACTACACGCCCTACGTCATCGAGCCCGCCGGCGGCATCAACCGCATGGCGCTCACCTTCCTCATCGACGCCTACGAGGAGGAGGAGCTGGAGAAGGACACCCGCGTGGTCCTGCGCTTCCACCCCGAGATCGCGCCGATCACGTGTGCGGTGTTCCCGCTGGTGAAGAAGGACGGGATGCCCGAGAAGGCCCGCGAGATCGAGGCGCTCCTCGGGAAGGCTCGCATGAGCACCTTCTACGACGAGAAGGCCGCCATCGGCCGCCGCTATCGTCGCCAGGATGAGATCGGCACGCCCTTCTGCGTGACCGTCGACGGGGACACGCTCTCGGACGACGTGGTCACGGTCCGGCACCGTGACTCGATGCAGCAGGAGAAGGTCAAGGTCTCCGAGCTCCTCACCTACCTGATCGAGAGCATGTCCAGCTGGTCGCGCTGAGCCTCGACGAGAGAGGGGGACCGGACGGCCCCGCGAGGGGTCGTCTCCCGCTGCTCATCTGATGGCCGCTGGTCTGGCCCGGGCTTGACGCCAGGGCTCCCATGGAGGACCATCACGGAAGCTTTGCCGGGCAGTGCTTTGTGCCGGCGCCTTGAGGCCGCCCTCGCTCGCCTTCTCAACCCACAGGAACACCATGATTCGTCGCCTCCTCAACCCCTGGACCGCCGTCGCCTCCGTCGGCCTCGCCGTGAGCGTGGGGTGCTTCGCAGGGGAAGAGCCGACGGTCGAGGTGCTCCAGCAAGTGGCCAGCCCGGACGGGACCAAGGTCGCGACGAGCTTCTATTGCGAAGGAGGCGGGGCTGCGGGCTACACGTTCCACAACGTGACCCTCAATCCCGCCGGTGAGCCCCTTGATCCATTCGACGGGCTGCTGGGGAAGAACAAGACCTGGAGTAGCTTCCAGGGCATCCAGGTGAGCTGGCTGGATGACCAGAATCTCGAGGTCAGCTTCGCTGGCGTCGGGGCACCGCCGGACCCGGTGCAGATGTCCACGCGGGTGATGACGCGCCACGGCGTCGATGTCCACTACGTCATCCTCAACTGAGCCGGCCTGGCCCGCGAGCGGGCGCTGACCCCGGGGCTGCGCCAGGGGCGGAGGGCGGCCGGATCAGCTGCTCGCGAGCTCGGCTTCAGCTTGCTCGAACCACCCGATCGTGCGCTCCAGATGGTGGTCGCCGTAGTGTTTGGCGAACTCCTTGGTCTTCGGATGTGCGCGGTCTCGCAGTTCAGTGAGGCGCTCGGAGACGAACGCTGGCGTCAGCGGGATGCCGCAGTGGATCTCGATGCACTCGCGCCAGCCGGTGTAGGTGGTGATGTCCATGGTGGGTTCCGTGGTGGTTCGTTGCCTTCCCAGGGAGCAGGCGCCTCGTGGCCATGGGCTGAACCCACGGGGAGACCCTTGGGGCGCCCTGGGTCCTCACTCCATCCAATCCAGGGTGAGGACCACCCGGGGGCTCCCGTCTGAGGGAGGGGAGCGGTGGACGATGGCGCGCTCGGACGCGTGGGGGCAGGCCGTCCCCTTGAAGACCGCCAGCTCACCGCACCCGGCGCGCCCGAGCCGATCCCAGCGATGGACGAGGCCTGAGGTGGCGTCGTCGGGCCCACCGGCATGCCCCAGCCGCGTCCGGTCGGCGTCGCGGTCGTCGAGCCACTCCGTGCGGGCGCCGAGTACGTTGAGCACGCCCCGGGCCACCACCTGGTCCACGTGGAATCGCGGGCAGTGGGGGCCGTCCGCGACGACCTGGCGGACCCCGACCACGTGGGCGCCCAGGAGCTCGGCGAAGACGGCGGTGACCTCTTCGAGGTAGGTGCCCCACGCTCGAGCGCCTGGCTCGTCCGCGAGCGCGAGCTGGTCGAGGGCTCCGGCGGTGGGCTCGCCGTCCGGCGTGGCGACCTGAACCTGGGAGCTCCGGGGACCAGCCTCGGCCATGGCCTGCGCGTGGGCCAGCGCCGCGTCACCCGGAGGGAGCGGAGCGGTCACGAGCATGACCTCGGGGTCGTAGAGCCTCGTGAGGTCAGCGAGATTCGTCCCCCGAACGACCGGCTGGGCGCGGGTGCTCTGGGGGAGGGGAGTCGTTTCGGTGTTCTGCAAGCGCCTGGCGCCGCCCCGTAGCTCACGGGGTGCGGCTGCCGCGCTGATGCCGCCAGGCCCGGGGGAGTTCCCGCGACCTGCGGTTTCCCCGGCCACCCTCGGCCCCTGCGTCGCCCACCGGGTCCTGCCCCCCCCGTGGCTTCGGTCGGGCGAGGCGCCGCCGTGACTACGCCAGGAGTTCGGTCAGCGGCCCGGCGTGGGAGACGCCGTTCTGCTTGAGCACGAGGTCCTCGTTGCCGAAGAACCCGACCGGATTGCCGTGGGCGTTGAGGACGGTGGTCCACCAGTCCGCGATGGTGCGGCAGCCGGGCTCGCCGTATTCAGGGAAGCGCAGGTATCGACCCGGTAGCTTCAGCTTGCCGCTGCAGCCGCCCACGACCACGTAGGGCCACTGGAAGCAGGAGCCGTGGTGGGCGTCCCCCGAGTCGGAGAGGAAGACGATCATGGTCCGGTCCAGGAGGTTCCCGTCTCCCTCGGGGACCGCCTTCAGCTTCCCTGCAAGGCCCGCCAGGAGCCCGCTGTGGTGCTTGCGAATGATGTCGCGGTACTCGGCCTGGGGCCGCGTGCCCTCGTCGTGCCCGATGCCGTGGTTGTGCTTGTCGATCCCCAGCTGCGTGTAGGTGGTGTTGATGTTGTCCAGGCGGATCGTGACGACGTTGGTCAAGCCTGCGATCAGCGCGGCCGCGGCGAGGTCGAAGTGCGCCTCCTGGCGGAGCTCCTCGGGCTCCGCCGTGAACTTGTCGGAGAACGCGGGGGCGTGCTCCTTGATCTGGCGCTTCATCCCGGACAGCCGGCTGTGGCGCACCTGCAGCTCCTCGAAGGAGTTGAGGTAGGCGTCGAGCTTGCCGCGCTCCGATGAGGGGATCTCCTTCCGCACCTTCTTGAGGTCGTCGACCATGAAGTCGAACAGGTTCCGCTGCAGCCGGAAGCGCTTCTGGCCGCTCTCGGTGGCGGACACGGCGGAGCCGAAGAGCTGCTCATAGGCCACGTCGGGCGACCCCTGGAAGGGCAGCTCCTTGCCCGGGCCCACCGCCGTGATGCCGGGATACATGGTGCCCCCGTATCCCTTGCCGAGGGCCTTGCCCTTGACGGCCAGCGCCACGTGGTTGAAGGGCGCGGGGTTGAGCTTGGCCAGCTCGGCGTCCGCGGTCGCCCGCACGACCGTGCCCGCGTCGAACTCGCCGCCGGTCATGTACGCCGCCATCATGCCGAAGTAGCTCGAGTGCCCGCCGCGGCACATCTTGCCGGAGAGGCCCTGCACGATGGAGAGCTGGTCCTTGAAGGGCTCCAGGGCGCCCATGGACTCCGGGAGCGCGACCCGGCTCAGGTCCGCGTTGACGAGGTCGGGGCTCGCGCCTGCGCTCTTGAAGGCCGCCGGGGTGACCCCCTCCGGCACGATGCCGCTGGACTTGACGACAAAGACGAAGCGGCTCGGGAACAGGTCCCCTCGGCCGTCTGCCTGGAGCTGGACGTGCCGCATCAACGGGGAGAGCAGCGCGCTGCCTACCCCGAGGGAGAGCCCCCTCATGATCTCGCGTCGTGAGTAGTTCATTGTCCTTGCCGGCCCGCGGGCCGGACGTCCTTGCGGTAGAGGAACGAATCCGACGTGAGGAGGGACGTGATCAGGGCACGGTAGCTCCCTCCGCTCTCGACGTACGCCTCGTCCGCTGCGATCAGGGTCTTCGAGTCGCTCAGCGCCTCGTTCCTTCCCATGTAGTAGCGGAACACATGACGGATGATGGACTGGCGGGCCCGGTCGGAGCGGGCAAGGCGCTGGATCAGGTCCAACGCGTCCTCGACTTCGCCGTCGATGTCCGGCTCGTCGGTGCCGTCCAGGACACCCCGGGCGTTCACCGGCTTGCTGCTGCCGTCCCCGATGACCTCGGTCTCCCGGTAGCGACCCAGGTCGTCGTACACCTCGAAGGCGTGGCCGAGCGGGTTCATCTTGGCGTGGCAGCGCCAGCACTCGGGGCGCTCCGTGACCTCCAGCCGCTCCCTCAGCGTCTTGCCGTGGTCCTCCGGGACGGTGGCGTCGACGGTGATCGGGATGTCGGGCACCACGCCGGCGAGCAGACGCTCGCGGACCCACTTGCCGCGGCGGATGGGGTCTGTTGCGTCATTGAGCGAGTGGGCGATCAGCCAGGCCGGATGCGTCAGCATCCCGGCCCGGTGGGGGCGCTTGTAGGGCTGGGGGAGCAGGAAGTCCTGCTCGTCGTCCGTCAGGTCGTAGACCATCGGGTACTTCAGGTAGAGCGGCTGCATCCCGTGCAGCAGGAACTCCTCGTCCTCCGAGTGCTTCCACTCGCGGCACTCCTTCACGATCTGCTTGATGGCGCGGATGCTGCCGTCGAAGCCCCGGTTGAACTTGTGCAGGTGGTACTTCTCGTTGAGCTCGTCCCAGCCACGAAGATCGAGCCGCGCGAGGAGCTCGGTCTGCTTGGCCTCGGGAAACTCCCCCGCGTCCAGCTGCGCCTGGTTGCGCCGATAGAAGTCGTAGACCGTGTTGCGGAACGTCTGTCGGTTGAGGATGAAGTACTCGTCCGAGGTGAGCATCCGCTCGAAGACGTCCCGGTCCTCCTCCAGGATGTTCAGCACGAAGAAGTCCGCCTCGCGCTCGTACATCTCGGGGTAGTTCTCGCCGTAGTAGGCGAATCCGCCGGAGCGCTTCTCGTCCTTGAAGATCTTGTGGGCCTGGGCGTAGCCGAAGAACTCCTGGAAGAAGCGCAGCGTCCGCGGCTTCTTGACCTCGGGGTCGGCGAGGATGCGCTCCACCTCCCGCTGGACGTCCGCGCGGTCCTCGAGCCGCCCCTCACGGGCGGCCTGCATCAAGGCCTGGTCGGGGCGTCGGTCGGTGAGCGCGTAGGCGATGGCGAAGGCGAGCTCGGTGCTCGAGAGCATCCGCCGCCCCTGGCTGGCCCGCTTCCCCAGCCCGATCTCCAGTCGGTAGACGGACTCGTGGTGCAGCATGACGGCCATCAGGACGACCCGGAGCGCCTCCGCGGTGCCGCCCTCTCGCGCGGCGTCCTGGAAGAGTCGGAAGTAGTCCTCCTCCTCGCGCCGGGTGGGCGCGCGGTAGACGACGGCCTCGAATCGGTCGCGGAGGATCGGGACGACGGTGGCCTCGTCAGGAATCGCGCCGGACGCGGCGAGGGCGGCATAGCGCCTCTCGATGAGGACGTCGGCCGCGGCGCCGGCGTTGCTGACCAGCGTGTTCACGACGGCGGAGTCGGCGAAGAGGAGGTCCGCGTAGTCCTTGATGCCCATCTTGTCCTCCAGCAGGAACGGCTGCCGGAGGTGGGTGGGGTCGCCGCCGTAGCTCGACTTGATGCTGTCGAACACGTTGGGGCTGGTGCGCCACAGCCGCGCAGGGGAGAAGGGCTCGACGTCGACCTCGCCGCTGAACAGCTTCTCGTGGTCGACGTGATTGGCGAACGAGGGGCTCTTCAGCTTGGCGTAGATGTCCGACTGGTTCCCTGACTTCGCGAGCTCACCGTCGATCCAGCGGGTCACGGCGCCCCGCTCGCTCGCCTTGGGCTGCTTCCCGTCGGAGGGGGGCATGGCCTCCACGACGAGCTGCAGCAGCACCGTCTTCCAGAGCTCCATGTCCTGCCCTTCGGCCAGGAAGGGGCTGATCTCGACGAGGTTGACGTCGCCCTCGGCCCTGGTGCCGTTGTGGCACCTCGCGCAGTAGCGCTTCAGGAACGGCCGCACTGCCTCGTCGAAGGCCCGCTCGTCGGCGCCGGAGCGTTCCGTGGTTCGGGAGGCCTCGGCCGTCGAGTGGATCGACGCGAAGAGGGGAGCGGGCACGATGAGGAGCCCGACACCCAGGCGGCGGAGCAGGGCCTCTCGCCCCCCGCAGGAGCGGAGCGAAATCGGTTGCTGCGGTTGGCCCATGGACGGTCGTCAACCCCTCCGGGCGTCCTCCGCAACCTATCGGCCAGGCCACCATCCCACAAGCGGCTCAGCGTGAGGGGGGCCGACGGCCCTGGACCGGTTCGTCCTGAATCAGGACCGCGCGAGGGGACGCGCCTCCGCTCAGCCGCCGGACTCCACGCGCCCCTTGAGGCTCTGGAGGCCCCTGTCGAACATGTCGCTGATCTGCGCGTCCATCAAGGGCGTCATCAGCCCGGCCAGCGCCCTCGGCATGAAGTCGGCGACGTCGCCCTCCATGGTCCAGGTCACGGTGGTGGACCCTCCGGCCTCCGCATAGGTCATGGCGCAGTCGGCCGGGGCCCGTCGGCCGTCCATGATGAAGGCCATCTCGTACGCGATGCCGGTCATCGGGTCGGCCTTGGTGAGCGTCAGCTCTCCGTCCCCCTGGTCCGAGGTCCAGGTCTGGCTGGCCCCGACCCCGACGGTCTTCTCCCCGTAGGTCGTGACGATGGAGGGGTCCTCCTCCTCCCAGGGAGCCCACGCTGGCCACTTCTGGAGGTCGGCGACGTGGGCATGGATGGCGGCGGGGCCGGCGTTGATCGTGGCGACGCGCTCGATCCGGTAGGTGGTCGGCATCAGCGACCCCGCGACGGTGGTGGCGGCCACCAGCAGGATCAGCGCGGCGAGGACTCGGGTCAGGACTCTCTTCATGGGGCTCGGGTTCTCCTGGTGGGCGGAGGTCACGGGTTCTCGATGCGGAGGACGACGAGGTCAGGGGGCGTTCAACCGTCTCGTCGCAGGTCGAAGACGCCCATCTCAGCAACGTCCTCTCCGATGATCGAGGTCCAGTGCTGCTCGACGTGGTCTTCGCCCAGGAAGACCAGGGTCATGGCGCCCATGTAGTGTTCTGCAGGGTCCTTGAGGTCCCGCACGCTGACCGCCTCGAACTCGAGGCGATCGCCGTCGAGGGCGCGCGCGCGCATGAACGGCTGGTTCCCCGCGCCGCAGTAGTGCGTCATGGTGAGGCTGTTGCCGTCGAGGGTGTACATGTTCGTCATCTCGTGCTCGGTGCCGGGGCCCATGAGCTCCCGAACCGCCGACCCGGACGAGGTGACCTCGAACACGTGCACCATCTCGCCGTAGGGAGTGGTCGAGACCCAGCGCCCCTCGAGGGCGGCGACCGCGTCGAACATGGGAGCCCGGATCGACTCATCGGCCTCGACCACTTCGAGGGAGTCCTCGGTGGAGGCGCAGGCCGAGCCGAGGACGAGGGCGCAGGAGACAAGGAGGTTCTTCATGATCAGGGGGCAGGGTCCTGTGAGGACCTGGGGGACACGCTGGCGCCGCCGTCGGCGCCATCTCGCAGCCGCTGCTTGGAGATCTTGCCGGAGCCGGTCTTGGGGAGCTCGGAGAGGAGCTCGATCTGCTTGGGGACCTTGTAGCCCGCGAGGTGCGCGCGGCAGTGCTCTTTGAGCGCCTCGGCGGTGGCGTCGGCGGAGAGGACCACGGCGGCCCGGACCTCCTCGCCCCACTTTGCGGAGGGGACGCCGTAGGCGGCGCACTCGAGGACCGCGGGGTGCTCGTAGAGGGCGTTCTCGACCTCGGTGGAGTACACGTTCTCGCCGCCGCTGAGGATCATGTCCTTCTTGCGGTCCACGATGTTCAGCCAGCCCTCCTTGTCGATGGTGGCGAGGTCCCCCGTGTGGAACCAGCCGTCCCGGAAGGCCTGGGCCGTCTCCTCGGGGCGGTTCCAGTAGCCGGGCGTCACGGTGGAGCCGCGGGCGATGATCTCGCCGACGCTCCGGTCGTCCCGGGGGACCGGGCGGCCATCGTCATCCACGACCCGGAGTTCGACGGTCTCGAAGGGCCGGCCCGTGCGGGCGCGGCGGGCGAGCTGCGCCTCCTCGCTGAGCTCGCGGTGCTTCGGCTCGAGCACGGAGAGGGTCAGGTAGGGGCTGGTCTCGGTGAGGCCGTACGTCTGCACGTACTCGCAGCCGAAGGTCTCGAGGACCTCGCGCACCGCGGCGGGGGCGATGGGGGCGCCGCCGGAGAGCACGAGGCGCAGGCTGCCGCCGGTGAAGCCGCAGCCGGGCGCGGCGGCGAGCATGCGCTGGAGCATGACGGGCACCAGGTTGGAGACGGTCACGCCCCGCGCCGCCATCATGGCCAGGGCCGCCTCGGCTTCGAACTCCGGCAGGAAGGCGTGCTGGCCGGCGACGGCGGTGATGGCGAGGCTCGCCCACGCGTCCGCCAGGTGGAACATGGGGGCGATGTGGCCCCACACGTCGTCCCCCGCGAGGTCCAGCTCGCTCGTGGCGGCGAGGGCGTGCTGAACGACGTTGCGGTGGGTGAGGGGGACGCCCTTGGGGCGGCCGGTGGTACCGCTCGTGTAGTAGAGATGGCACACGTCGTCGGGCTCGCAGGGCGCGGGCAGGAACGCCGGGCCGGGGAGCTCGGCCAACCCCAGGCCCATGGGGGAGCTCCCGGCGCCCGTGCCGAGCCACGCCGCGGGGGGCGGCGCGTCGAGCCCCTCGAGGGCCGCGTCCAGCACGGGGCGGAAGTCCTCATGGGCCAGGACCAGCTTCGGCGTTGCATCCGCGAGGACCTCCCTGAGCTCGGCCGCGGCGAGCCGGTGGTTCAGGGGGACGAGCACGGCGCCCGCCCCGGCGCAGGCGAAGGTCCAGGTCAGGAACGCCGGTGTGTTGCGCTCCATCAGGGCCACGCGGTCTCCGCGCTGGACGCCGCGGTCGCGCAGAGCGGTGGCGAGCGACGCTGCGGTCTGGTGGAGGGCCGCGTACGTGACGGGAGGGCCGCCGGAGACGATGGCCCGCTCGTCGGGGCCCGCTCCGATGGCGTGCTCGAGGAGGCCCCAGGTGGTCTTCGGCTGGCTCACGCCGTCAGCATCGCCGCTCCCTGCTCCGAGCGCCACCCCGGCCGGCAGGGAAGGCACTCCCTCCCAGGCGATCGGTGTGCTGGGTCCCGTGGAGGGCGGGTGCGCGGACCTTCAGGGTGCCGTGTGGACGAACTCGTCGTAAGAGACGCCGAGGCTCGCTCGATACTCCGCGAGGGCACGGAAGTGCTCGGCCACCACGTCCACCAGCATCGAGGCGGCGGAGGCGGTCTGCTGCTCTCGGAGGTTGACCCGGAGGAGGTCGCTGTCTCCCTCCTCGAGTCGAAGTCGTTCCACCTGCTCGATCTCCTCCGCGAGCTGTACGTTCTCGCGTACCTGGGCGAGGCGGAGCCACGATTGGGAGAGGGCAGAGCGCGCATCGCTGACCTCGGCGATGACTTGATCCCGGGCGAGCTGCAGCTTCCGTTCGATCTGGACCTCCTGGGCGCCCAGGGCGCGGACCGCTCCCCTCGCGCCGCGCCGCTGGAGCGGGACGTCCAGCGTCAGGAACACATCGAAAGCGAACGGGCCCTTGTCGTCCGGATCCGAGATGGCGTCGCCGGTGTCCTTCGACCCCGCGATGCCAACATCGAAGCGCGGCAGCGCGTCGTTCTGTGCCTTTCGGACCTGAAGGTCGATGTCCTCCAGGGCGAGCTCCAAGGCTCGGATCTCAGGCCGCCGCTGCAGGGCGAGGTTCCCATCGTCGGCATGGGTGATCCGCGCCGGGTCCGACGGGGTGGGGAGTTCCTCCGGGAGGCGGGCGTCATCGGGGATCTTCGGCGCGCCTGAGTCGTCGCGCCAGAACAGGGAGAGCGCGATCGCCGCGCGCTGCAGGTCGCGGTCGGCCTGGATCAGGATCGACTCGCGCTCGACCACGAGCCGACGGTTCTCCGCGAGGACGACACGGGCGAGCTCTCCCTCCGCATAGCTCAGCTCGAACGTCTCCTGGCGGCTCTCCGCGAGGTCGAGGAGCCGCCTCGCGATGCCCCGCTTCTGGCCGGCGGCCACCCAGGTCCAGTACGCCATCGCGGCCTCGCGCGTCGCCTCCAGCCGCTTCTGCAGGACGAGGGGGTCGGCTTTCGCTCGGGTCACGCGAGCACGCCAGAGCGCGAGCCGTCTGCTGTCGATCTCACGCCCTGCAAGGAGCGGGAGTCGGACGCCAGCGCGGAACTCGCCGCCGGCGTTGGTCTGGCGGTCGCCCTCCCAGACGGGGAAGTCGCCGCCTCCGTACTTGTAGCCGCCGAAGACAGTGGCGCCCCACGCGGTGGTGGGTTGGAGCAGCGCCACCCGGCCGGACTCGTTCTGGTAATACCCCTGCAACTCCGCGGCACCGTCGGTCCGGAGCCGAAGGTCGAAGCCGCCCTCTGCGGACAGCAGTTCGCCCTCCGCTATCTCGAGCTCCTCGATGGCCGCAAGGATGAGGGGGAAGCGAGCCTCCACAGAGCG
This sequence comes from Planctomycetota bacterium, assembly GCA_016779205.1. Lineage (GTDB taxonomy): Bacteria > Planctomycetota > UBA1135 > UBA1135 > Saltatorellus. The sequence goes on along the minus strand of JADHOC010000017.1, from coordinate 86,502 downwards.
CAAGAGCTCGTCCAGGGAGAGCACGTCGATGCGCTCCGCCTCCGTTGGCCAGCTCCCCTCAGGAGCCGCGGCGGCGGGCGCGGGCGCTAGCGCGAAGAGCGCAGGCGCGTGCACCTCGTGCTGGCCCTGATCCACCCGCAGGCGCTCGAGGGCGTCGTCGTCGTACCGAGCGGAAACGGGCACCGGGCGCGGTCCGGCCGAGGTGCACGCCGCCGCGAGGACGACCGGGATCACGGTCAGTGAGCGCCGAAGAAAAAGGGTCATCGTTGGCTCCCGCGGGCGGGCTGGTCAGCTGGCTTCCGGGCATCGGCTTCGGGGTCCGGCTCCTCACTGACGGAGGTGGGGAAGGCGTTCAATTGCCGCCAGACCTCGTAGCCGGCGCTCACGGTGTCCAGCTGGACCCACCCGGTGACGCGGACGCCTTGCCTGAGGAAGGGCCGCTTTGGCCAGGAGGCGTCGTCCCCGTCCGGGGTGACGAGGACCCGGACGCGCCCATCGGGGCCGGCCTGGGCATCGCTGAGCTGCACGATGCCACCGAAGGTGCCCACGGCGACCGAGGGCCACCCGGCGGCCTGGACCGCCGGCCAGCCCTCGAAGACCAGGCGGGCCTTACGCCCTGGCGTTACGAGCGGCGCGTCGACGCCGCGTACCCAGAACTCGATGGCGAGCTCGTCGGTGTCCGGCATGAAGTCGATCAGGCGCTGACCGCGTGAGATGAGATCGGCGTTCGTGGCGCCGTGGATCCGAAGGACCGTGCCGTCGCGCGGCGCGTAGACCGTTTGGGTCGCCTGGCGATCGAACGCGATCTCAGCCTCGTTGACCTTCTTCTTGATCTGCTGGAGCTTCTGGTCGGCGTCGTTCCGGTCGGCGCGCGCCTTGTCGATCTTGGCCTGCATGGAGGCGGCGATGCGGTCGATCTCGACGGCCCGGGCCTCCTCCTCGGCGAGGAGCTGGTCGACCCGGCGGATCGAGGCTTCCACCTTCGATTTGGCCTGCTCATAGGTGGCCTCAGCCTCCTGGAACTCCAGCGTCGACTTGGCTCCTCCCTGCAGGAGTCGCTGCTTGCGGCGGTAGTCGGTCTCCTTCTGGTCTCGGTCCGCGCGGAGGCCGACCTGGACCGCCCGCTCGGCGTTCACCGCCTCGATGGCGACCTTGAGTTCGGAGCGGGCGGTTTGCAGGGCGAACTCTCGTTCGTCTACGAGCTGGAGGATTCGCGCGTCAAGCGACTCCAGCTGGTCGTGGGCTGACTCGCGCTCGACCACCGCAAGCTGGAGTTGCTGCTGCAGGCGAGTCGCGAGCCCCTGGGCAAGGTCCTCCATCTCGGCGAGCACGTCCCCCTTCCTCACGACGGATCCCTCCCGAACTCGCAGGTCCGCGAGGCGTCCGGTAACCGGCGCCCGGATCGTCTGGATCCGGTCCAGGGGGTTGACCGCGCTCACGCGCCCGCTTCCCGGGACGCTCTGCTGCCACGGCACGAGGAGCATCGCCACCGGCAAGGCGGCAAGGAGCAGGGTGAGGGCGAGGGCCAGCAGACGTGCGGCGCGCGGGCGGCCGACCTTCGCCGCGGAGGTTAGCGGCAGCGGCTCGAGCGGGACCATGCCGGTGGGGACAGGGTGGAGCATGTCAGGAGGCCTCCGCGGCTTGAGCCCCGGCGACGACGGGCGCCTCCGGAGGTTGCAGGTGCAGGACGCGGTCGCAGCGGTCGAGCACCTCGGGAAGGTTGGAGACCACCAGGAGCGTCCACAGGCGCTCCTCGCCGAAGAGCGAGTCCATCAGGCGCTGCCGCGCGCCCGGAAGGGCGCGGTCGAGGAGCGAGTCCAGGGCGAGGAGCGAGGGCTGCCCGGCGATCGCTCGCGCGAGCATTAGCCGTTGGAGCTCACTCTCGGAGAGCAGCCGGGTGTGGGGGTAGAGGCGCGTGTCCACGCCTCGGGGGAACGCCGAGATACGGTCGTCCAGGCCCACGGCCTCAAGAGCGGCCCGGACGTGGTCGCCGGTGACACCGGGGCGTCGGAGGCTGACGTTCTCGCGCACCGTCCCTCGGACGACCTCTACCGGAGAAGCAACCCCGATATTGCCGCGCAGCTGGGCAGCGTCGAGGTCACGCAGGTCCCGGCCGTCGAATCGGATCGCCCCGGTCGCCGGTTCGCGCATGCGCCAGAGGAGCTCGGGGAGCACGGAGCCGCTCCTTCCGGCTAGGCCTGCGATGCCCACGCGCTCGCCTGGCCGAACGCGCAGGGTGATCCCACAGAGGGCCGCGCGGTCATCGGAGCCGAGCCAGGAGACGTCGTCGAATTCCAGTGACGCGCACTCTGACGAGCCCAGATCGACGGCCTCGCCTGGCGTCTGCTCGAGTGGGACGTCGAGCAGCGCGCCGACCTTGCTCACCGCCGACATCAGGTCGTACCACGTCTCGAGGTGCTTGCCCATCTTGGCTACCGCCGACACGACGGCGGTCACGATGAGCTCGGCGGCCACCAGTTGCCCGAGGCTGAGGCTGCCGTGAATCACCAGGTACCCGCCGATGCCGAGCAGCAGCGTGCTGGCGACCACCTGCAGGGAGACCGCGGCCAGGACCTGCCCGAAGAGGGCGCGGAAGTGCTTGCGGCGTGCTTCGACCCAGCGCCCCGTGAGCGCGTCGGAGCGCTCGAAGATCCAGTTGGACGAGCCACCTGCGCGGAAAGTGAAGGGGCTGCTGGCCACCTCCTCCAGCCAGGCGGCGAGGTCGTACTTCGCGCCGCTCTCTGCGATCGCTGTTCGCTCGCCGCGCCCAAGGGGGGCGAGGACGATCAGCGCGATGGCGCCGAGGAGGAGGAGGTCGAACGCGAGTAGCAGCGGGTGGTAGAACGCGAGAACGGCGAGCCCAACGAGGACGGCGAGGACCATCCCAAGGGCGTCGATCAGGAGCTTCGGGGCCGCCTTCTGGATGGTAATGAGGTCGAAGAAGCGGTTGACGAGCTCGGGCCCATGACCGCTGTCGTAGGCCGCGAGCTGGACCCGCGGCAGCCTTGCGGCGAGGTCTGCGACGACCCTCACGAACAGGCGCCTCTGGAGGAGCTCGACGGTCCAGGCCTGGATGGCGGCAAGGAGGCCCGCGAAGCTCAGAACCACGAAGAGCAGGGCCGCGATCACCACCAGCGGCTGGAGGAGCCCGCCCGCGGCGACGGAGTTGACGATGGCCTGGACGGCGATGGGCGTGGCCAGCCCTAGGACCCCGATCGTGACGGCGAAGGCGAAGACGGCGAGCAGGTCGCCCCGCTCGGGTCGTAGAAGGGCCCACAGGCGCTGGAGCGGCTTCGGAGCGGCCTCATGGCCCGTCGGGTCGACGGCCGCGTTCAGGGGAGCGGGAGGGTCAGGGAGGGCGGTAGGAGCCCCGGCGCCGGAGGGGGGCGCTGGACGATCGAGCTCGGTGAGGTTCGGCATGGTGGATCCTGGCGAGCCGCTCCGCTCGGGCCGCTGGGACCTGAGGGCGGCCTCGCACTTCCGGTTCCATTTCGGCTGCAATGATAGAAGTTCAATGCGTGAATTGGAATTCTTTCGATTGGCGCCAGGATGTGTCCAAGGGACCGAGTGGAGCGCGCGGTCACGGATCCTGGGCGCCGGCCTCGATGAGCCAGCCGGGAGCGGCTGCCCCGACCGTTCGGCGCGTGCCGGGGGCCCCGCCGTCGGCGAGGCGCTTGCTGGGCGCACCGTGCATGAGACCGCTCGCCGAGGCGGCCGGCTCCGCTCAGCGGGGAGGCACGGCGTCCGGGCCCTCTCCCCAGTCGCGCTGCATCTCGAGGAAGGTCACCGAGGCCGTCCACGCCAGGAAGCTGATGCCCACCAGGGCCTCGGTACCACAGAGGATCGTGACCGGTCCGTGGGGGATGTAGTCGCCGTAGCCCACCGTGGTGAAGGTGATCACCGAGAAGTAGATGTAGTCGAGCGCGCCCTCGCTGAAGCTGCCGCTGATGTTCCCGAGCTCGGGCCAGGCGTGGAGCAGCCAGTAGAGGAACCCGAACATCCAGATCTCGATCACGTGGGCCACGATCATCACCAGGATCAGGGCCACGATCCGCATCCTGCGCGAGAGCGCCGTGCGCGGCAGGACCCGGATGGTGAAGGCCATGGCCTCGTAGTGGATGAGCACGGACACCACGACCGCCACGGCCGAGATCGCCGCCATCACGAGGTGAGGGCCGGTGACGTCGAAGGTCTGCCGGGGGATCTGTTCCATGAGGGCGAGCATGGCGGGCGAGGATAGCGGTTCGAGGAGCCGGGCCTAGTATCCGCTCGCCTGTCCGTCCTTGCGTGACTCGGAGGCGCCCGCGTAGACGCCCGTGATCGGGTCCCGGCGGATGGCCTGGTACCCGCCGTACACGCCGACCTTCTGCTGCAGCACGTGCCCCCGGCGCGCGAGGCCGCGGCGGACCTCCGGGGCGATGCCGCTCTCCAGATGGACGAAGCCGCCCTTCTCCATCACCTCGCCCGTGGGCTGCGACGAACCCGTGTGGACGATGCGCGGGGCGTCGCCGGCCTCCTGGGTGTTCATGCCGAAGTCCACCATGTTGACCACGATCTGGACGTGCCCCTGGGGCTGGGTCGCGCCGCCCATGACGCCGAAGGCCATGAGGGGCGCGCCGTCCTTCGTCATGAAGGCGGGGATGATCGTGTGGAAGGGCCGCTTCTCGGGCGCGTAGCTGTTGGGCCGGCCCTCGGCCAGGTCGAAGAGCTCGCCGCGGTCCTGGAGGCAGAAGCCAAGGCCGGGCGGGGTCATGCCCGACCCCATGCCCCGGTAGTTGCTCTGGATGAGGGAGACCATCATTCCGTCGCAGTCGGCGGTGCACAGGTAGATGGTGTCGCCCTCCTCGAGGGCCGGGTTCCCGGCGTCCACGGCGCGCGCGGCCCGCTCGGTGATCTCCGCGCGCCGGCGGGCGGCGTACTCGCTGGAGATCAGCTCCTCCACGGGCGCGGGCGCGAAGGCCGGGTCCGCGTAGAAGCGGGCGCGGTCCGCGAAGGCCAGCTTCTTGGCCTCGGTGAACAGGTGCAGATACTGCTCGCTGCCGAAGCCCATGGAGGCGAGGTCATAGCCCTCGAGCACCTGGAGCATCTGGAGGGCCGCGATGCCCTGTCCGTTGGGGGGGAGCTCCCAGACGTCGTACCCCCGGTAGTTCACGCTCACCGGATCCACCCACTCGCCGCGGTGGGCGCGCAGGTCGTCGGCGGTGAGGAAGCCGCCTGCCTCGGCCATGTAGCGCCCGATCGTCTCGGCGACCTCGCCGTCGTAGAACCCCGCGCGTCCCTCCGCCGCGATGCGGGCGTAGGTGGTTGCGAGGCCAGGGTTCCTGAACAGCTCCCCGGCCTTCGGCGCCTTGCCGTCGACGGTGAACGTCTCGAGGAAGCCAGGGAAGCGGCCGCGGCTCCGCACGCTCAGGCCCCAGTAGTAGGCGATGAGCTCCGTGATGGGGGCGCCCTCGTTGGCGTAGGCGATGGCGGGGGCGAGGACCTCGTCCAGGGGGAGCTTGCCGAAGCGCTCGTGGAGCGCGCACCACCCGTCCACGGCGCCGGGCACGCTCACCGGGAGCGGCCCGTAGGCCGGGATCTTCGCCTGGCCGGCCTCCCCGAGGGCCTCGAGGAGGCGGGCACGGGTCAGGCTCTTCGGGGAGCGCCCGCTCCCGTTGTAGCCGGAGAGCTCACCTGCCTTGGGGTCCCACACGATGGCGAACAGATCGCCGCCGATGCCGCAGCCGGTGGGCTCGACCAGCCCGAGCACGGCGTTGGCCGCGATGGCGGCGTCCATCGCCGATCCTCCGCGCTTGAGCGTGTCCACGGCCACCTGGGTCGCCAGGGGCTGGCTGGTAGCGGCCATGCCGTGGCGGGCATGGACCTCGGAGCGGGTCGCGAAGGCGCGCCCGGTGATTCGATCTCCCATGGGCAGGGCGTGGGGGGCAGGCACGGCCAGCGCGGCCGCGGTGAGCAGGGTGGCGAGAGCGGGCGTGGGGAGGGGCATGGGCGCGGAGACGTTGGAATCCGAGGGGATGGGCCAGCGTCACTCTAGACTGTCCCCAGACCTTCCGTGCGCATCGGGGCGAGAGCCTGCGCGGCGCGGCGGACCAGCTCTCCAGGCAAGCGCGTGTTCAGACATCGAAAGCGTCCCGAGGGGTCCCAGGACCACGGCTCCGGCGATCGCCCGGAGGTGATCGAGGTGGAGGTCGAGCGCATCGACGGCGAGCCCGCCAGGGGAGAGAGCCTCCGGCGGCGCGCGGTCCAGACCCTCGCTCCGGTCCTGCTCGCGATGCTGATCGACGCGGGAGACCTCGCGACCTTCCCGGGCACCACGGTCATCGCGCTGCCCCTGGGGATGCTGGCGGGCTACCTGTTCTCCGGCTTCCTGCGGGTCGCCACGCCGTGGCGCATCCTCATCTCCGGCATCACGGGGCTCTACTGGGCGCTGCCCTTCACCGGCTTCTTCCCGCTGGCGACGAGCATCACCACGGTCACGGAGTTCTTCAGCGGCAAGCCCGCCGAGGACGGGCCCAGGCCCTGAACAGGCCTAGCCGAGCAGGTCCGGCAGCATGGCCGCGGCCTTCTCGCGCGCCTTGATGACGCACTGGTCCGAGTTGTCGTACTCGAAGCGGCCGAAGCGGCCGAGGGGGTTGAGGCCCTGGGACTCCATCCAGTCCAGCACGAGGCCGCGCCGCCGCTGGTACTCGTGGTCGAACACCACGTAGGCGTGGTTCACCTGGCTGCGGTCCGTGAAGAGGATCTCGTCGCGCTTGAGGAGCCCGGCGACCTCGAGGCCCTGGAGCATCTCCTGCTCGAGCTCCTGTCCGGGGAAGGGCTGGCCGCCCGGCGTCGTGATCTCGATCAGGAAGGAGGTCTTCCCCTCCGGAGCGTTGCCCGGGGAGTAGTTGGACATGTAGGTCACGCGGTTCGCGGGGCCCTGCTTCTTCTGGGGGAGGTAGATCCAGGAGAGGTTGGGGTGCTCCTCGCGGTCCATGGCGACCAGGTAGGTGACCAGACCGTTGTACTCGAGCTCGCGCATGGCGCGCGCCACGTCGTCGGGCAGGCCCTCGATGATCTCCGGGAGGTACGTGAGCGCGATCGTGTTGACCACCACGTCGAAGTCCTCGTCGTTCACGGACCACCCGTCGCCCTTGCGGCGCACGGAGGTCACCGGCGTGTTCAGGCGGATCTGGCTCTCGAGGGTCCCCGCGAGGCCGTCCGTGATGCCCTGGAAGCCGCCGGTCTTGGGGTAGTAGAAGATCGACTGGTGGGTGTAGCCCTCGGTGCGGATGCCGACCGCGGCGCGCAGGACATCCTCCACCGGTGCGTCGGGGACGCGGCCGGCGACCCAGTCGCTGGTGATCTGCTCCAGGGGACGCTTCCAGATCTTCTCGTTGTAGGGATCCATGAAGTGGTCGGCGATGCCGTCGCCGAACCGCCAGCGGATCCAGTTCTTGAAGTCAGCCGGAGCCTCGGAGCCCGTCATCTTCCGGGCGTGCCACGCCTCGACGTAGCCCTTGAGGCAGTCGAAGTTGGCGTCCTTCGGGAGGTCCCCGATCCCGTTCTCGAAGGGGTAGTGCACCCAGCGATCCTCGAAGCGGATCTTGGTGTGCCGGTCCCGCTCGACGAAGGCGTCATCGCCGCCGGCCTCGTCCTTCATCCACTGCATGGCGTCGGCGTCCTTGCTGAAGAGGATGTGCCCGCCCGCCACGTCGTAGGTGAAGCCGTCCACCGTCTTCGAGAGGCACAGGCCCCCGGCGACGGGGCCCGCCTCGAACAGATGGAGGGAGCCCATGGGGACGCCGCCCTGCTGGAGGAAACGGGCGAGGGCCATGCCGGAGATACCGGCTCCAAGAATCGCGATCTTCAAAGGATGGGCTCTGGGAAGGAGAGGAGCGTCTCGCGGGAAGGATACCGGGGCACGCGGGCCCGTGCGGAGCTCACCGGCTCCTGATCAGGGACGAGCGGTCGGGGAGCGCATCGGGCAGGGCCCGCTCCATGTCCTCCAGCCACCGGCGTGCGTCCGTGACATACCCGGCAGTCGGTCGCACCCCCGGGCAGGCGGCCTCGAAGTGGTCATTGAAGGCGCCCATGACCAGCTCGCGGGCGTACTTGGCGAAGCAGGAGCCCAGGGCGGTGGGGAGCGAGAGGGTGTCCCCCTTCTGGACAAAGCGAATTCGCATCCGCCGCTCGCCGGAGGTCACGAGGTAGTGGCTCTCCTGGCGGCTCTCCGAGAGGACCCGCACCGTGGAGAAGGGCACGAGGATCGAGAGGGCCTTGCCATACCGGGCCCGGCCGCCGAGGCGGTCGCACGTGAAGTCGAGGCCCTCCTCGCCGAAGCGCTCGAACAGGTGGAGGATGACCCGCGAGTGGTAGGACCACAGGGTCGCGCCCTTGTTGTCGGTCCGCTTGAAGGACTCGTTGAGGGAGCCAGCGGGGATGACCGCGACCCCGGCGGCCACGACCTCGGCGCTCGCCGCGTCGAGGCTGGCCCCGAGCCGCTCACGGTGCTCGTTCAGCCCGTCGGGGTCCCAGTGCAGGGGCAGCGACTCCGGCAGGGACTGATACCAGGGGTGGGCAGCCAGGGCCTCGGGACCGGGGGCGAGGTCCTCGGGCGCGCTCCCGAGCAGGTCGTTCGAGCAGCGGACAGGGGTTCCCGCCGCGTCGAGGAAAGTCAGCGCCGTGGCCTCGAGGCGCCTGGCACCGCGGGGGTTGCGGGTGAAGACCTTCTTCGAGTCGGCCACCACGAGGCGCTCCCGGTCCTGGCCCGGCGCGTCGCTGACCGCGCCCGGCAGCGTGGACCAGTCGAGGGAGCCTTCGCGCCGGAAGGCAGAGAACCCGATGGTCAGCGGCCCGAGCATGGGGCCGTAGCCGGCCTCGTCGAGGCCGGCATGCACGTTCATGGGGAGGTCAGCCTTCACGCGCTGGCGGCGAAGTTGTCCACCGGCGCCGGCTCACGGCGCTTGATGAACACCAGCAGCAGGATCAGGGCGAGGGACCCGAGGACCAGGGACACGAGCTGGGAGGTGGAGAACATCCCGTCGAACCAGAGCCCGCGGATCTTGTCGCCGCGGAAGCCCTCGATGGTGAAGCGCCCGATGGAGTAGAGGACGAGGAGCACGAGGGTGACCTGGCCGGCGTACTGCCGGCGGCGGATCATCCACATCCCGAACAGGCCGAGGGCGAGCGCGTTGATGCTCATCCACGGCTGGGTGGCCCACAGCACCTGCCCGGCGTTCTCCGCGCCGAAGAGGCTGGCCTCGGGCAGGGGGTCGGGGACCCGGATGGTCAGGGGGAACGGCAGGCTCTCCGATCCCTCGGGCACGATCTTCCCGAAGTCGTCGCCGACGAGCAGGCAGCCCACCCGTCCGACGGCCAGGCCGCAGAAGCCGGCCGCGAGGCCGAGGTCCAGGGCGTGGGGGAGGTGCAGGCGGTACTTCCGGGCGGCGTAGAGGCCGAGGGCGATCCCACCGAAGGTGCCGCCGTACATGACGAGGCCACCCTCCCAGTAGTAGAGGATCGTCATCGGGTCATCGAGGTAGCGCTGCCCCGTGGCGCTGCCGCGGAAGATCTCGACGACGACGTACATGGCCCGGGCCCCGAGGAGGATCCCCACGAGGATCCACATGGGCACCGCGGCGAAGCCAGGGGCCTCCGCCTCACGGTCCACCGCGTAGCGGTCGCCGAGCTTGCCGTACAGGTGGGTACCGACCAGGAAGCCAAGCACGACCATCAGGCCGAAGGCTCGAAGCGGGACGCCGATCAGCGGGATCTCGAAGAGGATCGGGAACATGGCGGGGCACTGTACGCGGCCCCAGGGCCGAGGCGAAGGGGCGGGGCGGGGAGGATTTGCGCCCAGGATTCGGGGAGGGGGGCCTGGGGGGCGCGGCGCGGCCAGGGGAGGCCGTATAGTGTCGCGCCGCGAAACCGAGGCTCCTGACCGAGGCGCCGAGCCGGGCCCCACGCGCACCACATCATGAACACGCTCCCCAAGGCCAAGCTCTACGTCGAGGGGCGCTATCTCAAGCACTCCCGAGACCTTCCCCAGACGGTCTTCTTCTGCCCTGAGTGCAAGGGGCACCCGCGGCGACGCCGCAAGTGCGAGAAGTGTGAGGGCTTCGGCAAGCTCACGAAGGACTCGGTCCAGGAGCTGATCGGCTGGGTGCTCGGCAAGGCCGCGGGGACCCGCAAGCACAAGTTCCACGGCGCAGGCCGCGAGGACGTGGACGTGCGGATGCTCGGTGAAGGCCGTCCCTTCGTGATGGAGCTCGTGGACCCGCGTGACCACCAGGTGGACCTGGCGGAGATCGAGGCCACCATCAACTCCCGGAACGAGGGGCGCCTCGAGGTGCGGGGCCTGCACTGGACCCAGAAGGGGCGGGTTCGCTTCCTGAAGGAGGGGACCTTCGCCAAGGAGTACTGCGCCCGCGTCGAGGTGGACCGTCGGCCGGACGAGGAGACCGTCTCGTCCCTCATCGGGCGCCGCTACGAGGTCGCCCAGCAGACCCCGAGCCGCGTGGCGCACCGCCGTGCGGACAAGGTCCGCGAGCGTTGGATCGAGGTGCTCGACGTCCAGCTGGATCCTGAGGAGGAGCTCTTCCTCGAGGTGACCATCCGGACCCAGGCCGGGACCTACGTGAAGGAAGCCATCAGCGGCGAGGGGGGCATGAGCAAGCCGTCGATCGCGGAGCTCCTTGAGGTGGGCAGCGCCCGGTGCGCGAGCCTCGACGTGCTGGCGATCCTGGACGACGTGGAGGAGGAGGAGGCCGCGGAGCCGAAGCCGACCTCCCCCGCCTTCGGATCCGGCCTCTCCTGAGGGCGCGCCCGGCGGGCGCGATGGATCAGAGCAGGACGCCCATGACGGTGGCCTCGAAGACTCGCTTGGGCTGCAGGGCGCCCTCCCGCTCCACGTAGCCCTCGGCGCTGTACTTGAACATCCGGCTCCCTGCGCGCTCGAGCCTCACGGCGAGGAACATGGTGCAGGGCGGCTCGACCACGCCGCGGAAGCGGCAATCCTCGACGCCACCGAAGCCGACGAAACGCTCGTCGTCACCTTCGACGCGGTGCTTGGAGTAATCGAAGGAGGCGATCTGCGCCGCCGTCTCGATCATCAGCGCACCGGGGAACATCGGCCTGCCGGGGATGTGGTCCTGGGCCCACCAGTCGTCGCTGCGGATGGCCTTGACGCCCACGGCAATCCCAGCCTCCTTGTCCACGTGAGCGAGGTGGTCGAGCACCGCGAACGTCCCCCGCTGGGCGAGATACTCGTCCAGGGCCGCGCGGTCGACCGCGATCTGGGTCCGGTCGATGCTGTCGAGGTCGAGGATCTGCTGGACGGACATGCGCTTGATGGGGGATGAGCGGAAAGGGGCGGGCTTCTGCACGGGCGGTCGCGGGGACCGCCGGCGATTTGGGCCACAATGGTACGGAGCCGCGTGGAGCGTATCGTTCCAAATCGCCCGGACCAGCCCAGGTCCCCGCGGACGCGAGCAGGAGGCACGCCCTGAGGGGCGCCGCACAGACCCGAGTAGGACCCCCATGACACCGCCGCTTCACTTCTCCACCCTCGCCGTCCACGCCGGGCGCCGGCCCACCCCGGAGGACCCCGACCTCTCGCCCCCGATCCGCAGGGCGACCACGTTCCTTCAGCACCCGGCCGTCCACGAGCTCACGGACGCGGGGGACTGGGAGACTCCGCTGGTCTACTCGCGCTATGGCGCGCCGAACGCGGCCGACGCGGAGGAGGTGCTCGCGGCACTCGAGGGGGCCGAGCGCGCGGTGCTGTTCGCGAGCGGCATGGCCGCCATCCACGCCATGCTGATGCACGTCTTCCCCGACGGGAGGGGGCGAATCGCGCTGGCGCGGCAGATCTACGGTGGGACGACGGCGCTCCTCTCGAAGGCGCTGACCTCGCTCGGCTTCGAGGTGAGCCTCTTCGATGTCCGCGACACCGCAGACCTCACGGCGGCCCTCGACGAGGGCGCCGGGCTGGTCCACGTCGAGGGGATCTCGAATCCTGCGGTGGCGGTCGCCGACCTGCCGCGCCTGGCCGACCAGGCTCACCGTGCGGGTGCCTTGCTGTCGGTCGACTCCACGTTCGCGACGCCCGTGGTTCAGCGTCCGCTCGAGCACGGGGCGGACCTCGTGGTCCACTCCGCCACCAAGGCCCTCGCCGGGCACTCGGACGTGACCGCGGGGGTGGTGCTCGGGAGCGCAGCGCGGATGGAGAGCGTCGCCGGCTACCGGAAGCTCACGGGCGCCATCCTCGACCCGGCGGCGGCTTGGCTTCTCCGGCGCAGCCTCTCGACGCTCGGGCTCAGGGTCGCCGCGCAATGCCGGGCGGCCTCGGCCCTCGCGCAGGCCCTCAAGGAGCGAGCGGAGGTGACCCGCGTCCACTACCCCGGCCTCGCTGACGATCCCGGCCACGGCCTCGCGTCGCGCGTGCTCGAGGGCGGGCTGTACGGGAGCATGCTCGCCTTCGAGCTCGCCGCGGGGGACGAGGGGACCCGCGCCTTCGTCTCGCGGCTCCAGTTGGCGGTCGACGCGCCGAGCCTCGGCGGAGTGGAGACCCTGGTCAGCATCCCACACCTCATGTCGCACACCGGGCTCTCCGAGGCCGAGCGCCTCGGCGTGGGCTTCGGCCCGGGCTGCATCCGGGTGGCCTGTGGGATCGAGCACCCCGAGGACCTGGTCGCGGACTTCGTCGGCGCGCTGGGCGCCGGTTGAGCCCTCAGCGCATGTTCATGGCGCTCATCTTGGTCTCCCCGGCGAGCAGGGCCACGTCCAGCTTGCAGCGCAGACCCTCCAGCTTGTCCGTGGCATTGACTCGCCAGGGGCCGGGAGCGAGGTAGCGCATGGTCGCCCGGCCATAGGCGTCGGTCTTGGCCCTGAACGACCCGTTCCCGCTGCCGCGCAGGTAGCCCACGAGCTCCACGTCCGGGAAGGGCCGCCCGTAGGCGTCCGTCGTCTCGACCTCGAGGGTGGCGAGCGGCGGCAGGAGAATCTCATCGAGCGCGACGGGCGCGAGCTGGACCAGGACGGGCTGCGGCGATGTCGCGGAGTGCACGGGGTGTCCCGTCCGGAGGATCCAGTTGCCGCTCGACACGTCGGAGAACTTGAAGCCCCCCGCGGAGTCCGTCATGACCTCCATGCGGCCCTCGTTCGGACTCTTGCGGTCGATCAGATAGACGGGGAAGTCGACGGCCATGTCACCGCTGGCTTGCCGGATCCGCCCCTCCACGCTGGCCACGCGGACGAGGCGAGAGGTGACGTGGACGACGTTGACCCCGGGCATGTGCTCGTACCCTGCGAGCTTGAACAGGGCGACCTCCTGGGGACGGGCCACGAGCCCCTCGGCGGCGACGCTCAGCCGGTAGGAAGCCATCGGCAGGTCCCGCAGCTGGAAGTCCCGCTGGCCAGGCTCGGACTGGATCGTCCTCGTCACGGCCTTCTCCTTGCCCTTCGCGACGCGCGAGGGTTCGAGGGTGAGCGTCCAGGCCTCGGGGTAGGGGACCCCCGCCTCGACCTGCACCTCGCCGAAGATCGTCCCTGTCCCCTCGAAGACGCGGTCCATTGACGCGTAGGCCCCGGCGGGACCCGCCTCCACGCCGGAGACCACGCGCGGGCCCTCCGCCTCCTCCGCGGGCTCGAGGAGCGGCGCTCCATCGACCGTCTCTGCGGTGGCGCGCGGGGCCAGGTCCTGGTCGCCGCCGCCCTCGACGCCGGCCAGGCCCTTCCACGTCGCCGCGCCAACCACGATAATCACCAGGACCAGCGCGAGGAGCCATCCGATCCCCGCCGAGCCCTCGCGGCGGGAGCGCCGCATGGACGGCCCATGGGAGCCATGCTTCGAACGCCCAATTAAGGCCTCATGGCCCCTACGCTTCCCGGTCGACATCGATTCCATCATGGTCCTTTCTGGCAGTGTGCTCCGCCCCCGCCACCCTACAGACTAGCCTCGGACCCCACCGAGTGCGCTCCGATCCCGGGCGCCTCAACTCTCCTCGAACATGTTTGAACTCGACTCTCTCCGCGCGGTCCCCTCGGGCCTCCGCCGTGGTCTCCTTGGCGCCGCAATCCTGACCCTCGCGGCGACCGCAGCGCCAGCTTCGGCCGGCGCCACCAACGGGCCCGGGTCCGCTCTCACGGCCGCGGACGGCCGCGTGCTCGTGCTGGGCTTCGACGGCGCGGACTGGCGGACCACGGAGCGGATGATGGACAGCGGGGAGCTGCCCAACATGGCCAAGCTGCGGTCGATGGGGTCCGCGGGGCCCCTGGTCTCCACCGACCCCGCGGAGTCGGCCGCGGGCTGGGCGGCGATCAACACCGGGGCCAACCCCCTGAAGAACGGGGTACCCAGCTTCATCAAGCGAACGATCAGCGACGGCGGGTTCATCTCGCCCGGCTTCGCCCACGTCGAGGCGGAGACCCGCGCGGTCGCGGACATGGACGCCACCGGGGCGCAGGCCGCTCTGGGGGGAGGCGACCGCTCGATGATGATCGGCGGGGCCGTCTTCCTCGTCGGCTTCCTGCTGCTCAAGCTGGCGATCAAGGCGAACGCCATGGTCTCGCTGCTGCTCAGCCTGCTCCTCGGGGGGGCGGCAGGGTTCGCGACCCGGACGGCGGGGGAAGGGCTGCCGGAGGAGATCGCCGGCGTCGTCGCCAACAAGGTCCAGATGGACGGCTTCTGGGTGGAGGCCGCCCGCGCGGGCTACCCGTCGGTCGCGCTGCAGGCGCCGCTCGCCTTTGACCGCCCCGGCGCGGAGGGGGCCCGAACCCTGTTCGGGCTCGGACTCCCCGACGTGCGCACGTCGTACAACGGGGACTGGTTCATCTACACGACGGACACGCTCGCCTCGGGGCGCGCGCCCAAGGGCGACGCCTCTTCCTCGAACTCGGGGACGGGCATCATCTACAGGGTCGACTTCAAGAAGCCCAAGGACGGTGGTGCAAGGGCCATCGATACCTCGATCTACGGCCCGCTCAACTTCGTGGAGATGGACCGCATCGGGCGCCGCCTGGCGGAACTCGAGAAGGAGATCGCCGAGGCCCAGGACTACAAGTCCAGCCGCGCCCTCGCGGATGAGCAGGAGGACCTCGAGAAGACCTACGCGGAGATGGGCCAGATGCCCGGCCGCGCGGGCAAGGAGTACAAGCACCGCGCCACCGTCCCGATGCGGGTCGAGGCTGGCGCCGAGGACGGCACCTGGGAGGTCACGATCGGGTCGCAGACCCAGACGCTCACCCTCGACGGCTGGAGTGACTTCTTCCAGATGGACTTCGAGCTGAGCCCCCTGGTGTCGGTGCCCGCGGTGACCCGCGCCCGCGTCCTCAGCGCGGACCCGTTCGAGCTCTACATCGACACGCTCCAGTTCGACCCGGCCAAGCCCTCCTTCTGGCAGCCCACGAGCAGCCCCCTCGGCTTCTCCGCGGAGCTCGCCCAGGGGATCGGCTCGACCTTCGAGACCCTCGGCTGGGGCTGCATGACGAACCAGATCAAGGACGAGCTCCTCGACCCCGCCGTCTTCCTCGAGGACGTCGAGTTCACCATGACCTTCCGCCGCAAGCTGATGCAGCGGATGCTCGAGGACCAGGACTGGAGAGTGCTCTACTCGGTCTTCAGCACGACCGACCGGGTGCAGCACATGATGTACCGGTACTACGACCCGGAGCACCCCATGTACGACGCCGAGGAGGCGTCGCGCAAGGTGACCTTCTTCGGGGAGGAGATCGAGCTCCGTGACGCCATCCCGGCCATCTATCGCCAGATGGACAGCATCGTCGGGGAGGCCATGGGGGCGCTCCGTGACGACGACACCCTGATGCTCTGCGCCGACCACGGCTTCACGAGCTACCGGCGTGGAATGCACGTGAACAACTGGCTCGCGAGCGAGGGCTTCCTGACCCTCAAGGAGGGCCTCGACAGCACGGCTGGGGGCTTCGCTGCGATCGACTGGTCGAAGACCCAGGCGTACAGCCTCGGCCTGGGCATGGTCTTCCTTAACCTCGAGGGCCGGGAGCCCGCCGGCATCGTCAAGCGTGAGGACGCCCGCGGCGTGCTCGAGGCGATCCAGGAGCGCTTCCTGGCGGCGGAGGACGAGGGCCGCAAGGTGGGGTCCAGTGCGACGATCATCCAGGACGTGTACGAGGGACCGATCGAATGGGGGACGAAGGACTACCCCTGCTCCGACCTGATGCTCGGGTTCGCCGAGTTCTATCGGGTCTCGTGGTCGACGGTGGGCGGCGGGCTCCCCGTCACCCGCGATGACTCCGACGCCGTCGTCCCCAAGCCCACCTACAGCGACAACACCAACCTCTGGTCCGGCGACCACGCCTCGAACGACCCGAACGTGGTGACCGGGATCTTCTTCTGCAGCCGGAAGGTGACCAGTGAGGACGGGACCTTCTCGGTGATGGACATCGCGCCCACGGTGCTCTCGAGGCTCGGGGCTCCGATCCCCGCCGACCTGGATCGCCCCGCCCTCGCCTTCGACTGAGGGGCGGACACCATGGATGGATCCATCTCTCCGATCTCGGCGACGGACCTGAAGGCTCGGCTCGACGCGGGGGAGGACCTTGTCCTCCTGGACGTCCGCGAGCCCGAGGAGCTCGCGATCTGTTCGATCCCGGGCGTGACGCACATCCCCCTGGGGGAGCTGAGCGTGCGGCACCACGAGCTCGACCCCGAGGCCGAGACCGTGTGCATCTGCCATCACGGCATCCGCAGCGCCAATGCCGCCGCCGGCCTCTCGGGCATCGGCTTCGAGCGGCTGCTCAACCTGACGGGCGGGGTGGAGCGCTGGGCGCGGGACGTGGATCCCGCCATGGCGCGCTACTAGGGGACAGGCGCCGCAGGCGGTGAAAGGGCCAGGGGGCATCTCCCAACAAGGGAGTGGACCACGAACCTGGAAACCCTCCGATGCCAAGCACCCCGACCTCGCACCTCTCCGCCCCTGTCTCTCCCGTCGACTGTCGCGGGCCTGCCGACCCGGGGGGGCCGCGGGTGGTCTCGAGGAACCTGGCCTGGGAGGATCCGATCACCGGGGAGCGGCTGGGGATCCGGTTCAAGGCGGGCGCTGGCCTCCTCCGGCGCCTCCTGCGAGATGGGTTCAAGGAGGCCGAAGCGGCTCCTGGGAGGGCGATTCCGCCCGGCCCGGGCGTCGCGGCGTGACCCGGGGGGACACGGAGGCGCGAGGTCGTTATTCTCTTCCGCTTCCCGGCGCGGCCCGATCGTCTCCGCGAGGACCCCCTCCGATGCCCGAAGATCAATCCCCGACCCTCAGCCAGCAGCTTCCCGAGGACCTGACCGCCGCGCCCTCGGGCGCCGCCAAGGTCAGCGTGGTCTTCGGAAGCGCCTCCGACTGGCCCACCATGCGCGCAACGGTGGAGGTGCTGGACACCTTCGGAGTCGCCTGCGAGTACGGGGTCGTCTCCGCCCACAGGACTCCGGATCGACTCCGTGAATTCGCGGAGGGGGCCCGCGACCGCGGCGTCGAGGTCATCATCGCGGCGGCCGGCGGAGCCGCGCACCTCCCCGGGATGATCGCCGCGTGGACCACGCTCCCGGTCCTCGGCGTCCCGATCCGCAGCCGCGCCCTGAGCGGTGTCGACTCGCTGCTCTCCATCGTGCAGATGCCCCGGGGCGTCCCGGTAGGGACCCTGGCCATCGGCGACGCGGGCGCGAGCAATGCGGCGCTCCTCGCCCTCCGGATCCTCTCGACCCACGACCAGGAGGTCGAGCAGCGGCTGCAGGCGTTCGGTGACGACGCGGCCGCCTCGGCCCTCTCCGCACCCCTGGACTGAACGATGACCCGCGCTGAGGCTCGAGTCGAGCCGGGGGGCACCCTCGGCGTCTTTGGAGGTGGCCAGCTGGGGCGGATGTTCGGCATCGCCGCGCGCCAGATGGGGTACCGCTTCGCCGTCTACTCCGACGATGTGGGCGGCCCCGCGTCGCAGATCGCGGACGTGGCCGTGCAGGGCGCGTACGACGACGAGGAGGCGGTCGCCTCCTTCGCCCGCCAGGTGGACGCCGTCACGTTCGAGTTCGAGAACGTCCCGGCGATCGCCGGCGCGACCGCGGCCAAGCACACCCTCGTGCGTCCCGACGGCTCGCTCCTGCACACCGTGCAGGACCGGACGCGCGAGAAGGAAGGGCTGGTGAGCATCGGCCTGCCTGTGGCCCCCTTCTGCGCGATCGCCAGCGCTGCGGACCTCGAGGCCGCGCGGGAGCGGATCCCGGGCGCCGGGGTCCTGAAGACCTCCAGCTTCGGGTACGACGGCAAGGGGCAGGCCCGGATCGGGGACGGCTCCGAGCTCGCGGCGGCCTGGACCGCGCTGGGTGAGGTCCCCTGCGTCCTCGAGGGGCTGGTGCCTTTCGAGGAGGAGATCTCGGTCATTGTCGCCCGGGGAGCGGGCGGTGACGTGGCCATCTACGAACCCTTCGCGAACGAGCACACCAACCACATCCTCGACGTCACGGTCTGTCCGGCGGCGCTCGAGCCGGCGGTGGCCCAGGAGGTGGAGCGGATCGCGCGCGCCGTGGTCGAGGGATTCGACGTGGTGGGGGTCTTGTGCGTAGAACTCTTCCGTCTCCCGGACGGGGAGATCCTCGTGAACGAGATCGCCCCGCGCCCGCACAACTCGGGCCACGTCACCATCGACGCCCACAGCTGCTCCCAGTTCGAGCAGCAGGTCCGCGCGGTGGCTGGGTTGCCCCTGGGGTCCAGCGAGCGCGTCGGGCCGCCGGCGGCGATGTCGAATCTCCTGGGCGACCTGTGGTCCGCGGGAACGCCAGACTTCGCGGCGGCCCTGGCGATCCCTGAGGTCTCGCTCCACCTGTACGGGAAGGCCGAGCCGCGGCCTGGCCGGAAGATGGGGCACCTCTCAGCCACGGCGCCGACGGCCGAGCAGGCCGCCGCCCGGGTCAGGGCCGCCCGAGCAGCTCTGACCGGCGAGTGAGCCGGGGCCGGCGCGGAATCGGCGCCCGGCCTCTCTCCGCGCAGGCGTGGGGCCTGGCGATTGGCTAGGCTCAGGCCATGAGTTTCCACTGGAAGGTCCTCCTCTGGATGGCGGCCGGCGCCCTCGTCGGTCTCCTGATGCAGACGTTTCTCTCCGCCCCGGCTTACTCCGGGCTCGACGTCACGGGAGCCGATGGCGGCGTGGCGGTCACGGGGGTGGCGAAGGGCAGCCCCGCGGCGAAGGCGG
The DNA here is from genome assembly GCA_016779205.1 of Planctomycetota bacterium. Taxonomy (GTDB): domain Bacteria; phylum Planctomycetota; class UBA1135; order UBA1135; genus Saltatorellus. The sequence goes on along the minus strand of JADHOC010000017.1, from coordinate 67,317 downwards.
GGCTCGCACCTGGCCAGCGGTTCGAGGCGGCGGTGGTCTCCCGGGGGGCGGAGGCGGAAGCCCGCGTCGACCTGAGGAGCGCCACGGACCTCGCGGACGGCGTGGTCAAGGAGCTCTCGAACGGCGAGGTCCTCTGGCTGGTGCCTGCCGGGAACAGCGCGGCGGCAGCGGTGGGGGACGTGGACCCCATGGCGGGCGCGGTGGCGCTGACGGTCACCTTCGCCCCTGACAGCCCGCGGGCCAGGGCGGTCGCGCCCTTCTCGTTCGCCGCGGACATCTTCCTGGCGCTCCTGAAGATGCTGATCGTGCCCATCGTGCTGACCTCGATCATCACGGGCGTCGCGAGCGTGGGCTCCATGGGGGACCTGAAGCGGCTCGGCGGCAAGACCTTCGCCTACTACATGGCCACCAGCGTGCTGGCCATCATCGTGGGGCAATTGCTGGTCAACATCATCCGGCCGGGCGACGGCGCGACCCTGGGGCTCTCGCCCCTCACCGCGGCCGGGGCGAGCCCCGACGCGAGCTTCATCGAGGTCATCAAGCGGATGATCCCGAGCAACATCGCCGCCTCCCTCACGGACAACGGCGCGATGCTCTCCATCATCTTCTTCGCGCTCATCTTCGGGTTCTTCATCACCCGCACCTCCGAGCCACACCAGACGCGGGTGAAGGAGCTCTTCGAGAGCCTCTTCGAGGTGGTCATGACCATGGCTGAGGGCATCCTCAAGCTCCTGCCCTACGGCGTCTTCGCGCTGCTGGTCAAGGTGGTCGCGAGCACGGGCTTCGCCCCCTTCAAGGCGCTGCTGCTGTACATGTTCACCGTGGCCCTTGCCCTGGTGATCCACGCCACGGTGACCCTCCCGGTCCTCCTCCGCTCCATCGGGAAGATCCGGCCGATGGACTGGTTCCGTGCCATGTCGCCGGCGCTCATGACGGCCTTCAGCACCTCGTCGTCCTCGATGACCCTTCCGGTGACGCTCAAGACGGTCGAGGAGCGTGGGCGGGTCAGCAACCGGGTGACCTCCTTCACCCTGCCCCTGGGCGCCACCATCAACATGGACGGCACGGCCCTGTACGAGTGCATCGGCGTCATCTTCCTCGCCCAGTACTACGCCGCGGTGGGCGACTTCGAGCTGACCCTCGGGGCGCAGGCCCTGGTCGTGGTGCTGGCGCTGCTGGCCAGCGTCGGCGCGGCGGGGATCCCCTCGGCGGGACTGGTGATGATGCTCACGATCCTCTCCGCCCTCGAGCTGCCGCTCGAGGGAGCGGCGCTGCTCCTCGCGGTGGACCGCCCCCTGGACATGATGCGGACGGTTGTCAACGTGTGGTCAGACTCCTGCGCCGCGGCGGTGGTCGCGCGTACCGAGGGAGAGGAGGGGCCGATGGCTCCCGCCACGGCCTGAACGGGTTAGACTTTCCGCCCGAACCCGTCGATCTCAGCTATGAACTCCGGCTCACTCAACGAACGAATCACGCGCGCTCTCGCCTTCATGCTCCGCCACCAGCCCGAGGAGTTCGACCTCGAACTCGACCGCTTCGGCTGGGGTGACCTCGAGGACGTCGTCTACGCACTCCAGGAGCGAACGGGCTCCACGGTGGAAGAGGAAGACGTCGCCGAGGCCATCGAGTCCAGCGACCGGCCGCGCTACGAGATCAAGGACGGGAAGATCCGGGCCCTCTACGGGCACTCGATCCAGATCGATCCCGGTGAGCCCACGGAGCCGCCCGACGAACTCTTCATTGGCGTGGGGAGCCGCGACGCCTCGCGCGCCGAGGACAGCGGCCTGCGCAGCGGCCGCCGAGCCTTCCTGCACCTCGCTCGAACGGAAGAGGAGGCCCGCGAGTCCGGCCGTCGGATCGCACGGGACTACGCCGTCGTGACGGTGTTCGCCGGCGAGGCCTTCGACGAGGGCACCGACTTCTACGATCGGGGGGCGCTCTTCCTCGCGGATGAGATCCCCGGTGAGTTCCTCGAGGTCGGCGAGATCCAGCATGACGGGATCGAGCGCGACGACAACCGCCGGTCGCGAGGCCGCAGGAACGCCGACGGTCCCAGGGGCCCCCGCCGTGGACGCGGCCGCGGCCGCGGGCGGGGCGATCGCGATGACGACCGGCCCTCGGGCCGTGATCGTGGTCGTGATCGAGAGGAGCCCCGGCGGGAGGAACCCCGCCGCGACCGGGAGGAGCCCCGCAGGGAGGAGCCCCGACGCGAGGACCCCCCGCGCAAGGAGCCGGCGGGCGAGACCGCGAGCTCGTTCGGAGTCGGCCTCGCCGGCGGCGCAGCCGCGGCCGCGAGCGAGGAGCAAGCCAGCCCCAGGCCCGAGCCCAAGAGGGCCGAGCCCAAGCCCGAGCCCAAGGCGGAGCCCCGCAAGCAGGACCGCGAAGAGGAGTCGGATTCCGCTCCCTCCGGGTTCGGCGCCGGGCTGTAACTCTGCCCCTCACCATGGGGCTCGCTCAGCGCCTACCCGCGCTCCCCGACGGCTTCCGGGTCGTCGAGGGGGAGCGCGGGGTGTTGGCCTGCCGGGAAGGCCAGCTGGACGCGCTGATCGCCTCGGGGTTCTCGCCGGACGGGCGCCATCGAGCAGGCGGCACCCCCGAGATGGCGGACGCCGATGAGGCCGGTCGCGAGCCCCTCGGCCTGCTGGACGTGGCGGGGGTGCCGTGCCTGGCTCGCCGCTTCAGCCACGGTGGGCTGGCGCGCGCGCTGACCGGACGGCGATTCAAGGACCCCGCGCGCCCCTTCGAGGAGCTGGTGCTGTCGGAGTCGCTCCGCGGGCGATCGGTTCCCACGCCGAGGGTCCTGGCGGCCCGCGCAGTGAGCGTGCGCCCGATGGGATTCGAACTGACGCTCGTGACCGAGCGGATCCCCGGCTCGATGGACCTCGGGCACCTCTTCGGCGCGGTCCGCCGGGGGGAGCGCACCGCGGGGGACCTTCGTCGGGCGATCGACGCCGCCGGCCAGCTCGTGCGCAGGCTGCACGACGCGGGCTGCGTCCACGCGGACCTGCAGCCCGCCAACATCCTCCTGCTCGAGGGGCGCTGGGAGGAGGCCTGGATCCTGGACCTCGATCGGTCGAGGCTGCTCGGCGATGGGGGGCTCCCGGAGGCCGCTCGCGTCCGCAACCTCGGGCGCCTCTGGCGACACGTGGCGCGGCGAGAGCGGGAGTACGGGCCGGTGGTGGGGGCGCGGGGTGTCGTTCGATTCCTGCGTGCCTACGGCGTCGACCGGGCCGAGCGGCGCCGCTTCATGGCCGCGGTGGAGCGGGGCGCCGCTGACCGGGGTCCGTTGCACCGGGTCGGTTGGTGGCTCGAGCGGACCTTCGGCCGCTCCGTGGATGCCCGCGCGGCGGCAGGCGGCGCTCAGCTCCCCAGGACGCCCCGGGGATAGAGGGGCCCGTCCGCGGAGAGGGCGCTCTCGAGCAGCGCCCGGGTCCAGCGGAGGTGTCGCCGCCGCTTCAGCCGGGATCCGAGCCGGTCGTTGTCCGCGAGGATCTGGCGTTCGATCCCGCGGCGCACCTGGATCGCGAGCTTGGTCCGTCCGCTCTCGGCGAGGGCGAGGGAGAGGGTCGCGCTGACGACGATCTGGTCCGGGAGCTCCGCGCCGTGCTCCTCGGTCAGCCGCTGCGCCTGCAGGGCGCCGCGCAGGGCCTCCGCCCGCTCGCCCGCCTCGCGGGCAAGGCGGGCTTCGACCGCGATCGTCAGGGCGAGGTGGCGCTGAAGGCCCAGGGCCGTGGACAGCCGGTGGGACCTGCGGACCAGGTCGCGCGCGCCGGGGAGCCCCTGCTCGGCGATGAGGATCCCGAGGAAGAGCGACGCCGTGGCCTCGCCCCGCCGGTCCTCGGTCCGCCGCGCGGCGAAGAGGGCATCCCTGAGCATCAGCTCGGCCTCCCGCTCCCGCCCCACGTCGGCGAGGAGCCGACCGTGTCGCGCGGCGACCTCCACCTCGATCCGGCCCTCGCCCCCGCGGAGGGCGAGCTCGCCGGCGCGTTCGAAGGCCCGGTCGGCGAGCCGGAGGCGGCCGATGAGGCGCCACGCACGCCCTGCGACCAGGCTGGACTCGGCCCGCGCCGCGGTGGCCCCCAGGCTCCGCTCGTTGCGCCGCAGGGAGCGTCGGAGCTGGGTGAGGGTCAAGAGAGCGGCCTCTGGGTCACCCCCGTAGATGAGGATCAGGGCGTCGAGGATGTTGGCCTGGGCGCCGGCGACCGGGTCCGGGGCCAGGTCCGCCGCCTCCTTCGCCCGACTCCGGGCCTCGTCGAGGTCTCCGAGCTCGAGCGCGATCCGACCGGACAGGCGGGCGATCTCGGCCCGGTCGAGCTCCAGCTGGTCCTGGCCACGGCCGGGTCCAGGGCCCTCGCGCGCTGCGCGATCGGCGAGCCCCTCGGCGTTGCGTAGCAGGCCCCTGGCGAGCCCGAACTCGCCGCCGCCGATGGAGAAGCGGGCGTGGAGCAGGTAGACCCGGGCTCCCTCGGCGGGCCGTCGCTCGAGGTCGAGGTCGAGCTCCGCCAGTCCCTCCAGCGCCGCCCGCTGCTCGGCCCGCTCGCCCAGTCGATCGGCGGCGCCGGCGAGCGCCTCGAGGAACAGCGCCCGCGGGCCCTCGAGGCCGTCGCCTGCGTCGAGGGCCTCCAGACCCCAGCCCGCCAGGGTGGCCAGGCGATGGGGGTGTCCCGCGCTCGCCAGGCGCCGCAGCATGCCCGGGAGGATCGAGAGGAGCTCCTCGAGGGCCTCTCCTTCGCGCAGGTGGAAGGCCCGCCTGAAGCTGGGCCGCCGGCCGCGCCGGGTCTCCAGCTCGCGGAGCGCTCGAGCGACGGCGAGGTGCCCGCGTCGTCGTCGCCGTGCCGACATCTTCGCCAGGATCTCATCTCGCTCGATGGGCTCCGCGAAGCGGTAGCGGCTCCCCGAGGGCACGATCCACTCGGTCCGCACGAGGTGGCTGAAGGCGGCCTCGCGGGTGCCCACCGGGACGCCGTCCCACGCGTTGGCGACGACGGCGGCCTCGAAGCGACTCCCGACGATGGCGAGCCGCTCGAGCCAGATCCGGGCCCGCCCGTCGAGGGTGGCGAGCCGCTCGTCCACGGCCTCCAGGACCCCCTTCGGACGGGGGAGTTCGTCGGGAGAGATCAACAGCTCGAGCCCTTGCCCCTGGCCCGCCATCGGCCGCGCCCAGCCCCGCTCCTCCATCAGGCGGAGGACCTCCTCGACGCTGCCCGGGACACCGCCCGTGCGCTCGTGGAGGACCCGGGCCAGGCGGAGCCTGGGGACCGAGTGATGGAAGGTCTGCTCGACGACCTTGAGGACCGCCTCCTCGCTGATCGGGCCCAGGGGGATGGAGACCGTGAACGGCTGCACGCGCCGGCGTAGCTCGGCGAGCCCCGCGGCCTTCCGGAAGCCGGCCCGCTGCCGCTCGCCGAGGACCAGCAGCAGGCGGGTCTCCGGGAGCCCGCGGGCCACTCGCACGAGGGCGTCGAGTGTCGTGGTCCCTGCGAAGTTGATGTCGTCCAGGAAGATGATCGTGGGGCGTGAGCGCCCGAGGGCGAGCATCCACTCCCCGAGGGCGGCTGCCTCGGTCACCTCCTGGTCCTCGGGGGCCTTGGGGCCCGGATCGAGGGCGTTGATGAGGGTCCGCGCGATGGGGGGGGGCACTGCCCCTTCGATCAGGGCGCGCGAGCGCTCGCCTGGGGCGACGTCGTGGGGCAGGTGGAGCCAGCGACGGACCAGGGTCAGGAGCGTGGCGCCGGGTCGCTCCTCCGTGACCCGCTCGCAGCGCCCGTAGATGTAGATCGGCGGGGACTCGGACCGTCCCCTGATCCGGTGCACGAACTCGGTGACGAGCCTGGACTTCCCCATGCCGCGGTCCCCGCGCAGGAGGGCCACCGCGCCCCCTTCGCTGGCGGCATCCCAGGCCCCCACGAGCCGCGCGAGCTCGTCGGCGCGGCCCACCAGGGGCAGGTCATGTCGACCTGTCCAGGGGGTGCCCCGGGCCCGTTCGGCGGCGCCCTCCGAGAGGCGAGCTCGCCACCAGGGCGAGGACGCACCGAGGGCCAGGACCTCGGACACGGTCGAGCAGGACGGCCGCTCGGCGGGATCCGGCGCGAGGGCGGCCAGCACGATGGCGTCGAGCAGGGGCGACAGCCTTGGGACGAGGTTGGACGGCGGGTGGACGCCGCCGGAGCGGAGCCTCCGGAGGTCCGGGGGGACCCCGCAGGCCGGGGCGCCCACCGCGATCTCGAAGAGCAGCGCGCCGAGGGCGAAGGTGTCCGCCGCCCCGGAGGCGGGGGCGCCGCTCGCCCGCTCCGGTGAGAGGAAGCGCGGCGTGCCGAGGGCGCCTCCCGCGGAGCCCTCAGCCTCTGCGTGCCCGAGGTCCACCAGGCTGGCCCGGCCCCCACGGTCGAGGCGGACGTTGTCCGGCTTCACGTCACCGTGGACCCAGCCGGCGGCATGGAGCTCGGCCAGGGCCGTCGCGAGGCGGGCGCCGATGGCGCGCACCGTGGGCTCGGGGAGCGCGCCGGTCGAGTCGAGCTCCTCGGCCAGGGAGGTGCCCGGGATGAAGTCCTGTAGCAGCCAGGCGCGGTCGGCACCCGGGTCCGACGCGGCGTCGGCGGGGGCGGTGCTCCCACCGCGCAGGCGGGGGGCCGGCGAGGTCTCCTCGAGCCAGTAGGTCCTGGCCACGGCGTCATGGGCGAAGTCGGCCGAGACCCGCGCCTCCCGCTGCAGGGTGCCGAGGGCGTCGGGGTCCCGCGCGAGCTCCGGGCGCAGGATCTTGATCGCGACATCCGCGCCCGCGGCGAACGGGCCCCAGTCCGCTCCCATGCGCGCGCGCCAGACCCGGCTGGTGTTCCCGAGGCCGTGCACGTCCAGCAGCTCCACAGGGGGAGGGCCTTGCATTCCGTCACCCTCGGAAGGCTGACGATCGTGAGCGGGACTGGGCGAGGTCATCTGGGCGCCGAATCGGTACCTTGTGCGTCCGCGGGTGGCTCTCCTTCGACGGGCCCTGGGGCCTGGAGGCGCTCCCGGGCTCCGAGTCTACGAAGCCCCGCTTGCTCCACGACCCTTGACCTTCCACGTCTACAACTCACTCACCCGATCCAAGGCGCCGTTCTCGACCATCGAGGACGGTGTGGTCCGCATGTACAACTGCGGGCCGACGGTCTATGGCCGTCCGCACATCGGAAATTATCGGAGCTTTCTCTTCGCGGACATCCTGCGCCGGTGGCTCGAGTACCTCGGCTACGAGGTGCGGCAGGTGATGAACATCACCGACGTCGGGCACCTCACGGACGACACGGAGGCGGACTCCTCCGGCGAGGACAAGGTCGAGGCTCGCGCCAGGGCCGAGAAGAAGGACCCCTTCGAGATCACCCGCGAGTACACCGCCATGTTCCTTGAGGACATGGCGGCGCTCGGGGTGAAGGAGCCCATGGCCCGCCCGAAGGCCACCGAGTACATCGACGAGATGGTCGAGATGGTCGAGGCGCTGATCGAGAAGGGGCACGCCTACAGGGTGGGCGAGAACGTCTACTTCGATGTCACGAGCTTCCCCGAGTACGGACGTCTCTCGGGGAACCGCGTGGACGACCTCGAGGCGGGTAAGCGCGTGGAGGTCAACGAGGAGAAGCGGCACCCCGCGGACTTCGCCCTCTGGAAGAGCGACGCGGCGCACCTGATGAAGTGGGACACCGTCTTCGGCGCCGACGGCTTCCCGGGCTGGCACATCGAGTGCTCGGCCATGGCGAAGGCGCTCCTTGGCGAGCGGGTCGATATCCACACGGGCGGGGAGGACAACGTCTTCCCGCATCACGAGTGCGAGATCGCCCAGAGCGCGTGCGCCAACGGCGTGCCGCTGGCCGAGGTTTGGATGCACGCCAAGTTCCTGCAGGTGGACGGCGGCAAGATGAGCAAGAGCCTCGGCAACGTGTACACGCTGCCGGACGTGGTGGGGCGGGGCTTCGAGCCACGCCACCTGCGGTTCGCGCTGGTGCGCGGTCACTACCGGACCCAGATCAACTTCACCTGGGCGATCATGGACGAGATCCGGGCGCGGCTCGAGAACCTCGACGAGATCGCGGTCCTGCTCCACCGCATCCTCGACGGGGGCGCGGCCGCCGCGGATGGGGCCGGGCGGGAGACCCTCACCGCCGCGATCGACGGCTTCGAGGCGGGGATGAACGACGACCTCAACATGCCGGTGGCCCTCGCGGCCCTCGAGGGGCTCCGCAAGCCGCTGCTCGACGGCACCCTCGGCGCCGACGTGGCGCGCGACGCGATGGCCTGGTTGGAACGCGCCAACTCCGTCCTCGGCTTCATCGAGACGGGTGCCCAGAGCGCCGACGCCGAGGTGGAGGCCCTCATCGAGGCGCGGACGGCGGCGAAGGCCGCCAAGGACTGGGCCGCGGCGGACGCGGCCCGGGACGCGCTCACGGCGCTGGGGATCGAGATCCAGGACACCCCCGAGGGGGTCGTCTGGCGGCGCCGTTGAGGTCGAGCCGCCGGCGCGGTCCAGCGGCAACGGTCACCGCCCGACGGCGCGCCGGTCAGCTCGGCGTGTCGCCGGCGTCCTCGTCTCCCCGGATCTGACGGTCCCGTCGGAGCGCCTGGGCGATCATGTCGTCCATCTGCTCCGCGTCCGACGCGGTGGTGTCGGCGAGGAAGCGGAGCTCGGGGATGGAGCGGGTCTCCAGCACCCGGCCCACCTGCTTGCGGATGAACCCCGTGGCGTGCTCCAGCATCTTCTCGGCCTTGGAGCGCTCGGACTCACTGCCCAGGACCGAGTAGAAGAGCTTCGCCACCGACAGGTCCGAGTTGAGCTCCACGCGGACGATCGTGATGAACTGTCCTCTGGGATCGGAGATCTCGTGCTGCAGGCAGTGGGCAGCGCGGCGCTGGATCGCGGCCTCGATGCGGGCAATGGTGCGCGGGTTTGCCATGGTTCGTTCTGCTCGGGCGTCCAGATGTCTCTCGTCACGACAGGCGGGGCACCAGGGTTGCCCCGCCCGGGTCGAGCGCCGCGACGCCGCGGCCTCGTCTGATCAGAGCGACCGCTTGATCTCCTTCATGCGGTACACCTCGACCACGTCATCCAGGCGGATGTCGCGGAAGTCCTTGAGGACGATGCCGCACTCGAAGCCGGAGCGGACCTCGTTCGCCTCTTCCTTCTCGCGTCGGAGCGAGCCGATCTGGCCCGTGTAGACCACGTTGCCGTCCCGGATCAGGCGCACCTTGCTGCTGCGCTTGATCGTGCCATCCGTGACCATGCAGCCTGCGATGAGGCCGATCTTGGAGGACTTGAAGAGACGGCGGATCTCGACGTGCCCCATGATCTCCTCCTCGAACTCCGGCTTGAGCGCGCCTTCCATGACGCGGCGGAGGTCGTCGAGCAGCTCGTAGATGACGCCGTAGCGCCGCACCACCAGGCCGCCGCGCTCTGCCGCCTGGCGCGCCTTCGGGTTGACCGAGACGTGGAAGGCGATGAGCAGGGCGTCAGAGGTGGAGGCGAGGTCGACGTCGCTCTCCGTGATGGGCCCGACCCCGGCGTGGACCAGCTTGACCTGGACCTCGTCGTGCTCGAGGGCGTCGATCTCCTGGCGGATGACCTCGACGGAGCCCTGGACGTCGGCGCGGACGATGACGTTGATGACCTCGCGCTCGGTCTTGGGTGCGGAGCCGAGGATGGCCTCCAGCTCGCGGCTGGGCTCGCGCTTGGAGGCGAGCATCTTCGCTCGGCTCGTCCGCTCGCGCTCCTGGGCGATCTCCTTGGCCTGGGCGAGGGTCTCGATCACGTGGAAGGGCTGCCCGACGCCCGGCAGGGCGTCGAGGCCGGTGACCGACACGGGGGTCGACGGACCGGCGACCTTCAGGGTCTTGCCCCGGTCGTTGATGATCTGGCGGACCTTGCCGTAGCCCTCGCCTGCGAGGATGACATCGCCCTTGTTGAGCGTGCCGTCCTGAACGAGGAGGTGGGCGATGATGCCGCGACCCTGCTGGATCTCGGCCTCGAGGACGACGCCCGCTGCGGGCCCGTCCGGGTGCGCGCGCAGGCCGAGCTCGGACTCGCCCATCAGGAAGATGTGCTCGAGGAGCTCCTCGATGCCGTCCCCGGTCATGCCGGAGGTCTCGAACATCGCGGTGTTGCCGCCGTACTGCTCGGGCACCAGCTCCTGGCCCATCAGCTGCTGGATCACGGAGTTCGCGTTGAACTCCGGGCGGTCCTTCTTGTTGATGGCGACGACGATCGGCGTGCCAGCCGCCCGCGCGTGGGCGATGGCCTCGACCGTGCTCGGCTTGACGCCGTCATCGCCGGCCACGACGAGCACCACGATGTCCACGGCCTTGGCGCCCCTGGCGCGCATGGCGGTGAAGGCCTGGTGACCCGGCGTATCGACGATGGTGACGGTGTGCCCGAGGCGGGTCTGGACCTGGTAGGCCCCGACGTGCTGGGTGATGCCGCCGGACTCCTTGTCGGCGACCTTGGTTTCCCGGATCTTGTCGATGAGCGTGGTCTTGCCGTGGTCGACGTGGCCGAGGAACGCGACGGTGGGGGAGCGCTCGACGAGGTGCTCCTCTTCGATCTCGCTCCGCTTCTTCGCGACGTCGTCGATCATCAGCTGTTCCGCCGTGACCTCCTGCTTGATCTCGAGGGTCACCTCGAACTCCGCCGCGAGCAGCGTGGCCGTATCCGAGTCGAGGGTCGTGTTGAGCGTGAACATGCCGAGCTGTTGCTCGAGCGCACGCTTCTGCACGACGCTGCTCTTCAGGGACAGGCCATCCGCGAGCTTGGCCATGGTGATCGGCTCCTCGATCGCGACCGTGCCGCCCTTGTGGGGAGACTCCGTGACCTGATCCCGGCTGCCGCCGCGCCCGCCGCTGTTCCTGCGGCCCGGAGGGCCACCAGCGGCCCGATTGCGCCTCAGGAAGCGGCCTTGCTCGCGCTCTCGGAGCTCGGCGGCCGTCATCTTGCCGCGGGGGCCCGTGGGGCCTGCCTGGCGGTTGCGGTCCCGCCCGAAGGTGGGCCGGACGTCGGGGGTGGCGTCATCCCGGGACTGCAGCCGGCGGGAATCCGGGCGGCTGCGGCTGGGGGAAGACTGCTGGAAGCTCGACGGATCGATGAAGCCGACCACGTTGCCCTTCCGTGAGGCGGCATCCGCCTCGGTCTTGCCGGCGGCGGCCTCCGTGGCGGCGGCTTCGGGAGCGGGAGCCTCCGCAGCGGTGGCCTCCGGGCTCGGCGCCTCCTCAGCGGCGGCCACCGGGGCCGGCGCAGCGGTGGCGGGGGCTTCCGCGGCAGGAGCCTCGACCTCGGCGGATTCGGTGGACGGTGTCTCCGCAGCGGTGGCCGCCTCGGCGGCGGGTGTCTCCGCCGCGGGGGTGGGCGCTGCCGCGGGAGCGGACTCTGCCGCGGGAGCGGGCGCTGCCGCGGGAGTGGACTCTGCCGCGGGAGCGGGCTCTGCCGCGGGAGCCGGCTCGACCGGCGCCTCGACGGGGGCCGGCGCCGCGGGTGCAGGGGGAGCCGCGGCGGGCTCGGCCGGCGCGGTCTTCTTCCTGCGCTTCAGGCCCGGGAGCCCGGCGAGGGCGCCGTCGCTCTCGTCCGCCGCGGGCGCCTTCTTGCGCTTCTTGACCCGCAGCCCACCGCTCTCGTCGTCGGGCGCCTCGACCGGCTGACTCGGCGAGATGCCGTTGGCCTCGAGCAGTCCCTGTGCCTGGACGAGCTCGAAGGGGTCGAGCGCGGACATGTGGCTCTTCGCCTTGCTGAATCCGAAGTCTCGAAGCTTGGACGCCAGGTCCTTGCCGGGCATGCCGTACTGCTTCGCGAGATCGTGGATGCGTACCTTGTCGCTCAAACTTTCGTTGGTGGGTTCTTGGGGCGCTCGTGGGTGGGTTGGAGCGCCGGGCTGGCCGTGGTCTTCTCCGAGATCGGCCAGCGTGAAGAATCACCTGGTCCGAGCGGGGAGATCGTCCTCAAAGCGGACGAAGTGGCTTGTACTGGGGGGTGTAGGAAGGCCAGAGGCGATTGCGCGCTGCTGCGCGCGGTCCTCAGGCTTCATGGCGGGAGACGATCACGATGATGGGTTGGGCTCTGGTTGACCTTGGGGCTGGGATCAGGACGCCGCCGGCGGGGCCGGAGGTTCCTCAACCGCGTCCGAATGGCCCGCAGGGGCCTCAATCGGGGCCTCTACCGCGTCTGCGGGGGCCGCAGAGGCGTCGTCGAAGTACTCCTCGCGGGTCTTGATGTCGATCTCCCATCCGCACAGGCGGCTGGCGAGGCGCACGTTCTGGCCGCGCTTGCCGATGGCGAGGGACTGCTGCTCCTCATCCACGAGCACCGTCACGGAGTGGCGGTCGACGTGGGGGTAGATGTTGTCCAGGTGGATCTTGGCCGGCCCGAGCCCGTTCATGACGAGGGTCTCGAGGGAGTCGCTCCACCGGATGATGTCAATGCGCTCGCCGCGCAGCTCGTCGATGACCGCCTTGATCCGGGAGCCGCGCACGCCGACGCAGGCGCCGATGGCGTCGATCTTCGGATCGCTGGAGAGGACAGCCATCTTCGTGCGGTAGCCCGGCTCGCGGACGACTCGCTTGATCTCGATGATCTGGTCGGCGATCTCCGGCACCTCGAGCTCGAAGAGGCGACGGACGAGGTCCGGGTGGGTCCGGCTCACGAGGACCTTGACGCGGCTCCCGTCCTTGCGGACCTCGACGATGATGACGCGGATCCGGTCGCCCGGGGCGTAGGTCTCCCCGCGGACGCGGTCCTCGCGGATCAGGTTCGCCTCCACGTCGCCGAGGCTGACGATCAGGTCCTGGCCCTCGTAGCGCTGGACTTCACCGCTGATGAGCTGGCCGACCCGCGCCTCGTACTTGTCATAGAAGACGTCACGCTCGGCCTCGCGAACGCGCTGGGTGAAGCCCTGCTTGACGGTCTGGGCGACGATCCGCCCGAGATCCTCCATGTCGAACTCGTACACACCTTCGTCGTCTTCGATCGTGACCTCGCCCGATTCCCGGTCGATGGTGCAGATCAGGTCCTCGCCCTCGCCGAAGCGCTTACGCACGGCAGCGGCCATCGACTCCTCCAGGGCGCGGAAGATGACTTCCCGAGGGATGTTCTTCATCGCGTGGAGCGCGTCGATTGTCTGGAGGAGGGTCTCGGGATTCATGGCTCGAGGTCGGGGCAATAGAAAAGGAGCGGGGGAATCCCCGCTCCTTCCGCTGCGCAGCGGCGGTCAGCTCCAGGGATGAGAAGGAGGCTGGCCGCGAATGCGCGGTGTCCAGGAGAGTTTGTAGGGTCTTCAGGCGCCGCGTAGTCTGGTCCAGGGGGTCCGGGGAGTCAACCTCTCCCGGCCCGCTTCCAGGGGCCGCCAACGGGGCCTCGTCGACGCAAGTCGGCCCCCGCCCGAGATCCGACGATGAAGCCCGATTTCCACGATCCCCAGGTCCCCGCCACCGGAGCGGCCTCCGACCCCGGTGGCTCCGAGGGCAGCGCCTGGACCTCGTTCGAGGCGGATCTGGAGCGCGTGGCCGTCTCGGGCGTGGCGGGCCCGGCGGTCCCTGCGACCGTCCTGCTCACCGGCGAGAGCGGCTCGGGCAAGAGCCGGGCTGCCCGCCGGCTCCATGACGGCTCCCCCAGGTCCGCGGGGCCGTTCGTGGCGGTGCAGCTGGCGGCGCTCGCGACCTCGCTGATCGAGGCGGAGCTCTTCGGCCACGAGGCCGGGGCCTTCACCGGCGCTTCCGGGGCGCGCCTCGGGCGGTTCGAGCTGGCCAACGGGGGCACCCTGGTGCTGGAGGGGGTGGAGACCCTTGCCCTGGACCTGCAGGTCAAGCTGCTCCGCGTCCTCCAGGAGCGGATCGTGGAGCCCCTGGGCGCCGAGTCGGGCCGCGCCGTGGACGTGCGGGTCATCGCGACCACCGCCCGGGACCTGCGGGAAGCCGTGGAGGCGGGGGCCTTCCGGGAGGACCTCTACTATCGACTCGCGGTGGTGCCGCTCTCCGTCCCACCCCTGCGGGTGGGCGCGGGCGGCCCCAACTTCCGGGATCTTTGCGGCGCCCTCGTGGCGGAGGTCGCCGCTCGCCTGGGTGTGCCTGCCCGGCCCCTCTCCCCCGGGGCGCTGGAGGTCCTGGCCGCGCACCCCTGGCCCGGCAACTTCCGTGAGCTGGAGAACGCGCTGGAGCGCGCCCTCGTCCTGGGCGGCGCGGCCGGGGCGCTGGAGGCGGGGCACTTCGAGTTCCTCGAGGAGACAACCCGCGGTCGGGCGAGCGAGCTCGCGCAGCAGGCCTTGGCGTCGGGTGTGGGGTTGGAGGAGCTGGACGCCGCTGTCCTCGCGGCGGCGCTGGAGGAGTCCAGGGGCAACGTGGCTGCGGCGGCGCGCCGCGTCGGGCTCTCTCGCAGAGCCTTCGATTATCGCCAGAAGCGGGCCGCGGAGACGGACGGGCCGAGCTGAGACCCTTCGGGTTCGCCGGCCCTCGACGGGCGCGTCTCCTTGGTAGAGTCGCGGGGCCATGTTCCCGCTGATCAGCTGCGCCCTGGGGCTCCTCGCCTCGCTGCCTGCCGCCGGCTCGCCCGCGCCCCAGGGGCCGCAGGAGGCGCCCGCCGCGGCGGCCGCAGACGTGGACGACCTCCTGGTCCGTCTGGCGGAGCGGGAGGCGGTCCAGAGAGAGGAGCTGGCGAAGCAGCTCGCCCAGGCCCTCCCTCCCCGCCGGATCCTCGAGGCCCTCCCGCTGCTCGCGGATCGAGAGCCTGGGGTCCGTGTCGTGGCGGCGGAGCTCATGGCGAGGCCAGACCTCGGCGCCACGGCGAGGCGCGAGCGCGTCGACGCCCTGGGGAGGGTCACCTCGGGCGACTCGGATCGGCGGGTGATCGAGGCCGCCGTCACGGCCCTCGGTCGCATCGGGGGTCCCCGAGCCGCGGCCGAGCTGGGCGCCTTGACCCAGGACGACATGGACTCGACCGCCGTGGCCGCCGCCAGGGCGCTGGCGGGGGCCGCCGACGGCATCGACCCGCTCTGCGAGCTGGTGCGACGGTCCACGGCGACCGAGGGGCGGCCCCGCTCGGCCGTGCTCGTGGAGCTGCTGCCGCGCTACGGGCAGTGGCTGGCGGACGAGCCCACGGCCACCACCGGGGACCACGCGCCCCTCGTCTTCAGCCTGCGGCACCCCTCGCGTGAGGTCCGGGCCGCCGCGCGCACGGCCTTCGACCGGCTCATCTCTCGCCTGATCGACTCCGCCGTCCCGGGCCGCGCCTCGCAGCTGCTGGGGAAGCTGGGGAGCATCGGCATTGGACGGGACGTGGCGCTCTACCAGCAGGCGCGGATCTGCCTCGCGGCCGAGGGAGACGCCGAGGGGGCGCTGGTCGCGGCCCGGGAGCTCGTCCGCTCCCGGGGGCTCTTGCTGCAATCCGACGCGAGGACCGACGCGTTCGAGTCCCAGCTCTGGCTCTTCCGGGGCCTCTACCTCAAGGGCATCGCGGAGATCGCGCTCGGAGATCACGCCGCGGCGTCCGAGTCGCTCGCGAGCGCCGCGGCCTCCCTCGACGTGGCCCTCTCCGAGCGAAGGGACCTGCTCTCCCGCCCGGAGCGGCTCCGCCACGTGGACCTCCTGCACCAGCGCGCCGTGACGGAGGTGGCGCGGGCGCTCGCGGCCCTGGCGCGGGGAGAGCCCGGGATCGGGGCCCTCGAGCGGGCCCGCTCTGCGCACCTGACCCACCTCGAGGCCCAGGCGGTCTTCGCCGAGATCGAGGGGGACGTGACCACCGGATGGGACGGCCTGCTGACGGCAGACCTGTCTCCCTATCGGCTGCTGTTCGGCCGCAGGGGCTTCGCCGGGGGGAGCAGCGATCGGGCGACGCGCCGCTCCCTGGACCGCTCGGCGGTCGTCCGGCTCGAGGGGTCCTTGGGGCGCACCCTCGCCACCGTCTCCCCGGGCGAGCTCCCGGGCTTTGAGCCCGTGGACGGCGCGGTGGAATCGGCGCTGCTCAAGCGGCTGACCGATCCCCTCGAGGACCCGCAGCGCCGTGAGCTCCTCGAGCGCATCCGGTCGGCGAGGCTGACGGGGCTTGAGTCCGCCATCGACGAGGCGGACGCCGCCTATCGACGGGCCCAGCGTCGCGCGCCCGGCCTGCTCCCCGAGCGAGAGTGGGAGGCGCTCCAGCGGTTGCAGCGGATCCGCATGGGGGCCGCGCAGGCCGTGCAACGGAAGCCGAGCGCCGGGGACCGCTCCTGGGTCCGCGACCTGCGCATCCCGGGGAGCGCCGCCCTCTGGTTCGCCCAGGACCTCACCGAGGAGGGGCGCGGGGTCGAGGCGAGGCGGGTGGCGCGGCGGATGGAGGAGGACATCGAGACCCGCGGGATCTCCAACTGGTGGTTCTTCATCGGGCACGAGCGCATCGCCCGGGCGCAGCTGTTGCAGGGGAGCGCCTTCACCGACGAGGGGCTTGGAGAGGAGGCGGAGGAGGTCCTGCTCCGCGCGGTCGCGCGCATCGAGGACATCGAGAAGCAGCTCCTTGAGAACGGGGCCTCGCCGGCGGCTCTCTCCGGGTTCCGGGAGATGCAGGCGTCGGCGCTCGTGAGCCTGGCGGTCAACGCCAACGTGCGGCTCAAGGCGCCGGAGCGCGCCCGCGAGTACTACGAGCGGGCCTACGCCCTCCGGAAGGACGAGTTCATGCGGACGCTCCTGGCCTGCTACCGGGCTCGCAGCGGGGCGGAGACCGAGGCGCGGGCGCTCCTGCGGACCATCCAGCCGGGGCCGGGCACCTGGTACAACCTCGCCTGCACCCACGCCCTGCTGGGGGACGTGGAGGAGGCCCTGGAGTTCCTCCGCAAGGAACTCGAGCAGAACCACGCCACCGAGGAGTCGCGGGCCCGCCAGATGGAGTGGGCCGCCGAGGATCCAGATCTCGCCTCGCTGAGGGACGACCCGCGATTCCGGCGCCTCGTCCGGGTCGACTGAGGATATCCTCCCCGGCCCGATCGCCCTCGCGGCGGCTCCCGGCGGGCAAGAGGCCCACCCGTGGAGGCCGCTCGCCACGCCACGATCGGCGGAGCGACTCCATGGGAAAGGTGATTTTGACGGGCAAGGGGCGCAGGTGGTATCTGCGCGGACACCCGTGGATCTACAAGGACGACGTGGCCACGGGCGACGCGACGCCCGGGGAGCTCGTGCCGGTGGAGGACCCGAACGGCGCGCCGCTCGGGTGGGGGCTGTTCAGCTCCCAGTCCCGGATCCGGGTGCGCATGGTCACGCGGGAAGCGGAGCAGCCCAACCGCGCGTTCTGGGCGGAGCGGATGCAGCGGGCGGTGGCTCACCGCGAGCGGCTCGGGCTCATGGATCCCGCGGGCGCCTGTCGCCTGGTGGCAGGGGACGCCGACGGGATCCCCGGCTGGATCGTGGACCGCTACGCGAAGACGTTGGTGATCCAGTCTGGCACCCAGGGTGCGGACCGCATGCGTGACTTCCTGCTCGGGCTCCTCAAGGAGGCCATGCCCTTCGAGCCGGAGACCATCATCGACCGCTCCGACACCAGCGTCCGGAAGCTGGAGGGACTCGAGAAGATCGTCGAGGTCGTGGACGGCACGATCGACGGGCCGGTCCTGGTGCAGGACCACGGGCTGCTCTACGAGGTCGATGTCTTCCAGGGTCACAAGACCGGCCACTACCTGGACCAGTCGGCCAACCGCCTGAAGGCCGCGAAGCTTGCCAGCGGCGGGCGCGTCCTCGACGCCTTCGCCTACGACGGGCTGTTCGGGCTGCACGCTGCGCTCGCGGGGGCCGAGCAGGTCACCTGCCTCGAGCAGAACCGTGGCGCCTGCGAGCGCATCATGGCCAACGCCGAGCGGAACGGCCTGCAGGACAGGATCAAGGTCGATCGAGTCGACTGCATGAAGGACATGCGC
This sequence comes from Planctomycetota bacterium, assembly GCA_016779205.1. Classification (GTDB taxonomy): domain Bacteria; phylum Planctomycetota; class UBA1135; order UBA1135; genus Saltatorellus. The sequence continues at coordinate 49,444 of JADHOC010000017.1, read as the reverse complement.
GCCCGGGCCGAGCGCGGCGACCGCCACGACGTCGTGATCGTGGACCCGCCGGCCTTCGCCCGGAGCAAGAAGGAGGTGGCGGGCGCCGAGCGCGGCTACGTCGAGCTCAACCGCCGGGCCTTCGATCTGGCCCCCGATGGAGGGGCGGTGGTGAGCGCCTCCTGCTCCTACAACGTGAGCCCCCGGGACTTCGTGGAGTACATCGGCAAGGCCGCGAGCATCTCGGGCCGCCACGTGTGGATGGAGGAGCTCACCAGGGCCTCCAGCGACCACCCGCACCTGGTCACCCTGCCCGAGACGGACTACCTGAAGTGCGCGTTTCTGCGCGTGCACTGACCCGCGACCCGATGGACGCCGGAACGACCCGAACGATCCACGTGAACGGGGAGCCGCTGGAGATCGCGGCAGGCTGGACCGTCGCGGACCTCGTGGCCTCCCGGGGTCTGCGCCCCGAGCAGGTCGCGGTGGAGGTCAATCAGGAGCTGGCGCCACGGGCCACTCACCCCGAGCGCACGCTCGAGGCGGGGGACCGCGTGGAGATCGTGACCCTCGTTGGGGGGGGATAGCGCGGACCACCTACAATGCAACCGACCATGAGCCAAGCGGATCAATCGCACGTGGGGGACAGCCCCCTCAGGATCGGAGCGGACATCGCCATGACCTCCCGCCTGCTGGTGGGAACGGGCAAGTACGCGAGCTTCGAGGAGACCGCCCGGGCGCTCGAGATCAGCGGCACGGAGATGGTCACCGTGGCCGTGCGGAGGGTGAACCTCGACCCCTCGAAGGGCGAGTCCCTGCTCGACCACATCGACCGCGACCGGTACCACCTGCTCCCGAACACCGCCGGCTGTTACGACGTGGACTCCGCGGTACGAACGGCCCGCCTCGCGCGTGAGCTTCTCGACACGCCGCTGGTGAAGCTCGAGGTCCTCGGTGACCCGAAGACCCTGCTGCCCGATCCCATCGGGACCCTGGAGGCCACCAAGGCGCTGGTGGACGACGGCTTCACCGTGATGGTGTACTGCTCGGACGACCCGCGGATGGGGGTGCGGCTCGCCGAGCTCGGCGCGGCGGCGGTCATGCCCGCCGGCTCACCCATCGGCTCCGGCCAGGGCGTGCTCAACCCCAACGCGATCCGGATCCTGATGGAGCTCATCGACGTGCCGGTGATCGTGGACGCGGGCGTCGGGACGGCGTCGGACGTGGCGCTGTGCATGGAGCTCGGGGCCGAGGGGGTCCTCCTGAACACCGCCATCGCCGGCGCTCGGGAGCCCCTGCGCATGGCCGCGGCCATGCGGGACGCCTGCGCTGCCGGTCGGCAAGCCCACCTCGCGGGCAGGATCCCCCGTCGCCTCTACGCCAACGCCTCCTCCCCGGAGGAGGGGCTGATCGAGGAAGCGGGGCCGCGCGCCTAGGAATGGGGCCCCCGTACGCCCTCGCGCTTGGCCCGCTGTTCGAGGCGGCCGAGGAGGCCGCCGAGATGACGGCGGCCCAGGGGTTCGTCGCGGCGGCCTTCCTCTTCGCCGTGGGGGCGTCCATGATCCCCCTCTTCCGGAGGACGAGCGCCTGGCTGCTGGAGGGCACGCCGCGCCGCGCCGCCGCCTTCCAACCCCTCGACCTGGCGCTGGTGGCCGTGGTGTTCATTCTCGGGCAGGCCGTGGTGGCGGAGTCGTACCGATTCTGGATCGGCGCCGACGAGCTCGACCTCGAGTCGCTCGGGGTGATCCCCGCCCTGGGCCTCTCCGCCGGGTCCCAGGCCCTGACCGTGGGGTTGGTGCTCGGGCTCGCGCTCAGGCGACCGGGGGGGGCTGCCACGGTCGGTCTGCGCAACCTGACCCCGGGCAAGCGCGGCGTCTTCGCCGTCGCGTGGTATCTGCTGTCGATCCCGACCCTGATGGGCCTCGGCGCCCTGACCGCCGCGATCTTCATGGCCCGGGGGGGGGAGCCTCCCGTGCAGGACACCGCGGTTCTCGTCGCCGAGGGGCTGTCCGAGCACCCGATGCTGATCTTCACCCTCGTCGCCCTGGTCATCCCGCTCTTCGAGGAGATCATCTTCCGGGGCTTCCTGCTGGAGCTGCTGGTCTCGCGCCTCGGCGTCCCGGCCGGGATCTTCCTTTCCTCCGCGCTCTTCGCGATCTTGCACGGCGAGGCGGTCTTCCTGCCCATCTTCGGCCTCGCCGTGGTGCTCGCCGGCGTGAAGCTCCGGACACGCAGCCTCGCCGCATCGTGGGGGATCCACGGGATCCACAACGGCCTCACCACGCTTCTCATCACCGGGGGCGCGCTCCCGGGCTGACACCATGACCGAGTTTCCAAGGCAGGGCCTCTTCCGGAGGCTGGAGGGCGGCGGCGCCGCCGCGACGAACGCGACGTTGACCGGATCCATCGAGCTGGGCGAGGACGTGAACGTCTGGTTCGGCTGCGTGCTCCGGGGCGACGACGCGCCGATCAAGATCGGGGCCCGCACCAACGTCCAGGACCTGACCATGATCCACGCGGACGTGGACGTGCCCAATGTCATCGGGGAGGAGGTGACCATCGGGCACCGCTGCGTCCTGCACGGGGCCCAGGTCGGAGACCGCTGCCTGATCGGTATGGGAGCGGTCCTCCTCGGGGGCTCGGTGATCGGCGAGGAGTCCATCATCGGCGCCGGCGCCGTGGTCAAGGAGGGCATGGTGGTCCCGCCGCGCTCGCTCGTGGTCGGGATCCCCGCGAAGGTGGTCCGCGAGGTCGATGAGCGCGCGATCGAGGCGATCCGCCGCAGCGCCCAGGGCTACGTGGAGAAGTTCGCCCAGTACCTGGGCTGATGGGCGCGATGGGGGAGCACGATCGGACCGCGCCGGAGGCCTACGAGCGGAAGCTGGAGGCCCTGGACCAGGCCCTCCGGGGCTTTGGCCGGGTCGCCGTCGCGTTCTCCGGGGGCGTGGACTCCACCGTGCTCCTGCACGCCGCCCGCCGGGTGCTCGGGCCCGAGGACGGCGTCGCCGTCATCGCGGACTCGCCGTCCTTGCCCAGGGCCGAGCTCGAGGATGCCCGCCGGATCGCGGCGGAGATGGACGCCAGGCTGGAGGAGGTGAAGACCCAGGAGGGGGACGACCCGCGCTACCGGGAGAACGCGGGCAACCGCTGCTACTTCTGCAAGGCGGCCCTCTTCGACGCGATGGGGGAGTTCGCCCGCCGGGAGGACTTCGGGGTGCTGGCCTTCGGAGAGATCGTGGACGACTGGAGCGATCACCGCCCCGGGGCCACCGCGGCTCGCGAGTACGGCGTCGTGGCTCCCTTGAGCGGCGCAGGGTTCAGCAAGGCCGACGTCCGGCGCTACGCGGCGGAGCACGGGCTGGAGGTCGCCGACAAGCCTGCCTCGGCGTGCCTCGCGTCGAGAATCCCCGTGGGTACAGAGGTGACCCCCGCGCGCCTGGCGAGGGTCGAGCGGGCGGAGGCGGCCCTGCGGGAGCTCGGGATCCGCGTGCTCCGGGTACGTCACCATGGCTCCCACGCCCGCGTGGAGGTGGGGGCTGACGAGCTCGACGCGTGCGAAGGGCTAGTGCCGCAGATCGAGACTCGCCTCGTGGCCTGCGGCTTCGAGAGCCACGAGCTGGTGGTCTACGGGCAGAAGTAGCGCCCTGGCAGGCGCTTCCGCGGGAGACCGAACGCCCAAACTGGAAATCCATTTGACTATGCGACTTCCTAGGGTATTCTCGCAGGCCTCGCGGCGCGGATCGAGTTGGCGCTCGCCGCCGTGTCATCCCGGGGCCTCATTTTGAAGCGTCCGCCGCTCCTCCTGGAGCGCCGGATGGGCACCGGAGCAGCCCTTGGGGGGCTGTGCCCAGATGAACACGACCGCACCCTCCACCTCGGGCAGGTGGACCCAGAATCGTCTCGCGCCCTGGCGCGATGAAGACAGCAGGCGCCCTGATGGCCGCCCGGCGGCCTCCGGTCGTACTGGATTCACGATGATCGAGCTGCTGGTCGCGATCACGGTGCTCCTGATCTCCCTCGCCGCGGCCTTCGGCAGCCAGGTGGCCAGCTTCGGCGTCATCGACTCCAGCCGGGACTCGACGCTCGCCATGACGGAGCTCGAGCGGTGCATGGAAGAGGTGCTCACCAAGTCCAGCGACAACATCCCCGTCGACTATCCCGAGGGGCAGCCGATCCCCGGCTACGAGGGCGTCCGCCTGCGGGAGCAGTCCATCTCCACGCGCTTCTCCGGATACTCCGGCAGCGGCGCGATCCCCGACCCGCTCGAGGTTGTCCTCGAGGCGACCTGGCTCGACTCCCGCAGCCGCCCGCAGCGGCTGACGCTGACCACGCAGGTGGCGAGGTGAACTGATGGGTGATTCGACACGAAGGAGGGGCGGGGCCGCGGGCTTCACGCTCCTGGAGATGATCCTCGGCGCCACGGTCCTCGCGCTCCTGGCCAAGACCATGATCAGCGCCACCACGAGCGTGAGTCACCTCACGGAGAGCGGGAACCTGGAGTCGCGCCTCCAGCGGGACAGCGACCGGGCGCTGGAGCAGATCATGGAGGACCTGCGGATGTCGGGCTTCCACACGGTCAACGGGCGGGACTACCCGCACGTCTTCCAGAACGGTCAGCCGGACGCGACCTTCTCGGAGTTCGAGCACGAGCCCGCGCCGCAGTCGGCCCGGCCCGGCCAGTCGGACTTCGGCCCCATGTGCTCCATCGTCCTCTGCGCGCCCAGCGACCTGGACGACAACGGGCGGCCGGAGATCGACGTGGACCGCGACGGCATCCCCGAGCTGGACGGCAACGGGGACGGGATCGTCTCGGACGATCCGGCCGATGTCGCGGGGATCTGGGACGAACAGAACCACACGATCAGCGACCAGTCACGGCTGGTCTGGTCCCACGAGGACATCGCCTACATGGTGCTCGAGTCCGCGGCCGGCGAGAACGAGCTCGTCCGCCTCGTCGACAACGGGGACGGAGGCAGGAAGGTGCTGGCGCGCTCGGTGGAGCGGCTCACCTTCGAGACCTACCAGCCTGGGACGGCCACGGTTTCGGCGGGGACGGTCCGGGTCCGGATCGACTTCCGCGCCACCACGGAGTCGGGGCACCTGTTCAGGACGCACTCCGAGGCGCTGGTTCGACTGAGGAACAACAACGGCTGATGGGGCGGAGCCGCGCGTCCCTCCTGGGGAAGCGCGGCGCCCTCCAGGGGCCATAGGAGACCGGCGCCTCCGGCGCCATACGAGGGATCGAGGGCAGAACATGATGTTGAAACGAACTGGAGCAGGGGCCGCGTCGCGACGCGGGGTCGCGCTCATCTACGCGGTCTTCGGGAGCTTCGTGGTGGCGAGCATGGTCTCGGTCATGTTCACCATGGCGGGCGTGAGCGACCGGCAAGCGACCGTCCAGAACGGCAAGACCCGGGCCAGGTACCTCGCCGAGGGCGCCCTCAGGGTCGTCGCGAAGGAGCTCCAGACCGAGCTCGCCAACTGGGACACCCCGACGCTGAGCGGGACCAAGGTCGTGGGGGGCGAGGACGTGGACTACACCGTGACGGCGCTGGGGGAGCAGGTCACTGTCACCGGTCCCTCGGGCATCTCCAACCTCGTTCAGCCCTTCGGACTCGAGACCCGGGTCCGGGTGGACGGGGTCCGTGAGCGGGCCCACCGGATCGTGAACGCGACCTGGACGCCGCTCTTCCAGTTCGCGGTGTTCTACAACAGCGACCTCGAGATTCACGCGGGGCCCGACATGACCCTCCGGGGCAGGGTCCACTCCAACCGTGACATGTACCTCGGCGGCGGGAGCACCATCACGATGGACACGAACTACGTCCACGCGGTGGGCGGGATCTACCGCTACTCCAAGCGGAACGGCACGGCCGCCGGCGGGAACGTCGATATCCGCCGCTGGGTCGCCAACCCCTTCGATGGTTCGGAGCCGTCGGAGTTCGAGCGGATGCTCAGCCGTGCCCAGCTCCCCGTCTCCAGCCTGTCCGGATACGACAGCAACTTCCGGGACGGCATCGACCTCGACGGGGATGGGTTCTTCACTGGATCGGGGGAGTGGCTCCCGTTCGAGTTTGGTGCCACCGAGCTCTGGAGTCCGCCCTCGGGGTACACGGAGGGCTCGGGCCAGACGGTCATGACGGGCCAGCACGGGGTCGAGGAGGCAGTGACGCCGCCCATCGGATCGATCCAGATGTACGAGTCTGTGGAGGGAGGGTCCTACGAGTACAACCCGCGCTCCGGCGAGTACTCCTTCGTGGGCCCCGGCCTCGGCGATCACGACCGCGGCTTCTACTACGACAACGCCGGGCTCTCCGTGGTGGCTGACAGCAGCGGCTACGGCTTCACGGTCTATGACGGCGACGGCAACGACGTGACGATGGAGGTGGCGGACGCGGTCACCCTCTCCTCGGTGCCGGACATGCGCCAGTCGAACAGCGGCTCCACCGAGGTGCAGACCATCGAGATTGACCTCGGCCTGCTGGCGGACTCCGGGTACTTCCCGGAGAACGGCCTGGTGTACGCGGCCCACGAGTCCCTCGGTACGGGGACCGACGCGAGCGGGCTCATGCTGACGAACGGGTCGGAGCTCGCCTCCTCCTTGACCGTCGTGTCGCCCTCCTCCGTCTACGTGCAAGGGGACTACAACGTGGTCAACAAGCAGGGGGCCTCTATCATCGGTGACGCCGTGAACCTCCTCTCGAACTCCTGGGATGGGAACAAGTCGCCGGGGTCCTTGCCGGGCGCCAGCGAGACCACCTTCAACTTCGCGATGGTCACGGGCTCCTACGAGACCGAGTCCGGCCGGTACAGCGGCGGGCTCGAGAACCTCCCGCGCTTCCATGAGAACTGGAGCGGCGTACCGTGCAACATCTCGGGGAGCTTCGTGAACCTCTTCGACAGTCAGTACGCCACCGGCGACTGGCGCTACGGCAGCGACCGATACCGGGCGCCCATCCGGGCCTGGGAGTACGACGACGACTTCAACGACCTCGCCTCCTTGCCCCCCTTCACGCCCATGGCGGTGGAGACGGTGGACGTGGTGGCCTGGTGAGGCACCGGGCGGGGCCTGACCCCGCCCACCGCAACGAAGGCGGCCCGCGCTCCCACCAGTGGGATGCGCGGGCCGCCTTCATCGTGACGCCTGGATCTACTGGAAGGTCACCGAGTAGCCGCGCGAGAAGTTCGACGTGTTGCCCGGGTTCTGATCCCGGTACCAGCACTGGAAGTTCCACGTCTCACCGGGCAGGGCGGGCACCGACATGGAGGGCTGGGGGATCGCGGTCGTGTCCACCGAGATCGAGAAGCTCCCGACGAAGCCCGAGTTGCCCACCTGGCCCAGGTAGCGGCCCGTGCCGCTGCCGACGCAGAGGTTGCCCTGGCTCCCACCGGGGTTCGCGACGAACCCCTGGTTGCGGGAGACGATGAAGTAGCCGCTCGAGAGGAACGGCAGGTCGATCACCGTGAGGGTCAGGTCGTTCAGCGCGGCCTCGGCGGAGCCGGTGGCGAGCACCGTCGCCGCACGCCCGGTGGAGTTGTTCTCCGCGTCGCAGTACAAAATTCCGATCCCGTCGCCGCAGTTGACGTCCGAGACCTCGAAGTCGTCCACGGCGGCCTCGACGATGGAGCCGGAGCCCAGGTCCGAGGCGATGAAGCGCATCTGCATCTGAGCCGTGGGCGTCAGGATGCTCGAGACCGAGAAGGCGTGCTGGATCCAGCCGCCAGCGGTGCCGGTGCCGCTGGGTCCCACGCTCTCCACGAGGCTCCAGGAGGAGCCGCCGTCGTTGGAGATCTCCACCACGAACACGTCCGCGTTGGGGGAGGCTCCCTGGTCATTCGAGTACCAGCGGTAGTACGAGACCGTCGGGTCGTTCAGGCTCGACATGTCGAGGATCGGCGTGCGCAGGGTCGTGCTCCCGCCGTCCACGTCGTTGCTCCCGATGCTGCCGCCGGGGTTGCCCTGGCCGGTGAACCAGCACTGCGCGCCCACCGGCGAGTGGTCGTCCTCCGGCTGAGCCGCGGTCCCCACGGGGTTCCCGCGCTCCCAGATCCCGGTGGTGGCGTCGTCGCCAGGCGCCCCGGCGATCCAGCCCGCGGTGGACTCCATGTCATCGGCCCGCGCCACGGTGAGCGAGGTGGCCACGATGGACGAATAGGTGGAGGAGGGCGCCGACGAAGGCGAGCTGACCGTCTGCCCCGTCTGCGAACTCGCGCTGAGATACCACGAGACCTGGGTACCGCAGGGGATGGGCGGGAACGCCGCCGTGAACGACGAGCCGCCGTTGGCCACGAGGGGCACGGTCGTCGCGCCGCCCCCGATGTTGTAGGTCAGCGTCGGGGTGGCGGGATCCAGCGAGCCGGGGATCAACTCTGTGATCTCCACGGAGACGGATCCACCGGAGGGATCGATGGTCTCAGGCTCGCCTTGGGCGAGGGCGATGGCCAGCTCGGGCGGCCCGAAGCGGAGGACAAAGAGGCCCGATTCGATGTCGCTGCCGATGATCGTCCCGCTCGGGAAGCCAACGAAGCAGCTCCACAGCCCGTTGAAGGAGGCGCTGCTGGAGTTGGGGGCGGTGTCAAAAAAGCCGACCTCCGGGGGGGAGTTCAGGCTCTGGTTCAGGTCGAAGGCCCGGATCCCGGAGGTGTAGTTGGCCTGGAACAGGATGCCGTCCCGCTCGTACATGTTGTGCCCGATGGCGGCGTTGCCGTTGTCGAAGGCGCCGATGTAGGTCGCGTTGGCCGGGTCGCTCACGTCGAACACGCGGGTGGTCGTCGTGCTCACGGTCGACCCCTCGTCCAGCTCGTCTCCGAGGTAGAAGCGAGTGCGGTCGTTCGAGAGCCAGCCCTGGTGGCTGTATGCCCGCGCGGGGTAGGAGACCTGGGAGAGGACGACGGGGTTGCTCTTGTTCGTCACGTCGACGATGGTCAGCCCGGTGTCGGTCTGGCCCCCGTTCAGGCCGCCGCAGCAGTAGGCGAGCTCTCGGCCGGCGAAGGGCCCAGAGGTGTAGGTGACGACCTGCGCGTCGTGGACGTAGCGCTGGGACCAGGACCCGACGTACTGGGGAGCCGAGGGGTTGGCGAGGCTGTAGATCCGGAGGCCCTCGCTGCCACCGCCGGTGCGGTACAGGAAGCCGCTGACCTCATCGAGCGCGATGTTGTGGGTGGCGCTGGTGCCCGGCCCGGTGACGGTGTTCTCCAGCGTCACGACGCCGGCGTCCACGTTCGAGAGGTCGATGACCTGGATGCCGCTACCGCCCTCGGACACGGCGTAGGCGCGGCTCCCATAGACCTTGATGTCGCGCCAGGTGCTGTTGGGACCGCTGATGGTCCCAACCAGGTTCGGGAGCGACGGGTTGGAGACCTCCACGACCGAGGTGCCCTGGGTGGTGAGCATGAGCGCGTACTCCCGGCCAGAGGGCGAGGTGTAGCCCCAGCAGTCGTTGCCGTTGGCCCCGCCGAAGCCCAGGTCGCTCATGGTCATCCACGACTGCAACGTGAAGTTGTCCGCCGGGAATCCGAGGGAGGCGGCCGCGGTCAGGGCGTTGAGGCCCGGCGCGTTGGAGGCTGCGGTGTAGCCCGTGCCGGGGACCGGCGGCAGGCGGTCGAGGATCTTGGGGTCGTCGTCGTGGAGCGCGAGGGGGGACGGTGTGGCGAGCGAGAGCGCGGCGATGATGGGGAAGATCATGATCCGAGGGCGGAGCTGGCGAGGGGCATGGGAGTGCCCCTAAACGTACCCCCTTACACCCGTTTAGGTGTGCGTGACGAAGCGCTGGGGACGTAAGGGGAGTGTTGTGTCTTCGATCAGCGACCGAGCGCAGATTGAGACGGGGGAGCGAGCAGCCCGGGGTCCGCCTGGTCGCCCTCCAGGGCGGCCAGGAAGGCCCTGAGGTCCTCCTTCTCTCCAACGGACAGACGCAGGGGGACGAGGATTTGTTCCTGGTGATGTCCCCTTCCCGTGGCCCCCTCCAGCTCCGAATAGAACTCGATCACGCCTGCGAGGTCCCCAAACTGGCCCTGGTGCATGAACGGGGCCCGGTGGGCCAGGTTCCGCAGGCTAGGGGTCCTGAACTCCCCCCAGGCCTCGGAGGACTGTCGGAGCTGGCGGACCCGCAGGGCGGCGGGCCCGTCGGGGTCGTCGCTGTGGGGGCCAGCGGCGTTGAAGGGGCTCGCCGCGACGACCCTGGCGCCGTCGAAGCGTCCAGGGTCCCGTGCCTCGCCGCCGTGCAGGGTGGGCAGGGCGTTGTTGTGGAATTCTCCGTCCGAGAAGTTCGGCCCGCTGTGGCAGAGCACGCAGTTGGCCTTGCCGATGAACATGGCGAGCCCGCGCTGGGCGCTCGGGGAGAGGCTCTCCACCTTCTCCCCGTCGTTCTCCCGCAGGCCCTCGACGAAGCGGTCGAACGGAGAATCACCCCGGACGAGGAGCCGCTGGTAGGCGGCCATGGCCTTGCCGGCGTGCACGAAGACCTGGTCGATGGCCGCGCGCTGATCGTCGTCGAGGTCGGCCCAGGCGCGGACGGCCTCGGGCGCCGTCGGGCCGCTGGCGGCCTCGCGGCCCCGTGCGGGGCGCACATCGTCGGGCCGGTCTCCGAGCGCGGCGCTATCCATCGGCCCAAAGACCGCCTCGTAGGCGGCGCGCAGCCCGGGGTCGTCAGCGATGACCCGGGCGAGCTTCCCCCGCGTGGTCCCCATCTCACGGGGGTCCTCGATCGGGTCGAGGGCCTGCATCCAGAGGGAGTCCGCGCGGCCGTCCCAGGTCAGCCACCGATGGTGGGCGACGTTCCACAGGGTGGGGGTGTGGCGGTTCCCCACCTTTTGGCCGAGGGCGAGCTGCTTGCCATCGGTGAAGCCTCGCTCCGGGTCGTGGCAGGTGGCGCAGGAGACCGCCCCGTCGGCGGAGAGCCGCTCGTCGAAGAACAGCGCCTGTCCGAGGCGCGCGGCGCGCGGGTCGTCGGCGTGACGGTTCGTGGGGTCCGGAGGGAGCGGCGGGAGCGGCGACATCTGCATGATCCGCCGGACCTGCTCGTCGCTGAACCCCACGGCGGTCTCCACCGGGGGCGCCGGCTGCTCCGGCGACGGCCCGCAGGCCGCTCCCACGGCGAGGAGCGCCAAGGGAGCAAGCCAGCCCACGCGACCCCGCACACTCAATATTGGAGCCTCACGCTGATCTGCGCGCGCTCGAAGCGGGCGCCCTTGCGGATGTCCACGTGCAACTCCCAGTGGCCGTACATGTGCAGCAGCAGCCCGTCCGCTCTCATGGAGCCGTCCTCCTGCGGTGTGAGCCCCACGTCGCGCAGCATCCCGTGCTTGTGGGCGGGCATGCGGGCGTCGATGGACACCTCGTCGTAGTCCGTGAACGGAGCTCCGGTCTCAGGGTCGAGGAGGGAGAGCGAGACGCTGAACGCCTCGTTCATGGGGATCGGGTCCACCAGCGGCGTGACGCGGGCGAGGAACGTCCCTCCGCTGGAGCCGGCCTCCAGGGTCTCACCGCGAACCTCCTCGGCGGCGCCGCTCGCCGGCGTCTCCTCGGAGGGGGTGGCGGGGCCGCCCGCTTCGTCCGCGGCCGGTCCCTCGTCGGGGCCGCATCCCAGGGCGGTGAGCGCGAGCAGGGTCAGGAGTGAGTTCCTCATCGGCCTTGATCTCCATTGCGGTCGGACTTCGGCTGGAGGGGCACCCAGGTGGCCGCCGACTTCAGCGGCTCGATGTAGAGCCTGCCCCCGAACCCCGCGATCAGGGTGAGGTGGTCGGGGTCGAAGATCTGCCCGCGGTGGTTCCCGTGGTCCAGGACGATGAGCCGCCCATCATCCATGGCCAGGATGCCGCGCGGGTCGTGGAATTCGCCCGGTCCCAGCCCGCGTCCTCCGAAGCCGCCCACGTGCTCGATGGCGCCCCCGGGCTGCCGCTCGAAGCGCTCGATGCGATCGGTGGCCCGGTCGGTGACCCAGATACGGTTCTCGCGGGCGGTGACGCCGTCCGGCTCCACCAGGATGCCCTCGCCAAACGTCCGGAGCACGGCGCCGCTCGGGCCGAACTCGAAGACGCGGCCCTGTGGCGCTCCCCGTGCCCCGTGCCCGCCGGAGTCCACAACGAGGATCGTGCTCGCCACTCCGAGGGTCGCGGGCGAGAGGCCCGCCACGCCGCGGATGGGGCCGGTCTCCTCGTCGCCCGCGAGGGTGCCGATGGGCACGAGGTCCTTGTCGAGCATCAGGACCGAGTCCGTGGCGCGGTCGGTGACGAGGATCAGCTCGTTGTTGGTGCCAGGTGCGAGCGCGGCGACCGCGCCCGGCCAGAAGGGGCGCCCCGTGACCGCGCCGAGGTCGACCCCGTCCAGGTGTCGGGCGAGCTCGGGGTCCGCGTTCAGCGGCTCCTGGGGGCGGACCCGCAGGGCCGAGCGGGTCAGCCGCGAGTTGCCCTCGTCCACGGCCAGCAAGGCCTGCCCTCCCGAGGAGAGCCAGGTGGCGCGAGGTGTCCGATACATGCCGAACCGGGTGCCGAAGCTGGCCACGTCGGAGATCTTGGCGGGCTCCTTTCCGCGCAGGTCATGGATCTGGATCTGGTGGCTCTCCGGAGAGACCGTCGCGACGTAGACCCCGCTGCTGGAGATGTCGGGTCCGAAGTGGGCCGCGGGGGGACCGATGGCTGCCCGGCTGGGGTCCTCGACGGGCTCCGCGCCAGGGGCCCTCCCGAAGAGCTGCACCCGGTCGTCCATGGGCTCGGCGAGCGCGAGCAGCGCTCCATCCTCGGACACGGCGAGCGCCGCGGGGTAGTGGAGGGCGCCGGCGCCTTCCCCCGGGCGGATCGCGTGCACGCCGAAGCGGTACGCGAGCTCGCCGATCGACGCGCCGGAGTGGAAGGCCTGTACGCGGTGGTTCTCGCGGTCCGCGACGAAGAGCTTGCCGTCGGCGAACTCCAGGTCGGCGGGGCCGGAAAGGAGCGACGGGTGGGGGCCGAGCTGGGAGAAGCCGAGCACGTGGGTTCCATCCAGCTGGAACACGTGGATGCGGTGGGTCGCGCTGTCACAGACCGCGATCTGCGTCTGCCCTGCAGGACCGTCGATGAAGCACACGCCCCGGGGGCGGACGAGGATCCCCTCGCCGAGGGGCTCGGGCGATGGAGAGCCGGCTCGGAAGAGCTTGACGGACCCGGCTCCTGGGTCAGCGACCACGACCAGCTGCCCGTCACCGGACCCGGTCACGTCCACTCCGGCGGGGGTGGTCAACGCCGGCGCGCTCGCCGCCGCTGCTGGCTCCCCGCCACCGGAGGGGAAGTGCCAGAGCGTGCGCTGGAGCGCGTCGGTCACGAACACGTCACCCTCACCGGAGACCGCGAGCCCGGCGGGGCGCTCCAGCCAGCCCTCGCCGAGGCTGCCGAGGAGCGGAGCGGATCGGTCGGGGTCCGCCTCGGCGCCGAACACCTGGATCAGGGGGGGCGAGGAATCCCCGGCTCCCCTGGTCGCGACGAACAGCGCGTGGGGCCGCTCCAGGTGAGGGCCGAACGCGACGGCGACCGGGCGGGCGAGCCCCGCGACCGTCGACAGGTAGGCCCCGAGGTGGGAGGGCCCCTCCCCTGCGGGCTGCTGGGGGGCCGCCGCGGGGGCCAGGAGGAGAGCGAGCGTGACGAGCATCCCTGGAGTCTAAGCCGGGCGCGGCCCGCTCCCGAGGGGTGCAGGAGTCCATTCTTCGCGGCCACACTTCGTTCATCGGGATCGGGAATCGAGTCGCTACGATCCCTCGTCACCGACCCCCGGTCACGCTCCGCACGGCGGACCAGGGGCTCGATGCCGCACCGCCACATGACCAGCGATAAGTTGACACGGACCAAGGCGAAGCCGGTTCCGGCTCCGTCAGGCACCACGCCGCGCGCTCCGAGGGGGAGCGCCCTGGCCAGGGTGCTCGAGGACCTGCGCGAGGCTGGCGGGCTGGGGGGGACGACGACCCCGCGTCCCGCGGCGCCGCACCCCCTCGCGCGCGTCGCCCTGGGGACGGGCCGGGGCCTGGCCCCGCTGCTCTCCGATCGGGCGGCGGTGGATCAAGGGAGCGGAGGCGACCCCGTCGAGGACCCCGAGTCGACGTCGGGCGCCGCGTCCCCCGTGCAAGCTGCCGCGGATCCCGCGGGGATCGCACAGCCAGTGAGCGACCCGGTGGAGGAGCTGGAGCCTCCGCGTCCCGGCCCCGAGGCGCCAGCGGAAGAGCCCGCCGCAGAAGAGCCCGCCGCAGAAGAGCCCGCCGCAGAAGAGCCCGCCGCAGTGGAAGCCGCCGCAGTGGAAGCCGCCGCAGTGGAAGCCGCCGCAGTGCAAGCCGCGCCGGCGGAGCCCACACGAGACCTGCGCCGGGAAGGGCTCGACAGCACCCTCACCGCCACCATTCGACGGTGGGCCAAGCCGACCACGCCCAAGGAGCTCGAGGCCCGCGGGGTGAAGCGCGTTCGCAGCGTGAGCATGTCGCGGATCGCCTCCCTCATCGAGAAGGCGATCAACCGCGAACTCATCGCCCGGACCCTCGAGGGGGACACCGACGACGCCCTCTCCCTCTCGGCGAACGCCCGCGCGGGCTTCCTCGAGCTCGCGCGCCAGGAGATGTCGGGCCGCGTGGACGCCGAGGCCGAGTCCAGCGCCTTCGCCGACCTCGACCGGCTGCGGGCCGAGCTCGAGGCACGACGGGCCGAGCTGGAGGAGAAGGAGCGGCGACTGGACGGCCGCGACCCCGGGGTCGAGGACGACTCCTTCGAGCGCCGACTGCGTGCGGTCTTCGCTTCCCGCGCGGTGAACCGGGACCCCGAGCTGGAGCGCGAGGTGGTGCGTGTCGCCCTCGAGGAGCTGGGCGAGATGCGGAGCCGGGCTCGGGACGAGCGGCGGGCGGAGAGCCGTCGAGAGACCAATCAGCTGGAGCGTCGGATCGCGAAGCTCGCGGGGCTGCTGGAACAGACCGAGGGTGAGCTTCGTCGCACCAGAGCGCGGAAGGAGGTGGACCCGGGGCTCGCGTCGGTCTTCACCGAGGTTCAGGGGCTGGACCTCGGGGACGAGCGCTTCGCCCAGAAGCAGGACCTCATGAAGTGCATCTTCGAAGCCAACCTCGCGCTGCAGAACTGAGGGCTCCGCGCCGCCTCCAGGCGGCGTCACCTAGCGGTGGAAGAGCGGCAGGGTGTCGTCGGGGAGCGCCAGGAAGAGGACGTTCGAGGCGGTCGCGTAGGCTGCGCCGTAGCGGTTCAGGAAGCGGCGCCCGCTGGCGTTGAACCGCACGTCCTGCCAGGAGCCTGAGCTCTCCTGTGAGGCGCAGAGCTCCCGCATCAAGGGCTCGGCCCATCGGCGGTAGTGGCTCGTGTCCCGGTGGTGCCAGAGGGCCTGGCTCAGGTAGAAACGCTCGTAGTAGGGGAAGGGGTCCGCCGCCGCGGCGCCGTCCTCGGTGCGCTCGAGGAGCTTCCGCCAGACGTAGTCGTAGCCCTCCTCGATCCGCGGGCCGTCGTACGTCCCGCTCGCCTGGAGCGTGACGAGGCCAGCGGCGGTGAGGGCGATCGAGGTCTGCGGGTCATCCAGGCCGTACTTGAAGCCGCCCAGGGTCTGCCTCGCGCGCTTCCGCTCGGCCTCCGGGTCATCCACGGCGGGGTCCTCTTCCGTGGGGAGCTCCATCACCTGCAGGCGCGTGACGTACTTCACGGCCTCGGCGACCACGCCGGGGTCCACCCGGATGCCGACGTCGTTGGCGGCGCGCAGGGCCTGCACCATCGCCACGGTCACCGACCCCTCGTGTTGGATCGACCGACCCGCGGAGTAGTACCAGCCGCCCTCGGCGCCCTGGGAGTCCTGGATGCGTTCGATGGCGATGAGCAAGGTCTCGCCGATGCGCTTGCCGAGCGGGGTGTTGGGGGAGACGGTGTACGCCTGGGCGAGCGCGAGGGTCGCGAGCCCGTGGCCGTGGGTCCGGGAGATGTTGTCCCCCCGGTCCTCGATGAAGCCGGGGAACTCGTCGGCCCCGCGGTGCGTGCTCGCCAGCAGGTACTCCACCGCGCGCTTCACGTTGTCCTGGTGCTCGCCGCGGGTCAGGGTCGAGCCGCCGGACATCCAGGCCAGCGCGGCGAGGGAGGTGACCGCGAGGGGCGCCCGCTGACCGGGCTCGGCGTCGCCGACCTCGATCGAGCCGTCGCGGGAGCTCTGTCGCGTGGCCAACCACGCGAGCCCCTGGCCGATGGCCGACACTCTCTCCGCGTCGCCTTCTCTGGGGTAGGGGAGCAGGGAGTCGTCCCCGGACAGCTGCGGTGCACCCAGCAGCTCGCGCTGGGGGGCCGGGTCGCCACCCTTGCTGCGCTCGTCCGCGAGCGTGGCCGAGTGGGCGCACACGCTCACAGAGAGCAGCACCAGGAGGCCACGGGCGGAGGGGCGAACGCGCATCAGGAGCGAGGTCGCTGGCTCAGCGCTTGTTGCCCTTGTTGAGTCGCTTGTAGTACGAGTCCACCCAGTCGCGGTAGCGGGGCGGCACGTCCTCGCTGACCCCGTTCTGGAAGACCTTCCGCAGGTGGACCGGGAGGTCGCCCCACTCCTCCGCGCCGGTGGCCCCCGAGGGCGCGCCGGTTTCGCCGGGGGGCGGGGCGTCGGACTGGCCATCCTGGCCGGCGTCAGACTCCTGGTTGCCGCGGGGCTGCTGGCCGTCCTTGGGGTCTCCCTGCTGCTCTTGGCCCTCACCGGGCTCGGGCGGCCGCTCGCCGCTCTCTTGCTTCCGGCTGCCGGACGGGGTCTGGCCCTGCTGGGGCATGCCCTGGCTCGAGGGGCTCTGGCTCGAGCTGCTGCTGCTGCTGGAGCTGCTGCTCTGCTGCTCGGCCATCTCGAGGATCCTCTGGATGTCATCGAGCGTGGCCTCGCTCTGGCTCCGGGTCGCCCCGAGGATGCGCGCCATGCCCGAAGAGGCTCCCGCGGCGCCCTGCTCTGCCTCGCGGATCAGCTCGTCGATCCCCGCGCTTCCGATGTCGTCGGCGCCAGAGACGTCGCCGCTGCTGGCCTCGTAGAGGAGGTCGGTGACCCGCTGGAGACGCTTCTCCACCTTGAGGAAGAGCTGCTCCAGGTCCTCCGGCCCCCCGGCTCCGCCGGGGGGAGCGAAGGGGTTCAGCCCGCGCAGGTCGGTCTCATCCTGCTCGGGGGCAGGGGGGGCGGTCTCCTGGGCCTCGCCCTCCTGGACCGGTCCCTCCGCGGGGGGCGTCGGCGGGGCCGAGGTCTCCTGCGCAGCGGCGAGCGCGGCGAGCATCAGCGCACAGGCGCTGACGCCGGCTCGGCGGAGGTGGGGCGCGGTCGAGTTCATGCTCATGGTTCTCATCGGTCTTCGCTCTCCTGATCCGGACCCTTGACCTGCACCGGCTCCTGGCCCTGGCCGAACCCGAGACGCTGTCGCATGTCGGTGAAGAGCTCGAGGATCCGCTCGTGCTGGCTGGCCAGCCTCGCGATGTCGCGCAGGATCAGCGGGTCGAGTTCCTCACCGGCGGCGATCTCCGGGTAGAGGTCGTAGAGCTGATCCACCCGCTGCAGCAGGTCCTCCTCAAGCTTGGCGAGGAGCTTCAGCTCGGCGACGTCCGGGATCAGCTGGTTCGAGTCCTGCTGTTGCTGCTCTTCCTGGTTCTGCTGCTCCTGCTGATCCTGCTCTTGCTCCTCCTCGGCGCGCCGCTCGAGTTCATCCTCGAGCGCCTCGCGGAGCAGGGCGAGCCCGTCGGCCACGTCGTCTTGCAGGGCCTGGGTCCGCTCGCCCGAGCGGTAGCCGCCGGCGTCGGAGAGGTCCTCTACGACGCGGCGTAGGTCACGGGCCGCACGGTCCAGGACCTCGGCGAAGACGAGGGTGCCCTCGGCGCGGATGGCCTCGACGATGCCGTCGATGCGCGTCGCGAGCGCCTCCTCCTCGCGGGAGATGTTCCGTAGACGGATCTTCTCGCTGCGTGAGGGCCGCGCCTTGCGAGTGGCGTCGAGCTCGCGGGTCTCCTGCATCTGAACCCGGTGCAGGGCCTCGATCTCGATCACCTCCTCCTTGATCTGGAAGAGCAGCTCCTCCTGCCGGAGCGAGTCGTACTGTTCCTCCTCTTCCTCCAGCTCGTCGAGGGCCTCCTCGATCTTCTGCTCGGTCTCCTCTTCCTTGGCCTCCGCCTGGTCGAGGTCGCCGCTCTCCAGGGCCTCGGAGGCCTCGGACGCGCTCTCCGCGGCCTCGCTGAGGGCCTGGTTGGAGTCCGCCATCTCGTTGCGCTCCTCGTTCCGTTCGGCGAGGGCGAGGAGCTTCTCCTCGAGGGCGCGCTGGCGCTCGGCGAGCTCCTCGGCGCGCTGCTGCTGCTCCTCGGTCTGGGGCTGCGCGCCCTGCTGCGCCTCCCGGGCCGCATCACGGAGGGCGTCGACGGCCTCCCGCTGGGCTTCGGCCGCGGCCATGCTCCCGCTGGGTTCCTCGAGGGCCTCGCTCGCCTCACCCATGGATTGCTGGGCGCGCTCGATCGCCTCCTCGACGGCGGCGGAGGCCTCGGGACTCATGCCCGCCTGCTGCGCGGCCTCGGCGATCTCACCAACCTCGGCCTCGAGGGCCTCCTGCGCCGCCTGAGCGGCCTCGGTCTCGGCTTGTCCCTCGGGGCCGGTGGCCTGTTGGATCGCTTCCTCGAGGGCCTCGCGGGCGGCGGCCAGTTCCTCCGCGGCTTGCTCGGCCGCCTGCTCGGCTTCTTGCTGGCGCTGGCTCGCCTCGGAGGGGGAGGAGCTACCCTGCTGCTGGCCGCTCTGCTGCTGGCCGCTCTGCTGCTGGCCGCTCTGCTGCTGGCCGCTCTGCTGCTGGCCGCTCTGCTGCTGACCGCTCTGCTGCTGACCGCTCTGCTGCTGACCGCTCTGCTGGGCCGCAGCGGCTGCGGCGTCGCGCGCGGCGGAAGCAGCCCTCTCCATGGCCTCGCGGGCGCGCTCCAGCGCGGCGGCCGCCTCGGAGGCTCCAGGGATCGCTCCCTCCGGACCAGCCTCCGCGGCGCGCCGTGCCTCACGCTCGAGCTCGGCGGCCGCCTGAGCGGCGCCCTCCTGGCGCTCTCTGGCTCGGTCGGCCTGACCAGCCGCGCGGCCGAGGGCCCGGTCCAGGGCCGCGAGGGCCTCCGCAGTGGCCACACGCGCCTCCCGTGCACGAGCCTCGGCCTCGCGGGCGGCGCGGGAGTCACCCGGGGTCCCCGAGGCCTCGCGCTCGGCCTCCTCGCGCGCGGCGCTCGCGGCCTCGGCTCGCTCGAGGGCGGCCCCGATCTCGGCGGCCTGGTCGGCGGTGGAGCGGCGTTCGCCGGCCTCGGCCGCCTCCGCCAGGGCCTCGGCCGTGTCCTGGGCCTCGCGGCGTGCCTCACTGGCGGCTGCCCTCCGTTCGGCCGCCGCCGCGCGGGCGTCCCGGGCGCGTTCGGCCGCGGCCTCGGTGGCCTGCGCGCGCGCCTTCGGGTCCGCGCCCTCGGCCGCGCTCTGGGCGATCTCCTGCGCGGACTCGCGGAGCTCCCCCGCGGCCTCGAGCACCTCGTCATCGCCGGCGAGCTCGCCGCGCCGCTCGAGGTCGTCAGCCACTCGATCCAGCTCGGCGGCAGCTTCCGCGGCGGCCTCGGGCGTGGCGGTGGTGGGGGAGGCGCTCGTCGAGGCCTCCTCGAGGGCGGCGGCTGCGCGGTCCAGGTCCGCCGCGCGAGCCTCATCGGAGCGCGCCGCGGCCAGCGAGGGGCGCATGGACTCCAGCATGGCCCGGTCCCCCGCGTTGGCGGCGCGGAGCTCCTCGGCGCGCGCTCGCTGTTCGGCTTCCAGGGCCTTGAGTTCGCTCAGGAGCCGCTCGGCGTCGAGCAGACCGGAGGCCCTCGAGCGCTCCTCGTTCTCGCGCAAGAGGCGCTGCTGCTCCTCGATGGCGCCGTCGATTCGGTCGAGGACCTCCCGCTGCTCGGGGGTGGTGGCGTCCTGGCGCAGGGCCTCGGTGTCCTCGCGGATCTCCTGCTCCTCGCTGGCGATCGCGTTCAGCTCGGCGCGAATCTCCCTGATCTGCTGGAGGTCCTCCTCGATCGACTCCTGCCGATCTCGCTCCGTGAGGATGTCCAGCAGCCTGGCGACGCGCCCGATGATGCGCTCCTGCCGCTCGAGCGCCGCGAGGACCCGGTTGCCCTCGAGGTCCTCGCTCGAGTTGTTCATGAGCTCCTCGATGGTCCGGCCGTCGGCGTCGGTGGGCCGCTCGTCGAGGAACTCCAGTGCCTGGCGGAGGAGCGCCGCGGCGCCCGGGCGTTGCTCCGCCTCGTAGCGGGGCGCGAGCTTCACGATCTTCTCGCGCAGGCGCTTGATCTGCCGTTGGAGACTGAGCTGCTCGTCCGCGAGGGCGCGCCGGTCCCGGGAACGGTCGTCCTGGGGCGCAGCGAGCGCCGGGCCAGCGGTGCCCACCGCCGTGACGAGCAGGAGCATCATCGTGGGGAGGGTTCGCTTCATCGGTCGTTCTCCGCTGCCTTGCGGGTCCGCTCCTTGAGGTTCTTCTGCCGGCTGAGGATGTCCCGGGTGAGCGAGAGCACCGACTGCAGGCTGTCCCACTCTCCGAGCTCTCCGGTGAGCCGGTCCATGGTCGCCCGGAGCTCGGTGAGCCGCAGGTCTGCCTCGGCGAGCGCGCTGCTGGCGCTCTCGAGGTCCCCCGCGTCCCGTACGGCCTCGAGCGAGGAGATCCAGGCCTCCATGCGCGGCCCCGTGGCCTCCAAGGCGAGCCCGACGATGCGCACGAGGTCTCCGGCACGCTCGGGGTTGCCGAGCTGACCGGCCGCGAGCTCGTCCGAGATGGCAGCCCATGCCTCGTCGTCGAAGCTCCGCTCGGTCGAGGCCGCGGTGAGCTCCACCAGGCGGCGCTCGAGGGCGCCGGAGCGCTCGTCGAGTCGCGAGTAGATCATCGCCTCGGCGAGTCCGGACAGGTCCCTCGCGATCGAGCGCAGGTCCCCGCGCTGGCGTCGAGCCTCGTTGGCGGCGCGGACGAGGGCCCCCGGGTCGGGGAGCTCTGCGGCGTCCCCGGAGAGGGAGGCGAGCAGCGCCTGCAGGTCCCGCTTGGCGGGCTCCATCGTCCGGTCGAGACGCTCGACGGCCTCGGCCGCGGCGCTCAGGCCGTCACGCTGGCCGCGCATGAACTCGTCCGTGCTCACCACGCGGACGAGGAGCGCGCTGGTGCGGGAGACGTTGGGTTCAGGCTCTCGGGAGTCCTTGGCCTCGACGAAGAGCGCGGTCACGCTCCCCACGAGGGACTCGGCCGCGGGGAAGAGGGCCTTGACCTCCATGGGGGTCGAGGCGAGGGCGGCCACGCGGGTGCGCCCCTCGGAGGCGGTCGTGGGGTCCGCGACCATGGTGACGTCGAGGGGGCGGGAATCGAGGACCTCGTCGGTCGCGGCATCGCGGCCCTCCAGTCGGACGCCCCCGACGCCGAAGTCATCGCGGACCAGGACCCGGAGGGGCACCACGCCGCTCTCCACGACCTCGGTCTCGCTACGGCCCGGCGCCAGCACGAGCAGCTCGGGGCGCCGATCCGGCACCACCTCGATCCCGAAGAGCGCAGGGTCCGGGTTCTCGAGGCCCGCGGCGTCCGTGAGCTCCACCCGGAAGCGGAGCGACTGGAGCATCACGTCCGAGAAGCTCAGCCCTGGGCTGGGGTCGGGGGCTTCGCCCTCGGTGGGGGCGGGGCCGAGCCGGGGGAACGGGACCGACTCGAGCTCTCGCACCTGGTCATCCGGGAAGGTCCGGGCGATGCCCGTGGCGTCCACGGGGTCGGTCTTCACGTGAACGGTGACGCGGGAGCCGGCGAGGACGGAGACCTTGGTCTCGGACTCGGTGCGGATCGGCAGGCCCGCGTAGGCGGGCGGCTCGATCACGAACGCCAGCCCTGCGATGTCGGGGGGCTGGAGGACCTCGACCACGATCTTCGGGACGCGCCGGTCGTCGTCGCCCCCCACGACGGTGAGCGAGGTGGACTCCTGGAGGGAGGGGAGCAGCGTGCGATACTGACCAGGGCCGCTCGGGCCCACCTCGATGGAGGTCCCGCTCTCGAAGGTCACGGTGACGAACTCGGGCTGGTCGCCCAGGGCGGTCACGAGGAGCGGCACGTCGCTCCCGCGCGCCGCCCGCACGAGGATCATCTCCTCGTCAGGCCGCTGGACCTCGAGGCCCGGCGCGTCGTCCGGAACCGTGACCTCCAGGGTCGTCGCGCGGGGCCAGGCCACGTTGGCGCCGAGCATCCGGGCCGCGAAGATGCGGGCCATGGCCGGTTCGGCGGAGAGGCCCGCCGCGGCGGCGGCCAGCGCGACCAGCGCGGTGGCCATGCGTCGCCTCGGGCCTCGTCCATCCGTGACCCGGCGCAGGTCCACGCTCGCCGCCAGCTCCTCGGCGCGGGCGGCCACGTCGCGAACGAGCTCGGCGGCCGGCGAGTCGGCGGGGACGGAGCCGTCGAGCTGCACCGCGCTGACGAACAGGTCCTGCTGGCGGTCTCGGTCGACCGCGCGCTCGGCGAGCATGGCAAGCTCCGCGCGGCCGGGCAGGGCGCGGACGTGCTGGAAGAGGCTCCGGCGGAGCAGGTACAGCGTGCCGCCAGCGAGGACGGTCAGGTGGAGGATCCTCACCGGCGCGGGGAGCCGCAGCAGGCGGTCGGCCGCATACATGAACAGCAGCCAGGCCGCGCCCGCCGCCACGACGGTGCCCACACCGTGGAGGAGGACACCGCGTGACAGCGATCCCCGCAGCCGCCGCAGCAGGGCGTTGAGGCGCGGGGTCTCCACCCGCGCGGTGGCTCCCTCCACTCCGCGCTGGCCCGCGGGGGCGCTGCTCGTGTCCTTTGCGCTCATCCGGTAATCAGCGGTGGAAGATGGGGAGGAAGTCGTAGGGGATCTCGAGGATCAAGCAGGCCATGGCCGTGCTGAAGGCGCCGCCGGGTCCAGTCTCGTTGGGCCAGGACCCGTCCGCCCGCTGGTAGCGGATCAGGAGCTCGCGCAGGCGGGTGAAGTAGTTCACCCAGTCGTGCCCGCCCTTCGTGTACATGGCCTGCACCCCGTAGTAGTGGCCGTACCAGAAGAAGTAGTGACCGACGGCGCCGTATCGCCGGTTGAAGCTGTCGAACTGCGAGTTCAGGAAGTCGATGCCGCGGTCGATCAGCTCGTCGGAGTAGATGCCGAGCCCGTTGAGCGCCGTGACCCCCGCGGAGGTCAGGGGGAACGTCGAACGGGACTGCGCCTGGCGCTGGTAGCTGAAGGTGCCGAGGGCGCTGTAGCGCACCGACCGGCGCTGGTTCCCCGTCACCGCGGAGTCCACGACGTAGCGGATCGCGAGGTCGACCGTGGACTTGGGCACGCGGATGCCGATGTTCCGGGCGGCGCGGAGCGCCAGCACCTGGCAGACGACGATGGACATGTCCGACTCGCGGGCGAGGGGGACATAGCGCCAGCCGCCCTCCTCGTTCTGGCACTTGACGATGAAGTCGACGGCCTTCTGGAGGCGCAGGCGGACGTCCTCCCGGTGGGTCATGCCGTAGATCTCGGCCAGGAAGAGGGTGGCGAAGGCGTGGCTGTACATCCGCGTCCCGGCGAACGTGATGTAACCGTCCTCCTGGACGCAGCCCAGCACGAAGTCCACCGCGCGATCGAGGGCCTCTCCGTACTCGCCACGGCCGGGCAGGTGCCCGCCCGCGAGGAAGGCGATGCCCGCCAGTGAGGTGACACCGACGTGGGCCGCGGCGGAGCTGGTCGAGCGGTAGGAGTTGTTGAGCTTGAACCCCACGGCGGCGGTCCATGACCCGTCGGTGTTCTGCTCCCTGGCGAGCCAGGCGAGCCCACGCTCGGTGGCGCGCTCCTGCTCGGGGGTGATCTTCACGCCCCGCGTCGTCGCGGTCCCCCGACCGTCATCGAGGCGAGCGGGCGCCTCGGCGGGGGAGGCGGCGAGGCCGGAAGGGGGCGAGCCGGAGGGGGGCAGGCCGGAGAGCTCCACGCCGCCCGCGCCCGCGGCCACCAGGCCAGCGGCCGCCACGGCGATCGACTTGAGTTGTTGCAGGGGGAGCTTCATCGTTGCATCACGGCCATCCGCCGGGCGCCCATCATGACCAGGGACCCGCCGATCCCGCTCAGATTCCGCCAGCGGGCGGAGATCCCGCCGGACTCGACGGGGCGTGTCTCCACGTGCCGGCCCGTGGCGCTGTCCAGGAACATCAGCCGCATATCGGGCCGAACCGATCGGTTCTGTCCGGTGGTCTGGCGGACCAGCATCGCGACCACGCCGTCCCCAAGCGCCGGGGCGGCCAGGCTCTCGACGCCGGAGGCCTGGAGCGGTCGAGCGGAGGCCTGCCGCCAGATGACCCCGCGGCTGGCGTGGATGCCCTCCAGCAGCGGAGGGGCCTCACCGTTCTCCGTGATGCCGATCAGCAGGGGGCTGTCGAGCACCACGCGCACGCGGATGTTGACGCCCACGAGGTGGGTCTTGCTGTCGATCGCCGCGAGCGGCGCGCGACGGATGATCCCGTTCTCCTCGTCGATGACGTGCAGGCCCAGCTGGGGGCGGGTCAGGTTGCTGCGACGGGACCCGGAGTTGCCGACCCGCTCCAGCATCGCGAGCCGCACCCGCTCCGTGCTGCCGACCTCCCTGGGCAGGTCCACCAGGCCGACCAGGTTGTGGAGCCCTCCATCGAAGCGGTCCAGGTCCACCTTCCACACCTCGAGGCCGTCGTCGAGGTCGAAGGCCACCACTCGGTTCTCCGAGCGGGTGTTGTAGCCCCCCTCGATGGTGGCGAGCACGAGGTGCCTCCCGTCAGCCCATGCGGACTGGGCCTCCCGTGCGTTGAGCTGACCGGTGTTCGGAGCCGACAGGGGTTGCCCGGTGGAGAGGTCGTGCACCCCGGCCTGGGTCCCGCGGAGCGGCAGGAGGACGAACCGGCCGTCCGAGACCTTGATCTCGGGGTGGAAGCGATCACCGATCACGCCGAGCTTCCAGAGCTGGATCCCCAGCACCGTGTCCAGGCCGTAGACCTCCGCCGGCTTCCCCGTATCGAGGAAGCGGGAGACGATGACCGCGACCCCGCCGGAGACCGTGGCCGAGGTGATGCCGCGGTCGGGGATCTCGAACTCCCACCGCGGCTCACCCGTCGCAGCGTCGCGGCTGATCACGCGATCCCGTTCGGCCACGATCACGCTGTCCCCGGTGGGGCAGACGCGGGGCGCCCTGTCCCGTCGACCGAGGCCGAGGTCCGCGGGGTGGGCCCAGCGGACGCCGGCGTCGGGCGACACCGCCGCGAACTGGTCCCGCGACGCGGCGAAGAGCACCTGGGTGCCCGCCGGGATCTCGCGCGCGGGGTCCCCGCTCAGCCGGAGGGAGCCGACGGGCGTGAAGTCCCCGGCCCGGCTCGCGGCGTCATCGATGGTGACCTGCTGGTCGAAGGTCGAGCTCACGGGCTCCACGGAGGGGAGGGCGGCCTGCCAGCGCGTGGCGAGGTCCTCGAGGCGCATGGTCCCGACGGAGGCCAGCTGCACCTCCAGCGAGGGGCGGTAGCGGGCGAGGTTCAGGGCGATGCTGGCGCGCAGCTCGAGGTTGCCCGCCTCGCCCATGACCTCGGCCAGCCGCACCAGCTGGGAGGCCTCGCGCGCCGTGCAGCGGGCCGGGTGCCAGTCGAAGGAGAGGGCCGAGATGACGAGCTGCGCGACCTGTTCGGGGTTACCCCGCTCGATGGCGAACTCCACCCGGTCCTCAGCTGCCCGGGTCGCGGCGGCCGAGCCGGGATAGAGCCTGGGGAGCCGCTCGAGCAGCTCATCGGAGCCGGTGCTGGTGTAGGCGGAGCGGGCGCTCGCGAGCGCCTCGTCCGCCTCGATCTCGAGGTCCGCGATGGCGGCGGATCCCTGGTGGAGCATGCGGATGGCGAAGATCCGCGCGGCGGCCCACTGGGCGCTCGTCGTCTCGAACAGCCGCTCCGCAGGGTAGTCGCGGAGCACGGCGTGGAGCGCCGCGAGCTCGGCCTTCAGCGCGGCCTCGAGGTCCGGGAGCGCCCGAGCCATCTCCACCTGACTGATGCGCGCGAAGAGTCCCGCGGGGATGCGGGCGGAGACCACGCCACCGATGTTCTCGGACTCGGGGCGCAGCGAGGCGGACCGGGGGGTCACGGGGCCTTCCCACGGATCGATCCAGAGGGATGCGGTCATCAGGCGGCCGCCGGTGCCGGCGTCCTCCCGGGCCGCCTCCATGACGCGGCCCAGCGCGCTCTCGGCGCTCCACTGGGCGCCCAGGGAGGTGGCCTCCACCGGTACATCGAGCCCGGCGTGGCGCTCCAGGATCCCGTCCACGATCGCGGCGCGTGCGGCCGGGTCGCGGGTGCGCTCGATCTCGTGGAGCGCGAGGAGCGCCTCGAGCCGCAGGGGGCGGGAGGCGCTGAACTCGACAGCATCCCGGGCGGCGGCGCGCGCGGCGTCGGCGTCTCCGCGCAGGCGCTCGCCGCGCGACCGCAGGAGGAAGCCGCGGTGGACCTGGTACCGGCGCATGGCCGCCCCGCTCACCCGCTCGGGGTCGTCGGCGCCCCCGGCGTCGAAGGCCGCGACGGCGGCCTCGGCCTCGTCGATGAGACCCAGGGCCTCCTCGATCATCGCCCCGCGCTCGAGCAGCGCCTCCGCGCGCTCCAGGAGCAGCCTCACGAGGCCGTAGGTCTCGGCCCCCGAGGCACCGGGGGCCTGCGCGGCGGCGCGAGCCCGGGCCACCATGGCGGCCCACTCGAAGCGCGCGTTCAGGAAGTCGCCGTCCGTCGAGAAGAGCATCCCGTCGGCCACGAGGAGTTGGCCCGCGCCGAGCCGCCCTCCCGTGACCTCCTCCCGGACCCGTCCGCTCTGGCGATCCAGGACGACCACGCCCTTGCCGGTGGGCACGAAGACGCTGTCGGCGTCCACCGCCGGGAAGCCGGCGTCGCCCCGGAGCGTCCCCTCGAGGGGCCAGGCCCAGGCGCGCCTGAGGGGCGGGCCGAGCCGGGTGCCCCGCGGGAACTCCACGGAGACGACGGCGGTGCCGCCGAGGAGCACGCTCCGGTCGTCGGCGGCCAGGAGGAGCTCGAGCCCCGCGCCGGGGCCGCGACGGCTCGTGGTCGAGCGGATCCCCAGCTGCCGTGTCAGGAGCCGTTGGTCCACGGACCAGAGGGTCGCGCCGGTCTCCGCGTCGAGGGCGATCAGGGCCTCGCCGTCGAAGGGCGCCACCAGCACGGTGTCGTCCACGATGAGCGGCGGCGCGTTCCGCCAACGGTTGGCGATCCACCCCGCGGCGTAGTACTGGGGCGGCTGGATCGGGACCTGCTCGTAGAGGGCGTCCCAGCGGGTCTCCCCCGTGAACAGGTCGAGGGCCGCGACGAGTCCGAGCTGGGTGGCGACAATGATCGTGTCGCCGAGCACAACCGGGGGAGGGGCGGAGAACTCCACGTTGGCCCGGCCGAACATGTTCAGCGTGCGCTGACCGGTGACCACGGGGGCGGACCACAGGACCTCACCTGTGGCGAGGTCGAAGCAGCCCAGGTGCAGCTCGATCCTCCCTCGCAGGCGAGCCATCGGGACGAGGACGCGGGCTCCGACGACGGTGGGGGGGCCCACCACCGTCATGCGCTCCGCGAAGGACCCCGAGTCCCCGTCCCAGGCGGGCGGGGGCATCGTGTCCCAGAGGGGCTCGCCAGTGGCGAGGTCGAGGGCGATCAGTCGACGCTCGGGGATCTCCTCGATGATCGACATCTCGTTGTACTGGTCCCGCTGCTCGAAGGAGAAGGGGATCTGGAGGGGGGCGACGACGATGCCCCGCCCTGCGGCCACGGTGACGACGCGCTCGGAGGTGTCCACGGCGTCGTCGAAGTCGCTCTTGCCGCGCACGTTGTCCCAGCCCAGCGCCGAGGACTCGAGGCTCCACAGCCCGGACCCGTCGAAGGCGTCGACGGCGTGGACGCTGCGCGACGTGTTGACGATGACGACGTCGCCGATGCGCTGCGGGAAGAGGCGACTGGCGCCGTTGAGGTTGGCGAAGGGGCCGCGGGGCAACGGGAAGGGGGCGGGCCAACCCGCCGACCCGTCCTCGCCCTCGCGGACGGAGGAGGTGATCGACGCGGCTGCCACGGAGGTCGCGGGGCCGCGCGAGAAGCTCGCCTCACGGGAGGCGCGCGAGCCGCCTTCGCTCCCTGACGCCTCGAGCAGGCCCATGGCCAGGTCGGCGCGGGCGAGCGCGCCGGGGGCGCCCTCACCCAGGTCGGTCCGCAGCGCCGCCCAGTCGTCGCGGCTCACGGTCACCCGCTGGGGCTCCCGCAGGCGCAGCGCCGCGGCGCGGGCCCAGGCACGGAGTCCGTCGGCCGCGTGGCCGAGCTCCAGTTCGAGGTCACCCAGGGCCCACCACGCTCGCTCCGCCGACTCCGTGAGGGGCCAGCGGCGCGCCACGTCCGAGAGGCCGCCGCGGTCGCCGGCGGCGATGGCCCGCTCGAGGGCCAGGCGCGCGCGGCGCCCGAAGCGCTCCCGGTACAGGTCCTGGCCCTCGGGGGGCAGGTCGAAGAGGGCCCGCGCGGCCCAGCTGGCGGCGCCGGGATGAACGTCGGTCTGGGACGGTTGAAGCGCTCCGAGGGCGCGGGGGCGCTGGGCGCCGAGGACCTCCCCTCGGTGATCCTCGATGAGTGCCTGCAGGCCGACGATGGCCTCGGACCAGCGGCCAGCGGCCACGTGGTCGGCGGCCTCGTTGGCGAGGGCGCGGGCGGCCTGGGTGTCGTAGAGCTGGAAGGCGCGCGGACGGAAGTTCTCGTCGGGCTCGTCCTGCAGCGGCGGGGTCGCGGCGGCGCTCGACGAGAGGCACAACGTGGTCGACGCCGCGAGTAGCAGGTGCCTGCCCGCGCCGCATACGGCCCGCCATGTTTCCGCTCGATCCACCATGACCCTCTTAGATGAGCTCCATCCGTTTTCTAAGGAGCCATTCGGATCCGAGCAGCACGAGCGCGAGGATCAGCGTGGCCCAGCGGTCCCAGGCGTCCTCGAGCTGGCTCGAGACGGGCTCACGGCGCTCCTGGTCGGGAGGGAACGCGTCCTCGATCACCTCGAGGCTCGCCGCAGAGGTGGCCACCCCGCCCGTGAGGGACGCGAGGCGCTCCATGAGCACGGGGTCAGGGCTGGGGTCGGCGTTCTCCCGCGACGGGAGGAGGACGTCGAACTCGGTCCGGACGCGCTCACCGCCGGTCTCGGACTCGACCAGTGAGACGTATCGGCCAGGGCGCTCGGGCTGGTAGGTGCCGCGGTAGAGGCCGGGGCGACCCTCGACGCCGGACAGCACGAGCTGGGTCTCATCGCCGTCAGGCGTGCGGAGGAGGACCTCCTGGGAGGGCTCCTCACTGGGCTGGAAGTCCTCGTCGAGCACGCGCGCCTCGAGGGTCACCCGATCGGAGATGTCGTACTCGGTGCGCAGGGACTCGAGCTCGAAGCGCCGGTCGCCGCTGCGCATCCGGCCGAGCGCGAGCCAGCGGAGGGCGTTCCGCCAGAACGCCTCGTAGTAGCGGTAGCCGAAGCGAAAGCGCCAGCGGTTGGTGGCCTCCACAGCCAGGAACAGCGTGCGCCCCGAGGGGAAGTACCCCGTGACCAGGAGCGGGTCGCGCTCTCCGCCTCCCGCGAGGGAGGCGGTAGGGTGGCGGAGCAGCACCTGGGCGCCCGCCTTGGCACCGCGCACGGGGTAGTGCCAGTAGAACCCGCGGAGCCCGCGCTCGTTCTCCCAGAGCGCCCGGTTGGCCTCCGGGTCCTGCTCCAGCCGCACGATCTCGTGGGGGGCCCCGGGGTCCTCGAGGGTGTACCGGTGCTCCTTCGACGTCGGCACGTCGAGCATGGACACCCCCGCCCGGTCGAGCTCGACCGGGAGGAGGTCCGCGAACTCGGTGCCTGCGATGGAACGCGGCATGTCGTACTGGCCCGCGATCACGCACAGGCCGCCGCCGCGCTCGACGAATTCGAACAGCGAGCGCACGAACTCCTCACCGCGGGCGGGGTCAGGGGAGATGTCGTAGGGGTTGATGTCCCCGAGGATGATGACGTCGTAGTTCTCGAGCAGCTCCTCGCGTGAGGTGGGGACGGCCGTGAGGGAGGGGAGCCCCCGGGTCCTGTCCTGCTGGAAGTCCGGGGTCGCGGAGAGCAGGTAGAGCTGGACGTCGATCCGGTCGTCGATGCGCCGCAGCTCCGTGTTGAGGAAGCGGTACTCGTAGCGCGGATAGCCCTCCACATAGAGGACGCGAACCTTCTCCCGGGTGACCGTCACGGACAGCGTGAGCTGGTTGTCGTCCGTCACGCGTTCGCCCTCGAGGGGGTCGACCCGCAGGCGGAAGCGCCGCTCGCTGGAGCCGTAGTCCAGGGCGTCACGCCCGGCCACGAGCACGACCCGGTCCCCCGAGTCGACCAGCGGCACCTCCTCGGAGGTGACGATGCGGACCTCGTCCGAGCCCGTGGTCGAGAGCTCCTCGAGCTGCAGGATGACGCTGCCGCCCTCGGTGCCCCGGGCCGACACGCGCGCGGCGATCTCGATCTGGTCGCCCTCGAGCACGGAGCTCGGGGAGTCGACCAGCTCGATGGCGAGGTTGACCTCCGTCCGGTCGTCTCCGACGACCACGGTGTTGAGCGCCACCCCAGCGACCCCGGCGGCGCCGACGGCCTCCTCGATGGCGGAACCGGTGTTCGAGCGGCCGTCGCTGACGATCACCACGTCGGACACGTAGCGGCCGCGGTGGCCCGCGAGCGCCGCCCGGACGGCGTCGCCGATGGCGGTCGCGGAGCCCTTCCCGTCGAGGGAGCTGCCGGAGGCCAGGGGCTCGAGGTCGTCGGAGAAGCGGAACGTGCGGGGGATGTAGCCGCGGTCCACCGCGAGCTGCTCGACCCGGTCCCGGACGGCGAGGGCGATGTCCGTGCGCCGGAGCGTCTCGGGTTGCTTCCCTGTGAGGGCCTGGAGCGCAGCGCGCGCCTCCGGGTCCCCGGTGTATGGGTCCTCCCGGGTCATGGAACCCGAGTCGTCGAACAGCAGCAGGACCTCCGGCGAGATCACGTTCTGCTGCTGCCGCACGTGGACAGGGCGGGCGAGGACCGCGATCAGCAGGAGGAAGCTCAGGGCGCGCAGGGTGACCATGGTCCAGCGCGCGCCGGAGGAGATCGACTCCCGCCAGTACGCGAGGTACGCCACGCCGAACGCGCCGGGGATCAGGATGAGCACCACGACCCAGAGGGCCGGGAGATCCATCAGGCGCCAGGTCTCCTGGACCGAGTCGGCGGCTGCCCGGCTGGCGGGCGACGCGGCTTCGCCAGCGGACTGGAGGAGGGCGAGGAACGGGCTCATGAGGTGGTCCTCCGGCGGGTGCCGATCCAGGCGCCCCAGAGGGACTCGGCCACCAGGAAGACGAGGGCTGCGAGGGCGAGCCAGCGCCACAGCTCGCCCTGGCGCGGCGCGGCCTCGGGGGCGGCGTTGCCGTCCCCCTCGGTCACGGTCGCGACCCGCAGGGCCGGGTGGATCGCCTCCACCTCCAGGGCCGTCGCCCGCGCGAGGTCACTCTCCCGGGCGTCGAGCTGGACGGCCAGGGGCTCGGAGCGGGCGCCCTCGGTGCGGACGGCGTAGACGCCCACCGACTCCATCCAGCTCCCGTCGAGCATCGGCAGCGCCCAGCGGCGGTCCGGGCGCTCCGTGGAGTCCCCTTCGATGGGGCGCTGGGCCCCCGACGGGGAGAGCAGCGTCGCCCCGCGGGGGAAGCTGTCGACCACGAGCTCGAGGCCGGTGCCCACCGCGAGGTTGCGCTCCTGCTGGAAGCGCGCGCCGAGGTCCTGGACGAGCTCGAGGACCAGCGGCACGAAGGTCCCGGGTGAGTCCGGCACGCGGTTCCACGCGCGGTCGAGGCTGCTGGTCCAGAGGGTGACCTTGCCGTCGCCGTAGGCGCGCTCCATCAGGAACGGGCTCCGCGCGGCGTCGTCGAAGGTCGCCAGCACCCGGGCGGTGGGCGATGGGGTGAACGCGACGAAGTCGTAGAAGGGCGCCTCGGCCAGCAGCGGGCGCCAGCGCTCGTCGCCGAAGAAGTTGAGCGCAGGGTGGGTCTCATCGAACTCGCTCACCCGGTAGTAGCGGGTGCGGTCCGCGGCGGAGACGCGCCGCACGGGCTCGCCGGGGAGCAGCCCGGTCCCGTCGGCGCGGAAGAGGTCCTCGCTCCAGCTGGAGAGGTCCCCGAGCCGGTCGCCGGCGGTGATGAGGAGCCCCGCGCCCGCGGCGACGCGCTCCTCCAGCCGCGTGATCGCGGCGCTGGGGAGGGCGGGGACGTTGGCGAGGACGATCAGGTCGGCCTCCTCGATGGGGGAGTCCGCGGCCTCGAGCTCCGCCGGTGAGAGCGACCGGACCCGGAACGGTCTCCGGGCCTCGCCGTCGACGCCGAGCTCGTCGGTGGGCGGCTCGAGCACGGCGAGCAGGTAGCCCGCCTCGTCCTCTTCCACCCGGTCCGAGGGGGCGCCGTTGACCACCAGGACCTCCAGGGGCGGAGGCGCCAGGACCACCCTGGCGCGGCTGTCGTCCACGCTCAGGCGGTCCCCCTCGAGGCTCGCGACGATGTCGTGATAGCCGGCGTCCTCCAGCGTGACGGTGAACACGGCCTCCGCTTTGCCGCGCGCGGGGACGTCGACGCGCTGGCTGGGGAGTCGCTCGCCGCCGACATGGAGGGCGACGCGCTCGGCGAGCAGCTCTCGCTCGCCGTGGTTGCTCACCCCCACGGCCACCTCGAAGGGCGTCCCGGCCCGGGGCCCCTCGCCGAGGACGAGGATCGACTCCACCGCGAGGTTGGGGGGCGTGAGCTCCTTGGGACCCATGTCCTCGACCAGGACCGCGAGGTCCAGGGCGTCGATGCGCGCGAGCTGCTCGGCCAGGGCGGGCGGCGTCTCCCCGCCTTCGGTGTCCTGGGTCGAGGCGATCGAGAGGAAGGCGCTCTCCTGGAGGTCGGTGAGCAGCCGGATCTCCGCGCCACCCCCGGCGCCGCGCTGGGCGCTCTCCTCGAAGACGGTCGCCACCTCACCGAGGGCGAGGGCCAGGTCGAGGGACTCGTCGAGGGGCTGCTCGATGGACTGCAGGATCGAGCGCGCGTCGGCGGGATCGGTCCAGGGGAAGACGCGCGGCCGCTCGCCCGCGAGGATGAGACGCACGCGGTCTCCGCGCCCGTCGTCGAGCCCCTCGAGGTGCTCTCCGGCGCGCTCCCGGATGCGATCGAAGACGCTCTCCACCTCGGCCCGATAGCCGGTGGACGCCGAGCCGTCGATCACCAGGACGAGGTCACGCCGCTCCTCCTGGAGCCCGACCAGCGGGCTGTCGCCGGACGCGAAGGGGCGCGCCACCGCGAAGGCGAGGGCCGCCACCGCGAGCATGCGCAGCAGCAAGAGCAGCAGGTTCTCCAGCTGCACCCTGCGTCGCGTCTTCCTGTACGCCGCCAGCACGAACCGCATCGCCGCCCAGCGCTGGGGGCGGTGGCGCTGACGATTCAGCAGGTGGATCACGAGCGGGACGGCGGCGAGCGTCGCGCCGATCGCGAGTCCTGGGTTCAGGAAGCCTTCGATCAAGGGTGCCTCTGAGGGCGGTGCAGTGGGCGGTGTGGAGGGAGGGGGAGGTCGGGGCCGGGTGGGGCGGCCTCGCCGATGGGCGCGGCGGGGTCAGCCGCCGGAGCGAGCCCGCGCGAGGCGGCGGGACAGGTAAGCGGCCAGGACGGCGTCGAGGGGCTCGTCGGTGACCACGTGGACGAAGTCGACCGAGAGCGCGCGGGCGCGCTGGGCGAGCTCGCGGGTGTGGGCCTGGATCTCCTCGAGGTAGGCCTCGCGGATGGCCTTGGGGTCGACCTTCAGGTTCCCCGCGCCCTCGAGCCCTTCGAGCTTCACGAGGGCGTCCAGGTCGAACGACGTCTCCAGTGGGTCGACCACCTGGAACAGGATCGGCTCGTGTCCCTCATGGACCAGGCGCTTGATCCCCTCGAGGATGGAGTCGATGTCGTCGAAGAAGTCGGAGAACACTGCGGTGATCCCGCGGCGGCGGATGCGGGGCACGAGGGTCCGCAGCACCTCGCCGACCGCGGTGGGCCCGCCTGGCGAGGCCTCCTCCAGCGAGCGGAGGATGGCGGCCTCCTGGGGGGCGCCGTTTCCGGGGGGGACCTTGGCGCGGATGCCGTCGTCGAAGACCACGAGCCCGGCGGTGTCCCGCTTCCCGAGGACGAGGTGAGCGAGGGCGGCGGCTCCCCAGCGGGCGTAGTCGAACTTGGTCCACCCGGTGGAGCCGAACCCCATGGACTCCGAGGCGTCCACCAGCAGGTTGAGCGAGAGGTTGGTCTCCTCGACGTACTCCTTCACCACGAGGCGCTCGGAGCGGGCGAACACCTTCCAGTCCACCTTCCGCACCTCGTCGCCGGGGGCGTACGCGCGGTGCTGGGCGAACTCGACGGAGCTGCCGCGCTGGGGCGAGGCGTGGACGCCCGCCATGAAACCCTCGACCGCCCGCCTCGCGACGAGCTCAAGCCCCGACAGCTTGTCGAGGACGGCGGGGTCAATGGTGCCGCTGGAACGGGCCACGGGAGGGAGCGCGCTTGGCCTCAGCTCGCGGACTGGTCACGGACGCCGGGCAGCCCGGCCCCGACGGCCTGGGCCGGATCGATCTCCTCGATGAGGCGGTCGATCAGGTGGTCGGAGGTGATCCCCTCGGCCTGCGCGGTGAAGTTGGTGACGATCCTGTGGCGCAGGACCGGCTTGGCCACGGCGCGCACGTCTTCGATGGCCACGTGGGTGCGACCCGCCAGGGCCGCGTGGGCCTTGGCGCCGAGGATCAGGAACTGGCTCGCCCGCGGCCCGGCTCCCCAGGAGACGTTCTCGCGGATGAACGGCAGCGGGTCTCCCGCGCGCACGCGGGTGGCGCGCGTCAGCCCGAGGGCGTAGTCGAAGACCGCGTCGGCCACCGGGAGTTCACGGATGGCCTCCTGCAGCTCGCGGAGCTCGTCCGCGGAGACGACGCTGGAGACCTCGGCGCTGCCCCCGCCGGTGGTGCGCTTCAGGATCTCTCGCTCCTCGTCCGCGTCGGGGTAGCCCACCTGCACCATGAACATGAAGCGGTCGAGCTGTGCCTCGGGCAGGGGGTAGGTGCCCTCCTGCTCGATGGGGTTCTGGGTCGCGAGCACGAAGAACGGCTCCGGCAGCGCGTGGGTGGTCCCGCCGGAGGTCACGTGGCGCTCCTGCATCGCCTCGAGCAGCGCGGCCTGGGTCTTCGGCGGCGTCCGGTTGATCTCGTCCGCGAGGATGACGCTCGCGAAGAGGGGCCCCGCCTCGAAGCGGAAGGACCGGGCGCTGGTCTCCGGGTCGATGTGGAGCAGCTCGGTGCCGGTGATGTCCGAGGGCATCAGGTCCGGGGTGAACTGGATCCGGTTGAAGGAGAGGTCCATCGTCTTCGCCAGGCTGGAGATCATCAGCGTCTTGGCGAGGCCGGGAACACCCACGAGGAGGCAGTGCCCGCGGGTGAGGATGGCGAGCAGGAGCTCGTCGAGGACGTCTTCCTGACCGACGATCACGCGCTGAAGTTCGCCCTTCATGGACGAGTGGACCGTGCGGAGGCGTTCGAGCTTGGATTCGAGCATGCTGGGAAGTCGTCCCGGGATTCGGATGGGATTCGAGAAGTGCGGGATACGGAGGGAAACGCCCGCGGTGAGCGCCGCCCGGGTGGGCCCCATGGCTTGCGGGGTGGGCTAGCCGACCCGCTGATCCGGGCCTACATCGATTCCAGGCCCGGCCGTGCGCTGGCTGGGCGCCAGGCATCGATCCCTAACTTAGCCGGGCGCGGGCGTTACCCCGAACCGCGACCAGAGCTTTACAGGCGTCGCGAGTCGGATCCGAGGTTCGTCGCTTCCGTGGGAGAGCTTCGAGGGAGCCCCTCGCCGGCGGGGATCACTCGCGGTCCCAGATCCAGATCGTGTCCCGCCCGATGACGTGGACCCTGTTGCCCAGCAGGACCACATCTCCACCTCGGCCGGCGCCGCGGCTCGGGAGGGCCGCAGCGGCGACCAGTCGCAGGTCGGCGGCGAGGCTCAGGATGCCCACCTCCCGCGTCCCCGCGAACAGGAGGCCCCTCGGCCCCACGGCTGGCCTCCCGGCGAAGCGCTCGTCGGGGGCGAGGTAGGTGGCGGGTTGCCTCGTGCCACCGGGCTCCTCCACGAGGACGGCGCTGAAGCGGCCGTCCCGGCCGAGGAGCACCAGGCGGGAGGCCTCGCCCTCGGGGCCGGGTGCCACGGCGGCGAGGTCGATGGCGCCACGGCGAGCCCGGGGCGGCTCGCGGAGGAGCTCGCCGTCGAGGGGGGCGGGCCCGGTGGGCAGCGCGTAGGCGAACTCGGAGTCGAAGGGGGTGAACCACGCGGTGTCCCCGACCACGATGGCCGGCCGTGACCCGGGCCAGCCGCCATCCGAGGCCTTGCGGCGCTGGGTCTGGATGGCCCAGGCGAGCCGGCCGTCGGCCACGTCGTAGGCGCAGATAAGGCCGACGTTCGTCCCCACCAGGAGGTGCCCGGTGGAGCGGTCGACGTTGAGGGGCATCGTCGTCGTCGCGAACGAGCCGGCCCTGCCGCGCATGGCCGGGTCGATCATGCCGCGTTCGGTGGTGACCTCCCGAGACCACCGCACGTCGCCTGTGCCAGCGTGGATCGATAGCAGGCGGACCTCGTCGGCGTGGTCCGATTCCTCGTGCGTCGAGTCGCCCATTCCGCGGGCGAGCACGAAGATCGAGTCGTCGACCATGACCGGCCCGGGCTGAAACTCCCAGCCGCGACCGAAGCTCCAGCCCTCGACCATCCGGCCGGATCTGCTGACGAGGGGCGCGGCCGGCTCGTCCGAGGGCTGGGCCTTGGGGGCGGGGCGGCTCACCTGGTACCCGTCGCGGAGCACCCACTCGGTGTCGAGGCCCTGTTCGTTCGGCGCGTGGCGAAGGAGGCCGAGCATGTTCCCCGCGGGCGGGACCTCGACGTCGAGGAAGGGGCGCCGCCGGTCCCCCCGGCCGAAGACGAGCGCGGCGTACTCGCCGTCGCTCGCGGGGTAGGACTTCCAACCGCCGGCCGAGGACGAGGCCCGCACGATCGGGCGGTTGGTCCCGAAGACCTCATCGAGGCCCTTACGGGCGTGCACCTCCCATCCGTCGTTCTCTTCACCAACGAGGAGGACCCCGTATGCGCCCTGGACCAGGAGGCTCCCGTCGATGAAGAAGGCCAGCCCGGAACCGAGGCCGCGGCCGAAGGGCTCCTGGGGGGTCCTGTCGATGCCGGAGATGCGCCGGCATGCCTCCAGCCGCAGCGCCGGGGGAGCCCCCGTCACCACGTTCGGCCCCGGAAACGCGGCCTGTGGGCGGGTGTGGTCTCCGACGAAGGTGGCTGCCCCCTGGGAGGCGATCGTGCGCCGGCGCCGGGCCACCGCCGCGAGGACCTCGTCGCGAGCGCGGTCCCCCCAAGCGGCTCCGCCGAGCTCGGCGTGGCGTGTGGCGCGGCCGGCCCAGACGGTGGCGCTGACGGGGCGCCCCTGCTCGAGCTCGAGGTCCACGAGGGCGAGGGCTGCGCGGCAGGCGGCTGGCGTGCACGGGAACGTCCGCTCGACCCCGGCCAGGCCGGCGGGGGACACGGTCTCCCGTTCGATCTCTCGGCGGAGGGCGGCGTCCGCCCCCGGCGCGAAGCGCGCGACCCAGGCGCTCCTTGCCCCCGCGGAGATCGCGGCGAGGCGTCGTTGAACGGCGACCGCAGCGTCCTCGGAGCGGCGGGAGTGGGTCAGGTTCGGGTCGGGGAGCCAGTCCAGTCTCGCGTCGGGGTCGGGGAGGAGCCGGATCCCGTCGCCCGCGCTCGAGAGCAGGAGCGCATTGCGCCAGCCATCGAAGGCGCGCACGCGCGCCGAGTCACGGTCGGCTTCGCTCGCCGAGAGCGATGTTCCCCAGGCCTCATCGCCCGTCCGGAGTGCGGCCGCCGCGATGTTCTGGTCAGGGAGGGGCGTGCTGTTCCTGAGCGGCCCCTCGTCCGCGGTGGCGAGCCGGACCGGCGCCCACGTCGAGGCCGCGCCCGCGGACGGCGACGCCAGAGCGGCCAGCGTCAACCAGATCCAGGTGGTGGGGTGGGGGCCCATGGGGGAGACGATGCCACGAAGTGCTCCCGGTGGCGAGGGCGGGACTCGTGCGAGGATCAGGTCGGCCCCCCGGCACCAGCCCCAGGGGCGGGCCGCGTCGAGGCGTGCCGATGAGCGGGGGGGGCGCTCAGCGGGTGCCGGTCTCGGGCGTGTCCTCGGTCTGGGCGGCGCGGCGCCGCCGCTCCTGGTAGACCGGGTCGTCCCACGCCCGGTGCTCCGCTGACATGACCTCGAACTCCTGCGAGGTCTGCTCGTGCCGCTCCTCGACCACCGGGCGCTCCTGCTCGAGGCGCCTCTGCTCCGCGAGGGCAGGGCGCAGCCCCCCGACCGAGATCTGCCAGAAGAGAAGCGCCGGGACCCAGACCGGCGACCAGGCGATCGCCGACTTGAAGATGCGGATCGGGAGCGGGGAGGGGATGGGGCGGACGGTCGCCATGGCTCTCAGCATGGGACATGACGGCCCCTGTCTACAAGCAGCAAGGCGGGCCTCCCGAGGGGGAGGCCCGCCCGTGTTGCGAGGCCATGGTGGGGCCCCTTGGGGGTCAAGGGCTCAGACCGGACCGATCAGGGGGCTGAGGTCAGGTCCCGCGGCCCGTACCGACCGCTGGCCCCCAGCTCCTCCGAGATCCGGAGCAGGCGGTTGTACTTCGCGACCCGGTCACTGCGGCACGGGGCGCCGGTCTTGATCTGGCCCGAGTTGGTCGCGACGGCGAGGTCCGCGATGGTCGTGTCCTCGGTCTCACCGGAGCGGTGCGAGATCACGCAGCGGAGCCGGTGACGGTGCGC
The DNA here is from genome assembly GCA_016779205.1 of Planctomycetota bacterium. Lineage (GTDB taxonomy): Bacteria > Planctomycetota > UBA1135 > UBA1135 > Saltatorellus. The sequence goes on along the minus strand of JADHOC010000017.1, from coordinate 10,594 downwards.
GAGCGCGATGGTCGCCAGGGTCTCCGAGAGCGTGCCGATCTGGTTGACCTTGATGAGGATCGCGTTGCCCGCGCCCTTCTCCATGCCCTCGCGCAGGCGATCCACGCTCGTCACGAAGAGGTCGTCGCCGACGACCTGGACCGTGTCTCCGGTCACCTTGGTCATGCCGGTCCAGCCGCTCCAGTCGTCCTGGTCGTGGCTGTCCTCGATGGAGAAGATGGGGTACCGATCGCAGAGGTCCTTGTAGTAGCCCGTCAGCTCGTCGCTGCTCAGGGCGTGGCCGTCCACGTGGTACTTGCCGTCCCGGTAGAACTCGCTGGCGGCCGCGTCGATGGCGAGCTTGATGTCGCGACCCGGCTGGAGCCCCGTCGACTCAACGGCCTCGACGATGAGCTCGAGCGCCTTCTCGTTGGACTCCAGGTTCGGGGCGAAGCCGCCCTCGTCGCCGACGGCGGTGTTGAGCCCGCGGCTCTTGCACACGCCCTTGAGGGCGTGGAAGACCTCGACGCCCATGCGGAGCCCCTCGGTGAAGGAGGTCGCGCCCATGGGCATGACCATGAACTCCTGGAGGTCCACGTTGTTGTCCGCGTGCTCACCGCCGTTCAGGATGTTCATCATCGGCACGGGCAGCACGTGGGCTGCGGCGCCGCCGAGGTAGCGGTAGAGCGGGAGGCCGCACTCGTCCGCCGCCGCGTGGGCGTTGGCCAGGGAGACCGCCAGGATGGCGTTGGCGCCCAGCCGGCTCTTGTTCTCCGTGCCGTCCAGCTCGATCATCGCGCGGTCCACCGCGCCCTGGTCGAGGGAGTCCTCGCCGGCGAGGCGATCCGCGATCTCGGTGTTGACGTTCTCGACCGCCTTGAGGACGCCCTTGCCGCCGTACCGGCCCTCTCCATCCCGGAGCTCATGGGCCTCGTAGATCCCGGTGCTGGCGCCCGACGGGACGGCCGCGCGGCCATAGGCACCGGAGGACAGGAGGACCTCCGCTTCGAGGGTGGGGTTACCGCGCGAGTCCAGGATCTCGCGTCCGTGAATGCTGACGATTTCGCTCATGCCGCGGATCCTAAGGTCACGGCCGCCCCGCGGCACCACTGGCGGGTAATCTCGTGGCCGAGATGTCACCTTCACCGAAGATTCCCCGGCGGCCGATCTCCCTGCTGCCGAACGCACTGACCCTCGCGAACGCGGGCCTGGGCCTCCTCGCGATCTCCAAGGCCATCGACGCCCTGGCCCGCAGCGCCGAGCAGGCCGTCTTCGAGCAGAACCTCGAGACGGCGTGCTGGCTGATCCTCGCGGCCGGGGTCTTCGACATCCTCGACGGCAAGGTCGCGAGGCTGACGAACAGCTTCAGCGACCTCGGAGCGCAGCTCGACTCCCTGGCCGACGCGGTGACCTTCGGAGTCGCCCCTGCGATGGTCGCAAAAGTGCTTTTGGAGCACGAAGGGCTGCTCCATCCGCGGATTCACTTCATCTGCGCAGCGGCCTTCGCGCTGATGGTCGTCCTCCGTCTGGCCCGCTTCAACGCCGAGGGAGATGACGAGCACTCGGAGTTCTCAGGGCTCCCCTCACCGGCGGCCGCGGGCATGCTCATCTCCACGGTCCTGATGTTCCTCTCGCTGGGTGGAGCGATCGAGAGTTCCGGCGCACAGCCGACGCCGCTGGGGCGCGGGCTGTCGATCCTGCCGGAGCCGTGGCGCGACGCAATGACGCAGTACCTGCTCCTGCCCACGATCCTGCTCATGCTTCCCGCGCTCGCGCTGCTCATGGTCAGCCGGGTGCGCTACGTCCACCTCGCCACGCGGCTCGGGGGCATGCAGAGCCGGCGGGCGCTCGTGCCCATCGTGTTCTTCATGCTGGGCCTCTACCTCGCGCCGGTGCTGTTCCTGTTCTGCTTCGGCATCTGGTACGTGGGCTGGGGGCTGATCTCCGGCCTCCGCGCGGGCAGCGAGTCCTCCAGCCAGGGCCCCGATCGGGAGGCCGCCTGACGGCGCGATCGAGATGGTGAGGTCGAGAATCACGGCGGCCATCGCCCTGGGCGCCAACGTCGGGGAGCCAGAGCGGAGCTTCAAGCGCGCCCTCTCCCTGCTGGAGCGGGACGGCGACGTGCAGATCCTCCGGCGGTCGCACTGGCACGGGACCGACGCGGTGGGGGGGCCGGCGGAGCAGCCGGACTACACGAACGGGGCGGTGCTCGTGGAGACCACCCTTACCCCCGGGGCCCTCCTCGAGCGGCTCCACGGCATCGAGGCCCACCTGGGGCGGGACCGCGCGAACGAGGAGCGCCGCGGACCGCGCGTCCTCGACCTCGACCTGCTCTACGCGCTGGACGAGGAGGGGGCCTTCCTCGCGGAGCACGGCGACGAACTTCACCTGCCCCATCCCCGCATGGAGGAGCGGCCCTTCGTCCTTGCACCGCTCAAGGAGATCGCCCCGGCCCAGCGCCTGCCCCGGTCGGGGCGCACGGTGGCGGAGCAGCTCGACTTCCTCGAGGAGAGCGGCGGACTGGCTCGCCTCGAATCTCCCGCCGAGGCGCGGGCCTGGTGCGAGGCCGCGCGCGCGGCGGGCGCGACCATCGGCTTCGTGCCCACCATGGGCGCGCTGCACCAGGGACACCTCGAGCTCGTCCGGCGGGCGGCCATGGAGAACGACCTCGCCTGCGTCTCGGTGTTCGTGAACCCGCTCCAGTTCAACGACCCCGCCGACCTGGAGAAGTACCCCCGCGACCTCGAGGGCGACGCCAGGCTCCTCGCTGGCGTTGGCTGCGCCATGGTGTTCACCGGGACCCTCGAGGGCTTCTTCCCCGGCGAGCTGGTGGACGGGGCGCTCCCCGCCGCGGCCTACGTCCCCCCCGGGCCAAGCGCCGCCGGGCTCGAGGGCGAGTTCCGCCCGGGCCACCTCGACGGGGTCGCGACGATCGTCGACCGGCTCTTCGATGTGGTGGAGCCGACGCGTGCCTACTTCGGCGCGAAGGACTTCCAGCAGTGCCTCGTGGTTCAGCACGTGGCCGATCGACGGGGCGGCGCTCCGGAGATCGTCCGCTGCCCCACGGTGCGGGAGTCGACGGGGATCGCCATGTCCTCGCGCAACGCGCTACTCGACGATGGTGCCCGGGAGGCGGCGCGTGCGTTGCACCGCGGGCTCTCCGCGGCCAGGGACGCCTGGGTGGCGGGGGAGCGGGACGCCAGCTCCCTCTCGCAGCGACTCCGCGAGGGGGCCTCGCAGCCGAGCGTCGACCTGGAGTACGCCGAGGTGCGCGACCCGCAGCGCTGGACGCCGGGGCAACCCACGGGGGCACTGGAGCGGGCCGTCGGCCTCGTCGCGGCCAACGTGGGCGGCGTGCGGCTGATCGACAACATGGAGTTCGACGGGGACGCGCGGTGACCATCACCCTGCTTGCGAACGCCAAGATCAACCCGACCCTGCGGGTGCTGGGTCGCCGGGAGGACGGCTTCCACGAGCTCGTCACCACCATGCTCGCCCTCGAGCTCGGGGACGTGGTGTCCGTCTCCCTCTCCGACGGCGCCGGGGTCGAGGCGACGGTGCGCGGGGAGCTGGCCTCGCCTGACATCCCCACCGACGGGAGCAACCTCGCCGTCCGTGGCGCCCTGCTCGGACGCGACGCCGCAGGATCCGCGGAGGGGCTCTCCGTTCAGGTCATCAAGAACATCCCGAGCCGCGCCGGGCTGGGGGGCGGGAGCTCCGACGCCGCGGCCGCCGCGCGCGCCGCGGTGGTGGAGCTCGGGGAGGAAGACGGATGCCTCGGCGGCCGGCTCGGGGCCCTCGGCTCGGACTGCGCCTTCTTCCAGGCGGCACGGAGAACGGGCGCCGCGCTGGCCCTTGGGAGGGGCGAGGAGATCACCCCCCTGGAGGGGCCCCGCGGCTGGTGGGTCGCGCTGCTCACGCCCGAAGTGGAGTGCTCCACACCCGCGGTCTACGGCGCCCTCGCCGCCGGGCCCGCGGCGCCCACGCCGGGCTGGCGCGTGCGGGCAGAGTCCGGCGCGCGCGAGCTCTTCGGGCTCTCCGCCCTGGAGGCGAGGGAGGCGCTCGCCAACGACCTCGAGCCGGCCGCCTCTGCGGCGGTGCCGGAGCTCCAGCCCTGGTTCGCGCTCCTCGAGGCCGAGTCTGCGGCGCACTTCCGCCTCGCGGGCAGCGGCTCGAGCTTCTTCGGGCTCTTCGATGATGAGCCGTCGGCGCGGGAGACCCTCGGGCGGATCGAGGCCAGCGCCGCCGCGCAGGGGCTCGGGATCCGGCTCTCCCTCGTGACCCGCCCCGCGGGCTCCGCGCTCACCACGGTGCCGGGGGTCGACCTTGGCTGAACCCATCCACGAGCTCGGCATCATCGGAGGCGGCCGGGTCGCGGCGGCCCTGGCCTCGAGCCTGGGGGCGGACCTCGAGCTGTCACTCCACGCTCGCCGTCCGGAACGACTGAAGCTCTCGCCCCAGGGACCCACGGTCTCCAGCGATCCTGACCTCGCGGGCGTCGCGGCGCGCGGGCTGATTGTCATCGCCGTGAGCGACGACTCGATTCACGGGGTCGCCGGGGCCCTCGCGAGGGAGCTCGGCGCGGCGCCGCGGGCGGAGGGCTCGGTCACTTGCGTGCTGCACACCAGCGGCGCGACGACGGGCGCGCGCTCCCTCGCGCCGCTGCTGGAGGTCCCGGGGGTCGAGGTGGGGTCGATCCACCCGCTCGTGGCCGTGCCGCCGGCCGCGGTCCCCGGCTTCTTCACCCACGCGCCCTTCGTCATCGAGACCACCGGCGAGGTGGCCGCGCGTCGGGCGCGGGAGCTGGTGGAACGGCTCGGTGGAGAGCCCATCGGGCTCCCGGACTCCTCGGAGCAGACCAAGGCCCGCTACCACGCCCTCGCCACGATGGTGGCCACGGGCACGGTGTCCCTCGTGGACCGGGCGGCCGAGACCCTCGCCGCGGACGACAGCCAGCGGGCCGCGTTCCGGGAGGCCTTCGGGCGCCTGGCCATGACCGCGGCGGTGAACGCCAGCGACGGTCCCGGTCGGGACGTGCTCACCGGCCCGGTGGCGCGGGGGGACGCGGCCACCCTCGAGCTGCACGACCGGGTCCTCGGTGGCCTCTCCGTGGAGGCGCTCCACGCCGCGGTCCGCCGTGCTGCCCTGGACATGGTCGACCGAGGGCGACCGGAAGGGGGAGGCGCGTGAACCCCGGCCCCCTGGTGGTCTCGCTTCTACCGAGGACCTTCGAGTCCCTGGGGCGGGCGCTCGAGGGCGGGGCTCACGCGGACGCGGACGCGGTCGAGCTTCGGCTCGATCACCTCGCCCATGAGGTCGAGCGAGACCCGGGAGGACTGCGCTCGCTGGTGAACCGGGCGGGGCGACCGGTGTTCGCTGCGCTCCACGGGGACGAGGGCTTCGGCGGGTTCACGGGGGACGTCCACGCCAGGCGCGAGCTGCTGCGGGCGGCGGTGTCGGCCGGAGCGGTCCGGGTCGACGTCGACGAGCGCTTCGCCCGGGAGATCGGAGACCTCGGGGTGGGACGGATCCTCTCGACCCATCGCGCGGCCGCCACGGCGTCGGAGCTCGACGCGCTCGCCGCGGAGCTCGAGGGCCTCGCGGTGCCCGGTCGTGACCTGATCAAGCTGGCCCCCCCCGCCGAGACCGCGGCCCAGGGGATCGAGCTCCTCCGCTGGCTCGGGCGGCGTGAAGCGGGGACGACGGTGGCGATCTCCACGGGGGCCGCCGGCTCCTTCACCCGGCTCCTGGCCCCCGCCTTCGGCGGCGCGCTGACGTTCGCCGCACCCGCGGCGGTGGGGGGAGAGGACCTGCCGATCGCCGCCCCCGGCCAGCTCGCCGCCGGTCACGTGCGCACCGTGTGGCCCGGTCGAGCCCCCTCTGAGGCGACGGAGGTGGCGCTGGTCTGCGGCGACCCCATCGGCCACTCCGCAGGGCCCGTGGTCCACGGCGCCGCCCTCCGTGCGACGGGCGTCGACGGCGTGCTCGCGCCGACCCTCGCATCGCCCGGGGAGGTCCTCGGGCTCGCTCCCCGGCTCGTCGGGCTCTCCGTCACGGCGCCCTACAAGGTCGGCGCCATGGGGCTCGTGGGGGAGTCCTCCCCTGCGGCCGACGCCATCGGCGCCCTGAACACGATCGAGGTGGAGGGCGCAGGCGCGGGCCGGGGGTCGAACTCGGACGCCCCCGCCATCCGCCTCGCGCTCGAGGCCGCCGGCGCGCAGCTCGCGGGGGCGACGGCTCTGGTGATCGGCGCCGGAGGGGCAGCGCGGGCGGCGGTCCACGCGCTCCGCGAGGCGGGGGCGACGGTCGTGGTGGCGGCCCGTCGGCTGGAGGCCGCTCGTGACCTCGGTCCGGATCGGGCGGTGACGCTCGAGGACCTGGGCGACGTCCACCCGACGGTCATGGTGCACGCCACCCCGCTGGGGGCCGAGGGGCGGGGCCACGCCCCCGTCCCGGACACGCTGCTCGCGCCGGGGGTCACGGTCCTCGACGCGGTCTACCGCCCCCGGGAGACGGAGCTCCTGCGGCGGGCCCGGTCGGCGGGGGCGAAGGCCGTGGAGGGCACCGAGTGGTTCCTCCGCCAGGCGTGGCTCCAGCACCTCGTGATCTTCCGCCGCGGGTACCACGCCCGCTTCGGACCGGCCGGCCCCCCCGAGCGGACTTCCTCGGCCGCGATGGCGGCCATGGGGCGGGCGCTGGACGACTGGCTCGGGGAGCGGCGCCCGTGAGCGGGGCGGGGAACGGGCGGAGGGTCCTCGCCCTCGTGGGGCTGCGGTGCTCGGGCAAGACCACGGTGGGGCGGGCGCTGGCGGAGCTCAGCGGGGCGGCGTTCCGGGACCTGGACGAGGAGGTCGCCTCACGGGCGGGGCTCGGGTCGGCGGGAGAGGTCATCGAGGAGCTCGGGCTGGACCGCTTCAGGGAGCTGGAATCGGCGGCGCTGGCGAGGGTCCTCGAGACCGCGGGGGACCGGACGGTCCTCGCCACGGGCGGGGGGGCGGTGGAGTCGGCGGGCTCGGTGGAGCGGCTCCGGCAGGACGCCTTCGTGGTCTGGCTGCGGGCGCCCCTGGGGGTCCTGCGCCAGCGGATGGGGGACGACCCGACCTCCGCGAGGCCGAGGATCACGCCCGGAGATGAAGATGAGTTCATCTCGTTGGATCGCCGTCGGGGTCCGCTGTACGAGGCCGCCGCCGACGTGGTCCTCGACGTGGGCGACCGGGCACCAGGGGACCTCGCGGCGGCGCTGGACGGGATCTGGCGCGGTTGAACCGCCGGGGGACCTGCCCTCGGTTCCCCGCGCGAGTGGCCGGATCCGCGCAAGATGAAGCCAGGCGGTGCTCGATAAGACCACCGGAGAGAGCACGCGCCCCTGGGATCGGGGGCCAGCGGTGCTACATTCACCTTCGGTGGTAGCTGGAAGTCAAAAGTCGCGAACGAGAGCCCTGCTCCTCGCCCTTTGTTGCCCGCTCCTGCCGACCGTCGCCGAGGGCGCCCCTGTCCCCGTGGACCCCTCCGGTCGGCCCGCTGCGTCGGTGGAAGCCGGGCGTGGCCTCGCCGCCGGGGCGCTCGACCTGCGGCGCATCCGGCGCATCACCGAGATCTCAGCGGCGCTCCTGAACCTGGACGCGGAGGCCCTGGACCGGGCGGCGAACGCCTATCGGGCGAGCGTCCCCGAGGACCTCACCCTCGCGGTCATCCTCCGTGCGGGGCGGCCCGTCCCGCCGGGTCTGGCGGCCGCCCGCCGGGCGCAGCGCAGCGCGAGGGCCAAGGAGGCCCTCGCCTGGCTCGTTCGAGAGCGCGAGTCGGGCCCCGGCCGGGAGCACGTGGACGCCTGCCTCGCGTTCGCGCTGTCCTCGGGAGGGGCGGGAGCTCCGTCGATTCCCGAGCTCGAGATCGCCGCCTCCTTCGTGGTGGCCGACCTCGAGCTGATCGCCCACGCCCCCGCGGTCGCCCGGCTTCTGGACGAGGGAGCCTCGGCGGAGGTCCGCAAGGGCGCGCAGACGGCGCTCTTCCGGCTCTACGCCCGGTCCTTCGACACCCTCGCGGCCTTCGAGGCCCGCTGGCCCCAGCTGGAGGGGAGGAGCCCCGAGTCCACGGGCCGAGACGAGCTTCGCGCGGCGCTGGAGGCCGGCAACGGGCGCGCCCTCGCGCTGCTCGAGCTGGCGCCCGATCGCTTCGACAAGGCGCCCCTGGACTGGGTCGACCCGGAGATGGCGGCGCGGGCCGCGCGCACCCTCGGGCGTGCGGTGGCGGGCGGCGCTCTGGACCCAGAGGATGCCCGGCGACTGCTCGTGGATGGGCTCGGCGAGGTGGCCGACCCCGGCGAGCTCCACGCGCGCCTCGGCGTGCTGATCGACCTCGCGCAGGGCGCCGATGCGGAGAGCCCCGCCGCGCGCAGCACGAGGGACACGGTGCTGTCGGTGGCGGACGCGTCGCTCTGGGCGGGCCCGGACTTCGCGTGGGTCTCCCTCGGGGCTCTTCGCCGGCTGCAGTACCCCTCGGGTGAAGGCGGGGACGCGGAGCGCCTGGCCGCGCTGGAGACTGCGGTCCGCATCTTCCGCGGCGCGCTGGAGGCCCGGCGATCGCGACCCATCGACCCCGACGCCTTGCAGGGCGCCGTGCTCGCCATGCGCGACGTGGCCAGCGGCGTCTCCAACGTCCGTGATCGACAGACGGGCGTCCGGCTCCTCATGCGGGACCTCCGGGCGCTGGTGGTGGACCAGGGGCTGCCGCTTGGCGTCCGTCGGGCGGCCGCGAGCTCCCTGACCCTCTCGTCCGCCGCTCGGGACGCCCTGCAGCTGGTCAACCTCATGCAGTCTCCCGAGGCGCGGGAGGCGCTCGGCTACGAGCTCCTCGGGGCGCTCAAGGTGGTGGCGGGCAGCCTCTCGCCGGGGAGCGAGGCGGCCGAGACGGTGCTCGATCGGCTCTTCGAGTTCGTGGCCGAACCCGACTTCGACCGCCGGCGGCTCTCCCTCGAGCTGCTGCTCTCCGACGAGTTCGCACCGCTCCTGGCCCACGAGGCCCGGGAGACCTCGGCGCGCTGGACCGTGCTGCGCCTCCAGGCCGAGCCCTCGGAGGAGCTCCGTCTCCAGCTCCTGTCGCTGCTGGCGCGCATCGGGACCGTCGAGACGCTCGAGCTCCTGCTCGGACGCGAGGGGCTCGCGGAGGAGGTGATCGGTCCGGATCCTCGGCTCGCGAGGGCGCTCTGCGAGACCGCGCTGGCCATTCACGATCCGGCCGACCCGTCGCCCCTGCTCCGGCTGGCGCGGCGCGTCGCCGGTCCGCTCGGGGCCCCCTCGGCCCTCGATCCCACCCGCGTGGCTCGCCTGCGCGCAGGGATTCAGCTGGTGCTCGGGCTCGACGCTGCACAGGTCTCCGGGCTGCCGGTGAAGGACAGTCGCTGGGTGGTCGCCGCGGCGGTGGACCTCCGCAGGGCGTACCCCGTGCTTGCGCTCGGCCAGCTGAAGCCGGAGGACCGGGCGAACTTGCGCACCCTCCATGTGGCGAGGCTCCGCGGGGATGAGGGGGCCGAGGACGGGGCGGACGTCGCCCTGGTCTCCTTGGCCCGCGCGCTGCTCGAGGCCGATGACCTCGCCGCGGAACTCCGGGAGGGCCCTTCGGCCCCGGCGGGGGTCGACGGGGACGTGATCGCCGCGGAGCGGGCTCGCAGGGCCGAGCGGGCGCTCGGCGAGCTCGACTCGGCCATGGCCGCCTCCGAGCCGGTGGACCGGCTGGGGTGGAACCCCGTGGACCTCGGGCTCGAGGGCATCGAATTGCTGCGCCGCATGGGGCGGAACGAGGCCGCGCTCGTCCGGACCGAGTCCCTCTTCGAGGGGGCGGACGCGGAGGTGGCTGGGCGTTCGGGACGCGCGGTGCGCCTGCTGGTGGTCCAGACCCTGGAGGCCATCGACGCGGCCTCGGCGCCGAACGGCGTCGAGGGGCCGGGCGCCCCGGAGTTCCTGCCGACGGTTCAGGCCCGCGCGGACCTCGCCGCGCGCGGGCTCCTGGGCCTCATCGGGCAGGAGGGATGGTCCGGCGAGCTCCCCGCCGTCCAGCTGGCGGACCTCGACGCCCTGCTGCGGCTCGTTCAGGTGGGCGCGGACGAGGAGGCGCGGGCTGAGACCGTCACCTTCCTCGACGAGCGGATGAGCAGTCAGGCCGCGGCGGTGGCGGCGTGGCGCTCGTCCCTCGCCTCCGCCGATGCGGAGGCCTTCGCGAAGGTCAAGGCGGACCTCGCCACCACTCGCTCCATGGGCGATGGGGGAGCTCGGGAAGGGGCCGAGGCGCCCGCTGAGGCTCCGCAGCCGGGGCCGCCCGACCGGGAAACGGAACAGAGCTCGGGTTCCGGGGACGGAGCTTGACCTCACCTCCCGGACCGCTATTCTTCCTGCACGCGTCGCGGGGTGGAGCAGTCTGGTAGCTCGTCGGGCTCATAACCCGGAGGTCGCAGGTTCGAATCCTGCCCCCGCTACCACTTCTAAGAGAGGACTCGGCCCTTCCCGGCTGGGTCCTCTTTTTTCGTGCCCGGGACGGCGGGTGAGGTCGCCGGTACGAAGCGACCCCCGCTAGGCACCTCGAGAGATGCGGCCGAACTCAGGCCTCGGTGGGGCTTCGATTC
>JADHOC010000016.1 GCA_016779205.1 Planctomycetota bacterium | reverse complement strand
CCGTGCATCCTCGCCGTCCTCACGGTGAGGGAGGTGAGCTCCCGCGCAGTGGCTTCGGGCCCGGACACGGGGCCTGCGGTCGTGCACGCCGCGGACCACTCCGGGGCCCAGCCCCTCGCCCTCGCCCGCACGACGCCCCAGCCCTGACCGGGCGGCGGCGCCGCTCCCCGCCGCGTTCCGCCATCAACGCGAGGGACGCCGCCGCCCGTGAGGGCCAGCGGCGTCCGCGGGGGCGAGCCGTCCGTTCGGCGGCTCGCTCGGTCCATCGATCACTGGAACTGGAGCGAGATCCCGTCGGTGAAGTTGGACGTGGCCACCCCGCCGATCGCGTCGCGGTGCCAGGCCTGGAAGTTCCAGGTCTCCCCGGCGGCGATGGCGACCAGCCCGGTGGGCGTCGGCGTCTGGGTCAGGTCCAGGGCGAGCGTGAACGAACCGGCCGCCCCGGAGTTCACGATCTGGCCAGGCCCCACGTAGCGGCCGATGGATCCGCCGAGGCACAGGTTCCCGTCGCTGCCACCGGGGCCCGCGACGAAGCCCTGGGCCTGGCTGGTGAGGAAGAAGCCGAAGGCGTTCAGGGGCAGATCGCTCGCCACCAGGGACAGGTTGTTCTGGGAGACGCTGGCGCTCCCGGTGAGCTCGATGCTGCTCGGCGCACCGGTGGAGTTGTTCACGCCGGGGCTGCAGTAGCGGGTCCCCAGGATCCCGTTCCCCTCGAGGACGAGGTTGTCGAGGCTGATGATGTGGTTGCCGAACCAGAACGCGCCGCCGAAGGGCCGGTCCATGGCGATGCCGATGTAGTCGACGTCCTGGATGATGGCGTTCCAGAGCGCGTCACCCGAGAGACCGCCCAGGGGGCTACCCGGCAGGGCCGCGAGGTCCCAGCCAGCGGGGGTGGTGGCCGAGGCGCTGGGGATCGGCGTCGAGACCGTGAGCCAGGGCGAGAAGCCGAACTGGAAGACGTCGCCGGTGAACACGAAGGCCCAGGCGTCGTCGCTGAGGTCGGTGCGGGTGCCGCCGTCGTTGGCGATCACGAAGAACGGGCGCGTGCCGAAGTTCGACGAGCCGACCTCGACCTGGCGTTCGAAGCTGAAGGAGGTCACGCCCAGCCCGCGGAAGTCCCCCTTCCACGGGTGGTTGGCTGCCCCGGGGACGATCATCGCCGCGGGCAACTGTGAGCTGGAGCTCTGGACGGTGACCTCGATCCGGCCCCCGGGGTTCCCGCCCGTTCCCATGTGGACGCCCACGAGGTTGGGGTCGAACTCGATCCCCCAGTCATCGGTGTTGGTGACGCCGAAGTCCTCCGAGGCGACCTGGGCGGACGCGCCGGTGCAGAGGGCGAAGGCGAGAAGAACAGGGAGGCGCATGGCAAGGAAACGGGCAAGGGGAGGAGAGTACGGACCACGAGGTTAATCCCACGGACCGAGTCCCGCTGAGGTTGAGCCCCTTCGCCCGAGGCCGCGTGGCCTAGAGTGCGACGGCGGGGCCGGAGACCGCGATGGCGCAGGCGTCAGGGTGGAGGTGCTCGCCGGCCACCCGCAGCACGTCCTCGACCGTCACGGCCGCGAACTCCGCCGGCAGGCGCTCGAGGTGGTCCTCGGGGAACCCGTGGATCTCCGCGCTCACCAGGTACTGGGCGCGCCGGGCGGCCCGCTCGAAGCCCATGGCAAAGGAGCCGACGAGGTAGCTCTTCGCCACCGAGAGCTCCTCCTCCGGGACCGGCTCCTCGCCGATGCGCCGCATCTCGGTCACGAAGCCGTCCACGGCGGTGCGCACGTGCTCGGGGCTCGTGCCGATGTAGGCGCGAAACATCCCCGGGAGCTTGCCCGCCGTCCCGTGGATGTCCGCGTGCACGGAGTAGGCGAGGCCCAGCTGGTCCCGGAGGACCTGGGTGATCCGGTTCGTGAAGCCCGGCCCGGTCCCGAGCACGTGGTCCATCACCGCCAGGGGGACGTAGTCGGGGTGAGCGCGCCGGATGCCCAGGTGCCCGAGGTGCACGTGGACCTGCTGGCGATCCCGCTCGAACGCCGCTGTCCGGCGCTCGATCGGCGGGAACGAGGACTCGGTCCGCTGGTGGGGCGCGCCCACGGGCACCCCCTGGAAGGCGCGCTCCGCGTGGTCCCTGACCTCGGCGGGATCCACGTCACCGACGACGGCGATCACCAGCCGCGAGCCACACCAGTTCGACGATCGATGGGCGCGGAGGTCCGCCGCGGTGATCCTCGAGACGCTCTCGAGGTCGCCGTAGGTGTTGCGCCCGAGGAAGTGCTCCTCGCCGTAGACGAGGCGCTTGAACAGGATGCCGCCCTGGGCCCGCGGGTCGTCCGCCTCGACCTCGAGCCGCGTCTTCATCCGCTCGAGCTGTCGCTCGATCAGCGCGTCGGGATATGCCGCGTCGGAGACGAGCTCCCCCAGCACGTCCATCAGGACCCGCCAGGCCGTCCCGGCGACCGCGCCGGAGAGGCCCATGGCGTCGCCGCTCACCCCGCCGCCCTCGGGCTCGAGCAGAGCCGCGATGTCCTGGTCCGTGCGCGCGCCGGTGCCCTGATCCGCGAAGGCGCCGGTGAGGTGGACCACGCCCTCCTTGCCGGCCGGGTCGAGCCCGGGGCCGCCGCGCACGTGGACGCGAACCGCGGTGACCGCCGACGAGGGTCGACGGTGGACCAGGAGCGTGGCCCCGCAGGAGAGCTCGAACCGCTCCCGCTCCACCTCGATGCGGGGTGCCTCCCTGCTGGAATCAGCGCTCACGCGTTCACCTCCGAGGGCTCGGGACGGGACCAGGCGACCACCCGTCGGTCGGGGCGGAGAAGCCGCCTGCAGGTCGCCTGCAGCGAGGCCGCGTCCACCGAGGCCCGACGGGCCTCGACCGCGAGGGCGTCCTGCCAGCGGAGGTCGGTCGCGTACTCCCCCAGGGTCTCCGCGACGTCGGTGACCGTCTCGGAGTCGAAGGCCTCGCTGGCGGCGAGGAGCTTCTGCGCTCGGTTCATCTCGTCCTCTCCTACGGGCTCGTTCACGAGCCGCGCCACCTCCTCGTGGATCGCCGCCTCCAGGCGCTCCGTATCTGCGCCGTGGACCGCCTCGGCGTAGATCCAGAACCCGCCGCCACGGGCGCGAGCGTCGTTGTTCGCGGAGACGCTGGTGGCCAGCCCCTCGTCGATGACCAGGCGGCGATAGAGCCGCGAGAGCTTGCCGCTCGTGAGCACGGAGACCACCACGTCCATGGTGAAGTCCTCGTCCGAGCCGAAGGCGCCGCCGGCATAGGCCACGATCAGGCGAGAGGCGTTGTCGTCCCAGGTGGTCTCGATCCGCACCTCGCCCTCGAGCTCGATCTGGAGCGCGGGGTCCTCCACGGTGGCGTCCGCCGGTCGATCTTCGATCCCGCCGAAGCGAGCCGCCACCGCCGCCAGCGCCGCCTCAGGCTCCACGTCCCCCGCCACCACGAGGGTGGCGTTGCCCGGGCGGTAGTGGCGCAGATAGTAGGTGCGCATGTCCTCGGCGGTCATGGGCTCCAGCGTCTCGCGGTACCCGATGACGGGCCGCGCGTAGGGGTGCTCTCCGAAGAGAGCCTCGGACACCTTCCGGCTGAGAGAGCGCCAGGGATCGTCGAGGCCCATGGAGAGCTCCTCGAGCACCACCTGCTTCTCGGCGGCGAACTCCTCGGGGTCCAGGAGCAGCCCCTGCATGCGGTCCGCCTCCAGGTCCAGCGCCCGCTCCCAGCGATCGGACGCGAACTCGAACCAGTACGCGGTGTGGTCCGGGGTGGTGAAGGCGTTGTTGCTGCCGCCGAGCACGGTGGTCTCGAGGTCGATGGCGCCCTTGCCGTGGGCGGCGGTGCCCTTGAACATCATGTGCTCGAGGAAGTGGCTCACGCCCGCCTCCGGGCCCGTCTCGTGCCGCGCCCCCACGCCGTACCAGACCATGACGGCCACCACGGGGTCGAGGTGCCGCTCGGCGATCAGAACGCGCATCCCGTTGTCGAGCCTGCGCTCGTGGACGGTCGCGCCGCAATAAGTGGGGAGAGTCTCGGTCATGGGTGGTCTCGGATCTCAGCGACGCCGGCGTCCGCCGCGTCGGCGCGCTCCGCGGGCGCCAGCGCCCCGTCGGGCCCCCCGAGGGGAACGGGCGCCGCGGGAGGAGCGGCTGCCGCCGCGGGCGCCGGACCCGCCCGACGTCCGCCGCACCGGGTTCCTGGGCAGCCCCTCGGGCGCCGCGCCGGCCTCGATCGACTCGTGCTCCGCCAGAAGCGCCTCGACCTCCTCCCGGCTCAGGGCGCGCCACTTGCCCTCGCGCAGGCCGCGGATGTCGAGGGGGCCGATCTGCGTGCGGGTGAGCGAGGTCACCTTGTAGCCGACGCGGACGAAGATCCGACGCACCTCGCGGTTCCGCCCCTCCTGGATGGTCACCTCGAGGATGGAGCCGTTGGCCGTGCGGCGCTTGACGACCACGCGCGCGCCGGCGGTGCGTCCCTCGGAGAGGTAGACGCCTTCGCGGATCTTCTGCACGGCCTCGTCGGTGATCTGGCCGGGGACCCGCACCAGGTAGGTCTTCGGCACGCCGTAGCGCGGGTGGGCGATGCGCTCGGCGAACTCGCCGTCGCTGGTCAGCAGCAGCAGCCCCTTGGACTCCTCGTCGAGCCGGCCCACGGTGAAGATCCGCCCCTTCTTCGGGTCCGTGATGAGGTCGATCGCGCGCGGACGCGTCTCGCGCACCTCGTTGGTGCAGACCACCCCCGCCGGCTTGTGGAGGATGTAGTAGCGACGCTCGCGGGGATCCGACTTGAGGATCACGCCGTCCACGTCCACCACCTGGGTCCGCGGGTCGATCTTGGTGCCGAGCTCGGTGACCACGTCACCATCCACGAGCACCTTGCCCCCGAGGATCAGCTCGTCGCTCCGACGTCGGGAGGCGACGCCGTTGTCCGCGAGGAACTTGTTCAGGCGCACCATGTCGGCGTCCCGCTTGGCGTCACGGGCCGACGATGAGCGGGCGGGGAGCCGCTTGCCGCCCACCTGCTTCAGTTTCGGCCGGCCGCCCCTGGCGCCCGAACCAAGACGGGTCCTTCTGGCTCTTCTCATGTCTCGCTGTCCTGCCTCACGGCGGTCAGTTTCTGATGGTCGGTCGGGCCCGTAGGACCCGGAGCTCCCCGTCCGCGTCGACGATCGGCGCGTGGGAGAGGTCAGCGGGGAGCACCCATGTGCCCCCACGAGTGAGGGGGAACGCCTCGTCATCGACTCCGTCGATCTCCAGGCGGCCCGACCCAGAGAGTACGAGGATCGCCGTCGGGCGTCCGGGAGATGCCATCTCTTCCGGCCCGTGAACGTCGAGAATGTCCACTTCGAAGCGCTCACCCCTGCGCAGGGGGGCGATCTGGTTCACCGAGTCCGCCTCCCCTGAGCCCTGAAAGCGCAGGGGGCCGGGGGCCTCGGGGGCGGCGTCGAAGTCGATCGAGCGGAGCGCCTCGTCCAGGTGGGTCGCCCGGGGCTTGCCATCGAGGCCGACGCGGTCCCAGTCGTAGATCCGGTAGGTCGTTGTGGAGTTCAGCTGAACCTCGGCCAGGACCAGCCCGGCGCCCATGCCGTGCACCACCCCAGGCGCCACGTCCACGCCATCCCCCGCGCGCACCGGATAGCGGCCAAGGAGGTCGACCACGTCCGGCGTGGGCGCGCCGCTCGCGAAGGAGGTCGCGTCCACCTCCGGCCCCAGTCCGAGGAACACCTCCGCTCCGGGGTCGGCGTCGAGGAGGTACCAGCACTCGCTCTTGGGCTGCACGCCCAGCTTGCGGGCCGCGGTCTCGTCCGGGTGGACCTGGAGCGACAGGTTCGTGCGCGCCTCCACCAGCTTGAGGACGAGGGGGAACTGCTCCTCCCCGTCGAGCCGGACCTCACCCATCATCGCCTCGCGCTCGGAGAGCATCAGCCCCCGCAGGGAGCGGCCCGCGAACGGTCCGCTGGAGACCACCGACGCGTGGCGATCCTGGTCGCTCACCAGCAGCACCTCTCCCACGGGGTCGGCCTCCGGCCATTCGGCGCCGTCCACGTCCTCGGGAGCGAGGACGTCACGCAGGGCCTCGCCGCCCCAGACCTTGGGGACAGCGTGCGGTTGGAAACGGAGCGGGCGGGCGATGGCCATGGGGAAGCGCGAGAGCCTAGCGGCGGGAGCCAGAGCCCGGGGGCGTGGGTCGGGAGATCCCCTCCACTGGACCCCGTCGGCCCCTCCCCGGTCGAGAGGGGGCCCAGCCCGAAGGGACTCGGCCACAGGCAAGCCTGACGTGCCCCCTGTCAGTCCGCGAGCAGCCGCTGGGCCTCGGCCAGCGCGGTGGGCTCGGCGGCGCCGCCCGCGATCATGTCCGCGATCTCGGCCACCCGACCCTCGCCGGAGAGCCACTGGATCCGCGTCCGCGTTCGGCCACCCTCCACCTCCTTGGAGACCTGCAGGTGCCGGGTCGCCCTGGCGGCGATCGCCGGCAGGTGGGTCACGCAGAGCACCTGGTGGTGGTCCCCGAGCCGCTCGAGGTTGCCCGCCACCTTGGGGCCGAGCCGACCACCGACGCCGGCGTCCACCTCGTCGAAGATGAGGGTGGGCGTCGAGCGACGCACCGCCAGGGCGCCGCGGAGCGCGAGGAAGATCCGCGCCGCCTCGCCCCCGGACGCCACCGCGCGCAGGGGCTGGGGATCCTCCCCCGGGTTGGCCGCCAGCAGGAGCTCGACGCCCTCGGCGCCGCTGGCGCCGAAGCGGCGACGATCGGTCTCCAGGTCCCTCTCCGCTCCGGAGACGTGGGGCACCAGGGCCATGGAGAAGCGTGCCCGCTCTAGGCCGAGGTCAGCGAGGCCCCCCTCCACCGACTTCTGCAGCTTGGCGCCGAGGCCCCCGCGGGCCGTGGTCAACCGCCGCGCGGACTCCGCGAGGCTCTTCCGCGCGGCCGCGACCTCCGCCTCGAGGGCCTCCCGGTCCACCGCCCCGTTGGCCATCATGTCCAGCTCGTCGCGCAGGGAGTGGAGGCGCTCCTCGAGGCCCGCCACATCCGTGCCGTACTTTCGCTCCAGCCGTTCGAGGAGGCCGAGCCGATCCTCCACGTGCTGGAGGCGCCCGGGGTCCGCGTCCACTCCGTCGAGGAAGCCGCCCAGGGAACGGCACGCCTCCTCCAGCTGCAGCGAAGCCTCGCGGAAGCCCGCCGCCGGCTCCTCGAGGTCGGGCACCCGCGAGGACCAGTCGTTCACCGTGCGCTCCGCCCGCCGCAGGAGATCCAGGGCGCTGTCCTCCGCCTCCGAGAGTCCGTGGAGCGCCGACCCGAGCTCGATGCCGAGCTCGGAGGCGTGGCGCAGCACGCTCCGCTCCGCCCGCAGGTTCTCGGCCTCCAGGGCCGAGGGGTTCGCCTCCTCGAGCTCCCCCACCTGGAAGCGCACAAGGTCGAGGCGCTGGAGCCGCTCGGACTCCCCCGCCTCGAGGTCCTCGAGCCGGGTCACGAGCTCGAGCCAGCGCGTACGCCGCTCCCGGTAGCCCTCGAGGGTGTCCTGCAGCCCGCCGAAGGCGTCCACCAGGCGCAGCTGCTCGGCCGGCTCGAAGAGCCGCTGGTGCTCGTTCTGGCCGTGGATCTCCACCAGCTGCCCGGCGAGGCCGCGCAGGAGCTTCTGGGTCACCGGCCGGTGGTTGACGTGGGCCCGCGTCCGCCCATCACGGCCGATGGTCCGTGTCAGGATGAGCTCCAGCTCGTCCTCCTGCTCCCGCTCCTCGAGCGCCTCGGGCAGGTGCTCGGCCAGCCAGCGCCCGACCAGCGCGCCGTAGTCATCGAGGGGGAGCACGAAGCGCCCCTCCACGCGCGCCCGGTCGGCGCCCTTGCGCACCATGGAGGCCCGGGCCCTGCGGCCAAGGAGCAGCTCCAGGGCGTCGACGAGCAGGCTCTTGCCCGCGCCGGTCTCCCCCGTCACCGCGTTCAGCCCCGTCCCGAATTCCAGCGCCGCCCGTTCGAAGAGCGCGAGGTCCTGCAGCGTGAGTTCAACCAGCATCGTCCAGTCGAAGATCGCACGGCCCCCCCGCCCGTTGCAACCACCATCGCCGGTCCAGGCCGCGGGCCGTCGAGGCCGCCGCGGCCGACCGGTCGCGGGACGGCCGGCGGCGGGGCGGCCGGGCCGCCCGAGCGACCCCGGACCGCGGCTGCTAGCCTGGGTGGCCATGGACCTGAACTTCCCCCATGAGCCGACCGAGGAGGTCGTGGCGCAGTTCGAGCGGGACGGCCACATCACCCTGCGGCGGCTGCTCGATCCCCTGGAGCTCGACATCCTCGAGCCGGGGCTCTCCGCGGCGGTCCACCGGAGCGACCCGAACGCCGAGATCCCCTGGGACGAGAAGTCCACCTACGACCGCGCCTTCATCCAGGTCGGCGACCTGCACCGGTTCTCCCCCGACGCCCGACAGCTGGTCTTCTCCCGGCGGCTCGCCTCCGTCGCCGCCGCGCTGCTCCGGGTGCCGACCATCCGCCTCTACCACGACCAGGCCCTCTTCAAGCTCCCCACCAAGGGGGATGGGGGTCACACCCCGTGGCACGTGGACCAGTACTACTGGCCCCTGGCCAGCGACCGCTGCATCACCGCCTGGATCCCCCTGGTCGACGTCCCGGAGGACATGGGCCCCCTCACCTTCGCGAGCGGGAGCCACCGCCTCGAGGCGGGGCGGGAGCTCGAGATCTCGGACGAGAGCGAGGCACGCTGCGACCGCGCCCTGGCCGAGGGGGGCTACACCCGCGCCTCGGAGCCCTTCGAGCTAGGGGACGTCTCCTTCCACCTGGGGTGGACCTACCACAGCGCGCCGCCCAACCACGGCGAAGCGGAGCGCAAGGTGATGACCGTCATCTACATGGACGGCGAGATGCGCGTGTCGGAGCCCGCCAACGACCACCAGCGAGACGACCTCCGCAAGTGGCTCCCGGGCCTGGCCCCCGGGGACCGCGCCGCCAGCGAGGCGAACCCGCAGCTGTGGCCGACCGACTGAGGGGCGCCGCTCAGTCCCTCGCCTGCGCGTCGATCTCCGCCGCGCACTCGCCCTTCAGACGCAGGAGCTCCGCGCGCACGTGCCCAGGGAGGTTCGGCGCGAGGGCCCGGTCCAGCTGGTCCGAGGCCAGGCTCCAGCCGTCCCGCTCCATCAGGTCGAGGGCTCGGATGGCGTGCAGCACCGTCCCCTCGGGGGTCTGACGCTCGGACCACCTGGCCGCGATCACCTCGATCCACGCGCGGCCCGCGTGCATCTCCCGCACGATGACCTCGAGCTCGAGCCTGGTGCTCGGGGTCGCGGCCGAGAGGGCGGCGGCCGCCTCGGAGCCGCGCCGGGCGAAGAGCCGCGCCTGGGGGGCGTCGAACTCCTCCTTGACCCAGAGGAACTGCTCGTCGGCCCAGAACTCGAAGGCCTGGAAGGCGGCGGGGTCGAAGCGGGTCAGGAACGCGCTCCAGTCCTCCACCTCACGGCACACCTGGGCGATCACCCGCTGGCTCTCGCCGAGGCGCAGCTCGGGGCGGCGCCACAGGTCGAAGACCGGCGTTGTCGGCGTCGCCTCGGAGGAGGTGAGGTCAGCATCCGGCAGGGCAGGCGCCTGCATCAGCATGGCGGCGGCCAGGGGAGCGGTCAGGAGTTCGAGCATGGGAGCGGGCTGGCGGGGAGCCCTCGGCGGGCCCCGCGGGGCTGACATCGACAGGATCCAGCCGCTCCTTGAGGCGCCCGGCTCAGCGGCCGTGGGCCGCCCGCCAGGCCCCCATGGAGGCCCGCAGGTGCACCGTAGCCGGCAGCGCGACCCCGTACGCCTGGAGGCCCACGGGGCCCTCGAAGCCCACCTCATCCAGGAGCCGGAGCAGGGCCCCGAGGTCGTGATCACCCGCGCCCAGGGGCTGGATCAGCGTGGCCCAGTTCTCCCCGTCGAGGTCGGCGCCGTTCACCGTCACGGCGAAGAGCCGCGCCCCGGCGGCCCGCAGGGTCGCGGCGGGGTCCGCGGCGTCCTGGACCTTGAGGAAGTGACAGAGGTTGAAGCACACGCCGACCCGCGGGCTGTCGAGCTCCTCGGCGAGGGAGAGGGCCGCCCCGTCCGTCTCCAACCAGAAGCCCGCGTGCGGGTAGAGCGCGAGCTCCACGCCCGTCTCCTCCGCGAGCTCCGCGAGGTCCGCGAGGAGGGCCAGGGCGACGCCGCGCACCTCGCGCTCGTCGGGCCACTCCAGGTCCCTGGGGAAGCTCGATCGGAGGGCGAGCCAGACCATCCCCGGCCCGCCCGCCATCGCTCCCATCGCGGCGCGCAGCTGGTCGATCCCCGTGCCCTCCGGGTCCGCGAGGTCGAGCACGTGGTACGCGCTCCACAGGTCCCCCCCCGCCACCTCCGCGGCGGCCCGGACCTCCGGGACCCGGTCGCTCCCCCAGGCGATCCCGTCGAACCCGAGGTCCAGGGTCAGGCGCGCCTGCTCCGCCGGCGAGCCAGGCCCGGTTCCGGTGTGCATGGCCACGAACGGTCTCCGGGCGCCGTGGGGCCGCTGGAACGAGGAGGGCGAGCGCCAGGCCTCAACGGACCACACCCCCTCGTCGTCCTCCGCCAGGAGGCACTCGCTCCGATCGATCCTCCGCTCCGAACCCGGCGCGCCTTCGAAGCGCGCCAGCACCGCGTCCTTCGGACCGGCCGACAGCTCCACCCGCGCCGCATCAGGGAACGGAGGGCCCGTGCCGCGCATGGTGCCCGCGAGCTCGACGGCGATCTTCTTGGCCGAGCGCCGCCCCTCGTCGCCCTCGTCCACCGACGCCGCGAGGAATGGCTCGACGATCCTCGGGTCGGGCCGCGACAGGGCATCCGCGAAGCCCAGGGCCATCACGCGGGGCTCGCGCCGGGGGTCCGGAGCCGCCACCCGGAACGACATGACGTGCTGCCAGGGGAGGTCGTCGGTCTCACGGGCCAGCTCGAAGCCGCCCGCCGCCATCTCGCGCAGCACCTGGGCCTTGCTCATCTTGTGCCGCAGCTTGATGGGCACCGCGCGATCCTCGGAGCGGAACTCCACGAGCACCACCTCGCCCCCCGGCCGCAGCGCCCGGCGGATGTGATCCAGGACCCGCACGGGGTGAGAGAGCTCGTGGTACACGTCCACGAGGAGCACGAGATCGCAGGAGGCCTCGGGCAGCCGCGGGTCGTCCACCGTCGCCTCCACGTACTCGAGGTTCCCCAGGTCCTCCTCCTCGGCCCGCTCCCGGAGGAGCATCAGCATCTCCGGCTGCAGGTCCACGGCGAAGACCCTGCCCTCGTCCCCGACCGCCCGGGCCAGGGGCAGGGTGTGGTAGCCGTTCCCGCAGCCCAGGTCGCAGACCGCGTCGCCCGGGGCCACGGCCAGCCACTCCCGCAGGGCCGCGCCGTTCTCCTCGTCCTCGCGCGTCTCACGCAGGAGCCACGGCGCGCCCGCCCAGTGCATGGTGCGCGCGATCCTGCGGCCGAGGTACTCGTCGCGGCCGTCGGGGGACGCCTCCGGGTCGGCCCCCTCCTGGAGGGGGAGGGCGAGGAGACCGAGGCAGAGCAGGTGAATCATGTCGGGACGCTCCGGAGGGGAGCAAGGCGGCGCGCGGGCGGGGCGCAGATGGGGCTGTCTACGAATGTGACACGCTAAGGAATCAGCGGCGGACCATCGGAGCGGTGTCTCGAATCGGTCGATGACGGGGCATGCGGGGCCTCCCCTCCTCGCTCGGAGAGGTCTCCGCCGCACCATGGCTCATTCGTCCAAGCACCACGTCGCGATGCCCCTTCACCGGGCATGCACGCCGCGTCGCCACCCTTCCACCGCCGGCTTCGCGCTCATCGAGTTCGTGATCGCCGCGTCGATCCTGATGATCGGCGCCCTCGGCTTCCTCCAGCTATTCGCGGCCGCGACCGAGCTCAACGGCGCCAACCGAGAGGGCGCCCTGGCCCGCGAGGAGGCGCGGCGCGCCCTCACGCGGCTGTCGGCGTTCGAACCGCGCGAGGCGGTCTTCGCGTTCCACAACGACGACCCCCTGGACGATCCGGAGGGCTCACCCCTGGACGGGTTCACCCTCTCGGGCTTCGAGGTCGAGGGGCTCTCGCCCAGGGCCGATGACCCCGACGGCCTCGTGGGCCGCGTCATCTTCCCGATCGACCCGATCACCGGCGCCATCCACCCCGACTTCCAGTCCTCGGACTTCTCCGTCGCGCCCGCGCTCATCGGCGCCGGGGTCTCCGAGGAGGTCTCGACGGCCTACGGGACGCTGCTCCCGGTCGCCGTTCGGCTCGAGTGGCAGCACAAGGGCCGCCCGGTCCAGCACCAGGTCATCACGCTGATCTCACCACGATGAAGGACCCCCACCGCCAACCGTCCGGGGGGGACCGCGCGGGCTTCACGCTCATCGAGATCCTGATCGCCCTGACCCTCCTCGCCCTGCTGCTGTCGTCGGTCGGGACGCTCTCATCGGCGAGCAAGGACGCCTTCAGCCGCGGCACCACCGTGAGCGCCATGGAGCTGCGGACGGGCCTCACCAGCGGGGGCATCCAGAAGGAGCTCTCCCTCGCGATCGCGAGCTCGCTCTCCCCGGCGATCGAGCCGGGCCAGCGCGTCACCGAGCTCACCTACGTGCGCGCCGTGGGCTGGGAAGGCGAGACGACGGTCACGACGGCGCCGAGGACCCTGCGCTTCGAGTTCGACCCCGCGGAGTCCAACAACGGAGCGGACGACGACGGCGACGGGCTCGTGGACGAGGGGATCCTGGTCCTCATCGAGGACGTGGGGCTCCCCACGGAGAACCGCCGGGTCCTCGCGCGGGGCCTCGCCGAGTACGCCGAGGGGGAGACCTTCAACGGCGTGGACGACAACGGCGACGGCCTCATCGATGAGTCGGGCTTCGCCATCGAGCGCATGGGCGCCGCCCTCGAGGTCACGGTGACCCTGGAGCAGCGCCCGCCCGGCCACGAAGAGACCATCCAACGATCCCTGCGGAGCTCGATCCTCCTGCGCAACTGATGAAGCTCTCCACCCATCTTGTCAGCGGGCCCTCCAACCCCGGAGGCGGCGACCGCGCGGGCTCCGTCCTGGTGACGGTCATCATCTTCGTCCTCGTCCTCGCGGGGCTCGGCAGCTCCATGCTCCGCGTGGACCTCTCCATCTCGGACAGCCGCCGCACCGAGGGGGCCGCACAGCTGGCCTACTTCGCCGCCGAGTCCGGCATCGACGAGGCCTTCATCCTGCTGCGCTCCCGGCTCCTCGAGCCGGAGGAGGGCGAGTCCCTGAGCGTCGGGACCGAACAGACCCCCAGGGTCCTCGCCACGTCCCGGTACTGGGCCGAGGTGACCCGCCTCGACGCGTGGCGCTACCAGGTCATCGCGTCGGGCACCTCCCAGGGGGAGCGAAAGCGACAGGAGTGCGTCTTCTCGACCGCGCCGGTCGGCTTCTTCCAGTACGCCGCCTTCGGCAAGGACGGACTCCTGGTGGGTGAGGGGTCCGCCACCAACAGCTACGACCCCACCCTGGGCGCCTTCGCGTCCCAGGCGTCGCGGGGCAACGGGGGCGTGGGGTCCAACGGCAACGTGGTCCTCGGAGGGGACACGTTCATCAACGGGGACGCGGTCATCGGCGAGGACGGATCGATCCTCGAGAACGGCTCCAACGTGGTCATCACCGGCGACCGGGAGTCGCTGGAAGAGAACGTCACCTTCCCGCCCATCGAGCCCCCCGCCGTCACCTCAAGCGGCCCCCTCGACGTCACCGAGGACGCGACCCTGGGCCCCGGCCTCCTGGGCTTCGATGGGGTCTCGGCCAGCGCCGGCTCGACCCTCACCATCGAGGGCCCCGCCCAGATCGTGATGTCCGACTTCGTCCTCGGCGGGGGGAGCTCCCTGGTGATCGACAGCTCCAACGGCCCCGTGGAGGTCTACAGCTCGGGGGACTGGGACATCAGCAGTGACTCGACCGTGCGCACCACCAGCGAGGCCGCGCGGGACTTCCAGGTCTTCATCGCCGGCGACACCGAGAGCGGCTCCGATCCGGCGACGGTGAGCTTCAACGCCAACACGGTGCTCCACGGCGCCATCTACGCGCCCGATGCTTCGATCACCATCCCGGCCGGCTTCGAGCTGTTCGGCAGCCTGATCGCCCGCAGCCTGAACTTCGGGGAGGGCGCTCGCCTGCACTTCGACGAGTCCCTGCTCTACGAGTCCGACGAGGAGGTCCTCGCCCTCGAGACGCTCATCTGGCGTCCGATCTCCGCGGACGTCGACCCCACGCCGGGCACACCCGGTCCCTGAGCGTCCCCTGGCCCCGCGGCCTCAGGCTTCCGGAGCGCGGAGGAACCAGAGCGCCGAGTTCCCGTACACCCGGGGCTTCTCGTCGTCCGACAGCCCCAGGTCCTCGGGGCGCAGGTCCCTGGGGTGGGTGTGCAGCATGAGCACGCCGCCGGGCACCACCGCCTCGGAGAGCACGGCCCGCACCACGGCCAGCATCGTGGCCCGGTCCCCGGGGGTCCGCCAGATCGGGTAGGGCGGGTCCAGGAAGGCCACCTGGGCCCAGCGGCTGCCGTCCGGGCGTCGCCAGGCGTCCCCCATGAGGGCGTCGCCGGGCGCGTGCTCCACCTCATCATCGGCGACCCCACACGCCTCGCAGTTCTTGCGCAGGACCCTGCGCGCAGAGCTCTCCTGCTCCACGAAGCGCACCAGGCGGGCTCCGCGGGAGAGCGCCTCGAGCCCGAGCCCCCCGGATCCGCTGAACAGGTCCAGAACCTCCGCGTCCACGACCTCGTCTCCGAGGATGTTGAACAGGTTCTCCTTCACCCGCCCGAGCATGGGGCGGGTGTCCTCTCCGGGGGGCGCGGCGAGGCGCCTCCCCCTGAATCGTCCGGTGATGATGCGCACGGGCGGAAGAGTAGCAGGCCCCCCGTTGGAGCCGCCCCTCCCGGCACCTAGGATTCGTGGGTGAGCACCCACGAGCCGGCCCCCATCCCCCGCCTCCACGTCAACATCGACCACGTGGCCACCGTCCGGCAGGCCCGCCGGGAGGCCTTCCCGGATCCGGTGGAGTGGGCCCTGCGCTGCGAGGCCGCCGGGGCCCACGGCATCACCTGCCACCTCCGCAAGGACCGGCGGCACATCCAGGACGCCGATATCCACCGGCTGCGGGAGGTCGTGACGACCCTGCTCAACCTCGAGTGCAGCCTCGATGACTCCATGCTCACCCTCGCGGAGAGCAGCGGGTCCGAGGCCTTCTGCCTCGTGCCCGAGAACCGCCTGGAGATCTCCACCGAGGGCGGGCTCGACGTGATCCGCGAGACGCCCCGCCTCCGGGACGCGGTCCCGCGCCTCACGGAGGCCGGCGGCGCGGTCTCGATCTTCATCGACCCCGACCCCCGTCAGCTGGACGCGGCCGCCGCCCTCGGCGTGCCGTTCGTGGAGCTGCACACCGGCGCCTACGCCAACGCCCGCGGCGCTGTCCGAGCCGCCGAGCTCGAGCGGCTCACCGAGGCCTCGCGCCACGCGCGCGCGGTGGGCCTGAGGGTCAACGCAGGGCACGGCCTGGACTTCGAGAACACCGCCCCGATCGCGGCGATCGAGGGGATCGAGGAACTCAACATCGGCTTCGCCGTGGTCGCGCGCTCGCTCTTCGACGGCGTGGACCGCTGCGTCACGGACATGCTGCGCCTCATCGAGGGAGCGCGCCCGTGAGCGACGGCGACCTCTCCTACCTGAGCGGTGCGATCACGGCGCTCCCGACGCCCTTCCGGGACGGAGTGCTCGACCTACCAGCCTTGGATCGGCTGGTCCAGCACCAGGCACGCCAGCGTACGACCGCCATCGTGGTGGGCGGCGCCACCGGCGAGGGCTGGTCCCTCGAGGTGGACGAGGTCGGCCAGCTGGTGGCCCGAGCGGTCGCGGGCGCAGAGGAGAACTCTGACTACCGGCTGCGGGTGATCTTCGGCGTCACGGAGGTGAGCTCCGAGCGCGCCGCCAAGGTGGCCAGGAACGCCGCCTTGGCGGGCGCCGACGCGCTCCTCGTGAGCGCGCCGCCCTTCGCCCTCCCGGACGTCAAGGGCGTCATCGCGCACCTGCGCCACATCCTCGACGCCCTCCCCAGCGAGCTCCCGCTCATCACGGTCAACGAGCCGGAGCGAACCGGGACCGACCTGGGGCCGGAGATGCTCAAGGAGCTCGTCGACCGCGTCCCCGAGGTCGTCGCACACTGCGAGGCCATCGGCCGACCGACCCGCGCCCGGACCCTGGCGGGCGAGCTGCCCATCCCGCTGCTCGCTGGCGACGACCGGATGATCGGCCCCATGATGCGCAACGGCGCCCAGGGGGCGATCACCGTGGTCGGCAACCTCGTCCCCGGCGAGGTGGCACGATTCGTCCAGGCGGCCCGGACCGACGACCCCGACGCGGATGCCCTGGAGCGAAAGCTCGCCCCGCTCGTGGATGCCCTCCGCATCACCACCAACCCGGTGCCCGTGAAGGGCGCCCTCGCGGCCCTCGAGGCCACCCGGAACGACGTACGCGCGCCGCTCCTGCGCCTCGACACCCGTCAGCGCACCGCCCTGGAGCGGTCCCTGACCCTGGCGAGGCTGCTGGTCCCCTCCTGAGGCTCGACTGGCAGTCTGGCGCGCCAAAATGGCGCCCCGCACTGCCCCGATGGCGCGCATGAGGCGCAGTCGGGCGCCAGAACCGCCGCCGGAGGCCCCTGCAGGGCCTGGGGGGCGATGGCATGACCGTTGCGCCTTGGAGCGTCCGGTCCGCGTTCCGTGGGCCGAGTAGAGGTACTCCAATCATGCAACCGCAATACACCCACCGCTCCCAGGCTGCCCTCGCAGCCGCCCAGGAACTCGCCGCCCAGGCGGGCCACCCGGAGCTGACCCCGGCCCACCTGGCGTCGGCGCTCCTCGAGGAACCCGAGGGCGTCACCTCGGCGGTTCTCGACCGCCTTGGCGTCGACCCGCGCGCGCTGCGTCACGAGCTCGACGGGCTGCTGCAGCGGCTCCCGAGGACGAGCGGCGGCCAGGTGACCGGCTCCCGCGCCCTCGCGGAGGTGCTCACCGAGGCCAACGCCGCCGCGAGCAAGCGCGGCGACGAGTATGTGTCGACCGAGCACCTCCTGCTCGCCCTCGCCGAGAAGGGCTCGCCGGAGGTGGCCGCCCTGTTCGCGGCGCGCGACGCGGGGCCCGAGCGGATCGAAGCCGCCCTCGGGGAGGTACGCGGTGATCGCAAGGTCACCTCGGCCGATCCCGAGGCGACCTTCGACGCGCTGGAGAAGTACGCCCGCGACCTGACGGCGGACGCCAAGGCCCAGAAGCTCGACCCGGTGATCGGCCGGGACGGTGAGATCCGCCGCGTGATCCAGGTGCTCTCCCGCCGGCGCAAGAACAACCCTGTGCTCATCGGCGAGCCCGGGGTGGGTAAGACCGCCATCGCCGAGGGGCTGGCGAACCGCATCGCCGTCGGTGACGTCCCGGACGGGCTCAAGGACAAGCGGGTCATGTCCCTGGACCTCGGCGCGCTGCTCGCGGGCGCCAAGTACCGCGGTGAGTTCGAGGAGCGCCTCAAGGCGGTCCTCGAGGAGATCAAGGAGGCCGAGGGTGAGATCGTCCTCTTCATCGACGAGCTCCACACGCTGGTGGGCGCTGGCGGCTCCGAGGGCGCCGTGGACGCGGCCAACATGCTCAAGCCCGCCCTCGCGCGCGGCGAGCTGAAGTGCGTCGGCGCCACGACCCTGGACGAGTACCGCAAGTACATCGAGAAGGACGCTGCCCTGGAGCGCCGCTTCATGCCGGTCATGGTGGACGAGCCGTCGGTGGACGACACGGTCGCGATCCTGCGCGGGCTCAAGGAGCGCTACGAGGTGCACCACGGGGTGCGCATCCTCGACAGCGCCCTCGTCGCCGCGTCGCGCCTCGCGGATCGCCACATCACGGACCGCTTCATGCCGGACAAGGCCATCGACTGCGTCGACGAGGCCGCCGCGCAGCTGCGAACCGCCATCGACTCCCTCCCCCAGGAGCTCGACGAGATCGAGCGCCGCCAGCGGCAGCTGGAGATCGAGCGCACGGCTGCGGCCGGCGAGGACGCCGAGCGCAACGCCGCGCGTATCGCCGCCATCGGCGAGGAGCTCGCGGACCTGGAGGAGCGCGCCAGCGCCCTGCGGACCCGCTGGACCACGGAGAAGGACCTGATCCGCTCCATCCGCGCGGGCAAGGCCCTGCTGGAGGAGCTGCGGGCCGAGGCGGCGCGCGAGGAGCGCGCCGGCGACTTCGAGCGCGTCGGCCAGCTGCGCTTCGGCGAGATCCCGGAGACCGAGGCCAGCATCGAGGCCTCGTCGGCGGAGCTCGACCGGGTGCAGGCCGAGGGCGCCATGCTGCCCGAGGCGGTGGACGACGAGATGATCGCCCGGGTCGTGGCCCGCTGGACGGGCATCCCTGCGGACAAGCTCCTCGAGACCGAGCGGCAGAAGCTGCTCCAGATGGAGGACGGCCTGCGCGCGCGCGTGGTCGGCCAGGACGGCGCCCTCGCGGCGATCAGCCAGGCGGTCCGGCGGGCCCGCGCCGGGCTCGTGGAGGAGACGCGCCCCCTGGGCGCGTTCCTGATGCTCGGCCCCACCGGCGTCGGCAAGACCGAGACCGCCAAGGCCGTCGCGGAGTTCCTCTTCGATGACGAGCGCAACATGATCCGCATCGACATGAGCGAGTTCATGGAGAAGCACTCGGTGAGCCGCATGATCGGCGCGCCTCCGGGCTACGTCGGCCACGACGAGGGCGGCGTCCTCACCGAGGCCGTTCGGCGCAAGCCCCACAGCGTGATCCTCCTGGACGAGGTCGAGAAGGCCCACCCCGACGTCTTCAACGTGCTGCTGCAGGTCCTCGACGACGGCCGCCTCACGGACGGCCAGGGCCGCACCGTGGACTTCACCCAGACCCTGGTCCTCATGACCAGCAACCTGCGGGGAGAGGACGCGGTGAAGGACTACTTCCGACCCGAGTTCATCAACCGGCTGGATGAGGTGCTGACCTTCAACGCCCTCGAGCGGGACCAGATCCGCAGCATCGTGGACGTGCAGGTGGAGCGCCTGTCGCGCCAGCTCGCGGACAGGGACATCGAGCTCGTCCTCACCGACGGCGCCCTCGAGGCCCTGGCGGAGGAGGGCTACGACCCCGAGTTCGGCGCCCGGCCCCTGAAGCGCGCCCTGCAGCGCAACGTGCAGAACCTGCTGGCCGAGGCGATCCTGCGGGACGACATCCGGCCGGGCCAGACGGTGACCGTGGACGTCCACGAGGGGCTCTTCGGCGTCTCGGCCAGGGAGACCCTGACGCCGACCCTGCTGGCGTCCTGACCCCGGAGAGCTCCCCTGCGGGGGTGAGAGCGGTGGCGGCGCGCCGATCCCATGGGCGATCGGTGCGCCGCGTTCATGGCTCCTTTGGTCTGGGGGAGGCTGGGCCCCATACTCTGCCCCCCACCTCTCCCCCATCCGACCATGCTCCGACTCCTCCCCGCGGCCCTCCTCTCCGCCGCCCTCCTCCTCGTCGCCTGCGCCGGCCCGTCCCAACAGGCGAGCGCCGACCTCCAGCAGACCCAGGTCCTCCACGACGTGTTCTTCATCCTGGAGGACAGCTCCCCCGAGGCCTGCGAGGCGCTCGCCCAGGCCTGCTCGACGCTCCGTGACATCCCGGGGGTGCTTCACGTCACCGCAGGCGTCCGCGACCAGAGCCAGCAGCGGAAGGTCAACCGCCAGGACTTCCACGTCGGGCTCCACGTGGAGTTCGACAGCCCGGAGGCGTACGCGGCCTACGGACCGCACCCGATCCACCAGGCCCTGGTCGAGGCTCACAAGGGGAACTTCAAGGCCGTCGAGGTCTTCGACTACTTCCCCACGCGCTGAGCAGACCGGCCCTGCGCGCCCCGCGTCGGTCACGCCCGGGCCTGCCCCAGCGTGAGGCGAGGTCTCGGTGCCCGGGCGGCCCCCGGCGCCCCCCCCGCGGGGTAACCTTCCCGAGCGTCCCCCATGCTCTACCTGCTCAAGTCCATCGCGCAGCACAGCGCGCTGCTGAAGGATCTCGTCGCCCGGGACCTCAAGGCGCGCTACGTGGGCTCGAGCATGGGGTTCTTCTGGTCGATCCTGTTCCCGGTGATCAACCTCCTGGTCTTCACCTTCGTCTTCCGCGTGATCCTCAACACGCGCTGGGGCGACGAGCAGGGCGCCCTCGAGGTGTCGCTGGTCATGCTCGCCGGCATCATCGTCTGGACCGCGTTCGCCGAGTCCCTGAGCCGGGCCACCAACTGCCTGGTGGACAACTCGAACCTCATCCAGAAGGTCGTCTTCCCGTCCCAGATCCTGCCCGCCTACATCACCGCCTCGGCGGTGATCAACATGTGCATCGGGCTCCCGATCGTGCTCGGCGCCGTGGTCTGGTTCGGCTTCCTCTCCCCGCCCCAGGCGGCCATCGAGCGTGAGACCGCGTTCGCCGAGGTGTGGGAGGCCTACGACCCCGGCGCGGAGGGAGCGACCCCGCCACCGCGGGTGTTCGTCTCCACCGAGCGGTCGTGGCACAGCTCGACCCGCTATCGCCTGGAGTACACCGGGACCGCCACGCGGGGCGTCGACTACGCCGCGCCCACCGACGTCATCGAGCTCCCCGCGGACCGCTCAAGGATCTACGTCCCGGTCATCCCCCTGCGCGACGCGGAGACCGAGGGGGACGAGACCATCCAGGTCCGGCTCATCGCCGAGTCCACCGTCGAGCTCTGGCAGCGCGAGGTGGTCATCACCCTGAAGGACAACGCGCTGCCCCCCGCCGAGGTGCGGGACCTGGGCCTCTCCACGGAGCCCTACACCAGCGAGTCCCTCGGGCGGAGCCGAGCCCTTTCCCTGGGCGTCTCCCTCCTCGCGCTCCCTGGCCTGCTCCTGCTCCTGATCGGCTTCACCACCGGCCTCGGGGCAGGATTGGCCACGCTCAACCTCTACTGGCGGGACACCTTCCACCTCGTCGGCGTGGGGACCACGGTCTGGATGTTCGCCACGCCGATCTTCTACCCCGGCCCGCTGGTGGCGAAGACCCCCTTCTGGTGGCTGCTCGACATCAACCCGATGCACTGGTACATCGCCATGTTCCGGCAGGTCACCCTGTACGGGGAGTGGCCAGCCAGCGGAGACCTCTTGAAGTTCACGGTGGCCACCGGGGTGGTCATGTTCCTGGGCCTGGGTCTCTTCAAGCGCCACCAGGACCGCTTCCCCGACCTCCTCTGAGGGCCTGATGGCTGAACCGTCTCTCGGCGTGCGGATCTTCGACGACTTCCTCGACGAGGAGGCGTGGACCGAGGTCTGGTCGCACTTCCAGTTCACCGAGCTCTCCCCCGTCTCCCGCACCGCGGGCGCGTGGAAGCTCGGGGACGGCGTCCCCCTCGGCGGCGACGAGATCGTCACCCCGGCGCGTGACGCCGAGATCGACGGGAGCTCGACGGAGGAGGGCGTCTACCCGAGCGGCACCGCCCTGGATCGGGTGGTGGAGGCGCTGCTGGGTGAGGCGGCGAACCTCGCCGACGTGGTCGGCGACGACTGGGCCCACGTCACCGCCCGGCCCTACGTCTACCCGACCGGCGCTGGCCTCTCGTGGCACGGCGACGACAGCGCCGTCTACTCGGGCGCCTACATCTACTACGCCCACCCCCACTGGAACGCCCACTGGGGCGGCGAGCTGCTGGTGGCGGAGACAGACCCCGGCGGTGAGCTGCCCATCATGGGGCACCGCTTCGACGACGAGGGCTACTCGGCCGCGCTGATGGAGCGGGGCGAGGGCCGGTTCATCCTGCCCCGGCCCAACCGCCTGGTGGTGCTCGGCGGCGCGCCGCACATGGTGACCCCGGTCCGGCCCGCCGCAGGCTCCAGCGTCCGCGCGTCGGTCAGCGGCTTCTTCCTGCGGGAACCGCTCACCGGAAACCGATGAGCGCCGAGTCCGTGCACGCCGCCCTGCTCCTGTCCTACGACGGGCGCTTCTTCCAGGGTTGGCAGCGCCACCCGGGCAAGCGCACGGTCCAGGGCGCCGTCGAGGACGCGGTCGCCGCCGCCTTCGGAGCGCCGGCGCTCATCGAGGGCGCGGGGCGAACCGACCGCGGCGCCCACGCGCTCGGCCAGGTCGCCACGGTCGAGCTCCCCGGCGTCGCGAGCGAGGAGGAGATCGTGACCCGCCTCAACGAGGCCATGGAGGGCGACGTGATCGTCGAGGAGGCCCGCCACGTCGCGCCGGGCTTCCACGCCCGCAAGGACGCGGTGGGCAAGGTCTACCGCTTCGCCCTCTGGAACGAAGAGGAGCTCCCCCTGGAGCTGGAGCGGCGGGTCTGGCACGTCCACGGCAAGCTGGACGTGGACGCCATGGCCTACGCCCTGGGCGCGCTGGAGGGCGAGCACGACTTCTCGTCCTTCGCCTCCAGCGGCGGCTTCGACCGCAAGAGCAGCGTGCGCCACCTGCGCGCCTGCACGCTCGGCGCCGAGGGTCCCCTGGTGGAGATGTCATTCGAGGCCGACGGCTTCCTCTACAAGATGGTCCGCAACATGGTGCGCGCCGTGGTCCGCGTGGGCGAGGGCAAGCGGCGGGCCGAGGACATGCCCGACGTGCTCGCGGCGCGGGACCGCAAGGCCGCGCCCGGCTCGGCGCCGGCCTCCGGGCTCTACCTGGACCAGGTGCACTACCAGGAGCCCCTCTTCGAGCGATGAGCCCCGCGCCGGACCGCTTCACCACCCTGTCCGCCGCCTCCACCTACGAGCCGGACAAGATCAAGGGCTCGCGCTTCATCGCCTGCATCGGGCCCGCCGAGACGGCCGAGGACGCCGCGCGCTTCGTGGACTCGGTGCGCGCGGACTTCTCGGACGCCCGCCACGTGTGCTACGCGTGGCGGCTGGGGGCGGCGGGCGACGTCACCCGCTCGAACGATGACGGGGAGCCGAGCGGCTCCGCTGGCCGGCCCATCCTCATGCAGCTCGAGGGCCACGAGGTCTCCAACGCGGTCGCCGCGGTGGTGCGTTACTTCGGCGGCGTCAAGCTGGGCGTGGGTGGGCTGATGCGCGCCTACGGGGGCGCCGCGGGCCAGGCCCTCGACCGGGCCGAGCTGCGCGAGGTCGAGGTTCAGGTGGGGATCCGGTGCGTCCACCCCTACGGCGACTCCGGCGCCGTCCAGGGGGTCCTGGCGGCCTGGGAGCTCACGGCGCGCGAGGAGGAGTACGGCGAGCAGGTATCGTTCACGGTGCACGTCGGAGTGCGCGTCGCCGAGGCCTTCGAGACCGCGCTGCGAGACGCGACCGCGGCCCGCGCCGCGACCCGGCGGATCAAGGGAGCCTGACCACCATGAGCCATGACCGACCCCGCACCGAAGCCGCGCTGGTGAGCGCGTGCCTGCTCGGGAAGGAGTGCACCTACAAGGCGACCCACAACGGGGACGGCGCCCTGGAGCGGCACCTCGCCGCCGAGGGGATCGAGGCCGTGCCCTTCTGCCCCGAGGAGCACGGCGGGCTCGGGACCCCCCGCCCCCCGGCCGACCTCACCGCCGCCGCCGAGGACGTGCTGGACGGCAAGGCCGAGGTGCG
Source organism: Planctomycetota bacterium (assembly GCA_016779205.1). Taxonomy (GTDB): domain Bacteria; phylum Planctomycetota; class UBA1135; order UBA1135; genus Saltatorellus. The sequence continues at coordinate 100,551 of JADHOC010000016.1, read as the reverse complement.
GACCCACGGTGGTGAGGACGTGACCCTGGCCTTTGCCCGGGGCGCAGCGGGGGCCCTCGAGGTCTGCCAGCGCCTCGGGCTCAAGCGCGCCTTCCTCAAGGAGCGGTCCCCGTCGTGCGGCTGCGCCAGCACCCACGTGGCCGGCGCGGTCGTCGAGGGCCCGGGGGTCACCGCGGCGCTCCTCCGCAGGCACGGGGTGGAGTGCATCGGCGTCGAAGGCCGCCGCGCGTGACCGGCGAGCGCCCCGTCCGGCACGGGGGGGTGCCCGTCGAGGTCCTGTAAGCCGTGGCCTCCGGGCAGCAGCCCTGGCCGCGACCCGTTAACTTCTGGCCCATGGACATCCTCCGCCGGACCCCGCTCACCCTCGCCCTCTCCCTCCTGCCGCTCCTCGCCGCCTGCGCCGAACGCAGCAGCGAAGGCGCCTCTCCAGCGGAGGACAAGGCGGCCCCATCCAGGGGGGCCGCCCCCGAGGCCGCCACACCGAAGGCCAAGATGCCCAAGCGGGGCGAGACGCCCGCCATGGCCGCGGCCAAGGTCCCCGGCACCGCAGCGGCCGCGACCCCGCCTGCCCAGCCGGGCGCCACGACCCCGGCACCGGCATCAGCACCGGACAAGTTCGTCCCGCCCGCGGAGCTGAGCCGCTTCGCGGACCCGAATCAGGTCCCTGACGCCGACCTCGGCAAGTACCACGTGACCTTCCGCTGCTCCATCGACGGCGAGGATGTGGGGACCATGACCTTCGACCTGTGGACCGACCTGGCGCCCATCACGACGCGGAACTTCCTCCGGCTCTGTGACGAGGGCTTCTACGACGGCCTCTCCTACCACCGGATCCTGCGCGAGTTCATGGTGCAGGGTGGCGACCCGACCGGCACCGGCGGCGGCAACGGCCCGTACGGCACCATCCAGGGGGAGATGTCCGAGGACCCGGAGCGCGCCCACGGCTACGGCGTGCTCTCCATGGCCCGCATGGGCAGTGACCTCAACTCGGCCTCCTGCCAGTTCTTCCTCTGCTGCGATGAGTCCCCCTCCGTCTGGGGCCTCGACGGCAAGTACGCGTCCTTCGGCCGGCTCACCTCGGGCGTCGAGACCCTGGAGAAGATCGCCAGCGTGCCGACCCGCGCCGTCCGCTCCCGAGAGGCTTCGACGCCCCTCAAGACCGTCCGCATCGAGGACGCCGAGGTGGTCGAGGGCCCCGCGCCCACGGGGGAGACCATCGCGCGTCCCGAGGACGCGGTCGACCTCGGTGGCGAGGCCCGCAAGATCCAAGTGCAGCACGTGCTGATCTCCTTCGACGGCTGCAGGATCCCCGGCGTGACCCGGACCAAGGAGGAGGCCGAGGCCCTGGCCAACGACATCCTCGCCCAGGTCAAGGCGGGCGCCGACATGGGCGCGCTGGCCCGCGAGTTCTCCGACGACCCGGTGGCGGAGACCGACACGACCCCCGGCTGCTACACGCTCCTCAACCGCGGGGTCCGGGATCGCGCGGGCGAGCGCTCGGCCCTCAAGCTCCAGCAGCAGCTGCAGAAGGAGTTCGCCGAGAAGAGCGCGGAGTGCCGGGCTCAGATGACGGCCGGCACGCTGACCCAGGAGGACTTCAACGCCGCCATCGGTGCCCTGCAGACGAGCCTCCAGATGAGGATGATGGACGAGGTCGCGAATCCCCGTGAGAAGATGGTGCCCGCCTTCGGGGACATCGGCTTTGGCCTCGAGCCCGGAGAGGTCGGCATGGCGACCTACGACGAGACCGCCTCGCCCTTCGGCTACCACGTGATCCGCCGGCTGGAGTGAGCCCGACCCAGTCCTCCCGCGGCCAGCAGGCGAGGGTCAGCTGACGGCGCGGGGAGCGTCCCCCGCTGCCTCTCCGCCGGCCCGCGCGAGCTCGGCGAGGGAGAGGTTGGAGGCGCTCCGGTCCCGGGTCCTCCGGAACCGCTCGAAGGCGCCGTCGACGGCGGCGTCCTCCTCGTCCACGGCGAGGAACGCCGCGCGGGTCGAGTCGAGGATGGAGTCCCCCTTCAGGGCGTCGAGGACGTCCTGCATGCGGACGGTCGAGGGGTCGGCGGCGAGCACGTAGCACATCTGGCCGTCCCCCGAGTCGAGCTGGGCGAGCACGTGGGCGTGCTCGAGGCTGCGGGCGACGTCCCCCACCACGCGCTCGGGGCACGCCAGCTCCTCCGCCAGCCCCTGGACCGTCCGGGGCGGCAGCGCGCCGAGAAAAGCCCGCGTGACGCGCACGGCGAGGCGCAGGGCCACGACCTCCTTGAGCGCCAGGTCGTAGTCCCGGCTCTGCACGAGCTGGCCGTGGCGCTCCTCGTTCTGGTGCGCGGCGGCGGCCTCGGCCCCGAGGAGGACCGTCATCCAGGAGGACTGCACCCACACCAGGAAAATCGGCAGCGCGGCGAAGGTGGAGTAGATGGCGTTGTAGTTCGCGACGCCTACCTGGAGCTTGAGGTGCACCACCTGGAAGAGCTGCCACATGGTGCCGCCGACGACGCCCCCGAGGAGCGCCGACGAGAACCGCACCTGGGTGTTGGGCATGAACAGGTAGGCCACCGTGAAGGCGGCCCACACGATGGCGAGGGACCCGAAGAGCGCCAGCCCAGGGCTCGTGGACCAGGGCCCGTCGATGACCTCGGTGCGCACCACGCCGAGGGCGCCGGTGCCCGCCACGAGCAGCAGGGGCACGAGCACCACGGTGGAGAAGTAGTCCGCGAGCTTCCTCGGCAGGGAGCGGGATCGCTGGACCCCCCAGATGTCGTTGAAGGCGTGCTCGATGGAGCTCAGGAGCCGGATCACCGTCCAGAACACGATGAGGAAGCCGACGAGGCCGAGCCGGGAGACGTTGGTGCTCTGGACGAAGCCGAGCACCGTGTCGATGGCCTCGCGCACCTGGGAGCCCGGGGCGCCGTCCTCCGCCGCCGCCTCACCGAAGGTCGAGTCCAGGAAGGGCTTGATCGTCTGGTCCAGGAGGGTCTCGTACGCGCCCATCCCCTTGGCCACCGAGAACGCCAGGGCCAGGAGGGGGACGAGGGAGAGGACCGAGATGTAGGTCAGGGCCGAGGCCCGCCAGGTGCAGCGGTCCTTGACGAAGTTCACGCAGGTGAGCTGGAGCACCCGCGTGACCGCGTACAGGGTCCGCCGCATGGTCGGGAGGGTGGTGACCTCCATGGCCCACAGGTCCCGAGCGAAGAAGCGCCGCACGGCGGCCGCACGGGACCGCTGCGAGGCATCGGTCCGACGCATCGCCCGCTGCTTCACGAACGCCGGGGCGGCCGCCGGCCGCTCCGCCGCGTGGGCGTCCTCTGGGTTCGGTTGCTCGGGGTCGGACAAGGTGCGTTGGGGGAAGGGCGCGTGGGAGCCGTCACTGAAGGGTCGGCTCCCCGTGGCGGCGGCCTGAGCCTCCCCCATGGAATCCGCAGCGGGTCGGAGTTTGGGGCAGAAACCGGGGAGTCCTCCAGGGATCAAGGCGCCCCCACGCGCCCCCGCTCCCGATCTCGGCGATTTCCCCGCGAACCCACGGGGGCGCCAGCGAGACTGCAGGCGGATGGGATAGCCCATCACCTCCGTCGCGGGAGCAGCGTCATTGCCACGCTGCACCATGACCCGCGCCCAGCACTTCAAGGAACACCTCTACACGGAGCTCTCCTTCAAGGCGCGCCACCTCAGCCCCCTGAGGCGGCTCTACCGGCAGATGCGTGGCGGCTGCCTGGGCGAACGGTTCACCTTCGAGGCGTCCGAGGGGCTGCACCCCAACATGACCTGGCACTACGCGACGAGCCCTGCGGCCCTCGCCAAGTTCCACCGCTGCCTCTCCGAGAGCAACCTCGCGGAGAGCCTCTCCATCGTGGACGGCGACTCACGGCTCCTCGCCGCCTGCTTCGTCATCGTCGAGGGGGACACGCCCGGCCAGGACTTCCACGTGGACTACGGGCAGCGTGAGATCCCAGCCGGGGTGACCGGCACAATGCTGACGCCCCTGATGGCGTTCGAGGCGCCGTTCGGGCACCTGGATTGCCGGGAGGGGAGCCGCGAGTTCGAGTACCGCTACCGGATCGGAGAGGCGATCCTGTTCGACGGCAAGTTCGAGCACCGGCCGCAGGTCGCTGGCTCCCCCGAGCGCGCGGCCAGGGTCCTCGTCTCGTGGAGCATCGCCACCGAGGACGAGCGCTACCGGTTCGCCATCCAGCGGGTCATCGACAGCCAGATGCCGAGCTAGCCCCGGCTCGGCCCTCGGGTCAGGCACGGGACCCTGACCGTCCCCTCCGGCGCGGCCGCACCGCACCAGCCGATGGCACGCCCCCGAGGGGGCGCTTACCAGTACGCCGAGTCGTGGTAGGTGCGCCCGGTGGCCGAGTCATGGATGTAGGTCTGACCGCCTCCGTTCCTCGCCGAGAAGTGATACGCCCTGATGCCCTCATGCCACTCCCAGCCCAGGAAGGAGTAGTGCTCTTCGAAGCGCTCGCGGCTGATCGGCTTCTTGTCCAGGTACGAGGCGCGATCCTCCGCCCGGCGGTAGTGCGCGTCGAAGTAGTCGTTGAGCTCTCCCTCATCGACCGTGAACCAGGCCTCGTGGTCGATCGGGAAGTGCCGATCGAGCGTGATGTCCGTCGCCCCCGGCGGGATCAGCGCCCGGCCACGGTCCGGGCCAACGTCATCCCGCTGGTCGTAGTGGGCGTCGACCCCGAAGTAGAGGTAGAGCGCGCCCGCGCAGATGGTCACCACGATCGCACCCGCCCCGAGCGCCTGCAGGAAGCAGCCGAGGACAGTGTGCTTGGACTCAGGGGGAGCGTGGGTCTCTTCGTGCATTCGATCCTCCGGCCTCCGAGGGAGGGGCCGGTGAAGGGTAGGCCCGAGGACCGGGGCACCTCAAGCCCGACGAGACCGCCCTGGCGTGCTGGGCGCAGGCCGGGCCGAGGCGACTCAGAGCTTGCGGCGCACCCTGACCCGTCCCTCTCGGTCCCGGAGCAGGATCGTCTCCCCCGGGGCGAGGTTGCCGTCGAAGGGGCCGACGACGAAGTGACCCTCACCGCCCATCGGGGACACGATGCGCGCGCGGAAGTCACGCGGGCTCGCGGCGAGGAAGACCCGGCCGCCCGCCTCGACCACCGTCCCCGGCGGCAGGGTCATCTCGACGCCGCCCTCGAGGCGGTAGCCCGACAGGTCGGTGGACCAGGGGGCGTCGTTGGTCACCTCCAGGAACTCCTCGTCGTTGTTCCCTGAGACCGGGGAGGCGTCGAACGCGGTGATCCTCAGGCGGCTCCGGCCTGACTCTCCCGCGGGGACCAGCCCGCCGTTGGCCTCCAGCTGCGACCCGTAGAGGTGAAGGCGCCGGTTGGCCACGTAGTCCGTCAGCAGCCGATCCTTGGCCTGCTGGAAGTTGCGCGGCGTCCCCCAGGTGGGCACCCCCCAGCGAGCCTCGTCGAGGGCGACGTCCGCCGCCATCAGCGCGTACGCCTCGTTCACCAGGCCCTCCATGTACAGCTCGGCCGCGGGGGTCCCTGGCACCTGCAGGAGCTCGTCACACACCGTCCGCAGCCGGCGCAGGTACATCGCCCTCAAGCGCGGGCTCTGGTAGATCCGGTTGATCAGCCGGTTCCAGAAGTTGTCCGAGGTGCGGTGCTGGCTGTCCCCGAACAGCACGTGGCTGTACTGGGGGTGGCTGTGGGTGATTCGGTCGTTCAGCACCCCGCCCGAGGGGTTGTAGTTGCGGCCCCAGGTCAGGTCCTTATCCCAGGGGATGAACTGCCACTCACCGTCACCGTCGGAGTCCCGGTAGAGGAAGTGGTTCTTGTGGAGGTGGTCATTCTCGTGGATCAGCCAGCAGCCGACCAGGTAGCTGATCACCTGCGGCACGTCGAGCACGTCGAAGAGGTAGTCCTCCACGCCCGCGCCGCCCTGCCCCACGGTGGAGACGAACGCGATGAGGTCCGCGTTGTTCTCGTTCGTGCGGGTCACCTTCTCGACGCTGGACGTCCCGCTCGTGAACGGGTTGTACATCTTGTAGAAGGCGCCGTCGGGGTCGAGCCCGACGCGCTCGAGGAAGAACCGGTCCGGCTCCTCGACGAAGGTCTGGACCGAGTAGAACTCGCCGTTCTGCTGGAGGCGCACGGGGAACGACTCGGAGACCCGCGCCCCCGCCGCCTGGTACATCCCGTAGCCCAGGTACTGGCGCAGGTGGGCCTTGTCGGCCCAGTGGGTATTGAGATTCGCCTCGTCGATCGGCGATCCGAAGATCGCCAGCTCCGGTCGGTCGTCCGGGTTGAAGTCGAACTTGTAGCTCTTGCGCGGGTACCCCGCCGAGCTCTGCCCGCGCCGGTTGACCTTGACGTTGTCGTAGAAGCGCCCCTCGATCCAGAGGGAGCAGCGCGTCCCGGTGCCGGTGTTCGCGGCGCCCGGGTTCTGGACGAACCACTCCCACACGTCCAGGGGGCTCCCCGCGTGGCTCGGGTCCGACACGACCGTCCCGAACCACTCGGGCGAACCGAGGGGCTCCAGGAAGAACGGCAGCGCCGTCGAGCTGATCCCGTCCGCCACGGTGACCCTGTAGCGGACCATGTCCCCGGCGCCGCTGGCGCCGGCGGGGATCACCCCGGTGTACACCGCGTCGCCCGCCACCAGGTCCGGCGCCACGCCGTCGTCGGTCATGGGCACCGTCTGGATCGCCCCGTACATGACGCGGTAGTCCAGGTCCACGGTGGGCGCCGCCGCGGTGGTCGTCGGCGCCTGCACCGTGACCACCAGGTCCTCCGCGTCGGTCGGCTGCGGAGGGGTGTGCATGACGTTCCAGAGCGGCGGCGCGCCGATGGAGTTGGGCCCGCCGGGGGTGGGCGCCGTGAAGAGTCGCTCCACGCTCAGCGGAGCGGGGATGAAGGACAGCCCGTAGGAGACGTCCTCCTGCTGGGGCGGGTACTCCGGGTCGAAGCCGGTCACCACCGTGCCCGCGGGGTTGACCAGCGCCAGGTACTCCCCGCCGCCCGAGAGCTTGAAGTTCGTGTGCAGCGTGCCCGTCGGGACCCTGCGGTCCTTGTCCGAGGCGAAGATCACCAGGTACCCGCCGTCGGGGATCACCGTGCCCGCCTCGAAGACCCACTTGGAGAGCTCCCCCGCGTCGTCGGTCAGGGCCCAACCACCCAGGTCCACCGCGCCGGCCCCGGGGACGTTGTGGATCTCGATCCAATCCTCGCGGTCGCCATCCTCGTCCTCGATGCCGTCGTCGTTCCGGGAGAGGAACTCGGTGAGGGCCGGGCCCGATCCGAGCGCGGACCCCGAAGACTGGCTGAGTGCAAACGACGTACCGGGAAACGACCCGGCACCGAGCGCGGCGAGCAGGAGGGGTGTGGTGGAGAAGCGCATGGGCTGAATCAGGGTGAGTCTCGATCATGGCACGGCTCGACCCAGAGCGCCGCGTCGAAGGGCACTTCCGAACAGGAATGAGACCCGCCGTGCTACGGTGATCCGCGAGAGACGGCGGCGCCGGGGTGCGGCGCGGCCATCGAACCCATGCGCTCGCTCATCCCCTCCATCAGTGTGACCTGTGGCCTCTTCGCCGCGGTCCCCGCCCCGGCTCAGGTCGGCGTCAACTTTGACTTCGGACCGGCTGCGATTCACGGCGTGCCCGGGTCAGACACGGGAGCCGCCGCGCAGGTCGGCGGGCACTGGAACGGCGTGGACACCGACGCGCTCGCCTCCGCCTCGTTCCCCCTCACCATCTCCGGGCTCCTTGACGCGAGCGGCGCCCCGACCCCGGTCACCCTCGTGGTCAACGACCTCGGGACAGGGGTTCAGAGCTTCCTGTTCGACGACCCTTCCACCTCGGGCGGCGACGACGCGCTCCTCGACGATCTCGCCTTCTTCGGCGGGGCCGCCACCATCGAGATCCGCGGGCTCGCGGCCGGCCAGTACGACATCCTCACCTACGCCGCCGTCCCCAGCGGGGCGAGCTACAGGACACGCGTCCGGGTCCCCAGCTCACTCGACCCGCTGCAGGACGTGGGCGGTGACTTCTCCGGTGGCTACCAGCTCGGCGTCACCCACGCCCGGCACGCGGTCGACGTCGCACCCGGCAGCGCCGTCACGCTGCAGCTCAACGTGGCGGCCGAGTTCATGTCCCTCAACGGCATCCAGATCGTCCCCTTCGGCGCCACCGGAGACCTGGGCTCCCGCTACTGCTCACCCGGTGCCGCGAACTCCACGGGCCTCCCCGGTGAGGTCTCGGCCTTCGGCAGCCCCCGGCGCGCGGACAACGACGTGGCGCTCACCGCGAGCTCCCTCCCCTCCAACACCTTCGGTTTCTTCCTGACCAGCCGCACCCAGGGCTTCACCGCCACGCCGGGAGGCAGCGTCGGGAACCTCTGCCTCGGCGGCGCCATCGGCCGCTACGTGGGGGCGGGCCAGATCCTGAACTCGGGGAGCATCGGGGCCTTCACCCTCTTCCTGGACCTCGCCGCCACCCCGACTCCCACGGGGCTCGTCTCCGTCGCCACCGGCGAGACGTGGCACTTCCAGGCCTGGTACCGGGACGCGTTCATCGGCATCCCGATCTCGAACCTGACGGACGGCCTCGCCCTCACGTTCCTCTAGCGGGCCGCCGGCTGGACCGGTGCCCTGGGGACCGTGAGGATCCCCTGGGTCGCCAGGGCGCAGCGGATCACGACCGCGTCGTTCTCCGCCTGCTGCAGCTCGACCAGCTCGGTCTGCAGGCCCACGTTGGCGAGCTCGATGTACCCCTGCAGGAGGCGGCCCGCCCCCGCGGTGGTGGGCTGGACTGCGACGGGATCCCCCGACAGGGTCGTGGCGGTGTAGCCGTTGCTCTCGCCCTTCAGGTCCGAGGGGTTGCGGAAGACGTGCAGGCGGACCGTGCCGATCTGGGTCTGGGTGTTCCCCTCACCGAGGGAGTACACCTCACCGTCGGCGGAGATCGAGATGCCCTGGCTGTCCGGCGGGATCTGGACCTGGTCGCTGAGCAGGTAGCCCTCGGCCGTCACGAGGTGGCCGTTCACGTCCATCCGGAGCGCGCCGTTGCGGGTGTAGCGCTGCTCGCCGTTGGGGAGCTCGATCCCGAAGAAGCCTGCTCCCTCAACCCCGAGGTCGAGGGAGTTCCCCGTGCGCTTGAGGGCGCCCTGGGTCATGTCCAGCTGCACGCCAGCGGACCGCGGGTGACGGACGTCGTTCAAGGCGCCCGCGCTGGAGACCGGCAGCGGCCTGCGCCGCTTGTAGCCAGAGACCCCGAGGTTCGCGATGTTCTCGCAGTGCAGAGCGCACTGCCCATCGAGCGCAGCCAGCGCTCCCTTGAGTGACTCGACGCCAGCGCCCACCTCGACCCCATGGCTGGCCTCCACCGGCTGTGCGGTGGCCCCCGCCAGCGTGGCCAGGCGAAGCTGTTCCACCGTGCGGCTCAGCCCCTCGATTCGAGCGGCCAGCTGGATACCCCCGGCCGAGTCGACCTGCGAGGCCAGGCTCGAGCGCTCCAGGAGCGCCGCCCTGGCCTCTGCCTCCACAAGACGCATCTCGAGCTCCTGGATCTGCTGCTGCAGCTCGGCCCTCGAGGGTTCGCCCGTGTCCACCGGGTGCGCGGTCGTCGAGGGGCTGCTGGACGTCCCCTGGCAAGAGGCCAGCAGGAGAACGGCGGTGAGGGCAGAGGCACGCTGGAGCATGGTGAGTTTCCTGGCCGGGGCGGGCGGCGGTGGCGGGGCGTGCCTGGATCATCGGTCGGGTTCCTCCATTCCTTGACGCCTGCCCGCCGCTCGATGGGGTCCAACCGAGGCCCCTTGCCCCGGGCCCCTCGGCCGGGGAGACTCAGGGCGAGGCCCGACCCCACGAGGCTCGGTGGAATCCCCTGCGGGTCCTCATTCCGGACATAGACTGGAACCCATGAGCGCCACCCTCGCCTTCACGGTCCTCGCCCTCACCGCATGGCCCGCCGGCTCCGCCGGACCTGAAGACCGAGTCGAGGACAAGGTGCCCGTGGACTTCGCGCGTGAGGTGCGGCCGATCCTCTCGGACAAGTGCTTCCAGTGCCACGGCCCCGACCCCGAGACACGCGAGGCGGGCCTGCGCGTGGACTCCCTCGAGGGGATCACCGCGGCGCTCTCCACGGGCGGCCACGCCGTCGTCGCAGGGAACGTGGAGGACAGCGAGCTGCTGTACCGGATCGCCCCCGAGTTCGAGGACGACCTCATGCCGCCCGAGCGGTCCGGCAAGTCCCTCACCGAGTCGGAGCGCGCGGTGCTCCGGCGCTGGATCGAGGAGGGCGCGCCCTGGGACGAGCACTGGTCCTTCCAGCCCCCGGTCAAGCCGGCGGTCGCGCAGGGTGGAGGAGACAGCGACGCCATCGACGCGCTGCTCGACGGGCCCATGGCCGCCGCTGGGCTCGCGTTCCAGCCCGAGGCCGACGCCGCCACACTCCAGCGTCGGGTCAGCCTGGACCTCACCGGCCTCCCCCCGACCCCGGAGGAGTCGGCCGCGTTCCACGCTGACGTGGCGCTCCGCGGGCTCGACGCCGCCTACCGCGCCGAGGTGAAGCGGCTGATGGCCTCCGAGCGCTACGGGGTGCACATGGCGCGGACCTGGCTCGACGCCGCCCGCTACGCCGACACCCACGGCCTCCACCTGGACAACCGGCGGTCCATGTGGCCGTACCGGGACTGGGTCGTGCGGGCGCTGAACGACAACAAGCCCTTCGACGAGTTCGTCATCGAGCAGCTCGCCGGCGACCTGCTGCCGAACGCGACCTTGGATCAGAAGGTCGCGTCAGGCTTCAACCGGTGCAACCCCACCAGCGCCGAGGGCGGCATGATCGCGCAGGAGTACCTGTCGATCTACGCCAAGGACCGCGCCGACACCACGGCCAAGGTGTTCCTGGGTCTGACGCTCGAGTGCGCCCAGTGCCACGACCACAAGTTCGACCCGATCAGCCAGCGCGACTACTACGCGATGTACGGGTTCTTCAACTCCATGACCGAGGAGGCGACGGACCGGAACATCGAGAACCCGGTCCCCTTCCTGCGCGTCCCGCTCCCCGAGCAGGCGGAGCGGCTCGAGGAGATCTCCGCCTCGACCGCGGCGCTGACAGTGGAGCTGGACCGACCCAACCCGGAGCTCGACGAGCGCGAGCGGCGCTGGATCGAGAGCACCTCCCAGGAGGTCCTGGGCCGCTGGAAGACCGTCATCCCCGAACAGGTCGCCGCGACCGACGGCGTGGAGCTCACCGTCGAGCCGGGGAGCGGCGTCGTGGTCGCGGGCGGAGCGAACCCCCACAACACCACCTACACCATCGACGCCTGGGTCCCGCCCGGACAGATCGAGGGGCTGCGGCTGGACGCCCTGGTCCCCGAGGGCCGGACCCTGCCCGGCCGGGCGAGCAACGACAACTTCGTGCTCACCTCCGTGGAGGTCCTCGCCGCACCGGCGGACCGACCCGAGGAGCTCCAGCCGATCGGCCTCGGCGCCGCCGTCGCCACCCACAGCCAGGACCGCTTCCCCATCACCGGCGTCCTTGACCCCTCCTCCGCGAGCGGCTGGGCGGGACTCGGGAAGACCGGAGACCGGTCGGCGCTGCTGGTCCCCACGCGCGGCTTCGGGTGGGCCGAGGGCACGGAGCTCCGGGTCAAGCTGGTGTTCGCCTCCGTCCACTCCCAGCACGGCCTCGCGCGCTTCCGACTCGCCGTCCGGCGCTCCGACGACCTCGAGCCGGCCCTGCGCACGGGCACCTGGCACCGCGCCCACTTCCCCGCCTCCGCTGCCGCGGGCCTCTACGACAAGCCACACCCGCCCCAGGACCAGATCGCCGGAGGCGTGGACCTCTCCCGCGAGGCCGCGCCGGGCGTCGCCTGGACGGCCCACCCAGAGTACTCCGAGGGCCGCCGCCACCTGTTCGAGAGCGGCCTCGGCGTGCACTTCCTGGTGCAGCGCATCGAGGCCCGTGAGGCCCGCAGGATCGAGCTGCTCCTGGGCAGCGACGACGGCGTCGAGGCCTGGCTGAACGGCGAGCTCGTGCACTCCAACCGCGTGGCCCGCGGCGTCAACGTCGACCAGGACCGGGTCCCGCTCTCCCTCGCGGCCGGCGACAACGAGCTCGTGCTGAAGGTGGTGAACACCGGCGGCGCGGGCGGCTTCTCCTGGCGGCTCGTGGACGGCGGGAGCGCGGACGGCCTGCCCCCGGCCATCGAGCTCGCCATGCAGATCCCGGTCGCCGAACACACCCAGGCGACCCGCGACCTGACGCGGGTCTTCTGGCGTCGGCGCCACGCGGCCCCCTGGGCGGCGGCCTTCGACCAGCGCGAGGCCCTGGCCGCCGAGCGGGCGACCATCGAGGGGGCGCTGCCCAGCACCATGGTCTCGGAGGAGCGGCCGACCCCGCGGCCCGCGCACATCCTCATGCGCGGCGCCTACGACAAGCTGGGCGACGTCGTGGAGCCCGCGACCCCCTCCATCCTCCCGCCGCTCCCCGCGGACGCACCGCGCAACCGCCTGGGCCTCGCGCGCTGGATCGTCTCGGGCGAGAACCCGCTCACCGCGCGGGTCTGGGTCAACCGCGCCTGGCAGCACTTCTTCGGGGCCGGCATCGTGGCCACCCCGGATGACTTCGGGAACCAGGGCAAGTGGCCGAGCCACCCCGAGCTGTTGGACTGGCTCGCCGTCACCTTCGTGGAGAGCGGCTGGGACATGAAGGCCATGCACGAGCGGCTGGTGCTCAGCCGGGCCTACCGCCAGCGCTCGACCGTTACCCCCGCGCACCTCGAGATCGACCCGGACAACCGCCTGCTGGCGCGCAGCTCCCGCTTCCGCCTCGACGCCGAGGTCCTGCGTGACCAGGCCCTGCACGTGGCCGGCCTCCTGGACGAGACCATGGGCGGACCCGGCGTCCGGCCCTACCAGCCCGAGGGCATCTGGTTCGCGGTGGGCTACAGCGGCAGCAACACGGTGCGCTATGCCCAGGGGCCCCGCGAGCACCTGCACCGCCGGTCCCTCTACACCTTCTGGAAGCGCACGGCGCCGCCTCCCAACCTCACCACCTTCGACGCCCCCATGCGCGACGCGTGCACGGTCCGCAGGGAGCGGACCAACACTCCGCTGCAAGCGCTGGTGATGCTGAACGACCCCACCTACGTGGAGGCGGCCCGCTTCATCGCGGCCCGCGTCCTGCGGGAGGCCGGACCGTCGCACCTGGAGCGCGCCGGGCACCTGTTCCAGCTGGTCGCCAGCCGGACACCCACCAGCGAGGAGGCGGACCGTATCGCCCGGCTCGTCACCGCGCTCTCCGCGGACTTCGAGGCGGACCCCCTCGACGCCGTGGAGCTGGTCGCGACCGGGGACCTGGAGGTCCCGGCGGACGTGGACACCATCGAGCTCGCGACCTGGACGCTCACGGCCAGCGCCATCCTGAACCTGGACGAGGTTCTGACGAGGAACTGATGCAGCACCCCCTCCACGACTCCCCCATCGCCGAGCGCGCCGCGCACCTCACCCGCCGTCAGTTCTTCGGCAAGACCGCCACCGGGATCGGCACCGCGGCCCTGGCCTCGGTCCTCGGGCCGCGCGCCCTCGCGGCCCCGGCCATGGGCGACCGGACCGGCGGTCTGCCCGGGGTCCCCCACTTCGCCCCCAAGGCCAAGCGGGTCATCTACCTGTGCATGTCCGGCGCGCCGAGCCAGTTCGAGACCTTCGACTGGAAGCCGCGCCTTCGGGACATGTTCGACGAGGAGCTCCCCGACTCCATCCGCAACGGCCAGCGCATCACCACGATGACCTCCGGTCAGACGCGCTTCCCCATCGCTCCCTCCAAGTTCGACTTCGCCCGCCACGGCGAGGCGGGGACCGAGGTCTGCGAGACGCTCCCCTGGACGGCGAAGATGGTGGACGACCTGTGCGTGATGCGCAGCGTCCACACCGACGCCATCAACCACGACCCGGCCATCACCTTCATGCAGACGGGGTCCGAGCAGCCGGGCCGGCCCAGCTTCGGCGCCTGGCTCTCCTACGGGCTGGGGTCCATGAACCGCGATCTGCCCAGCTTCGTGGTCATGACGCCGCGCTGGAAGGGACGCCGGGAGGCCCAGGCCCTCTACCAGCGGCTGTGGGGCTCGGGCTTCCTGCCCTCCGAGCACCAGGGCGTCGCCCTGCGCGCGGGCGGCGACCCGGTGCTGTACCTGAACGATCCGGACGGCGTCGACCGCAAGAAGCGGCGCGAGATGCTCGACCTCGTCTCCGAGCTGAACTCGAAGCGAGCCGACGAGGTCGGAGACCCGGAAATCCGGGCGCGCATCGAGCAGTACGAGATGGCCTTCCGCATGCAGTCGGCCGTGCCCGAGCTCACCGACCTCTCCGGGGAGCCCCAGTCGGTGCTCGACCTGTACGGCCCCGACGCCAACGTCCCGGGCACCTTCGGCGCCTCCTGTCTCCTCGCCCGCCGGCTCGTCGAGCGCGACGTGCGCTTCGTCCAGATCTACCACCGGGGCTGGGACCAGCACGGCAACCTGCCCAATGACCTGGGCAACAACTGCCGCGACATCGACCAGCCCTGCTACGGGCTGATCCAGGACCTCAAGAACCGCGGGCTCCTCGAGGACACCCTGGTCATCTGGGGCGGCGAGTTCGGGCGGACCACCTACTGCCAGGGCGCGCTCTCGAAGGAGAACTACGGACGGGACCACCACCCCCGCTGCTTCTCCATGTGGATGGCCGGCGCCGGCGTGAAGACCGGACAGACCTACGGGACGACGGACGACTTCTCGTACAACATCATCGAGGACCCCCTCAGCGTGTACGACCTGAATGCCACCATCCTGCAGCTGCTGGGGATCCAGCACGACCGCCTCACCTTCCGTCACGCGGGCCGGGACCACCGGCTGACCGACGTGCATGGAGAGGTCGTCAAGGCCCTGCTGGCCTGACCCGAGCCCCGAAGATGCCCCACTCCCTTCCCCGCCCCGCCGACGGCGCGGCTGCCATCGTCCGCCTGCCTCTCCTGTGCACGGCGCTGCTGCTGGGCGCCTGTAGTACCGGGGCGGACCTCGTCGAGGCCGAACAGGCGGAGGCGCAGGAGGAGGCTCGGCAGGCCACCCTCGACGCGCTCGAGGCGGCGGCCACGGAGGGCGACCTGGCCTCGCAGATGCGGCTGGCCTCCATGTACTACGACGGCCGGACCGTCCCCAGAGACCGCGGGAGGGCCGCCGTGTGGTACCGGGCCGCTGCGGATCAGGGGCTCGCGGAGGCCTACTACTCCCTCGGGATCATGCTCGAGGACGGCGACGGCCTCCCCAAGGATGCCGCCGCCGCCGTGGCCGCGTACCGGGTGGCCGCCGAGGCCGGCATGCCCGAGGCCCAGACCAACCTGGGTCTCATGGCCCTGCGCGGGGAGGGGATGGAGGCGGATCAGAAGGAAGCCTTCCTGTGGCTCTCGCGCGCCGCCGAGCTCGGGGTCGCGAGGGCCCAGTTCGTGCTCGGCTCCATGATCGCCAACGGACGGGGTGCGAGCCCCGACACAGCCGCCGCGGTCCTCTGGTACGAGCGGGCCGCTCGGCAGGGGCTCGGCCCGGCGCAGGAGATCCTCGCGGCCGCGCTCCTCGCGGGAGAGGGGGTCCAGAGAGATCCGGGCCTCGCCGTCCGCTGGCTCGAGCGGGCCGCGGCCCAGGGCTCGAGCGCCGCGCAGGAGAGGCTGGGGCTGCTGTTGGTGGGCGGGGCCGATGGCGTCCCCAAGGACCCCGCGGCGGGCGCCGGCTGGCTCCTCAAGGCGGCCGAGGCCGGCACGCCCACGAGCCAGTTCAACCTGGGCCTGCTCTACATCCGCGGCGACGGGGTCAAGGCCAACGACTCCGAGGCGTACCGCTGGTTCTCCGCCGCGGCCCAGCAGGGGCTGAGGGAGGCCCAGACCCGCGTGGGCGCCATGGCCGAGGCGGGCCGCGGCGTTCGCAAGGACGTCGTGGTCGCCGCCAGCTGGTACATGATCGCCGGCCGAGAGGGGAACCTGGGCGCCCTGCGCCGGCTGGAGGCCCTCGACCAGCGCCTCTCCCCCGCCCAGCGCCAGGCAGCCCAGGAGCGCGCCCTCGCCTGGGAGCGAGCCCGCGCCCAGGGGACGCGCTAGCGCCCTCCCGCAGGGCACAGGGGCGGCCCTCCGGGCCCGGACGGTCCTCGATGGAGACAGTCCGTCCATCTTGATGTTCTGGCGCTCATGGCGCGGACCGGGTGGGGGTCGATAGCTACCCCATGGCTCGCAAGACTCTCCCCTTCCTCACGCTCTCCGTCCTCTTCCTCCAGGCCTGCGCCACGACCCAGTCCGGGCTCCGGGCCTACCACGAGCGGGACTACACCGCCGCCATCGAGACCTGGACGCCCCTGGCCGAGGCCGGCCAGCCGGACGCTCAGTTCTTCCTGGGGACGATGTACGACGGAGGCGTCGGCGTCGAAGTGGACAAGCTGCAGGCGCTCGAGTGGTACCTGCTCGCGGCGGGCAGCGGCCACCCCAAGGCTCAGACCAACCTGGGTCTCCTGTACTTCCACGGTGATGGCGTGGAGCAATCCCATGAGCGCGCCCTGCGATGGTTCCAGCGCGCGGCCGACCAGCGGTCTCCGGAGGCGGAGAGCAACCTGGGGGTGCACTTCCTCCTGGGGCTGGGCGTCGATCCGGACGCCGAGGAGGCCCACCGGTGGTTCACGCGCGCCGCGGCGCAGGATCACGCCAAGGCCCAGCGCATCCTCGGGACCATGTTCGAGGAGGGGACCGGGTGCGAGCCCGACCAGGAGGCCGCCGCGAGGTGGTACGGCGAGAGCGCTCGCAGCGGTGAAACCGACGCCATGCTCCGGCTGGGCGCCATGCACCTGGAGGGCCGCGGCGTCGAGCGCGACGAGGCCCGCGCCGCCGAGCTTCTCGCCGGAGCTGCGGAGGCCGGGAGGGTCGAGGCGCAGCTGCTGATCGGGTGGATGCTCTTCACGGGACGCGGGGTTCCGAGGGACGTGTCCAAGGCGACCGCCTGGCTCGCCGCCGCCGCCCACCAGGGCGACCTCGGGGCGCAGGCGAGCTTCGGGCGGGTCTGCATCGAGGGAGCCTCCACCGAGGAGGGTCTGGCCGAGGGAGTCCAGTGGATCCAGCTCGCCGCCCGTCAGGGCCTCGCCCACGCCCAGTACGACCTCGCGCTCCTCCACCTCCGCGGGGAGGGTGTGCTCCAGTCCCGCGAAGAGGCGCTCCACTGGATGGGGCTCGCCGCGGCCGGCGGCCACCCCCACGCGCCGTCGCGGCTCCAGGCGCTCCGCGCGGACGACTGATCCCTGGAGCGGCGCCGACTGACCTTGATCAGACGGTTCGGCTCGCCCGGACTCACTCGGCTGGGCTCATTCGGCTGGACTCGCTCACCAGGGCTCGCCGACCCCATTCGCCATCCGCTCCAGCGCGAGCTCCAGGGCGCGCGTCGGCTCGATCCCCGAGCGGGTGATCGAGATGGAGACCTTCACCAGGTCCTCCACTCGCGGACGGGAGTTCGGGTTGATCACCGCCTCCGCCAGCGCGCGCTCGTAGAGGTCGCTCGCGATCATCCGCTGGCCGAGGCTGGCGTACGCTTCGGCGAGAGGCCGCAGGGCTCGGCCCCGCCAGATGCTGTTGATGGATTCGCGCACCTCGTCGTACTTCGCCAGCGCCTCGTCCGCCATGGCAACTCCGGCCTCACCCTGACCGGCCAGCCCCCGCAGCAACGCGACTCGCGCGCGCAGGGCGACCTGGTCCTCGAGCAGGACCTTGTTGGTCCGCACCATCTCCTCGATGCGATCGATCTTCGCCACCGCCAGCGCCGGCGCTCCGTTCTCGACGTCGCCGCGGGCGAAGAGGTCGAGCAGCTCAATCCTCGGAACAAGCGGAACCTGCCCCCAGTGCTCGAGTAACCCAGCGAAGAGCTTCTCCCGCAATTCCTCGTCACCGTGGACGCGGCCGTAGAAGACGGACACCGCCTCGAGCGCGAATCGAGCCTCATCGGACGTGCCCGCCGCGGCCAACTCGAAGAGCTGCTCCGCCTGCGCCTCGATCAGCTCCGGGTCGAGGATGCTCGCCGCGTAGACCGAGAGCATCCCTCCCTCCGTCGCGTCGATCCGGGCCTGGATCCCGGCCGCCGTTGCCTTGTCCCCAAGGATCGCGTAGGCGAGGGCGATCCTCGCCCGCACCCGGTTGCGCCGCCACCCCTGCTCCGTGGAGTCCGTGAGCTCTGCCTCGAGCGCTCGGGCCGCCTCGAGGGCAGCCTTGGCCGCCTGTTCCTCGCCTTCCTTCGCGAGGTGGACCGAGATCGCGGCAACGCCCAGCGCGCCACGCCAGTTGGAGATGCCGTCCGCCCACTCCCGAGCCAGCCCGACGGGGCCGCCGGCCTCGAGCAACGCCTCCACGAGGTCCTCCTGAAGCCTCCCGCGAGTCTTCAGGTGCGGCACCTCCGGGAGCTTCGAGGCCGCCTTGTAGGCTCGACCCAGGAGAGCGCTGGGGCCACTCGCGACATCCTCGTGGACGCTCGGAGGCTCGGGGTTCAGGAGCTCACGAGCCCCAGCCGGGGAGGCCGCGCCGAACAGCAGGGTAAGGACGAGGAAGAGCTTCATGGATGGGGCCACTCTACGGGGTCGTGGAGAGACGGTCTGGGTGTGCGAGGGCCCCCCCACCGACTCGCGGAGGGGGGGCCCGTCAGAGGGCTGCACCATGGGAACAGGTGCAGCCGCTCTTGTCGATCAGTTGAAGGTGACCGAGAGGCCGTTCGAGAAGTTGGAGACCGCCGAGCCGCCGGAACCGATGTCCCGATACCAGGCCTGGAAGTTCCAGTTCTCACCCGCCATGGCGGTGACGAAACCGGTGGGCTGCGGGATCTGCGTCAGGTCCAGGGTCAGCGAGATGATGCCGTTGCTGCCAGAGTTCTGGATCTGACCCGGGCCGACGTAGCGACCGATGCTCCCGAGGAGGAGCAGGTTGCCCTCGGAGCCACCCGGGTTCGGGACGAAGCTCTGGGTCTGGCTGGTGAGGAAGAACGCCGCGGAACCCTGCGGGAGGCTCTGGGCCTCGATGGTCAGGTCGTTGTCCGAAGCCGTCGCCGAGCCCGAGGCGGACATGCGCGCGATGGTCCCGGTCGAGTTCGCGTTCGCCTCACCGAAGCCGGCGCCGACGCAGTCGCCGTCGGTGAAGCCGAAGGCGTTCGCAGCGGACCAACCGCAGAGCCAGTTGTTGGCCGTGTCGGGGGAGAAGGCGCCGCGGTACGGGGCGAACTCGTAGAAGCCGTTGGACGGAGCGGACGCCGTGGTGGAGGCCGCGTCATTGATCGGCGTCGGGTCGAGGCCGATGCACTGGAGCATGGTCTTCCCGCCGCGAACGACCGGGGTGGCCCGGGTGATGGACGCGACCGGCGAGTTCGTGGCGAGCACGTTGTTGTTGCTCGGATCGAACACGCCGCGGGCAATCGCCTCGGTGTAAGCCGAGCCGTTCAGGTTCCGGAAGAAGACCGTGTCGCTGATCTCGATCAGGTTCCCGGTGGAGTCCTGGGCCGTGTAGAAGAGGCCCGGGTTCGCCGGCGCGTTGACCGCGGAGGTCGTGGCCGCCGACGTGTTCCAGCGGTCCTCGAAGGAGAGGGTGCCGTTGTGGCCGTAACCGGAGGCGCCGTCGCCGTCGTCGCCGTCGGCGCGGACGACCTTCTCACCGCAGTCCATGATGATGGAGTTGCGGATCTGCATGTTCGCGTTGTCGCGCCAGGCGGTGGCGCCGTCGCCGTCCACGGGCTGACCGATGACGGTCATGTTGTAGAGAGCGCCGGTCGTCACGGGCTGGTAGTCCGAATCCTCGGCGCCGTCCATCTCGATGCAGTTGTCACCGACCCCGGAGCCCTGGCTCGCGTCCAGGCTGTAGCCCTGGACGATCAGGCCGAACTGAGCCTGGCCGCGCCAGCCCTGGTCGATGTCCAGGCTGTCGTCGCCGATGTTCCAGATGCTGAAGTGCTTGAGGCTCACCGTGCCGCCCCAGATCTCGATACCGTCGTCGACGTTGTTCATGATCTCGACGAAGTCGATATCCGTGCCGCGACCGATCCCGCCGAGCGAGAGACCGTTGAGCTCGTTGTTGAGCCCGATCACCTTGCCGCCGTAGCGCAGCGACATGTAGTTCAGGGTGCCGGAGTCGTCGTCGTCGTTGGCGCCGCCGTACTGGGCGATCGTGCTGCCAGCCGGGGGCTGCAGGCCCTCCATGTTGGCGTAGTTGGAACCGTTGGGGCTGGCGGAGTTGGTCGGGACAGCGTTCTCCGCGATGTAGGCGTCACCCATGATGGTGATGTTGCCCCACTCGTTGGCGGACTCACGCCAGGTACCGGTCTTGGGATCGCCGTTGGTCCAGGTGGCGACGTCGGCCTTCGAGGTGAAGATAACCGGGTTGCCGGACTTGCCGAGGACGAAGATCTGCGCGCCCTTGGCAACCGCGATCGAGCCACCAACGTTGGTGTCGCTGGCGATGACCGTTCCCGCCTGGATCGTCAGCGTCGCGCCGGGCTCGACGTAGATCTGGGTCTGGATGTTGTAGGTGTTGTTCGCGGTCCAGGTCGTCGAGGTCGTGATGTTGGACGCGACGATGATCTCCGCAGCGCTCGACGAGGAGGCCGCAAGCGCGCCAAGAGCCAGGGTCGAAAGAGCTTTCTTCACAGCGATAAATGGGGTTGGGTTTCTCGGCCGTTCGGAAGCGCTCGGCCGGGGGGGGGGTGCCTTGTTGACGCGGGGAATCTAGGGCCCACCCGGGCGGCAAGCCTCAAGCCGGTGTGAAGCGTCCTAGAAGCGCTTGTTGGCCGATCCCGATCGGCCTTCTTGGGGCTCTAAGGGCTGTTTCCTCCCCTCCTGGCCCCAGCTGCGCGCAAAGAAAAAGCCGCGCGCCTGGCCCAAAACGGGCGCGGCGCGCGGCGTCTTCCCCGGCCCCTTGGCGATCAGCGCGCGCTCTGGCGTGCCGCCTTCTCCACGAGCTCCAGGAATCGAGCCACCTTGTCGTTCTCCTCGTACTGGAGAGAGGCCTTGAGGAGAGGGATGGCCTCCTCGTACCGCTTCTCCTTGGTCAGCAGCTCGCCGTGCAACTTGGTCGCCCTCGCCTCGAAGCCGGTCAGGTCCGCGGCGGTCTCGTAGCGGAGGAAGGCCTCCTCCAGCCGCTTCGACGTGGCGAGCGCCTGAGCCAGGAGGATCAGCGCCTCCCCATCCATGGGGTTCTCCGCCACCAGCTGCTCCAGGGTCGAGATGTTGGTCGCGACGTCACCCTCGCTCGCGGCCACCTTGATCTTCGCCATCCGCAGCCGATAGCGATCCTCCTCGGAGAGTCCCTCGGCGCGCACTCGCTCGATCCCGGAGATGAGGGTCTTGGCGGGCTCCAGCTCGCCGCGGCGGACCATCCGGTCGAGGGAGGTGAGCGCCCGGCTCGGGTTCGCCGACCCGGACTGCTCGAGCGCCAGCAGGTAGTGCTCCACGGCGAGGTCGACCTTGCCCTGATTGCTGTAGATGTCCGCGAGCAAGTTCAGGACACCCTCGTCCGCCGCGCCGAGCCTCGTCATGATCGCGAAGCACTCAGCCGCCTTCTCGAAGTCCTTGAGGCCCGACTGGCAGCGCCCCATCTTTCGCCAGTGCATGGCGTTGCCGGGGTCGTTCTCGACGGCGGACGCGAAGATCCTGTAGGCCTCCGTCCAGCGCTCCTGCCCCATCAGGGAGTCACCAAGCGCGAGGCGCCACTGGAGCCCCTCTTCCGCCAGCATCATGGCCGAGCGGAAGGCGGTCTCCGCGCCCTCGTAGTCCCCTCCGCGCAGCAGGCAGCCGCCGAGCAGGCCGTAGGTGAGGCTGTCGACCCGGCCGAGCATGATGGACTGCTTGAGGGCCGCCGCCGCCTCCTTCCAGTTCTCCTGGTCGTAGTGGCAGAGCGCGAGGTTGAACCACGCTCGCTGGAAGCGCGGGAACCCCTCGAACTCGTCGAGGGCACGCTCGAAGGCGGCGATGGCCTGCTCGTAGCGCACCGGGTCCGCCTGGTAGTGGATCTGCCCCTCGAGGAAGGGCAGCAGGGCCGACGAGACCTTCGAGGTCTTGCGCGCGATCAGCTGCAGGGCCTTCTCCTCGTCCCCCGCGCCGATCAGCTCGATCACCTTCTGCAGGTCCTTGATGTCCTCAGGATCGACCGACGGCTCGATGTCGGTCACGGCGAGGAGCCCGTCCGTGAACCGGCGCTGGAATGCCGCCGAGGTGATGTAACCCTCCGCGATGGGGCGGTACCTGTCAGCGCCTGCTGGCGCCTCGACCTCGGAGGAGGGCGCGTCCATCTCCTCCCCGGTCTCCTCCACTGTCGCGGTCGGCTCGTCGGCCTCCGGTGCCGCGTCGTTCACGCTGGGGCCCGTCGGCGCCGTGGAGGCGGTCACCGCCGCCGCGACGTCGGACGGCGACACCTCGACCGAAGCCACCGGCTCGGGTTGAGGCGCCCCCTTGCTGGCACATCCGAGAACGAGGAGCGCGGCCGGAGCCACGAGGGAAACGAGGGTGTGGTTGGGGGTCGTCATGAGTTTCTCATGTCCGGGAATTCGAACGGACAGCTGACCTTGTATTCGACGGGCACGCCCTTGACCGTGCCGGGGAAGAACCGCCAGCCCTTCACGGTGCGCAGCACCGCGTTCTTCAGGCCGGGGCTGTTGATCTTCTTGACGATCGGGTTCACCACCCGACCCTTCTTGTCCACCTTGAAGACCACCACCGCGAGCGCGGGGGTGAGCTTCTTCTCCGACGAGGACAAGGGCGGCGAGGACGAGGGCTTGCGCTTCGGCGCGTTGTCGAGCTCGCTCGCGTCAAAGAGCTGCTGCAGGCCCCCGGCGCCGCCGACGACCTTGGAGAGGTCGATGGAGAAGTCACCGGCCACCGCGCCGAAGCCGGTCGCCGCATTGGCCGCAGCCTCGAGCTGGGAGAGCGTGAGGTCTTCGACCGCGTCCTGCTCCAGCTCCGGAGGCGGCTCTTCCGGCTCCTCAGGCTCCTCCGGCTCGGGATCGGGCTCGTCCAGCACGTCCTGCGGCGGCTTCTCGACGACGGAGTCCGCCGAGCGGATCGTCGTGTCAGGGCGCTCCCCGCCGGCGATCTCGTTGATGACCGAGAGGGCGAAGAACAGCAGGACCGTCGACGCGGTCGCGCCGACAGCCACCAAGAGGCGTCCAAGGGCGGTCTTCGCCGCAGCAGAGGCCTTGCGCTTCGCCATCGCTGTCCTCAGGACCCTCCGTTGAGGGTCGCGATGTTGACGGTGACGTCGTCCCCGGCACGCTTGGCCTCGTCGATGACCCGCACCATGAGCCCGGCGCTCGCCTTGCGGTCCGCCTGGATGATGACGGGCATGGTGCTGTCCTCCTTCAGCTTCCGCTTCACGGTGGCCTGGACGCGGTTGATCCCGATGTTCTCCTTGTCGAAGACCACCTCACCGCCCTCCGTCACCGCGATCAGGATGCTGTTGCTCGGGAGGTCCTTCGACGAAGCGGCCTGCGGCTTGTCCACCTCCACGCCGGTCTCCTCCACGAAGACGGTCGTGACGATGAAGAAGATGAGGAGGATGAAGACACAGTCGATCAGCGGCGACATGTCGATCGTCGTCTCTGCCTCGTCGTCGCTTCCGGCGTCCTTGAATCGTCCCATGGTGATGTTGGTGGTGGCTCGGCGGGGTGCTCCTTGCAGCCCGCCGGTGGTTCAGGGCGTGGTCGATGCGGCCGCGGCGGCCAGGCGTTCCCGGAGCCGTCCGGCGACCTCGCCGCGGGCAGAGGCGCGCACGATCTCGCGGACCACGCGCTCGTGGTCCTCGAGCGACTTCTGGTGCCAGACCGTCTCGGCGTGGGTAAGGAAGTCCTTGTAGCGGCCGAACTTCCTGGAGAGGTAGTAGTGGAAGAAGAGGCCGGGTAGTGCGACCACGAGCCCCGTCTCTGTCGTGTAGAGCGCCTCGGAGATCCCCTCGGCGATCATGGCCATGGTCTTGTCCCCGCCGCTGCCCGCCGCCAGGGCCTTGAACGTGGAGAGCATGCCCGTGACGGTGCCGAGCAGACCGACCAGGGGCGCCGCCCCCACGGCGATGTTCATGAGCCGGAGGTCGCGGATGAAGGGCTCGACCTCATGGGTCCGGAGCTCGTCGAAGGCCGCGCTGGCGTCGACCTTGTCGGCCCCGGTCAGGCGCGCGACCTCGTCGAAGAGTTCCCCGACCGCTCCCCGGCGGTCCTCCGGCTCGTGGATCCAGCGCCGCCAGGTCGCCTCGCTGATCCCGCGGAAGCCCTTGGAGCGGAGTCGGATCAGGACGCCGAAGCCCAGGGCGAAGATGAACAGGGCGATCGCGGCGAGGACGATCATGGCCCAGCCGCCCGAGAGCCAGATGTACAGGCTCGACTCCAGGGTCGACTCGGAGTCGATCCTGGCGGCGCGGGCAGCCTCCTGCAGCCGCAGGAGGAGGTTCTGGATGTGCTGGACCACCTCGGCTGTACTCCTCAGGAGGCGAGCTCGGGCGCGGCGGTGTCTGCCGACGGGGCCGCGTCATCCTCGGGTTCAGCAGCCGCGCGGGTCGCGGGCTCCTGTACGGGGCCGAGCATGTCGCTGAGGACACGGGTCACCTCACCACGAATCGCGTCCGGCGTCGCCGGCCCACCACGGTCGCCCGTGGCGGCCGCGGCAGGCCCGAACTCATCGGACATGGCGACCTCGTTCGCGAAGCGCACCGCCGCCGACTCCATCTTCGTGGTGATCGAACGCGCCTTGCGGGAGAGGTAGGCGTGCAGCAGCAACGAGGGGATCGCGACGACCAGGCCGAACTTCGTCGTGATCAGCGCCTCGGAGATGCCGCCCGAGAGCTGCTTCACGTCGCCGGACCCGAAGAGCGTGATCTGCTTGAAGGTGTTGATGATGCCCGTGACCGTGCCAAGCAGCCCGAGGAGCGGCGCCGAGGCTGCGCAGATCGCGATGAACGGCAGCGCCGCCTGGAGCTTCGACTTGGTGACCAGAAGACGCTCGTACATCACCTCTTCGATGAGGTCTCGGGATCGACCGAGGCTGGCGACGCCCGCCGCGAGCATCTTGCCCGCCGGACCTCGGAGCTCCTTCACCCGTCGCCGGGCGCTCTCGGCGTCGCCGTCTGCAACGGCGGCCATGAGCGCGTTCATGGCCTTGCGGCTCGGCGTCCTCACGAAGAGGAGCATCAGCCACTTCACGGCTGCGACCAGGGCCGCGAGCGCGGCCATGCCCAGGATCGGGTAGATGATCACCCCGCCCTTCTGGACGTGCTCGATCAGCGTCTCCCGCGTCGCCTCCATCTTGTGAGCGTTGCCCAACGTGGCGTCGAAGGGGATCATCCCGGCCCCAGTGGCCACGACCTCGGCGGCGGCCTCGGTGTTCACGAGGTCCGCGAAGGTGCGAACGGTCGGCTCGAGCTTGCCCGGGGGCGCGCTCACGGTGCCCACGGCGAGACCGTCCTCCGACGCGAAGTAGGCCATGGGGCCGAGGACGACGAACGTCCCGTCCTTCACGAACCCCGCGCTGTCGAGGGCCTGGCCCGTGAGGGTGCGCCCGCCGGTGAGGGCGTCGAGGCGGTCGAAGGAGGCCTCCAGCACCCGGACCTGCTGCTGGAACACCTCGGACTGGCTGAGGTCCGACGAGTCTTCTGCGGCCATGATCTCACCGAGCAGGCCCTCGTAGCCAGCGAGCTCGGCGATGTGGAGCCGCGACTCGAAGTTCCTGCGGTACTCGGAGAACTGGGCCCCGAGGAACGCCACCGCCTGCTTCCGGGCGGCGATCGAATTCCCGAGGCGGCCGAGCGCCTTGGCGCCCGCGTTCTTGTCGGTGCGCAGCCCACGGCGCTCGGCCTCCACCGCCAGCAGCTGCTGCTGAAGGTCGGAGACCTGGCGGCTCAGGGGGAGCTTCTCTTCCAGGGCCCGCTGGCGGAGGGCCCCGAGCTCCGCGCGAGCCGCGTCGAGGTCCTTCAGGATCCCGGCGGCGGCCTCGTCGAAGCGCGACTGGCTGGACTGCCCTTCCTGCCCGATGGCCGGGGGCGCGAGGAGCGCCACGGCGGCCACGGAGACGAGGGCGATTGACTTGCTGATGTGCTGGTGCATGGCTGGATCCTCCCTCAGTCGACCTTCACAGGGAGCTGGACGAAGGCAGCGGCGGTGTCGCCCTCCTTCATGGCGATGGCGGCCTTGATGGCGGGTGCCGCCGCGTCGTCCTGTCGCCAGATGTAGCCGTCCTCGCCCGGCCGGCCCGTCCCACCGATGGTGCCGTCCTGGTTGACGAAGAAGGCGGTCGAGACGCCGAGGTAGAGCACGTCGACGTTGACCGACTCGCCGTTGCCGAGCTCGCGGTTCTCGTTGCTCACGTGGACGTCCGCGTTGAACTTGTCCGCGGCGTCGAGGATCCCGGTGACGTTCACGTACCGGCTGGAGAGGCTGAGCTTGGTGTCCGCGGGGTCGGCTGGAAGGCCCGCGACCAGCGCGGAGAAGACCTCGTTCTCCTGGAGCGGCGCAGGCATGACCTTCGCGAGGGCGCGCGCCCGCGCCTCGTGATCGGCGACGAGCGCCTCGAGCGACTCGGTGGCCGCCTTGAGCGCGGCCTCCTCCGCCTCGAGCTCGGCCGTCCGCGCGGACGTGTCGTCAATCTCGCCTTTCAGGGCCGCGACGGCGGCTCGCTCCATCTTGACCTGCTCGGTGAGGATCGCGATCTGGTCCGCGAGGAACTCCTTGTCCTCGACCAGCTTGGCCTTCTCCCGGCCGATGACGCCCCTCAGGTCGACGTATTCCTCCATCGCCGCACGGGTGAGCAGGATCTTCGACTCCTGGTCGTCCTGGGTGGTCGGGCCCGCGGTGAGCGAGCCGGCGAGCAGGGTCACGACCCCCGCGCCGGTCACGGCGAGGAGGACGCAGCGCGCCTGCGTTCGGAAGGATCGGACTTGGCTGGTTCGGTTCATGGCTGTTCTCCGTCGCTGGGACGGGTTCGCACTCGTTCAGAAGCTGAAGTTCGCGCTGAGGCTGAGGGCGTACTCGATCCCGCGCGTGTAGGAGGTGTTGGTCACGTCCGGTCCGGTGAAGTCGGACCGGTAGACCTCCTCGATCGTCGGGTTGGTCAGGTTCTTCGCCTGGAGCCGCAGCGAGAGGTGCTGCGAGAGCCGCTGGGAGAGGCTGAAGTTGAGGGTCCCGAACGCCTTCTGGTAGATGGCCGGGATGTAGTTGCTGATCTGCCCCACGCTGTCCCCCGTGACGAGCGTGTCCCCGCGCACGGTGTAGAACAGCCCCAGCTGGGTCCCCGTGTCGGGGACCTGGTAGGTGAAGTAAAGGTTGTAGAGGTACTCCGGAGCGTTGGTCGCGTCCCTCGAGGTGAGGTCGACGCCCAGCCCGCTGAACACGTCGACCTGGTCCTGCGGGAGCCGCACCGAGGAGTCGATGAGCGTCGCGTTGGCGCCAAAGGACAGCCCCTCAAGGCGCTCCCAGAGGGGCTCGAGTTGCTGGCGCACCTCAAACTCCACCCCGCTCAGGCGCCCCTTGGGGTAGTTGACCGGCGTGGTGAAGCCGAAGTCGAAGACGCGCTGGATGTACTCGATGGGCCGGTCGATGTCCTTGTGGAAGGCGGAAATGGAGACCAGCGACTCCGCGGTGGGCCGGTAGTCCACCCGCAGGTCGTAGTTGGCAAGCCCAGCGAGCTCGAGGTTGGGGTTACCGATGAAGACGGGCCCCCCGAGGAACTCCTGCTGGAGGATCGGGACGAGCTCCTTGAACGTCGGGCGAGCCACGGTCTGGCTGTAGGCCGCGCGCACGGACCAGTTCTCGTCCACGTCATAGACCGCGGCGATGGACGGCAAGACGTCGTCCTCGGTGTAGGGCTCCGCGATCTCGGCCAGGATCTCCGGGGTGAACTCCGAGACGGCTGTCCCGTCGGGGTCGAAGTACTGGGCGTCGGCGCCCGGATCGAGCCGCGTGACGATCTCGGTCCCCTCGAGCCGCACACCGCCGATCAGCGAGAGGGAGGAGTTGATGGGCACGTCGAGCATCCCGTACCAGGCGTCGATGTCGAACTGGCCGTCGTAGTCGACGTCCAGGTCGAACTCCTGGCTGATGGGGTGGTTCTCGTTCTCCCAGTTGGAGCTCCAGAACTCGTTGAAGCCGCCGGAGTAGGTGATGAAGGGCTCGCCGAAGTTGCTGAAACTCTCCTGGTCGAAGGTCCGGTCGACCTGGTCGTCGAAGTAGCCGACCTTCAGGTAGCCCCTGTCTTCGCTCCATTGCTCGAACGGAAGCTCCGCGTTGAGCTGGATCTGGTTGCTGTCCTCCTCGATGGTCTTGAAGATCCGCTGGAGGTTTCCGAGCGTGAAGTTGGCCGCCGGCTTGAAGGCCTCGAAGAAGGGGTCGTTGATGCCCGGCGGGATCCCGAAGGTCGGGTTGCCGGGGTCGTAGCTGGGTGGCCTCCAGAGGGACCCGAACAGCCGCTTGTCGGGCTGGTCGAGGTCGGCGAAGCTCGACGCGAGCTTCCAGTCGAGGATGGGCGGCAGGAGCTTGATGGAGTCGCCCAGCGGGACGGAGTCCATCTCGATCTCGTGGCGCCCGCTCAGCTGGAGCGTCCCGGTGGTGCGCTCCGTGTACTCGAGGGATTCCGTCCGAAGGTATGGCGCCGCGTCCGACTCGCTGCCGTAGTTCCCGGGCCCCGCGGGGTCGTTGGGGTCGTAGCCAGGGAAGAAGTACTCCTTGCCCCTGGTGTCTTCGGCCAGGGTGGCGCGGTCCTCGGCGGTGTGCGAGTACAGGTAGTCGAGCCCCACGCTGTGCCCGTCCCACTCCGCTCCGAGGGAGGCGAGCCCGCCCCACTGCACGAGCTGGGAGGCCTGGGTCACGTCGAAGAGCGACGTCACGAACTCGCCCTCGTTCACGCCCCCCTGCCCGGTCTGGGGTGTCAGCCCAGGCCCGACCACGTTGTTGACCCACCAGCTGTCGTCGACCCCATTGTCGAAGAAGGAGCTGTCCTTCTCGTAGAAGAGGCTGAGGAAGCCCCCGATCTCCACGCCGCTGTCGAGCTCCCGGCCGCCGCCGAGAGCGGTGCTGAACTTGTAGTCCGTGGGAGCGCTGGACGGCGAGACCCCCACCGCGCCCGACCAGTTCTCCCCCAGCGCCTGAATCGGCCGCTCGTCAGCCTCAAGACCAAGCGCGCCGACGCCGCCCCCGCGATAGGAGAGGAAGCCCTGCTCGTTGGTGACCTGGGTGTTGTAGCTGGTCTGGGCCGAGAAGTTGAAGATGGGCTTGTCGGGGATGCGGTTGAGCACGAGGTTCACCGCGCCCCCGGAGGCGTCCCCTTGCTGGTCCGGGGTGAAGGTCTTCGAGACCTGGATGCTCTCGATCACGGCCCGAGGGAACTGGTCGAGCTCGACCGCGCGCTTGTCCTCGTTGGCGGAGGGCAGCCGCACCCCGTTCACCTGGGAGCTGACATAGCGATCGGGGAGGCCACGAATGACCGGCGTCGAGTCCGCGGACACGGTGGCCCCCGAGACCAGCCCGAGGGCCTCGTCCGCGCTGCCGACCGAGGCCTGGGAGAGGAGCTCTCGGCCCACGGAGTCGATGAGTGAGGGGGCTTCGAAGCGCAGGTTGAGCAGCCCGATCTCCCCCGCTCCCCCGAAGCTCATGGGGGGCTCGAAGACGAACTTGTCGAGCTCGGTGAAGTTGTTGGTGAGCTCCGCATCGACGATCTCCAGGGCGCCCTCCTCGAGCACCACCTCCACGACCTCGCTGCTGAAGCCGGGTCCGGAGAAGACCACCGTGTAGCTACCCGCCGGCAGGCCCGAGAAGACGTAGGCCCCGCGGGCGTCCGCCTGGGCGGACTTCCCGAGCTCGACGATTTCCGCCCGGGCGCCGGCCGCGGGTTCGTCGAAGTCGACGTCACGGATCGTGCCCTGGATTGAGGCCGACTGCTGACCGAACGTGAAGGCTGCGGTGAGTTGCAGCAGCACGACGGCCACCATCCAGCGGAGGACGGTGCGGTGGAGCACGGGAGCGGTGGGGGGGGGTGAGGCGTCGAACCCTGATCGGTTCGCGGTGTCCCGGCGTAATTTCGTAAAGGCCGCATCAAGAGATGGAGCGCTTCTCGACACGTCGCGGGTGAGTGGGGGAGGCAGCTTCGATAGGACAGGGGGACGCTATGGACGCCGCCTCAAGGACGTGCAAAAGGAAGCCCACCTTCACGTGAAGGCATCCTTCAAGGCTCTTAACAATCCGCGTCCGGGCCCTACCCGGCCTGCGCTGCCGGCCGCGGGCGCCTCTCAGGCGACGCCAGATCGCCGGACCGCCGGCGCTGCCGCCCGCACCAGCGGCCGGTCGCCCGCGCCCAGGTCGCGGAGGATCTCCACCGCGACCCTTCGGCCACCCGCCGCCACCGCGAGCGTGCTCTGTCCGGGGAAGACGCTGTCCCCCACGAGGTGGAACCCCTGCGGAAGGCGCTGGCCGAGAACCCCCGCGTAGGCGCCGAGGCCCGCCCGCCTCGGGATGCCGCCGACCAGTCCCTCCGACCTGCCGGTCCAGCGCTTGAAGGTGCGCGCGGAGCCGGTGAACTCCCGCGCGACCCCGCACCACTCCGGCGCGAGCTCCGCGACCGTGCGGCGCATCCGGTCCTGGACCTCTTGGACGTACGCCCTGCCCCCGTCCTGGTCCCCTCGGATCCGGTCCACCGAGATGTGGGTGGAGAGCGTCATCCGCCGCAGGCTGGGGTTGCTGACGCCCTCCCGCTCCGCACCGATGGACATGAACACGTGGTTCCCCTCGAGGAAGGGCGCCCCTGGGTCCGCGACCATCTCGAGGTGATGGGCGCCCGGACCGGAGCCCTCGGGAGGCCGCACCGTGCGGAAGATCATCCCCGCGCTCCACCCGCCGGAGACCCGGCGCCCGAGCTTCGTGAGGGCGGGGTCCTCCATGCCAGTGATCCGCGCTGCGTCCTGGGGCAGGGTGTTGAAGATCACATGGGGCGCGCTGAGCTCCTCACCGCCACCCCGCACGCTCCAGAGCCCGCGGGGATCCCGGTCCACGCCGCGCACGGGTGCGCTGAAGTGGACCCGGCCGCCGAGGGCCTCGATGGCGTGGACCATCCCCCAGGCGAGCTCGCCGATGCCGCCCTTGACGTGGACCGCGCCGCGGTGGTGATAGTCGAGGGCCGCGAAGGCGAAGGGGGCCTCCGCCTCCCGGACACCGCACTGGACGGTGATCTGGCACTGGGAGTCGAGCCAGTGGACCAGGGGGTCGAAGTTCGTGAGGCCGTAGCGCTCGAGGACACGCCACAGGGGCCGCCCCACCAGCCCAGCCAGGGGGAGGTAGGAGCCCAGCCGCACTGCGTGGCGAGCCAGCGCGCGCGGCCCGAACGGGGGCAGCAGCTCCGCGTCATCCAGGAGCGGCCAGAGGGCCGCGGCCACCCGCTCCTGCAGGCGGAAGAAGCGGCGCAGCCCGGCGACCGGTGCGCCCTCCATGCGCTCGAACTGCTCACGCAGCGCGTGCCGGTCCCGGTGGGCCAGCACCGAGTGCCGCGGGGTGCGGAGCTCCAGCGCCGGGCTCAGCCGCTCGAACTCCACGGCCATGCCGTGGCGCTCGATCCACTGGCCGAAGAGCTGCTCCTCATCGAAGCCCGAGAAGAGCGTCGCGCCGCCCTCGAAGCGGTCCCCGTCGTGGTCAAAGGTGCACGCGCAGCCCCCCGGGTAGGTCAGCCGCTCGAAGACGTGCACCCGCGCGCCGCGCTCCGCGAGCGACAGGGCCGCGCCAAGCCCGCCGAACCCGGCACCGACCACGATCGCGTCCGGGCGGCTCACGGGGTCACCTCCCCGTCCAGCAGCCGCACCATGACCCACCCCACCAGCACGCCCCGCGCGGTCCACGCGAGGGTGCGCGCGAGGTTGCCGGCCATGAGCGCACGGTGGGTCGACTCGTCGAAGCCCTGCTCGAGCCGGCCGTGCTGGGGAACCGCGAAGAGGGCGGTCTCCAGCCACACCACGCCCAGGAGTGCCAGCCCGACGAGCCACACGCGGCCCTCGGTCCCCGCCGGAGGCGAGAGCCAGAGGGCGATGGCGGTCAGCAGCTCCACGAGCATCAGCGGCCCCACCACCAGGGTGATCCGCTGCATGTGCGACTCGTGGTAGGCGCGGAAGCCTGAGCCCACCGATGCGAAGAGCGGATAGTGCACCACGTGGATCGTCCAGATCAGCCCGACCAGCGCCCAGGTCGACGCCGCGTGCGCGGCGAGCAGCAGTCCACCGGACAAGGCTGAATCCTCAGCGCGTCCGCGCGGACGAGAGGCCTCCGTCGACGCCGAGCACCTGACCGGTCACCCAGCCCTGGCCCGGATCCAGCATCCACTCGATGGCGCTCGCCACCTCGTCCGGCTCGCCGATGCGTCCGAGGGCGTGCATGGCGCGGGAGGTCTCGAGGGCCTTCTCCGAGCTGGTGATCGGCGCGGCGAGCGGGGTGTCCACCAGTCCGGGCGCGACCACGTTGACGCGGATGCCCTGGGGGGCGTAGGTGGCCGCGGCCGAGAGTGCGAGCCCCTGGACGCCGGCCTTCGCTGCCGCGATGGCCTCGTGGTTCGGGAGTCCCGTTCGGGCGGCCGCGGTGCTCACGAGCACGATCGAGCCCCCCCCGCGGCGCAGGGCGGCAGCGCCGGCGTGGACCGTGGCGAACGCCGACCGGAGGTTGGTCCGGACCGTGGCGTCGAAGTCCTCCACCTTGGTCATGTGGGCAGGGCGGAGGAGGATGGAGCCGACGCTGTTGACGATGCCGTCGAAGCGGCCGTGCGCCTCCTTGCAGCGCTCGATGGCCGCCTTCACGTCCGCGGGCTCCGCCGCGTCAACGGCCATGTACGGCGCGCCGAGCTCCTCGCCGAGGGCGGCGAGCTTCGCCTCATCGCGGGCGGCGAGCAGCAGCTGACCACCGCGTCCAGTAATGCGACGGCAGAGCGCGCTGCCGATGCCCCCGGTCGCGCCGAGGATGACGTAGGCATGGTCTTTCACGGGACGGGCTTCGCCTCGCCAGACCCCCGGGATGCGGAGCAACGGGCTCTCTCGGCCGTCCGCGGAGACGCCCGCATTCCCCAGGGACCTCTCCCCTCTCCCGGGGCCTGGAGAGGGAGCGGCGCCGGCGACTCCTGCCTCGCTCCGGTCACTCCTCGGCAGCGACGGCGACGCCCTCGGGCGTCAGCCGATCGCCCGCCTCGAGGACCTCACGGACGTGCTCGAAGATGCGCTCGTCAGCCGCCCGCTTCTCCGGAGCCCGCTTGGCGAGAGATCGCAGTGGCATGGAGACCCGCTGGTTGCCGTGGAGGGAGCCCGCGTGCCGCTGGAAGTAAGCCCAGTACAGCCGGGTGATCGGGCAGGTCTTCTTCGGGTGGAAGGCGCAGCCGCCGCAGAAGTCACTCATGCGGTCGATGTACGCCGCGCCGGAGATGTAGGGCTTGGTGGTCATCGCCTCCCCCACCCCGAAGGTGCCCATGCCGAGGACGTTCGGCTCGACCACCCAGTCGTAGGCGTCCACGTAGCACGCCCAGAACCAGTCAGTCAGCTCCCGGGGCGACACGTCCAGGAGCGTCCCCAGGTTGGCGAGGACCATGAGCCGCTCGATGTGGTGGCCGTACCCGTCCCGCAGGACGCGGCCCGCGGAGACGTCGAGGCAGTCGAGGCCCGAGGCCTGGCCCCAGTACGCCTCGGGCAGCGAGCGGGCCGCCCCGAGCGCGCTGGGGGCCGCGCCGCGAAGCTCCGCCGGCGGGCGCTCCAACCGGACGCTCTCCGGCAGGTCACGGAAGCCGTCCGTGGCGCGGTGCACGTGCCGCACGAACTCGCGCCACCCGAGGATCTGTCGGATGAACCCCTCCCTGGACGCGATCGGCGCGTCCATGGAAGCCACGTCCTCGACGACCTCGCGGGGCAGAAGCCGGTGCAGGTGGAGCAGCGGTGAGATGCGGGTGTGGAAGAGGTTGTCCTCCTCCCGGCTCATGGCGTCCTCGTAGGGGCCGAAGGAGTCCATGCACTCCTCCAGGGCCCAGGCCCAGACCTTCCTCGCGTGGGTCGCGCGGGTCGGGATCGCGCCGGGGTCCAGCTCCCCGGGGTGATCGGAGTACTTCTCCTCGATCAGCTCGGCGACCTCTCGCTCGATGTCCCCGTGGCGGAACCGGGGCACCTTCGGGGCCGGCGGGTCCCCCGGCCAGGGGAGGCGATTCTCCCCGTCGAAGCTGACCTTGCCGCCCTCGTACTTGCCGGCGCTGTCCATGAGGATCCCGGTGCGCTTGCGGACGTGGCGGTAGAATCGGTCCATGCGCCAGGGGGCCTCGGCGCCGGTGCCCTGCACGAAGTCGTCCGCGGTGGTGAGCCAACCCTCATGGGGAACCACCTCGAGGAGACCCTCGACCACGAGGGGCGAGAGCTCCGCGCGGAGCTCTCGCTCGGCGGGCTCCATGTGCACCAGGGGGCCGACCTCGGCGGCGGCGGCCCGCAGGGGCTCCCCGTATCCCTCGCCCTCCCCCGCGACGAGATAGCGCACCTCCACCCCTCGCGCCGCCTGCTCGAGGGCGAAGCGGCGCTGGTTGGCGAGCACGAGGAAGAGCTTCTGCTTGTGGTAAGGGCGGCGGCTGGCCTTGGCGGGGCACTCCACCATCACGATCCCGGCCTCCGAGGGCCGGAGCCTCGCGAGCGGCCCGACCCGGTGGGTGAGCTGGTCGTAGGGCACGAAGACCCACGTCCGCCGGGGCCCCGGGCCCGCCGAGGTCGCCTCGGAGAGCTGCTCGAGGAAGGCCCTCAAGATCTTCCCTCCATCGCGATGGAAGCGCGCTCGACGCCTCCAGACCGCTGGCCGCATCGAACGGTTACTCGATGCGCGAATCGATTGAGATCACCCACGGCGACCTGTTCGAGGGGCGACCCCAGGCGGAGGCGCGTCGATGAGCCGCGGCCCCCTCGTCCTCGGCGACATGGGCCACTCCCTCTGCCGCCTGAACCGGGCCCGCGCCACCTGCCGCGGCCTGGGGTTCGACCTGAAGGAGGTCCTGTACCCCGGCTTCGAGGGGCGCCCGCTGGCGCCGAGCTTCGACGCCTTCATGGAGCAGGTCGAACTGCAGGTCGACGTGTACCGGCTGTCCCACTCGAAGCCCCTCCTCTATGCCACCGGGTTCGGGAGTCTGGTGCTCCTGGCCCTGCGGGCGCGGGCCAAGGTCCCCGACCTCCCCTCCATCATCCAGGGGGCCGTCCCCTGGGAGACCGTCCGGGCCCGTGGAGCTGGCGACGCCAGCAGCGGCGTCCAGGATCAGAGCCGCCTCGCGGACCCCGAGGAGCAGGAGCGCTTCATGCAGGAGCACTTCTTCTCACCCCTCGACGCCGACGAGCGCCGGGCCTTCTTCTCCGGTATCGCCACCTGCTCTGCTTACCCCCACCTGTACGAGTGGGTGGACGCCGGCTGGCTCGCGTCCCTGGAGGGCACCCTCGCCGGCCGGCCCCCGGCCATCGATGACATCCGCGTCTGGCTCTGCGGGCAGGACGAGCTCACCGACGAGGAGGAGCACGACGCCGCCCTGCGCGCCCTGGGGGCCGAGTGGCCCACCGAGCGCGCGGAGCACTGGGGCCACTTCCCCTACATCGATGACCCCGGCCCCTGGATCGGGGCGATTCAGGCCGCTGGAGTCTGACCCCTGCGGCGTATCCTCTGCCCATGACCGTCGGAGGGGAGCCCCAGTTCATCGGACGCGAGGACGAGCTCAAGGTCCTGGAGGAGCTCGCGGGCTCTGGCCGGCCGGAGTTCTTCGTGCTCTACGGCAGGCGCCGGGTCGGCAAGACCGAGCTCCTGCAGCGCCTGTGCTCCGGCGAGCACCGCGCCGTCTACTTCCTGGCCGCCCAGGTCCGCGAGAAGGACAACCTGCGGTCCTTCAAGGAGGCCCTGAAGGAGGGGCTCGGCGGGGACTCCCTGCTGGACGGGATCGAGCTCCCCGACTGGAGCGCGGCGCTGGGCTTCGCCGCCGAGCGCGCCGGGGACGAGCGCCTGATCCTCGTCCTGGACGAGTTCCCCTACCTGTGCGACTCCACCAAGGGGCTCCCCAGCCAGCTCCAGCAGTTCTGGGACACGCGCGGCAAGCGGTCGTCCCTGATGCTCGTGCTGTGCGGGAGCCAGGTGTCGTTCATGGAGAAGGAGGTCCTCGCCGAGCGGTCGCCGCTCTTCGGGAGGCGGACCGGTCAGCGCAGGCTCGAGCCCCTGCGCCCCACCGAGGCGCTCAACTTCTTCCCCGGGTGGTCGGTCCGCCAGCGCATCGAGGCCTTCTCCATCCTCGGCGGCATGCCCGCCTACCTTCGGCGCTTCGACGACAGCAAGAGCGTCGAGGACAACATCATCACGGAGATCCTGCGGCCCGAGGGGTACCTCTTCGACGAGGTCCAGTTCCTGCTCCGCTCCGAGCTCACCACCCCGCACACCTACAACTCGATCCTCGCCGCGGTGGCCAAAGGCGCGAGCCGCATCGGCGACATCGCCGTCAACGTGGGCGTCGACTCCCCCACCGCGAGCAAGTACCTGCACGTCCTCCGCGAGCTTCGCCTGGTGGACCGTGAGGTGCCGATCACCGACCCGGACCCCCTGCGCTCCCGCAAGGGCCGCTACCGCATCTCGGACCGCTTCCTCGCGTTCCACTTCCGCTTCCTCCAGCCCCACCTCTCCCTCGTCCACGCCGGCCGCGGCGAGCGCGTCCTCTCCGAGTTCGTCCGGCCACAGATGGACGCGCTGTTCGACGACGCCCGGGTCGACTTCGTCATGGACCACCTGCGCCGCGAGGCCGCCGAGATCGTCGGCTCCGAGCTGGTCGAGGTGGGCCGGTTCGAGGGCAAGTACGTGCGCGCCGTGGGCAGGACCGCGGACGAGCGCACGGTGGCGGCGGTCGTCGTCCCCAGCGGGACCCGCTCCACCGCGACCCTCGAGAACGAGCTGGGCGGCCTGAAGGCCGTCTTCGGGGATGACCCGATCAAGCTGGTGTACGGCATCACCTCGCGGGCGGATCGGCCCCTGGAGGTGGAGCGTGTCCCCGAGGGGGAGCTCCTCTGAGGACGGGTCCCGCTGGGGGCCTCCGCGGGGGTAGACTCCCGCCGTGTCACTCGAGGATGAGTTCCAGCGCTACTTCCACGCCGTCGGCGACGGCCAGGATCGCTGCTACCTCTGCCGCCGGTCGCCGAAGGACGTGAAGTCCTTCTTCGGCTTCGACGAGGACGGCGTCCCCCTCAAGGCCGCCGCCCACGGCCTCGAGGACGTCGTCCTCGAGGAGATGGACATCATGAGCTACCGCGGCGCGCGGCCGGTGTGCGCGGTGTGCCAGCTCAACGTCGACGCGATCAGCGCCCTCGGCGAGAACGACGTCTTCACCGAGGTCATCCAGCGGATGCGGGAGCGCCGCGATGACCTCTGGCCCGGAGCGCCCGGATCATGAGCGAGCACGGGACCGACGGGTCTGCGGACCCCACCGGCGGCGAGCGCCCGACCGGTGGCCGCTCCGGGGCGGGAGACTGGCTCCAGCTCCGGGGGTTCACGAAGTGGATCGCCCTGGCCGCGGTCATCGGCGTGCTGGGCGGGGTCGCCGCCTCGGCGTTCACTGTGCTCGTGGACGCGGCGACCGAGCACGGCTTCGGCCGGGTCGCGGGGACCACGGAGGGCGGGGTCCTCCGGACCGCCAACCCCCTCCTGGTCCTGGCGCTCCCCACCCTCGGCGGGCTGCTGGTGGGGCTGACGATCCACCTCGCCGGCACCGAGCGGGACGGCGCGGGCACCGACGCGGTCATCAGGGCCTTCCACAGGATGAAGGGGCGGGTCCGCGGCCGGGTCGCCGCCGTGACGGCCGTGGCCTCGACCCTCACCATCGGCTCCGGGGGATCGGGCGGGCGTGAGGGCCCCATCTCGCAGATCGGCGCCGCCATCGGGAGCTCCATCGCGGACCGACTCGGCTTCTCCGACCGCGACCGCCGCCTGATGCTGATGGCCGGGGGCAGCGCCGGGGTCGGGGCGATGTTCGCCTCTCCCCTGGGCGGGGCGCTGTTCCTGCCGGAGGTGATGTACCGGCGCGGGGAGTTCGAGGGGGACGCGATCATCCCCTGCGTCGTCTCCTCCTCGGTGGCCTACGCCACCTTCGAGGCGATCCTCGGGGAGGAGCGGGCCGTGATGATCCCCCGGGCGGTCGCCGAGCACCTCTCCTTCGGGGGGCTCAAGCAGATCGGCGGCTACATCGTCCTCGGCATCCTCGCCGCCGCCGTGGGCTGGCTCTTCGTGCACGGGATCCGCGCCGTGGAGCGCCTCTTCCGGAGCCTGCCGCTGGTGCCCGGCGTCGTGCGGCCCGCCCTCGGCGGGCTCCTGGTGGGCGCCATCGCCCTGGCCCTGCGGCCGATCGTCGAGGGGCCAGGGGTGGCCTTCAGCGGGTACTCGCTCGTGGAGTCCGCCCTCTCCGGGGCCCTGGAGCTCAAGGTGCTCACGCTCCTGATCGTGGCCAAGGTGCTCGCGACCGCCGTCACCGCCGGGTCGGGCGGGGCGGGCGGCCTCTTCGCGCCGGCCCTCAGCCTCGGCGCCGTGCTCGGCGCCGCCGTCGGCGTCGGCGCCGACACAGTCTTCCCCGGCCTGGACCTCGACCCCTCCGAGTTCGCGCTCGTCGGGATGGGCGGCTTCTTCGCGGGCGTCGCCAAGGTCCCCATCGCGGCGGTGGTCATGGTCAGCGAGATGACCGGGAACTACGACCTCCTGGCGCCGCTGATGATCGTGGCGGTCGTTCACATGACCCTCTCCACCCGCTGGTCCCTCTACCCCTCCCAGGTGGGCGGGCCCGTGGACTCTCCGGCGCACGTGGGCGAGTACATCGTGGACGTCCTGCAGAGCCTGAAGGTGTCCGATGTGCTGGACGACTCCATGCAGCCCACCCTCATCCACGAGACCACGACCCTCCGCCGCGCCATGCGGATCGTGAGCGACTCCCGGGAGACCCACTTCCCGGTGGTCGACGACGGGGAGAACCTCGTGGGGATCTTTTCGTTGAGCGACCTGCGCCGGATCTTCCTCGAGCACGAGGTCCAGGACATCATCGTGGCCCGGGACTTCATGCGGGAGCAGGTCGCGACCGTGACCGCCGAGGACTCCCTCCACGACGTCCAGCGGCTGTTCACGCGGCGTGGCGTCAGCGCCCTCCCCGTGGTGGACGGCACCGATACGAGGCGCGTGGTGGCGTTCCTGAAGCGAAATGACGTGGGCAAGGCCTACGCCGAGCGTCTCAAGGAGCTGAAAGGCGCCTCCAACGCGGTTTCAGGTCCGCGCCCGGGGGCCTAAGATCCTCGGCCCGCGGGCGGCAGTCGTGCCCCCACTGGATGTGAACTCTCCAACCGCCCGAACCCAGCTACCCCAAAGAGCCCCATGTACGACCCGCAGATGGTCCAGCCTTTCCGCGACGAACTCACCTCGATCGGAGTCAAGGAGCTCCTGACCTCCGAGGACGTCGACGCGGCGGTCAAAGCACCGGGCACCACGCTCGTCTTCGTCAACTCCGTGTGCGGCTGCGCGGCCGGCTCCGCTCGCCCCGGCCTGCGGCTGTCCATGATGAACGACGTGAAGCCCGACAACGTCGTCACCGTCTTCGCCGGCATGGAGCGCGAGGCCACCGAGCGCGCGCGCGAGTACTTCAAGCCGTACCAGCCCAGCTCGCCCCAGATCGCGCTCATGAAGGACGGCCAGCTCGTCCACATGATCCAGCGCCATGACATCGAAGGGCAGCAGGCCGACGCCGTCGCGAAGAACCTCTCCGACGCGTACGCCAAGCACTGCGGATGAGCGGTGAGGCAGGACCGGGCGGAGAGCGCCTCGCCCTCGCCCGGTCCTTTCTTCAAGAGGCCGTCTACCGTTCCCGCGGTGACCAGGCCGGGGCGGCCCTGTTCTCAAGCGACGGCGACGGCTGCGGGTTGGGCAAGGGACCGAGCGTGGTGCTGGATCTGACGCCTCGGGCCGAGGCACTCTTCCGTGACCTGGGGGGCTCGGAGGGGACAGCCCTGGAGCCCGTGCGCGAGGCCATGGGCGCGTGGGTGCGCCGCCAGGATGCCCTCGACCGAAAGCGCAACCACTTCCTCAAGGCCTTCAGGGGGGAGCACGGCGCCGACCGGCGCGGCTACTCCGAGAGCGTCCGGCGGGCCTTCGAGGAGGGCCTCGAGGCCATCAACGCCCAGGTCACCAGCGCCCAGGACGAGGCGGCCCAGGCCCTGCTCGATCTCGTCTGAGGCTGTCCGATGGATATGGGGCTCCCCTCTGGATACGGGGCTCCCCTCTGGGTCTGGGGCACCCCGTTGGGACGCCCACGGCTCCTCCTGAAATGTCTCCAGGCCCCCTGGAGACCAAGGAGCCTGGCGAAGCGGCGACGGGCCAGCGGGGGCCCGGGGACAGGTCAGGGGTCCGATCCGATGGGCCCCTGGTAGGGATGGATCAGCCGCTGAAGCCGATCAGGAGGGTGAGCAGGCAGACAGAGAAGAGCACGAACTCGGGCAGCCAGTGCCTCGAGGTGCGGGGCCTCTCCGACCCGAATTCAAGGGTCCGGTGCGGCATATGAAAAGAGAGCTAGAAAGGAAGGAGAGGAGCCCGGTTAGGACTCCCGAGGACAGTGTGCCTCTCAAAAAGCGAAACGCTATTCGGGACTTCCCGAGTTCGGTCCCGCAGGGCCGCCTGGTTGGGCGTCCGGGGGGGAGGCGCCGGCTGGACGACGGCCGGTGCCTCAAACCGACACATCGGGCCTCAGCGCTCCAGGTGAGGGCAGTGGCGGCAACCGTTGTTGCAGCAGGCCCGCTCCCAGAGGCTGGCCGCGGTCATGACCCACAGCCCTGACTCGGGATCCAGGTAGAAGGGCTCCCCGCTCGCGAGCGCCGCGCGGTGGGCGTCGATGATAGCGTCCCTGAAGGGGTGCCCGACCCCGAGTCGGCTGGGGTGGGGGTCCGCCAGGCTCGCAGGGAGCTGCCCCTTGCCAGGACCGGGTGAGCAGGCTTCGTGGGTCGGAGGTTCCATCGGATACGGGGCCAGCCGAGGAGCGTGCCTCGGCCCGTGGGGAGGAAGATCGGCCAGGCACCCGTGGAACGAAGAGTAAAGTCCTGTTCTTCCTCGGGGCTGACCCAATGGAGCCCTCCGAGGGGCCGCCCCCACCCCTCGCCGGAGGCCCGCCACCCCCTACCGAGGGACACGATGGGTTAGCCTCACAGCCCCTCTGTCCCGAACCGACCGCCCCATGATCTCACGCCTCCGCCTCGCCTTCGCCGGCCTCCTCGCCGGGGTCGCGCTCTCCTGCGCCGCCACGACCTACCAGACCTTCCCCACGCCGGACCCCGCCGCGGGTCCCGCGGGGGACATGTGTCGGATCTACGCGGCACGCTCCACCCAGATGATGGGCGGGGCACGATCGGTGGAGATCGTCGTCAACGACCAGACGGTCGGGCGGCTCGGAAAGGCAGGCTACCTGTGCTGGGACCTCCCGGCGGGGCGCACGGTGGTCCAGGCTCTCTTCCACGGGTCGGCCATCGACGGCAAGCCCGTGGAGGCGGTGTTCGGCTTCGACGGCGAGGGTGGAAGGACGTACTACTACGAGATGCGCGTGGACTCCGGCAGCAAGAAGGCCACGGTCCAGCCCCTCGGAGAGGAGGACGGCAAGGCCCTCATCGAGAGCCGCAAGGCCCCCGAGGTGCGCGAGACGCCGTGATCACGACAACCTCCGCGGCCCGCCCCACCCAGGCCCGAGGTGGCGCCGCTCTGGTCCTGCTCACCGCGGCGTCGGCGCTCGCCCTCGCCGCAGGCGCACAGGAGCCGGCCCCGCAGGAGGCCCCCGCAGAGGAGACCCGCGGGCTGAGGGTCCTCGTGTGGAACATCGAGCGCGGCGCGAACCCCTACACCAACGGGGCCGAGAAGGCGCTGGCCCAGGTCCGCGCCCTCTCTCCGGACGTGTGCCTCCTCCAGGAGAGCTACGACATCGACGGGGAGCGACCGAAACTCGGCGCCTGGATGGCGGAGGAGCTCGGCTGGAACAGCTGGCAAGGCGACAGCACCCACCTGTGCGTGCTGACCCCGCTCGAGATCCGTGACCGCTACTTCCACGCGACCTGGCACGGGGTCGGCGCGCGACTCGAGGACCGGGCTGGCCGGGCGTTCGACGTCTACAGCACGTGGATCGACTACCGAGCCTACGTCGCCTACGCCCTGCGGGACGACCCGGACATCACCAACGCCGACCTGCTCCGCTGCGAGTCCGAGGGCTCCAACCGCCTGGGCCAGGCCAACGCGCTCCTGGAGCACCTGGAGGAGACCGGCCGCTTCGATCGCTCGGTCCCGCTGCTCGTGGGCGGCGACTGGAACTGCCCGTCTCACCTGGACTGGACCGAGGACACGGCGCGGGCCTTCCGCTTCAAGCGCCCCCTGGACCTCCCCGTCAGCCGCCGCATGGCCGCCGAGGGGTTCCTCGACACGTTCCGGGAGGTGCACCCCGACCCCCTGCGCCGGCCGGGCTTCACCTGGACGCCCATGACCCGGGGGACCGTCGAGGCCCCGATGCCCCTGGACCGGATCGACCGGCTCTACCGCCGCCCGGCCACCGAGGGCGACCTGAGGCTCGTGCCCGTGGCCGCCAGGGTCCTCCCCGACCGCCATGAGCCCGCCGAGTTGCCCCGCACCGAGCGCGCCTTCCCCAGCGACCACGGGGCCGTGCTGATCGACTTCGAGTGGCGCGCGGCTGGCCGCTGAGCCTGCTTCCGGGCCCCGGGATGAACGGAAGCGGGGGCGCCGATTGCCGCCCCCTCGCCCGCCGCCTAACTTGAGGAGTCGACGGCCCGCCTCCGAACACCCGGTTCGGGGCGCCGTCCCCCATCAGCATGGCCCTCCACTCGACCGCAAGCGAGCCCACCGCGCCCTTCCGCCCCCAGCACCCCGTCCGCATCGTGACGGCCGCGTCCCTGTTCGACGGGCACGACGCGGCCATCAACGTGATGCGCCGGATCCTCCAGTCCTCCGGGGCTGAGGTGATCCACCTGGGACACAACCGCTCGGTGGCCGAGATCGTCGACTGCGCCATCCAGGAGGACGCCCACGGCATCGCCCTGACCTCCTACCAGGGGGGCCACGTGGAGTACTTCAAGTACATGGTGGACCTGCTCGCCGAGCGCGGCGCCGACATCAAGGTGTTCGGCGGAGGCGGCGGCACCATCCTCCCCGGAGAGATCGAGGAGCTCCACGCCGCTGGCGTGGCGCGCATCTACTCCCCGGACGATGGCCGGGCCATGGGGCTGCAGGGGATGATCAACGACCTGCTCGAGCGGTGCGCCGAGGTGGACAAGTCGGCAGCCGCCAGCGCCCCCATCGAGGAGCTGGTGACGAACCTCCCCGCCTGCGCCCACGACCAGCTGGCGCGGCTGATCACCCTGGCGGAGAACCTGGAGAACGGGGCCGAGGTCATCGCCGGCCAGCTCCAGCAGCGGAGCGCCGCCGGGGCTGGGAAGGACGCGCCCGTGCTCGGCATCACCGGCACCGGCGGCTCCGGCAAGTCGAGCCTGGTGGACGAGCTGGTGCGGCGTTACCTGCGTGATCAGCCGGGGAAGACGATCGCGATCCTGTCGGTGGACCCGAGCAAGCGGAAGACCGGCGGCGCGCTCCTGGGCGACCGGATCCGCATGAACGCGATCCACGACGAGCGGGTGTTCATGCGCTCACTCGCCACGCGCCAGGCCAACCTCGCCCTCTCGAAGCACGTGCAGTCCGCCATCGATCTCTGCAAGGCGGCGAGCTTCGACCTCATCATCGTCGAGACCAGCGGGATCGGTCAGTCCGACACGGAGATCACCGACCACAGCGACGCGTCGCTGTACGTGATGACGGCGGAGTACGGCGCGGCGACGCAGCTCGAGAAGATCGACATGCTCGACTACGCCGACCTCGTGGCCATCAACAAGTTCGACAAGCGCGGCAGCCTCGACGCCATGCGCGACGTCAAGAAGCAGGTCCAGCGCGCCCGCGAGCTGTGGGAGACGAGCCCCGACGACATGCCGGTGCACGGCACCATCGCGAGCCAGTTCAACGACGCCGGCACCAACCGCCTGTACGTGGCGCTGATGAACAGGATCGTCGAGCGCACGGGCGCCCCCCTCGCGCCCGCCGGTGACCTCGCGACGGCGGACGGCGACAAGCGCTCGGTCATCCCCCCGGACCGTGTCCGCTACCTCGACGAGATCAAGGAGAGCGCCGCGCGCTTCGACGGTTGGGTGGAGCGCCAGGCGGCCCTCGCGCGAACCCTCTACCAGCTGCACGGCTCGATCCTCGCCCTGCGCGGCGACGACCCGAACACCGACGTGCTCCCGGCCCTCGAGGCCCGCGAGGGGGACGGCCCGGGCGTCGCGGCCCTGCTCGATCGCTACGACGAGCTCGCCAAGGAGCTCGACGGGCGCGCGCGCAAGTCCCTCGAGGCCTGGCCCGCCATCCTCGAGCGCTTCGGCAAGGACCACTTCGAGTTCCAGGTCCGCGGCAAGACCCTACGCCAGCCGCTCACCGTCGAGAGCCTCTCCGGCACCAAGGTCAAGCGCGTGGCCCTGCCGCGCTTCCGCGACTGGGGCGACGTGCTCCGCTGGCGCTTCCAGGAGAACGTGGCGGGCGAGTACCCCTTCACCGCGGGCGTCTTCCCCCTCAAGCGCCAGGGGGAGGACCCCGCGCGCATGTTCGCCGGCGAGGGCGGCCCCGAGCGCACCAACCGCCGCTTCCACTACGTCTCCCGCGGGCTCCCCGCGGCGCGCCTCTCCACCGCCTTCGACTCCG
The DNA here is from genome assembly GCA_016779205.1 of Planctomycetota bacterium. Taxonomy (GTDB): domain Bacteria; phylum Planctomycetota; class UBA1135; order UBA1135; genus Saltatorellus. Next base: position 55,783 of record JADHOC010000016.1, on the reverse strand, counting down.
TGACGCTCTACGGGGAGGACCCCGCGACGCGCCCCGACATCTACGGCAAGGTCGGCAACTCCGGGGTCTCCATCGCGACGGTCGACGACGCGAAGAAGCTCTACAGCGGCTTCGACCTGTGCGCCCCCACGACGTCGGTCTCCATGACCATCAACGGCCCCGCACCCATGGTCCTCGCGTTCTTCATGAACGCCGCCATCGACCAGCGCTGCGAGAAGTACATCGTTGAGCACGGCCTCCAGGCCGAGGTCGAGGCGGCCTTCAAGGCCAGGTACGACGACCAGGGGCTCGAGCGGCCGAGCTATCAAGGTGCGCTCCCCGAGGGCAACGACGGGCTCGGCCTGATGCTGCTCGGGCTCTCCGGGGACGAGGTCCTCCCCGCCGATGTCTACGAGACGCTGAAGGCCGAGGCCATGAGCGCGGTCCGGGGCACGGTCCAGGCCGACATCCTCAAGGAGGATCAGGCCCAGAACACCTGCATCTTCTCGACCGAGTTCGCCCTGCGGATGATGGGCGACATCCAGGAGTCCTTCGTCCGGCGCGACGTGCAGAACTTCTACTCCGTCTCGATCAGCGGCTACCACATCGCCGAGGCGGGGGCGAACCCCATCACCCAGCTGGCCTTCACGCTCGCCAACGGCTTCACCTACGTGGAGTACTACCTGTCGCGGGGCATGAAGATCGACGACTTCGCGCCCAACCTGTCGTTCTTCTTCTCCAACGGCACCGACCCCGAGTACTCCGTCATCGGCCGCGTCGCCCGCCGGATCTGGGCCAAGGCGGTCCGGGAGATGTACGAGGGCTCCGAGCGCTCCCAGAAGCTCAAGTACCACATCCAGACCAGCGGTCGCTCGCTGCACGCGCAGGAGATCGCGTTCAACGACATCCGCACGACGCTCCAGGCTCTGTACGCGCTGTTCGACAACTGCAACAGCCTGCACACCAACGCCTATGACGAGGCGATCACGACCCCCACGGAGGAGTCCGTGCGCCGGGCGCTGGCGATCCAGCTCATCATCAACAAGGAGCTTGGCCTCGCGAAGAATGAGAACCCCCTCCAGGGTTCCTTCATCATCGAGGAGCTGACCGATCTCGTGGAGGAGGCGGTGATGGAGGAGTTCCACTCCATCTCCGAGCGCGGCGGCGTGCTGGGCGCCATGGAGCGCATGTACCAGCGGTCCAAGATCCAGGAGGAGTCCCTCCACTACGAGGCCCTCAAGCACTCCGGCGCGCTCCCCATCGTGGGCGTGAACACATTCCTGGACGACAAGGGCTCACCCACCATCGTCCCGGGCGAGGTCATCCGCTCCACCGAGGAAGAGAAGCAGTACGCCATCGCGAGCCGCGAGGCATTCCAGGCCCGGAACCAGGACGCCTCCGGCCCGGCGCTCGACGGCCTTCAGCGAACCGCGCTGGATGGCGGCAACACCTTCGACGCCCTCCTCGAGGTCGCCAAGGTCGCCTCCCTCGGTGACATGTCCGCGGCGCTCTACGAGGTGGGCGGGCAGTACCGCCGGAACATGTGATCCGGCCACGCCCCGTCGTTCTCTCGGATTCCCGCCAAGGGATCGGCCCTGGGCCGCGTACGCCCCTGGGCGAGCAGCCCACGCCGTTCCCACGATGACCACCTCACTCCGCCTCGCCGCCGCCGCGGCCGCCTCCGCGCTGGCCTGCGTCCTGTGGGTCGCCCTCGGCGGCTCGGAGGCGGACCCGGGCAGCGGCCTAGAGGTGCGCCCCGAATCCGCCGAGCGTGCCGAGGAGGCGGCTGGAGGGCCGGCCGACCTCTCCGCCGTCCACGCCGATGAGCGACGGCGCGCGGAGGTGCCCTCCGCACCGGACACCACGACCTCGACGGACGCCCGATCGAACTCCGGGCACCGGGTCACGGGCCGGGTCCGGGCCGAGCCGACGTTCACCTCCGACGCGATCACGACGGTCTGGGCCCACCGCCCCGGAGCCGCCGAGGAGGAGGCGCGGTCGGTGACCGCGTCCAACCTCGCGCCGCGTGAGTGGGCCTTCGAGTCGCTCCCCCGGGGATCCTGGGTCTTCACCGCCTTCGTGGTGGAGGGGGAGCGGGTGGCCCTCGGTTCGGTGGGCCCCGTCGACGTGCTGGCGGGTGGCGCACCCATCTCGATCGAGGCCCTCGAGTACTCGGTCGGTGGAGTGGTCACGGACGCCAATGGCCAGCCGATCGAGGGGGTCACCGTCAGCTGCTGGTGGTCCTCCTCCGACGAGAACCGCCTCCCCGACCGACACTTCCCACCCCGATTCGCCAGCGTCACCGACCCGCCGAGCCCACACGGCAGCCTGTCCATCAACGGCCCCTCCATCGACGACATGCAGAGCGTCACGACGGACGCCATGGGCCGCTTCTCCTTCGCGGTCGCGGGGCCAGGGGCCGTGGAACTGCACGCACCCGCCAGCGAATTCATCGGTTGGGAGGGGCTCTCCTTCCAGTCTGAGGGCTCCACCACGACCATCCGGCTCGGGAACGGGCAGCTCGACCTCGCGGCCACCAACATCGTCCTGAACTTCGAGCCGGTGGACACGAGCTCACCCGAGGCGCCGCAGTCGGTGGGGAACGGCGCCTCACCGAGCCTCGAGGAACAAGCCCTCCTCGAGGGGCTCTTCCGAAACTACAGGCCGTCCCAGGCGCCGGACGACTCAGCGGACTCGGGCCCGGACTGGCTGGCTTCGTCCGTGGAGGTGCAGCTCACCGAGGCCGAGCCTCAGGTCCATCAGGTGACGATTCAGCTCTTCAGGACCGCGAGGCTGAGGGGCCGACTACGGGCGGATGCTGGCGGACCGGAGGGGATCGACTGCTTCCTGCGACTGCTCTCCAAGTCCGCCCCGGGGAGCGCGGCTCGCCAGCAACACACCTCCACCGACGAGAACGGCGAGTTCACGTTCGAGCGATGTGCGCCCGGCGAGTACTTCCTCTACGCCCGCTCCGGCGGCGAGGCTGGACAGGACTACAGCCTCCGGCTGGCGTTCACGCTGGACGAGGATGAAGAGCGGTACATTGACGACCACCTGACCCCGTCGGGTCGGATCCGCGGAATCGTCCACGACCGTGAGGGCTTGCCGCTGGTCGGGGTGGACGTCCGCGCCACGGGGCGCCGGAACGGCAACCTGACCCGACGTGCCACCACCGACGCCAGCGGCATGTACACCCTTACGGGGCTCTACGAGGGCGAGTACGAGGTGAAGCTCGCCAACAACGGCGTCGAGAGGAGCCTGATCATCGAGGTACCGCCGGGGGGCGCGGTGCTCGAGGCGGACCCGCTCGTCGCCTCGGACATCTGACTCCACCCTCAGTTCCAGACCTCGGCGGGCCCGTTCAGGAGCGCCTCCGAGGGCACGCGACCGGCGAGCGGGTCGGCGCAGAGCGGACACCCGCTCGAGGCGTGAATGCGCGCTCCATGGCGCGCCGCCTCGAACTGCGCCCGGGTCCGTTCCATCGCGGCGGCCCGCGAATCCTGCTGCTGCCCCGACTCCGGGGCGGCCGGGTGGCGCCCGTCTGGCCCGCTGGGCCCGATCGCGGGGCCCGCGCCTCCGGCGAACCCACCTTCCGGGGCTCCACACCCCAGCGCCACGAGCATGATCAGGCCGGTGAGCGGCGTCTTCTTCGGAGGGAGCATGGGATCGGAGTCGGCGGCAGCCCCGGAGAGCCTGACGGGCGGACCCACACGATCTTAATCCCGCCCCGCTGGCCCCATGGAGGCACGACCCGGTCCCCATCCCTAAACTCGCGCCGTGCAGCACTCCAACGACGGGGCCAAGCCCTCCATTCTCTTCCTCTGCGGCCACAACGCTGGCCGCTCCCAGATGGCCGCCGGCTGGGCACAGGCCCTGGGGGGCGACGGCGTCGAGATCTTCTCCGGCGGCTCCTCTCCCGCCGAGGTGGTGAACCCGGTGGCCGTGGAGGCCATGGCCGAGGTGGGCGTGGACATCTCTGGCGCTGCTCCCAAGCGCTGGACCCCTGAAGTCGTCGCGAAGGTGGACGTCGTGGTCTCCATGGGCTGCGGCGACCAGTGCCCGATCCTCCCGAGCCAGCGCTATCTTGACTGGACGCTCACGGACCCGGCCGGGCAGGGCATCTCGCTGGTTCGCACCGTCCGCGACGAGATCAAGGGCCATGTCCAGCAGCTGCTCGGCGAGCTCGGGGTTCCCCTCGCATGAACTGGCGCGCCTTCCTCGCCGAGTTTGTAGGGACTGCCGCGCTCCTCGCCGGCGTCGTGGGCTCGGGCATCATGGCCGAGCGCCTCTCCCCGGGCGACGTCGGCCTGCAGCTCCTGCAGAACGCCATCGCCACGGCGGCCGTCCTCGTGGCGTTGATCCTGGCCCTCCAGGAGGCCTCCGGCGCCCACTTCAACCCGGCGGTCACCCTGGCGGCGCGACTCTCGGGTGGGCTCTCCACTCGGGAGGCACTGGAATACACCGTGGCCCAGATCACCGGCGCGATCGTCGGTGTCTGCCTCGCCAACCTGATGTTCGAGCTCCCCGCCATCGAGATCTCGACCAAGGCTCGCACGGGCCCTCACCTGCTCCTCGCGGAGTTCGTGGCCACGCTGGGCCTCGTGGGGGTGATCCACGGCGTGGTCCGCTCCGGCCGCGCCCACCTCGCCGCCTACGCCGTGGGCGCGTACATCGCAGGGGCGTACTACTTCACCTCGTCCACCAGCTTCGCCAACCCCGCGGTCACGATCGCGCGCACGCTCTCCGACACGTTCGCCGGCATCGCCCCCGCCAACGCCCCGTCGTTCATCGTCGTCCAGCTCCTCGGCGCCATCGCGGCCGTGCCGCTCCTGCGCCGGATCTACCCGAACCCGGCCGACGAGACACCTGAAGGGTGATCAGAGCACCACGCCGGTGATGGGAACCCGCACCAGCGGCTTCTTCTCGTAGCCGGTGTCGAACGCCAGCTCGCAGCGGATCGTGCCCTTGAAGCCAGCCGGGACGCCGTTGATGGTCACGGTCACCTCGAGCGCGTCCTCGCCCTCGATGGGGCGGGTCTTCACGCTCATGCAATCCGCGAGGGGGACCTCGAGCCCCAGGGTCCCGCGGATGTAGGCCCGCGCCTTGGAGAGGTCGATGCCGGGCTTGGTCGCCACCAGCTTGACCCGCCGCTGGAGCGTCTGGCCCGCTCGCATCTGCCCGAAGCTGACGACACCAGGGGTGATCTCGAGGTCTCCCAGGACGCGGTAGTTGGTCAGGATGTTGACGGCGAAGTTTGCGGAGGAGGGGCCGAAGCTCCGCCCCCGGGCCTTCGCCGCGGCCCGGCGCTTGGCCAGGGTCGGGGTCTCGGGCATCGGCTCGTCGGACACGAAGAGGAAGCGGTAGCCCCCCGGCCCCTCCTTCATTCCCGCCGCGAGTTGGACCCGGAGCTTCCAGTGGTTCGAGCGACCATCCGGGTCGGGCTGCACCGGCTCGAACTGGAACGTCATCCCCGGCGGCAGCGGCAGCCGCGTGGCCTCGTCCCGGACGAAGCGGACTGGCTTCCCGCTGGTGCTGACGATGTCGATCTCACCCGAGCGCTCCTCGTCGGAGCGGAAGTCCCCGAAGACGAGCCCGGCGGGGGTCACCCGGAACCGGGGCTCGACGTTGGCGATCAGGACGAAGGTGGTCGGGAGCTCGGAGGCGTTGGTGATCAGCTGGAGGGTCAGCTTCGAACGGTCCTGCTTGAGGAGCGTGTCCACACCCATGTCGAGCGCGATATCCGCGCCCGCCGGGATGGGCTCCCCGACCGTGTAGGCCTGGTACTCCTTTGCCCCCGCGGCCCTGAAGCTCAGGCTCGGATCGAGGCAGCCGCAATTCGGGATCACCCGCTCGATGACGAGGGGCCCGCCGCCTCCGCTCTTGAACTCGAAGCGGTGCTGGATCTGCGCCCCTTGCTGGAGGATCAGGGTCTCGAACGTCGCCTTGGACGGGTCGACGATGAGTGAAGGCTTGGTGTCATCCCCGGAGCAGCTCCTCGGGTCCGCGGGCTCCCCCGCCTCGGCGAGTGCGCCCGATGGGTCCGCCCCGATGGCCGGCGCCGCGGCCAAGAGGGCGAGCACGGCGGCCGAGAGAGCGAGGAGGAGATGGGTGGCGGGGCCAGGTGAGTCCGTTCGAAGCATGGTCGGGGGTCGTCTGTCTGATTCCCTCCCCATGCTAGCGCACTGCCGCCGAGGACGCCGCGCCTTCAGGCCTCGTCTCACCGCCTCCAACGAGGCGGCGCCCCCCGTCGAGCGTCAGCTCGACGGGGGGCGCCTTCATTGCCTGCAGCGGGCAGGGCCCGCTGGGCTCCGAGATCAGTTGAAGGTGATCTCGTAGCCGTCGGTGAAGTTCGACGTGGCGGAACCGCCAACGGAATCACGGTGCCAGGCCTGGAAGTTCCAGGTCTCACCGGCGGCGACGGCCACGAAGCCCGTGGGCTGCGGGATCTGCGTGTTGTCGATGGCGAGGGTGATCTGCCCGCCGGCGCCAGAGTTCTGGATCTGGCCCGGGCCGACGTAACGACCGATCGCACCGCCGAGGCACAGGTTGCCCTGGCTGCCGCCGGGGTTGGCGACGGAGCCCTGGGTCTGCGACGTCAGGAAGAAGCCGAAGGAGTTGATCGGCAGGTCGTTGGCCTCGAGGACGAGGTCGTTGGCCGAGGCCGAGTTGCTACCGGAGGCGCTCATCGAGGCGGCGACGCCGGTGGAGTTGACGTTGGCCGTGCAGTAGTTGGTACCCGGGGCGATCGGGCCGCTGCTGCACATGACGCCGTTCCAGACGCGCGGGGAGAAGTTGCCACCGGCGAAGGGAGCGTTGTCCGCCGCGCCGAGGTCGAGGGTGATCACACCGTCGCCGCTCACGTAGTTCTGGTTGGCGCCGGTGCCGTTCGTGTAGGCGTGGGCCATGGTGATGCCGGTGGTGAAGTTGTCACCGACCAGGCACATGCCGTAGGTACCAGGGGCGAGGGAGAAGGGCGTCGCGAGGTCGACCTGGGACTGGGCGCCAGCACCGTTACCGATGCCGAGACCGTCGTCCTCAGCCACCAGCGTCCAGGCGCCAGCGTTGCCCTCGTTGCCGAGGTACGTGCCAGCGACCGTGTACACCGAGATCGCGGTCTGGGCGCTACCGGTGTTGACCTGCAGCTGCGCGATCGAGATGGACTGGGTGACCGTGATGTCGAAGTAGACGGCGCCGCCAGCGGCTCCACCGTTGTTGTTCGCGAAGGTCGTCTCGACGCAGTTCGGAGCGGGCGGCGGGGGCGGAGTCTGCTCGGTGACCTGGATGGTCCCGAAGCCGGTCGAGCCGTTCCAGCCGCCGACGCGGACGAAGTACTGGGTACCCGCCACGACGTTCGGGACGGTCACGGCGCTCTGAAGGCCGCAGCTGTCGTCGTTGCACTCGATCAGGTTGAGCGCGGTGCAGGAGCCGTCGAAGACCTCCATGGCCGTGTCATAGCTGGAGCCACAAAGCTCGAAGCGCAGGTCATTGGTGCTGGCCGACGTGAAGGTGTACCAGATGTCCGGGGCCGTGGTGCCGGCGCAGGCGAAGGGGAACAGGCCCTCGTCGATGGCGAGGGTGTTGTCCGTGGCCGCGGGGGTGTTGAGCGTCAGGGCAGTCGCCGTGGCGCAGGTGTCGTTACCGACGCCCGGGGGCGGGACGACCTCGGTGATGTTGAGCGTTCCGAAGCCCGTGCCGCCGGCGAAGCCAGCGATGCGGAGGAGGTAGGTGTTACCAACGGCGACGCCGCCGACGGTGACGGAGCTCTGGAGGCCGCACGAGTCGTCGTTGCACTGAATCTCGTTCAGCGCGGCGCAGGTGCCGCTGTAGACCGTCAGGGCGGTGTCGTAGCTCGAGCCGCAGAGGTCGAACGTGAGGTCATCGGTCGTCGCAGCGGTGTACGAGTACCAGATGTCCGGTCCGCCGCCACCGGCGCAGTTGAACGGGATCACGGCCTCGTCGATGGCGAGGGTGGTGTCAAACGCCGTCGCGCCGAGGGGCGCGGGAGCTGCGTTGGCACAGTCGTCATTGGTGACCTGCGCGGAAGCCGCACTGGCGACGCACAGAGCCGCCACGAAGGTGGTGCTGGTCTTCTTAAACATGAAGCGTGGGGGAAGGTAGGGAAGAGGAGTCCGAGCGCCTTAACTGAGGCGAACAGAGCAGTACCAAGGGTCCGTTAGCGACCCGGCAAGAAGCTCCGGGCGCCTGGCTCAAAACTACCCCACCGCGAACAAATCTGGGCGCCGAGTTTTGCGCGAGCTTCAACTTCTCCGGCTCGACCCCGACATCAGCGCCTCTGGGTGACGAGCAGTGGTTCGCATTGAGGCACGTCGCCTTCCGGGCAAAGGCACGCCCGATTTGCGTTGCCTGGTCTCCTCCGGACCTCCCCGATTTCCGGCGAGGTTGTATCCCGATCGAGGACGTACTCTGGACTCCCGCCGCTCCATCCCCCACAGACACCTCCCATGCGTCACCTCCCTGCCCTCGCAGCCGTCTTCGCCCTCAGCCTCGGCCACGCCGGAGCGGCTCCCAGGACCATGGGTCAGGACACCCAAGCACTCGAGGCGCTGATGGAGGAGGTGAACGAGCTCATGCTGCGGCTGCCGCTCCGCTATCACATCCAGGCCTACGAAGCGCTCGCCAGGTCCCGGGAGCCCGAGGCCATTAGCGAGCTTGCCCGCCGATACGAGAAGCCCGACCTGCCCAAGGACCAGGAGCGCTATCTGATGGCCTCATCGCTTGCCGCCATTGGAAAGAAGGGGAAGGACGGGCTCGCGCAGGCCCTCGCCGACTGGCGAGAGGACGCCAACGGCGCCGAGGACGCGTGGCTGTGGCGGCACGCCCTGGCGGTGGAGATCCAGCTGACCGGGCCCGAGGGTGCGATCGACATTGCCCGTAACTCCAAGAGTACCGCCCTGCGCGGAGCCGCCATCGAGGCCCTGACCGCGACCTCGAGCGAGGCCCTGTACGACCTGATTCCCGAGCTCCTGCAGAGCCCGCCGAAGAAGGAGCAGGACCAGATCGCGCTGATGGGCGCCTACGCCTCCGCGCTCACCACGCTGGGCAACAAGAAGACCCAGACGGAGTCCCCCTGGAAGAAGCTGGCGCTCACTCTCGTGGCCACCTTCGAGGACGAGGACGTCCCGCGAGCCGCCAAGTTGATCCTCGCGAGGCACCTGGCCGCGGAGCTGGACGCGGAGGCCGTGGTGCTCGAGGCCGCGGCGTGGCGGACCCTCCTGGCGAAGCGTGCCCAGGAAGCCAAGGACCGGCGGAAGGAGGGCGACAAGGCCGCGCCCAAGGCCGACGGCGCGGACGACGAATACGTCCGCCCGCGCTTCTTCGGCGTCGAGGTGACCGGGGAGCGGATCTGCTACCTCCTCGACCTATCGGACTCCATGGCGGCCCCCATTCCGCCGGAGTGGAAGCCCAAGGGAGCGCCGGAGTCGGGCCCGAAGGTCCGCAAGAAGCGGAAGAAGGGCGACCTCCCCACCGAGGCCGACATCCCCTGGTACATCGTAAAGACCCGCTTCGATGTGGCCCGCGAACACCTCCGGGTCTCCCTGGAACGCCTCCAGCCGGACCAGAAATTCTGCGTGATCGGGTTCGGCACAAGGACCGAGTACATCAAGGGCACCAAGGGCATGGTCAAGGCCACCCCGGGCAACGTGAAGAAGGTCCTCAAGGAGCTGGACGGCATCAAGATCGGCGCGCCGCAGGGGGAGCGGGTCCACGGGACGATCTGGGGTGACACGAACCTCCACGCCGGCCTCAAGCTCGCGTTCGCCACCTCGAAGAAGGGGCGCGTCAAGGGGGCGGGCTATGTCGACCCGGAGACCTTCGTGAGCGGCGCGGACACCCTCTTCGTGCTGAGCGACGGGAACCCCTCAGTCGATGACTACACCGTCACCGACGTGGACTATGGCGACGGGAGGGTCATCACCGACAAGGAGGGCAAGCGCGAAGGGAAGGAGCGGACCATGAAGATGAACTTCATCGGCCCCTACTCGAACTGGCCTCTGCTGCTTGAGGACACGCGCCGGATGAACATGCTGCGCGAGGTCGAGATCCACGTCATCTCCGTCGGCGATGCCGACGAGCAGGCCCTGGGGATGCTCGCTGACATCGGCCTCGGCAAGCTCCAGGTCTTCGGCCGATCCAAGGACTGAGCCGTCCCTCGCGCCCGAGCCACAGCGCCGGCTCCCGCGTCAGCCCGACCGGGCTCCGGCGACCGCCTCGAGCCAACCCGTTCCGAACCGGTCGTCAGGCTCGAGGTAGTGCCCCTCGCTCCACTCGTTGAGCGAGGCGACGAAGACCAAGGGGTCCTCGAGGATCGAGGGGAAGGCGAGCGCTCGGGACAGGTGAGCCTGGAAGTACTCGGGGTGCTCGCCGGTGATGACCGGGGACCAGGGGTAGCGATCCGGGCGCGTCTTCCCGAAGTCCGCCCCCCGCGGTGAGGCGTCCCACCCCGGCGCGACCGAGGGCATGTAGGGGAGCCCCGAACGGGCCCCGAAGCCGGACCACTCCCCCTCCCTCCGCGCCGCCATCTCGCGGTAGTCCTGCAGGGAGGGTCCCTTCCACTCGGGCAGGAACACGTAGTGGGTGACGCTGTCGAATCCGATGGACGCGACGTCGCCGATGCAGGCCGCGTTGGGCTCCACCGCCGCCAGGTGAAGCTCCAGGCCCGCAACCTCCCGGAGCCGCTCCCGCGCCGCCGTGACCGCCGCGCGTGCCCCGTCGACGCCGAGCTCCTGGATGAAGAACGTCGAGTCGAAGATGGACAGGTAGACCGCACCGCCGACCCGGATGTAGTTCGGTCTCTGGAAGTACCGGTCGGCGAGCATCGAGACGAAGTCGACGAAGTCGTCAACGTCGGACGTCACCCGTCTCGCGGGGTCGATGACCGCCGCCTCGGGCCTCCTCACGGGGAGCACCCGGCGCGGCATCCGGTTGGCCCACATGAGGGCGAACGGCGCCCTGGAGCCCACTTCACTCCCGAGGAACCCCTGATCCAGGGCTCCCTCGAAGACCCGCTTGCCCCGGCACCAGAAGACGCCATACACGAACGCGTCCACTCCGTGCTGAAGCGCGAGCTCGAGCCGTCGACCGGCCTCGTGGGGATCCCGGTCGTCGTACGCCCCTAGCAGCGGGACGCGAGGCTGAGCGTGCCCGTCAAAGCGCGGCTGGCAGTCCCGAACGAGCTCCCATTCCGTGAAGCCAGCGTGGAAGCTCTCATCTCGCTCGGGGATGGGGTGCCATCCGGTGTAGACGTACGCGGCGAGACGCATGGAGGGGGGAAGGGAGGGGTCCTCGGGAGTCCGGAGGGGGCCGCTTGCGCCGATCACTTCGGAGAGCTAAGCGATCCAATGAGCGCGAAGTCGTGCGACGGGCGGGTGACGTAGTTGAGGATAGGACACATGGAAATCCCCTTCTTCGTCTTCCTCGCTTTCGCCCTCCTGGCCGCCGAAGCGATCCGGCAGACCGACCGGTTGCGCAAGCGCATCGACGGACTCGAGCTGCAGGTCAAGGCGGCGAGTCGGAAGCACGCGGCGCTCCGCGAGCAGGTCGACGCTGCCCTCTCGGGCGGTGACGTCGCGGTGGGAGCGGAGGCCGAAGAGGGTGCGCCCTCGGAACCGGAGCCCTCTGGAGCCGAGACCGGGGAGTCCCTTGACCAGGGCGCGTCCCCCGCAGAGCCAGCTCCGGAGGAGCTCGCCCAGGGATCGACCTCGCCGGCGCAGCCCTCGCCCCTGGGGCCAGATCGGCCGGAATCGCCTCCGCTCCGAAGGGACGTCGTCCCCGGGCCCATCGAGCGCAACAGGCAGGCCAAGCGCGAGGAGGGGACCGGGTCGGGAGCCGAGAGCTGGGAGCGCTGGCTCGGCGTGCGGGGCGCTGCCCTCGTGGGCGGGATCGCCCTGGTCTTCGCCGGGATCTTCTTCATTCAGGTCGCGATCCAGCGAGGTTGGCTGAACCCGGCCACCCGGGACGCGATCGCCGTGGCGGCGGGGATCGTCGGTCTGACCCTGCACGCGCCGCTCATCCGACGCGGAAACCGCATCCTCGGAGAGTCCATCAGCGGCGCCGGGACCGTGCTCCTCCTCGGGGGCGCGTGGGCTGCCGCGCAGCTGCACGACCTGATCCCCCACGGCCTCGCACTGCTCATCATGGGCGGCGGCGTGGGGACGGCGCTCCTGATGGCGGTTCGCTCGAGCTCCAAGGTGCTGACAGGGTTCGCCCTGATCGGCGGATACGCCACGCCGCTCCTGCTGGACACCGCCGCGACCTCCACCTTCCCCCTCCTGGGCTTCCTGCTCGTTCTGAACGTGGGCCTGCTCGCCGCCATGCGGGTGACCCGATGGAGTTGGATGGGGCTGGGGGCGACGCTCGGGACGTTCCTCGTCCAGACCATCTGGCTTCAGCTCAACGAGGCTCCCGGAGGCCCATGGAGCATCGTGCTGAGCCTCGGTCTCTTCCCGCTGCTGTTCAGCGCGGTGTTGCGGACCGCTCCGGGTCGCAGCTCGGAGCTCCCGCCCGCGAGCCTCCTGGCTCTCCTGGCCCCGGCCGTGATCACCCTCCTGACGACGCCAGAGGTCACCAGCACCGCGAGCCTCTGGCCGATGACGGCGCTCATGGGCGCTCTCATCGTCGCCGCGCGCTTCATCCTGCGGTCGGACCAGCTCACCCTGGCGACCTCGATCACCGGCGGCCTGACCCTGACGATCATCGCCCTGAGGACCCGCATCGCCCTGTCGGGCGAGCTGACCGATTGGACCTGGATCCAGTGGGCCATTGGCATGTGCGGAATCTCAGGCAGCCTGCTCCTCCTCGCGCTCCGCGCCGGATCGGACCAGCGCAAGGACCTGGGCCGGCCCCCCTTCGCCGTCGCCGCCCTCGCCCTCCTGGCGGCGCCCTTCGTCGGCTGGCTACCTGCGCGGCTCGACCTCCCGATGCCCTTCACCGTCGGCGTCCTGTCCATGGGCCTGATCGCAGGCGCCTCGGCCCTGATGATGAATGGGGTCCGCTACGCCCTCCTGGCGGGGACCCTCATGGGTCTGGCGGCCAGCTTCATCAGCTTGACGCTGGACCATGAGTGCCTCCGGCCTGACTCCCCGCCGCTCCTCGCGGGGTTCGCGCTGGCCGCGGCAGCCCTGGTCCTCGGACGCATGCGCCCCGACCGCAGGGACGCCGCCGGCGCCCTCGCGGCCTCCTTCCCCGTGGTCCCGCTCGTGCTCCTGGTCCTGACCCGGAACACCTACGAGTCGCCCGCAATCACCGCCGCCCTCGTGGCCATCTCGGCCCTGGGCCTGGCGACCGCTCTCCGGAACCGCTGGGGCTTTGTGGTCGCCGGCCTCGTCGCCGGCGCGACCGCGATGGACGTGACCGGATACCTCGGCCTGAGCCCGCGCTGGGGCGAGGCCACCATGGTGCTGCCGGTGCTGAGCTTCTGCGTGATCGCGGGCTCGCTCCCCCTCGTCGCCCTCTGGCAGCGTGAGGAGAGTGGCCCGAAGGGTGAGGTGTTCGCGCTCATCTCGGCGCTCCCCGCGCTCGTCCTGGCCCTCGCCGCGTCCGACTCCGGGCTGCTCGAGGAGGCACCGGGACTGGCCGTGCTCGGGCTCGACGGCCGGCTCGTCATGCTCTTCAGCGCCGCTGTCGTCCTCCACCTCGCACGGCGTGTCGCGAGGCAGAGCGCCAGCAGCCCCAGGGCTCGCGCAATCATCGACGCCACCACCGTCACCCTCGCCTGGTGCGGCCTCGCTCAGCTCGTGAGCTTCGACTGGCCGACGACCTCCCTCGCCGGAGTGGCGGCCGCCTTCACCTTCTTCACCGGGCGGGCGCAGGGGCAGATCGTGGCCGTGGTGGCCGGGACGACGCTGGGCGCCGCAGGACTCGGGCTCATCTTCTCGACCTACGTCCTCGATACCTTCAGCCGCGAGCCCCTGCTGATCCCGCTGGATGTCACCATCGACCACGCCCTCGTGGCGGCGGCGCTCCTCATGGGCCTCGGGGGGCTCAGCCAGTCCGGGAGGCTCCGGGAGATCACCGGGCTCCGCGTCGGCCTCGCGTCGGCCCTCCTTGGCGTCGCGTTCTCGTGGATCAACGCCGTCATCCTCAATCACTTCAGCACCGGCGACGTCATCACCCTCGACGTCGAGCGGATGCAGTCCAGGGACCTCACCATGTCCTTCGCCTGGACCGCCTTCGCGGTGGTCCTGCTGGTGGCAGGCGTCCGGCGCAGCGTCTCGGGCCTGCGCTGGGCCAGCCTCGTGGTCCTGGTGGCGACGGTGCTGAAGGTCTTCCTGTATGACCTGGGTGCCCTCGAGGGCCTGGCGCGGGTGGGCTCGTTCCTGGGCCTCGCGATCTGCCTGCTCGGCGTTTCCCTGCTCTACGGCAAGGTCCTCGGGCAGGACTCCGGGCGCGACGGGGCCGGGGGCGATAACCTGCTCCCCCATGACGACGACCCACAGCCCGACGCCTGAGGATTGGCGCGCACGGGTCGAGCGCGAGCTCGGCCCGGACCGGGACTTCGAGCAGGCCCTGGTCTCGAGGACCCTCGAGGGGATCGATGTCCAGCCGCTCTACACCGCGGCGGGGGCTCCGTCCGAGGCGCCCGCTGGCGCGGTGTCTCCCCGGGGAGGCGGGTGGACCATCGCCCAGCGCGTCGACCACCCCTCACCGAAGGAGGCGAACCAGCACCTGCTGGCCGACCTCGCCGGCGGCGCCAACGGCTGCCTCATCCAGACGGCAGGCGCCGATGGCGGCGTCGAGCTGGAGTGGATCCATGACCTCGACCAGCTCCTCGATGGCGTCTACCTCGAGGCCATCCCGATCGCCTTCGGCACCAACGGGGGTGCGCTCCCGCTCGCGGCCCAGCTCTCGGCCCTCTGCGCCGAGCGTGACGTCGCGCCCGAAGCGGTGGAGGCTCACCTGGGCATGGACCCCTTCGCGACCCTCGCGGCCCAGGGCTCGCTGCCCGGAGACCTCACCGACGCGCGGCGCGAGGCCTGCGAGCTCGCGGGGCACGCCGCCCTCCACATGGGGCGCTCTCGCGCCCTCGCCGTCGACGCCTCCCCGTGGTATCGAGCCGGAGGGCACGCGGTCCAGGAGCTCGGGTACGCCCTCGCGGCGTACGCGGAGGTGCTCCGCTGGCTGACGTCGGCCGGCATGAGCCCGGAGGACGCCGACGCCCAGCTCGTCTGGCGCTTCGACGTGGGGCACGACCTCGTCACGGAGGTCGCCAAGCTCCGTGCCCTGCGGCTCCTCCACGCCAAGGTCCTCGGCGCCTTTGGCGCGGTCGAAGCCGCCCCGCTCGTGCTCCACGCCACCACGTCACCCCGTGGACTCGCCCGGCGCGATCACTGGACCAACATGCTGAGGACCACCCTCGGCGCCTTCGCCGCCTCCATGGGAGGCGCGGACCTGATCACGACCCTCCCCCACGACCGGTCCCTCGGCACGCCCAGCGCCCTCGGACGGCGCAACGCGAGGAACATCCAGCTCGTCCTCGCGAGGGAGGCGCGCCTCGACCACGTGGGAGACCCCGCGCGGGGTGCCTACGCCTTCGAGGCACGGACCGACGCCCTCGCCCGCGGCGCGTGGGACCTCATGCAGGGCATCGAGGCCGAGGGTGGGTTCGGCGCAGCGCTGACCGCCGGGGGCGTGGACGAGGCCCTGCGAGGCTCGCGGGAGTCCTTGATCGCGGAGCTCTCCACCCGCCGTCGCCCCGTCGTCGGCGTCTCGGTCTTCCCCCCCACCGAGGACGCCGAGCCCCCCGACCAGCACCCCCTCGAGGACCCCGACCGCGACGCCCGCCGTGCGCGCCTCGCCGCACGCGGCGACGTGGTCCTTGGACCCGTGGACGACCTGCCCCACGCCATCCGAGCGGCCGCGGCTGGCGCCACCCTCGAGGAGATCGGCGAGGGCCTCGTCCGGGGCGCGCCGCTCCAGCGTCCGCCGCTCCCCTCGTTCCGGGAGGCCGCAGTGTTCGAGGACCTCGCCCCCCCGGGAGCCGACGCTCCCGCCGCCTTCCTCGCGTGCCTGGGACCGCTCTCCGCACACAGCGCCCGGAGCGCCTTCGCCGAGGACCTGCTCCGAGCCGGCGGATTCAGCGTCGCTCGCTCGGAACCCGACCTCGGCCCCGAGGCACTCGGCGAGGCCTTCCACGCCTCCGGAGCCCAGGTGGCCTGCGTCTGTGCTGGCAAGGGGGCGGACGCCCAGCTGGAGGAGGCCACCTGCACCTCCCTCCGCGCCGCGGGGGCCCGCTTCATCCTCCTCGCCCGTCGCCCCTCGGGCGGCGAAGAGGGCGTCGACGCGGCAGGCCACACCGGGCACATCTTTGCCGGCTGCGACGCGGCCACCATCCTCGAGGACCTGCGCGCCGTGGCCGCCACCTCCAGCCACGCGGAGGCCAGCCGATGACCACCCACCCCGACCTCGGCCGGCTCGCCTTCGAGGACGCCCGGCCCGCGAAGACAACCCGAGGGGCCAGCTCGCCGGAGCCGTGGCACACCCCGGAGGGCATCGAGATCGCCGCCTCCTACGGGCCCCAGGGCGACCTGGACCCGACCTCGTCCGCGCCGGGGTTCGCCCCGTTCGACCGCGGCCCCTACTCCACGATGTACGTGCGCCGTCCCTGGACGATCCGCCAGTACGCCGGGTTCAGCACGGCCGAGGAGTCCAACGCCTTCTACCGGCGGAACCTCGCCGCCGGCCAGAAGGGCCTCTCCATCGCCTTCGACCTGGCGACCCACCGGGGCTACGACTCGGACCACCCGCGGGTGGTGGGTGACGTCGGCATGGCTGGTGTCGCCATCGACTCGATCCTCGACATGCAGGTCCTCTTCGACCGCATCCCGCTCGACAGGATGAGCGTGTCGATGACCATGAACGGGGCCGTGCTGCCGATCCTCGCCCTGTACGTCGTGGCGGCGGAGGAGCAGGGCGTGCGCCCCGAACAGCTCAGCGGGACCATCCAGAACGACATCCTCAAGGAGTTCATGGTCCGGAACACCTACATCTATCCGCCGACGCCCTCCATGCAGTGCGTCGCCGATGTGTTCCGGTACACGTCGCGGCACATGCCGCGCTTCAACTCCATCTCGATCAGCGGCTACCACATGCAGGAAGCCGGCGCGACGCTGGACC
Source organism: Planctomycetota bacterium (assembly GCA_016779205.1). GTDB lineage: Bacteria > Planctomycetota > UBA1135 > UBA1135 > Saltatorellus. Next base: position 38,671 of record JADHOC010000016.1, on the reverse strand, counting down.
TCGAGCTGGGCTACACCCTCGCCGACGGGATCGAGTACGTCCGCCAGGGCATCGCCGCCGGCCTCTCGGTGGACGACTTCGCGCCCCGCCTGAGCTTCTTCTTCGCGATCGGGATGAACCCGTTCATGGAGATCGCCAAGCTCCGCGCGGCCCGCATGATCTGGGCGGAGCGCATGGAGCGCTTCGGGCCCGAGGACCCCAAGTCCCGCACCCTCCGCACCCACTGCCAGACCTCGGGCTGGTCGCTCACGGCCCAGGACGTCTTCAACAACGTCCCGCGGACCATGACCGAGGCCCTCGCCGCCGCCCTCGGGGGGACCCAGAGCTTGCACACCAACTCCCTGGACGAGGCCCTCGCGCTGCCGACGGACTTCAGCGCCAGGATCGCCCGGAACACCCAGCTGGTGCTCCAGCAGGAGAGCGGCATCACCCGGACGGTCGACCCCCTGGGGGGAAGCCACTACGTGGAGCGCCTGACCCGGGATCTCAAGGCGCGCGCCGACGAGCACATCGATGAGGTGGAGGCCCTCGGCGGCATGACCCGCGCCATCGAGGACGGCCTCCCCAAGCTCCGGATCGAGGAGGCGGCGGCGCGCGCGCAGGCGCGCATCGACTCCGGCGTCCAGCCGATCATCGGCGTCAACGAGCACCGACCGGACCACGAGGAGGACGTGCCCGTCCTCTCCATCGACAACGCCGAGGTCCGCGCCGCCCAGCTGCGCCGGCTGGAGCAGCTCCGCCGCGACCGGGACCCCGACGCGGTAGCGCGCGCCCTCGCGGCGCTCACGCGCGCCGCGCACAAGGTCCAGGCGGGCGACGACCGAACCGAGGACGAGAACCTGCTCAGCCTGTCGATCGAGGCCGCCCGCTGCCGGGCGACGGTCGGCGAGATCTCCTCCGCCATGGAGGAGGCCTTCGGGCGTCACCGCGCGACGATCCGGGCGGTCTCCGGCGTCTACCGATCCGAGATGAAGGACAGCAACGAGAACGTGGACGGCGCGCGGAGCGCCGCGGAGGACTTCCTCAACGCCACCGGTCGGCGCCCCAGGCTGCTGGTGGCGAAGATGGGTCAGGACGGCCATGACCGCGGCCAGAAGGTCATCGCCACGGCGTTCGCCGACCTCGGCTGGGACGTGGACATCGGCTCGCTGTTCCAGACGCCGGAGGAGACCGCCCGGCAGGCCGTGGAGAACGACGTGCACGTCATCGGGGCCTCCTCCCTGGCGGCGGGGCACCTCACGCTCGTCCCTGCCCTCCGCGGCGAGCTCGCCCGCCTCGGCCGCGACGACATCCTCGTGGTGGTCGGCGGGGTGATCCCTCCCCAGGACGTCCCGGCCCTCCTCGAGATGGGCGCGGCCGCCGTCTTCGGCCCGGGGACGGTGATCACCGAGGCCGCCAGTACCCTGATCGAGACGCTCCGCGGCTGAGCCCCCGTCTCCAGGGCGCTTTCACGCCCTTTGATGAGGGGAGCCTTAGAAGGTCGGCGCCGCGGCGCGCAGGGCCTTGAGATCCGTGCTCTCCTTGCCGAAGAGGCCGGAGCCAACGCCCGCCTCGAAGCCCACCATGAAGACCCCGCTCCTGGCCCTCGCCCTGACCCTCGCACCGGTCGCCGCGGCAGCGGCCCCCATGCCCCAGGGCCCCAAGGGCCCGCTCGCGACCCATGTCCCCCCCACCGAGCCCGGCATCGCCTGGTTCGGCACCTGGGAGGGCGCCCTCGCTGAGGCGAAGCGGACGCAGCGGCCGATCCTCTTCATGTCGGCCGCTCCCCAGTGTCACGAGGTCCCCGGGGTCTGGTGACCTGGCTATCAGCACACCGACAGGAGTGTCCTGTCTGACCCAACCATCGTCGCCGCCTCACGCGAGTTCGTCTGCGTCCGACCGCAGACCTACGAGGACGCGGCCGAGGCCAAGGTCCTCTCCTACGTCTTCGCCGGTCGCGGCGGCCTCGAGAACACCTCCTTCGCGCTGCTGGACCCCGACGGCAAGAAGCTCACCCGCGGATCCAGGTCCCCGTCCATGACCTACGGCTCCACGGAGGAGTTCCAGGGGGCCTTGACCCGCATCAGCGCCCGGTACGCGCCGAAGGCCCGCCCCATCGAGGGCCTGCCCACGCTCCGCGACCTGCGGCTGTCCCTCAACGTGGCCGCTGCCGACATGCGACCCCTGATCGTGCTGCGCGCGGACAAGCCCGCCGACCGGACGCGCCTGACCGCGGCCGTGGCCAAGCTCGCCTGGACAGAGGAGTGGGTGGGCCGCTTCCACTTCGTCGTGCTCGAGTCGAAGGAGGCCTTCGAGGGTCTCGCCCCCGGGGAGGGGATCACGGTGGTCCAGCCGGACCCCCACGGCCTCGGTGGAGACGTGCTCGCCACGCGCAGCCTCACCTCGACCACTCCAGAGCTCGCCGCGACCCTGGCGTCGGGCGTGAAGGCCTTCGAGGCCGCCGAGAGGGACCACGACGATCACATCCGCGAGGCCCGCAAGCGCGGCATCCGCTGGGAGACCGCGATCCCCGTGACGGACTCCCACGGGCCACGGCGGCGCGGCGAAGAGGGCGGACGCCGCGACGGGCCCCGGCGCCGGCGCGACCGATAGGCGCCGGCGAGGGTGCGGGTCACCGCAGGTCGTAGATGGGCTCGCCCGTGTCCAGCATGTTCAGGGCCAGGACGATGAGCAGGAACACCACGATCGGAGCGGCGATCCAGATCCAGTTCTCGCGAAGCAACTTCATGGGTGAGGCGGCGGCGCCGCCGCGCGGTGGAGTCTAGCGCCCCGAACAGGGCGAGGACACGACGTCCCTCGCAGGCGGATTCGACCGATGAAGGCTGGGTCTCGGCGCCGCCAGGCGGCATGAATGGGCCCATGAGACTCGCCCCCTGCTCGCTGCTCCTCGGAGCCCTCCTCACCCAGACGGCGTCCGGCCAGACGAGCAGCGCTCGCCTGCTCTCGCTCGGCGGCGCGGGGACCGCCGCGGCGCGCGCCCAGAACTCGGCCTTCGTCAATCCGGCCCTCGCCCAGCGGGCCAGGGCGTCGGACCGGATCGAGCTCACGGCGCCGGTGGTGTCCATCATCGCCGCGGACGAGTCTGACCTGCGCCGGGGCATCGAGCGGCTCCAGGACTCCATCGACGCGCTCCAGTCCGGCCTCGGGGGCCCCGACGAGGCGGCGCTGCGGAGCAACCTCGCCGGCGACCTCACCGCCATCGGCGGCGCAGAGGTCTTCGGGGACGCGGGGATCGGCGCGTCCTTCGTGCTGCCGCGCGGCCCCGTCAGCCTCGGGTTGACGTGGCGGAGCTTCGTGGACCTCCGGGGAGTGACCTCCATCGACCCGGCGGACTTCACGACCATCAGCAACACCGCCAACCCGCTCGACCTCGACCAGCTCGCGTCCGAGGTGCTGGTCCCGTCCGTCCGCGTCGATGAGATCGGGTTCACCTTCGCCACCGACTTCTCCCTCTTCGGACTCCAAAGCTCCGCGGGGGTGACGCCGAAGTTCCAGTCGGTGGAGAGCCGGCTCTACGCCGTCTCCGTGTCCCAGGCCGACCAGTCCGACACCCTCTCAGATCTGGGAGACGGGGAGGTCCGTCGGGATGACATCGGCAACGTGGACGTCGGCGTCGCGGTGGACCTGACCCCGAAGATGCGCGCGGGGCTCGCAACCAGGAACCTCCTTCGGCACACCTTCGACGCGCCCACGGTCGCTGGCAGCGAGTTCGCCTACGAGCTCGAGCCCCTCACCACCGCGGGCGTCGCGTATGGCGAGAACGGTTGGATGCTGACCGCGGACCTGGACCTGAACTCCACCAGCCGCTTCCAGGGCCTCGCCGACTCTCGCTTCCTGCGCATCGGCGGAGAGCTGAGCCTGGGGACTCCCCTGGCCATGCGTGGGATGCCAGGGCACCCGCACCTGAGCGACCTCGAAGGCGATATGAACGACGCCGTCGTCGTCCGCGCCGGCTTCACCACGGACCTCGAATCGACCCAGCAAGACCTCTGGAGCCTCGGGGTGTCGTTCCCCACCTACCTCCAGGCCCCCCTCGAGTTCACCCTCGCGGTCGGCACCGAGGCCTTCGGGGCCGCCCTACAATTCGGCTGGTCCATCTGATCCGCCCCTCCTCTTCCACCCACACCGCTCGCAGACGACCCATGATCTCCCCCATCGAAGGCCTCCCGGAGGGCGTGCTCGGCTTTGACATCGGCGACAAGATCACGACCGCCGATTACGAGGACATCCTCGGCCCTGCCATCTGGGCCCAGGCCGAGGCCGGCAACGGCGTGCGCGCCGTCGTCCGCCTCTCCCAGTGCCCCTCCATGTCGGCCGGCGCCATGTGGGACGACATCAAGCTCGCCACCGCGTATTGCGGTCAGTGGCGCCGGATCGCAATGCTGGCGGACGCGTCCTGGATCAAGGCGTCGATCCGGGTGACCAACTTCATGATGCCGGGCCAGTTCCGCGCCTTCGACCTCGACCAGTTCGATGAGGCCGTGGAGTGGGCTGCCTGCGAGGACGGCGGGCTGCACGTGACGCTCTCGGAGACGCTCCCCCGGATCGCCACGCTCGAACCTGGTGGCCGCCTCACGAAGGAGGACTTCGCGGACGCAGCCGCCGCGATCGACCCCGTGATCGAGGAGGAGGGGGATCTCGCGGGGATCCTCATCGCCACCAAGTCGATCCCCGGGTGGACCTCCTTTGGCTCCTTCCTGGCTCACCTGCGCTTCGCCAAGGACCACCACCAGCACGTCAAGCGCATCGCCGTCTGCTCCGATAGTTCAGCCGCCCAGCACCTGCCCTCCCTGGGTAAGCACTTCGTCTCGGCGGAGGTGAAGTCCTTCGACTTCGACGATCGAGAGGACGCGATGGAGTGGCTGCGGTCCGGCGACTGACCGAGGCCCCGGGACTCAGACCCGCTTGCCCACGATGATCTCGTGGCGCGTCCCCTTCCGGCGGGGGCGCGCGTACGAGCGGTGCCTCGAGACCTCGAAGCCCCCCCTCCCAAGGGTGGCCGCGAACTCGGGCTCCTCGTTGCTGCACCAGAAGGCGACCCGCCCGCCCGGGCGCAGCGCGTCCCGGATCATCCGGATCCCGGCGCGCCCGTAGAGCGCGCGGTTCTGGCGGTCGACCATCGGGGCCGGCCCGTTGTCGATGTCGAGCATCAGCGCCGAGAGCGCCCCTCCGTAGCGCTGGAGGACCTTGGTCACGTCGCCCCGGATGAGCTTCGTTCGGGGGTCCCCCAGGGGATCCCCGGCGTGGGCACCGGCCGGGCCTAGGTTCCACTCGACCACGGCGTCCAGGAGCTCCACCTGGATGGCCCGGCCGCCCTCTGGCAGCAGGTCCAGGGCGGTGCGGAGCGTGTACCCCAGCCCTAGACCGCCGATGAGTACGAGCGCGCCCGGCTCGAGGTCCTCACACACGTGCCGCGCCAGCTCCTCCTCGGAGTTGTGCTGGCGGGAGGACATCAGCGCCCGCTTGGCCGCGACGATCTCGTGATGGCCGTCGTGTTCGAACAGCTCCAGCTCCGTCCCGTCCGGCGTCTTCGCGCTCCCCACCCGTTCCCTCGGCTTCATGCCCGCACCCTAACCGCCCATCCCCCGCGCCTGCGAGGAGAGGCAGCATTCATGGTCCACAGGGCGGCAAGCGCGCCGGCCCCTGGAACGACCGCGGCCCCCCGGCGAGTCGATCGCCGGGGGGCCGCTGCATGGAGCGCGGGTGAGCCCTACTCGAAGGTCACGCTCGTGGCGTTCGAGAAGTTGCTGGTCGGCTGCGGGTTCGCGTCCCGGTACCAGGTCTGGAAGTTCCAGGTCTGCCCGGCGAGGACCGCGCCGTTGTAGGGCGGCGGGAACGACGTGAGGTCGACCTGGATCTCGCGCGAGCCGTTGGCCCCGCTGTTGAAGAGAGTCGCCTCCATCCGCAGCGTCGAGCCGGAGATACAGAGCGTGCCCTGCCCCCCGCCGGCGCCGGGGGTGAAGCCCTGGCTCTGGGACGCCACAATCATCCCGATCGTGTTCTGGGGCAGGCGTGCTGCCCGCAGCCGCAGGTCGTTGTCCGTGACGTCCTCGAAGCCGATGGCGTCAAGGCGAGCCCAGTCGCCCCCGGAGTTCTGAGCCGCCGGCGTGCAGTAGTTGTTGCCGATGATCTTCGGGGAGAGCGGCGTCGCGAGCGACGTCCCGCCCGGGGTGCCCGGGAGGAACAGGTGGATGCGGTCCATCATGAACCCGCGGCTCCGGGCGGAGAACTGCAGCGTGTTCATCCCGGCGTTGATGTCGAAGTTCGCGTTGGTGTACTGCGGTCCGGGCAGCTCGAAGCGCGACTCCCAGTTCCAGTTCCCCGGCGTGTTGGGGTTGTTGGAGAACATCTTGATCCAGGGCCCGTTGTTCATACGGATCCAGGTGTCGTTCTCCTCGGTGGCGTTCGGGTTGTCGTGCCGGTTGCGGAGCTTGACGCTGTAGTTCCCGGGGTTGCTGGCGAAGATCTGGTACGTGAGGACCGCCGTACCGGGGCTGTTGAAGAAGTTCGGGCCGTTCCAGCGGAGGAAGCCGTCTCCACTGAATCCGGTGGGCGTGCTCGGCGTGGCCCAGCCGTTGGGGCCCTCGTCCTCGATCTCGATGGCGATCATCCCGCCGATCTCGAGGTACTGGGCAGAAGCGATTTCGACGGTGGCGAAGGGCGCGATCACAGCAGCAGCAAGCGCCGTGCGTGCGATCCCCCGGACCATTGCGGTGAGAGTCATGGTGCAGATACGGAAGGTGTGTCGGAAACCCCGGGCGTGGTCACGGGCAGCGAAGCGGATTCTGCCCGGCGCCAGGGGCCGGAGAGGATACTGATGGGGGTCCGAGCCTCCACCGTTCGGACCGACTTACTGGCCGTGGATCGGGCGGCCGGCACCTAAGCCCCCCTTGCAAAAGGCCTCCCTGGGTGGCCGAAGCGGCCCCTTGGAGGCGGATCTTTGGTCCACTTGGCCCGTGAGCGCGCCCCCCGACAACGACCCCGAGCGCCGTCCCGTGGCCGACTCCTGGTGGGTCTACCTGGTGCGACGCGCGGACAACGCCATCTACACCGGCATCGCAACGGACGTGGAGCGGCGCTTCACGGAGCACCGTGAGGGCCGTGGAGCCAAGGCCCTTCGGGGTCGCGGTCCGCTCGAACTCCTCGCCTCCAGCGCCGCCGGCGACCGCTCGCGGGCGCAGCGGGTCGAGACGAGGATCAAGCGCCTGTCGAAGACCGCCAAGGAACGGCTCGCGGCGAGCGACGAGCGGCTCACCGAATTCATCGAGACGATCGACGACGGGCAGGGCGACGGGGGAGCGGCCTGACCCCGCGCGCGTAAGCTGAGCACCATGGCGACCACGGACCGATCTCAACGCCGCGCCGTCGTCGTGGGCGCCGGAGCGCTCGGAGGATGGACGGCGCTACACCTCACCCGGCTCGGCTGGGAGGTGACGCTCGTCGACGCATGGGGCCCGGGGAATGGACGGGCGAGCTCCGGTGGCGAGACCCGGGTCATCCGGCGAGGGTACGGGCACCGAAGCCACTACGTGCCCCTCGTCACGCGGGCGCTGGAGCTCTGGGGCGAGCTCGAGGAGTCGGCGAAGACGCCTCTCCTGGATCGCCGTGGGGTCCTGTGGATGGCGAGCCAGCCCGGAGAGTTCGAGCGGGAGTCGATGGACGCCTTCCGCGCCGAGGGCGTGCGGTTCGAGGAGCTGAGCCGGGGCGAGCTCGAGGGCCGCTACCCCTCCATGAGCTTCGGGGACATTCCCTGGGCGATGTACGAACCCGACGCCGGCGCGCTCTTCGCGCGCCGCGGCTGCGAGGTGGTCTGGGACGCCGTGCGTGAGGCCGGGGGGCGGGTGCTCGTCTCCACCGCCCGCCCGGCCCTCGACTCGAGCGGCGCCTGCCGGGGCGTCCAGCTCGCGGACGGGAGCACCCACCTGGCAGACGTCACGGTCTTCGCCGCCGGACCTTGGATGCCTGAGCTCTTCCCCGAGGCCCTCGGCTCTCGCCTGGAGGTCACGCGCCAGGACGTCTTCTCCTTCGGTCCGCCCCCCGGCGCCGAGGAGCACCTGCGCCTGCCCGTCTGGGCAGAACACGCCACCGAGCTCTTCGGAGACGGGAGCTTCTGGTACGGCATCCCCGACGGCCTGAGCCGTGGGTTCAAGCTCGGTGAGGACACCTCGGGCGGCCCCTGGGATCCCACCCACGGCGAGCGCGTGGTGGACCCGGAGCGCCTCGAGCGCGCCCGCGCCTACCTCTCCCACCGCTTTCCTGCGCTGGCGGACGCGCCTCTCATCGACGCCCGGGTCTGCCAGTACACGATGCGCCGGGACTCCGAGCTGCTGGTCGATCGCCACCCCGGGCTGCCCGGCCTGTGGCTCCTGGGCGGCGGCTCCGGGCACGGGTACAAGCTGGGGCCCGCCATCGGCGAGGTCGCCGCGCGCGCCATCGACCTGGACCAGGCGCTGCCGGAGCCCCTGCGAGGTCTCCAGCTCCTCGATTGAGCGCGGGACGCTGGCTCAGTCGTTGAAGACGAAGAAGCCCACGCCGCCGGGCTCGCGGAGGATCGCGTTCTCCGCTGGAGCCCCGTCCTTCGCCCCGACCTCCTCGAAGATCTCGACCCCCCGGGTGCGGATGGCGTCCAGCACCTCGGGGTTTCGCCCGCCGTTGAAGTAGGTGAACGAGGGGTTCGCGAACGAGTGTGGACAGGCCAGCGGTCCCATCAAGCTGAGGTCCACCATCCCCGGCCTCCGCAGGGTCACCCACCCCTGATCGGCTCCACCTGCGGCGACCTCCAGCCCGAGGAGCCCGGCCCAGAAGGCCACGGACCGCGCGAGGCTCGGGGTCTCGAGGGAGACGCCCGCGTAGTTCCCGAGGACCTCCCCGCGCGGCGCGAGCTCGAGGTCGGGGCCCGGTGTATCCATCACCCATACCGGCACCCCCGAGGGCGCCGTGACCAGGCGGCCGCCCTCGAAGGCCACCGTTCCGTGGAGGTCCAGGGTCTCCCCCGCCGCCGCGTCGAGCGCTCCACGCCAGACCCGGACGCCAGCGCGTGCACGAGGTTCGGGGTCCACGTCGATCAGGGCGGCCCCGTCGGTCATGAGGCGGGAGTCCTCCCTGATCGGCGCGAACCCGAGCCTCGTCAGGAAGGCCACCGATCGGTCGGGGGACGGCGCGGGGGTGGTCAGGCAGAGGTTCATGGGCTTCACAGGGTCCCGGCGCGAGGACTGCTCGTGTCCCCGCCCGGCTGGAGCGTAACCGAGGCTGACGGTCCCGACGGCCACGCGCTACGCTCTGGCCGTGGATCAGCGCAGCGAGCAGGACGAGGGACGACTGAAGCGCCTCGCCGAGGGGGTCCTCGCGGGCGACCGGACCGAGCTGGCGCGGGCGATCACGCTCGTGGAGAGCACCCGGAGCGAGGACGAGGCCCTCGCCCAGGGGCTCCTCGAGGCCATCCTCCCTGCGACGGGCAAGAGCCACAGGATCGGGATCAGCGGCGTCCCGGGCGTGGGGAAGAGCACCCTGATCGAACGCCTCGGCGGACAGCTCGTGGACGCCGGTCATCGGGTCGCGGTCCTCGCGGTCGACCCCTCGAGCGCCCTCACGGGCGGGAGCATCCTCGGCGACAAGAGTCGTATGGAGACGCTCGCGCGCCGGGAGGGCGCGTTCATCCGACCCTCACCCAGCGCCGCGACCCTGGGCGGAGTTGCCCGCCGGACCAGGGAGACCCTGCTCCTGTGCGAGGCCGCTGGCTTCGACATCGTGCTCGTCGAGACCGTCGGTGTCGGCCAGAGCGAGACGGCGGCCCGCGACATGGTCGACACCTTCGTCGTCCTCCTCCTCCCCGGCGCCGGGGACGAGCTGCAGGGCATCAAGAAGGGCATCCTCGAGGTGGGCGACGTGCTCGCGGTCAACAAGGCGGACGGCGACCGCGTCGCCTCCGCCCGCGCGGCGGCGAGGGACCACGAGGCTGCGCTGCGCTACCTCCGGCCGCGGGACGAGCACTGGGTCCCCTCCACGGTCGTCGTGAGCGCCGAGACCGGGTCCGGGATGGAGGAGCTGTGGGAGACCGTCCGGCGCCACCGCGCCGCGCTTGAGGGGGCGGGGGTCCTGGAGGCCCGCCGCGGCGAACAGGCCGCCCGCTGGATGTGGTCCATCATCGAGGAGCGGCTGATGGCCGGCTTCTGCGAGCACGGAGAGGTCCGAGGGATGCTCGCCGCCATCGAGGCCGAGGTGAAGGGCGGCGCGCTGCCTCCGGGGGCCGCCGCCGCCCGCCTCCTCGAGACCTACAGGGGCTGACTCCGCCGTGTGGACCTGGACCCGGACCGGCGCGCGGCATCGCCGGACGCCAGCGGGCTGGAGAGGCCGCCGCGCCTGGTCGTGGCTCTGGCTCCCCGCCAGCCTCCTCGCCCTCTCGGCCTGCGAAGGGGGGGCCGCCCCGCCGGACGCTGGCGATCCGACCGGGCGCGGCTGGGCCACCGACCAGCCGGGTCTTTTCGGGTTCCGCCGCGCGGCCCAGGGCGCCGGAGACCTGGGCGGCATCGGCTACGCGACCGGCTCCGAGCAGGCCCCCGCAGCCACGGGGCTCCTGCGGTGGGACCGTGGCCGCACCGCGGATGGGCTGACGCTGATGTGCTCGGGCGATGCCGCGGAGGCCGTCCTCCTCTCGATGGAAGGGAAGGTGGTCCACCGCTGGGCTCGGCCCTACTCCGACCTCCCGGGCGCTCCACCCGCAGAGGGCCCCCACCAGCTCCCCTGGCGCCGCGTCCGGCTCCTGCAAGACGGCAGCCTGCTCGCGATCCACTCTGGCCGCGCCCTCGTCTGCGTCGACCGCGACTCCGGCCTGCGGTGGGCCGTGATGGACCGCGTCCACCACGACCTCGACGTGGCCCCCGACGGCTCCATCCTCGCCCTCGCCCGCATCGAGGCCCGGGTGCCGCGCGTGAACGCCGAGGAGCCCATCGTGGATGACCTCGTGGTCCGCTATGCCCCCGACGGCACGCGCCAAAGCTCGGTCAGCCTCTGGGACGCCTTCGCCAGCTCGGCCTACGCGGACCTCATCGACCAGCTCACCGTGCGCTCCGGCGATGTGATGCACGCAAACTCCATCGACCTCCTCGACGAGCGCGAGGCCGCGCGGCTCGGCGCCCGTGGCGTCACCGCCGGACAGGTCCTGGTCTGCCTCCGTGACCTGGACCTGGTGGTCGCGGTGGACCTCGACGCCGGGCGATTCACCTGGATCTCCGGCGGCCCCTCGGTCTCCCGCTGGAGAGCGCCCCACGACCCCTCCGTCGCCAGCGACGGCTCGATCCTGATCTTCGATAACCGCGGCGGCCTGGCCGAGACCTCGCGCCTCCTGCGGATCGACCCCGCGACGGGGGCCATCCGCTGGAGGTGGGCTGCGACCCCCGTCTCGGCCTTCGAGTCGTTCTTCTGCGGCACGGTCCAGGAGCTGCCGTCCGGCAACCTCCTGGTCGCCGAGTCCACCCAGGGGCGGGCGTTTGAGATCGAGGGCGCCAGCAGTGAGGTCGTCTGGGAGTTCGTGAGCCCCCGCGTCACCGGTGAGGCCGACGAGCTGATCGCCGCCCTCTTCATGGCGGAGCGCCTCCCCCGACCGGCCTGGCTCCAGCGCTGACCCCGGCCCGATGGGAGCCCGTCAGAGGCCCTCGCCAGGGATCCGCCGCGCCGTCGGCTCCAGGGTGATCTCGACCTCCCCGGTGGGCTTGGCCACCCTCAGGACCAGCGGCGCCCCCGGCTCCAGCGCGCCGAGCACTTCGTTCAGCTCCGCGCGCTGACGGATCCGCTGTCCCCCCGCCCCGACGATCACGTCGCGGACCACCAGCTTCTCCTCGAGGCCCGCCGGTCGGATCGTCTGCATGGCGCGGAGGCCGGCCCGCGCTGCGGGGCCCCCCTCGTCCACCTCAGCCACCACCACGCCCTCTGCGGGCGCCTCGGGCTCATCGCTGATCTTGCTCAGGAGCGCCTCGCTGTTCCCGTCGCTCGCCGTGACGAAGCCGAACCTCGGCTCCCAGCGGAAGCCGCTCCGCAAGAGCGAGGGCACGACCTCCTGCAGGCGATCCACCGGGAGCGCGAAGCCCACGCCGACCTGCCGGCGAGAGTCGGCGTGGATCGCCGCGTTCATCCCGATCATGCGCCCCTGGTCGTCGAGCAGCATGCCCCCCGACGATCCGGGGTGCATGGCGGCGTCGGTCTGGATGACCCCCTCGATGAACTGCCCCGACTTGGACCGGATCCGGCGACCGAGCCCGCTCACGTACCCCACGGAGAGCGAGTGTGCGAGGCCGTAGGGGCAAGACACCGAGAAGGCCTGGGCGCCCACCGTGAGGTCCTCGGAGGAGCCCATGCGGACCGGAACCAACCGCTCCGGAGGGGCATCGATGCGGACCACGGCCACGTCGGTCGCGGGGTCGACGCCCACGAGCTTCGCCTCCCACTGGGAGCCGTCCGCCAGCGTGACCAGGGCCGAGCTGGCGCCGTTGACCACGTGCAAGCAGGTCACCACGTGCCCCGTCCGGTCCCAGACCCAACCGGACCCCGTGCCGGACACGAACTCGGCCGCGTCGAAGTCGTTGCCCTCGACCTCCCGCGATCGGGTGGTCACGTGCACGACCGAGGGTGAGGCGTCCGCGAAGATCGACTGGGCCAGCGTCGGCGCGCGCCACGCTCGCTCCGCGACTGGCCTGGGAAGGTCAGCGGTGCCCACCGCCTCGGGCCTGGGGGCCAGTGGCAAGACCTCAGGCGACGGGGAGGCGAGATCGAATCGATCGGGGAACGTGCGGATCAGCACGAGGAGAACCAGGAGTGCGACGCAGAGCGTGGACAGAAAGACCAGGAGCGCGTCCCTGCGCCCGCCCTCGGCCCCATGGCTCCCTCCGCCGTGGGCGGCCGCTGCATCGTCTCTGTCCATGCAATGGGAGCGTACGCACCGGGCGCCATGTCTGTGAGCGCCCTTGCGGTGATCCCCGCAAGTCAGGGCACGCAGGACCGGGCAGGCGACCCGCCGAGCGCGTATCGTCCTCGGCCCGGCGCCCCTGCTGCGCCCTCTCACCTTGACCAAGACCCGCCAAGAGCTGGGCGTGCTCTGCCGCCTCTCCCTCCCCATCCTGCTCACGAACGTGTGCTGGATGGCGATCGGCCTCGTTGACCTGGTGATGCTCGGGCGCTGGTCCAGCGAGGCCGTCGCGGCGGCGCTGCTCGCAGGCGTGTGGGTCCACCTGACCCAGGTCGCGGGCATGGGCCTCGTCATGGGGATCGACCCCATCGTGACCCAGGGCCACGGCGCCCGCGACCGCGAGGCCCTGGGCCGCGCCCTCCAGCGGGGCATCCTCGTCGCCCTGCTGGCCTCCATCCCCGTCATCGGCCTGCGCTTCCTGACCGCCGAGCTCATCGCCGCCACCTGCACCTTCGCCGAATGGGTGGCCGGATCAGGCGACGTCGTGACCGCCGCGGGCATCGACGTGGAGAGCGCGGCCAAGCTGGGCGGGCCCGGGGAGCGCTACGCCCTGAGCCAGTCCTTCGCGACCCCCTTCTTCCTGGTGTACATCGCCTTCCGGCAGCACCTGCAGGGCCGAGGGATCCTCAAGCCGGCCCTCGCCGTCGCGGTGATCGCCAACGGGGTCAACGTGTTCGCCAACTGGCTCCTGATCTTCCAGCTCGGGTGGGGCATCACCGGCGCCGGGCTGGCGACCGGCGCCACACGGACCTTCATGTGCCTGGCGATCCTCTGGCTGGTCCACCGTCACCGGCTCCTCCGGGGGGCGTGGGTCAGCTGGGACCGGGCATCACGTTCCTGGGCCGGGATCGCGCGCGTCCTCCGCTACGGCATCCCGGTCGCGCTCCACTTGACGCTCGAGATGGGCGCCTTCGGGACCACGACCTACCTCGCCGGCATGCTCGGCATCCAGGCCACCGTGGCCCACGGGGTGGTCATCAACATGGCGAGCATGACCTTCATGGTCCCGCTCGGCATCGCCCTCGCCGCCACCACCCGGATCGGGAACCTGATCGGGGAGCGGCGCTACGGCGACGCCCAGGCGAGCGCCCAGCTGGCCCTCGGACTCGGCGGCGTCGCCATGGCAGCCCTGGGCCTGATGCTCTACCTCGGCAGGCACTGGCTCCCCTCCCTGTACATCCCCGACGACCCCGGCGCCCTCGCGGTCGCGGCGGCGATCCTCCCCATAGCCGCCGCCTTCCAGGTGGTCGACGGGCTCCAGGTGGTCGGCGCCGGGATCCTGCGCGGCATGGGCCGCACCGTCCCCCCCGCGGTCTTCAACTTCATCGCCTGGTGGGTGATCGCGCTCCCGCTGGGCGGCTGGTTCGTCCTGCGGCGCGGCGGGGGCCTGGTGGAGGTCTGGTGGTCCCTCGCCCTTGGCCTCGGCGTCGTCGCGATCCTCGTGGTGGCCTGGGTCCTCAAGCGCGGCCCCGCGTCCATCGCCCCACCGCTTCCACCGTCGCTCGACCCCGCCGCCTCCCGTCGCTCAGGAACTGGGCCAGGGCGGGACCCACGGTGAGAGGAAGGTGAGAGGAAACGAACGGCTCCGTCCGGCGCCCGGCTAGCTTGGGCTCCGATGCGAATCCTCGTCGTTGAAGACTATGGCCCCCTGCGAGGGCCGGTGGTGACCGCGCTCCGCGACGAGGGCTGGAGCGTCGACGTCGCCGGGGACGGCAACGGGGCGCTGAACGCCTTGGCGGGCCAGGAGCACGACCTGGTGATCCTCGACCTGATGATCCCCGGCGTGGACGGCCTCAACGTCCTCCAGCGCTGCCGCGCCGCGGGCAACCAGGTGCATGTGCTGGTCATGACCGCGCGGGACAGCGTGGAGGACCGGGTGCGGGCGCTGGACGCCGGCGCGGACGACTACCTGGTCAAGCCCTTCGCCATCGAGGAGCTCATCGCCCGGACCCGCGCGCTCCTGCGCCGGAAGTTCCAGATGAAGTCCCCCGTGATCAAGGTCGGCCCGCTGACCGTCAGCACCGCGGATCGGATGGTCAAGATGAGCGGCCGCACCGTGGAGCTGACGGCCAGGGAGTACGCCCTCCTCGAGTACTTCGCCCACAGGCCCAACGAGGTCGTCACCCGGGCCGAGGCGCACCTGAGCCTCTACGGAGCCCAGACGGAGGCAAGCAGCAACGTCGTCGACGTGTACGTGGGCTACCTGCGCAAGAAGCTGGAGGCCGACGGTGCGCCCCGCGTGCTCCACACCCGCCGTGGGCAGGGCTACATCCTCAAGGCGTTGGATCCGTCCTGATGGGCAACGGGAGCATCGAGAGGCGCGTGGTCATCAGCGCCACCGTCGCCATGGCAGCGACGATCCTCGGATCAGGCGCGCTGATCTTCGAGGCCTACCAGAGCGGAGCCCGGTCTGACGGGGAACAGGCCATCGCCAACCTCCTCGGGCTCGGCGCCGAGCGCGCCGTGGCGGAGTCGGTCTTCGCCAGCCGCACCGGCGACCGCGCCCTGCCTCCCGAGCGGGGAGGCCCGCTGAGCCAGTACGGGTGGATCTGCTGGCGGGCGGATGAAGCCGAGGAGCTGTGCCGCTCCACCGCCTTCCCGGCGGTGACGGTCCCCCGCGTGGAGGGCCGCGAGCCCGGGCCCGAGGGCGTCCCCACCGACCTGCGATTCGTCGAGGTGGTCGGCGACGACGGCCTCCACTATCGCATCGCCACCGCCTCCTTCGTCCCGCGACTCCGGGGGCTCCCCCCCCACCTCCGCGGAGAAGGCCGAGCCGCCAGGCGCGAACGAGACCGACGGGCGCAGCGCTCGCCTGACCCCCCGTTCCTGCCCGGAGAACAGTTCCTGTTGCTGGCGGTGGCGCCCATGCAGGAGGAGTTCGAGCGGTCCACGGAGCTCGCCCGGATCATGCTCCTCGGCGGAGCCGGGGCCGTGCTGGCCGCGGTCCTCCTCATCCGCTCCAGCGTCCGCCGCGGCATGGCACCCCTGGTGGCGCTCACCAGGACCATCGAGGGCCTCGGCGAGGGCCACCTCGAGGAGTCGGTGCACCTCGCCGGAGCCCCGACCGAGCTCGCGCCCATCGTGGACGCGCTCGAACAATCACGCGCGCGGCTCGCGGAGTCCTTCGCGCGGGAGCAGCGCTTCACGGACGACGTCGCCCACGAGCTCCGCACGCCGCTCGCCGGCCTGCGAGCCGCCCTGGAGGTCGCCCTGCGCCGCCGGCGCAGCCCTGAGGAGCTGGAGGAGGTGCTCGAGCAGAACCTCGCCGCCGCCCTCGACCTCCAGCAGATCGTGGACAGCCTGCTGCTGCTGCGCCGCCCGGTCCCGGCCGCGGAGGACGCGGAACCGGTGGATCTCCGGGCGGAGATGGAACGGGCCCTCGCGGACTTGGGTGAGGCCCTCCAGAGCCGTTCACTCGAGGTGGTCTATCACTCCGAGGGGGACGGACCACACCTGAGCTCCGGCGCACCGGCCGTCGTGCGGCGCATCACCTCCAACCTGGCGCGCAACGCCGTGGAACATGCGGACCTGGGGTCCACGATATCCGTCACGACCCGCTCAGGCGCCGGATCCGTGACCCTGGTCGTCGAGAATCGGGCGGAGGGCCTGGATGCCGCGGCTGCGCGCCGCGTCTTCGAGCCGTTCTGGCGGGCGGACCAGGCCCGCAGCGCCGGTGGTCAGAACGTCGGGCTCGGGCTCGCGATCGTCGACAGCTGCGTCTCGGCCATGGGCGGTCGCGCAACGGTGACCACGGACCACGGCTCGTTCCGCATCGCCATCGAGCTGCCCGCCGGATGAGGAGGCGGCGGGGCGGGGCCCCCGAAGGATCCACGCCCCGCCGCCCGGAGTCACCCGCTCAAGTCGCGGATCACTCGATCGTGATCAGGACCGCCGAGGAGCGCGCGATGTTGTTATTGGCGGAGAAGTCACGCACGAGCCACTGGGCCTCGTAGGTGAGCCCGACGAGGACCGGCGCCGTGGCGTCGGCGTCGATCCATGTCGCCGTCCCGTTCCCGGGCCCTGAGC
Source organism: Planctomycetota bacterium (assembly GCA_016779205.1). Lineage (GTDB taxonomy): Bacteria > Planctomycetota > UBA1135 > UBA1135 > Saltatorellus. The sequence continues at coordinate 21,687 of JADHOC010000016.1, read as the reverse complement.
CCTGGACCGTCTGCGCGAGCGGGAGCCCGTTCCGGAGGTCGACGACCGATGCGGAGCCCGGGATCGAGACCAGGTTGACCTTGAGGACCGCGAAGGTGTTCCCGACGGCCCCGTGGAGGCCGACCCGGAAGCCGCCGTTGCCGCTCTTGGGCGGCGCCGTGGCGATGATCTGCGGGACGAACCCGCCCTCGCCAGCGACCGCTCCGAAGGGGAGCGACGCGGGGTTGGCGAACGTACGCTCGCTCCAGAGCGTGGGCCGGTCAAAGGGCGCCGTCTCGTTCGCCACGCGGGGATCCGTCAGGGTGCGAAGGAAGGCCACCAGGTCCGGACGGACGTTGCCCGGGACGTTCAGGTTGTTCAGCAGCGGGTCCTTGTTCTGACCGAAGGGGCCGCCGTCGTTGTTGTAGAACACCATGACGTCGTTGAGGTTGTCGATCCCCGGCGCGCCCGTGTGGAAGAAGCGGCCGCGCAGGTCGACGTTGCGCAGGGAGGGCGTCTTGAAGCGACCGCGATCGCTGAAGAGGCCGGTGACGATCCGGCGGCCGGCGTCCTCGGAGATCGGCCGCAGGCCGAGGTTGTGGTACTGGCCGTCGGAGAAGAGGGAGCCGCTGTGGCACTGGTTGCACCGGGAACCCGGGCTGCGGAACGCGCCGAAGCCGTTGTTCTCCTGGGGCGTGAAGTTGGCCTGGTTCCGCATGACCCGGTCGAACTTCGACTGGTCCGGGATCAGCGTGCGCTGATAGGCGGCGAGGGCGAAGGCGATCCGCACGGGCGTGATCTCGGTCGACCCGAAGGCCGCGTCGAAGAGCGCGGGGTAGCTCCCATTCGAAGCCAGCGCCGAGGCCATGTCCGGCGTCAGGTCCGTGGCCATGGCCATGGGTTCGGCGGCCGCGAGGCGGTCGGTGACGTCGCTCCATGAGCGCCCGGACCAGGCCATCTCGACGTCCGACAGGACCGGCTGCAGGGACTGGCTCTCCAGGGCGCCACCTTGGGGGATCACCACCGAGCCGGTGATCGGGTCGACGAACGTCCCGGAGGCGCGGCCGTCCCAGAAGAGCTCGGGGAAGTAGGCCGCGGCCACCATGCTCGGGGTGTAGCGGTCGGTGGCCTTCGCGCCGAAGCCGAAGTCGGGGTCCTCGACGAAGTGACCGAAGGCGTTCGAGCCGTGCATCGCGGGGGAGCCGAAGACGTCGTCCGGAGTCAGGAAGACCCCGTCAGGACCGGGGTTCAGCGCCGGCCCCTCGGCGCGGGGGTCGGACCCCCCGTGGCCGGGCATGTGGCACGTGCCGCAGGCCATCGTCCCGTCGCTGGAGAGCTGCTCGTCCCAGAAGAGCATCTTCCCCAGCACCGCCTTCTCCGCAGTCTGGGGGTTCTGGGACGGGATCGGCGGCGGCGGGAGGGGGCCCTGGGCCATGGCGGGAAGGGCCAGGGCGACGGGGGCGAGCACCGGGACAACGAGGGAACGGATCATGATCGACTGCGGTTCGGGAAGCGACTCGGCCGAGCTGGGGAGGGCTCGGGTTCACCAGAAGAGTCGCCCACCCGGGGCTGATCATCAAACGGGGGCTCACATCGCTCTCATGAGACGCCCCATGGACCGCGCACCACGGGAGCGTCCCCTTCGAGCGGACGGCGCTGTGGCGAGGGTTACTTACTGCCCCCGTATCCCAGGGCACGCGTCTCGGCGGCCTGAGCCGCGGAAGCCGGGACAGGGGAGAGCCGCTCGCCGCGATAGGCGTTGCTGTCCAGGAATGAGTCGAGGCGGGAGCGCAGCGCCAAAGCACGGTCGGGCTCTCGACCCGTGAGGTCGTCCAACTCCTCTGGATCCACGGCGAGGTTGTAGAGCTCGTCCCCCTCCGGTCCGGCGATCAGCTTGTAGCTGCCCTCCCGCAGGGACACACGCTCCCGCTGGAACCGCGCCCCGTAGAGCTGGAGCTCCCGGGGCCGGGCGAAGTGCACCTCGGAGGTCACCGGGTGGGACCCGGGCAGCCGGGGGAAGTTGCGCCGCAGCAGTTCCCCCGCCTCTCCGGGCAGGGACCGCGCGATGAGCCCCGGGAGGTCCACCAAGGAGGCCACCTCTTCGCGCTCCACCGCCTCGGTCTGGCCCGGCCACTTCACGATCAAGGGGACGGCCACCAGGGACTCGTACACGTCCTTGCCGTGCTCGACGATCCCATGATCACCGAACGCCTCGCCGTGATCGGAGGTGACCACCACCAGCGCATCCTCCAGGAGGCCGCGCGCCTCGAGCCCCTTGAGGAGCCTCCCCACCTCCTCGTCAAGCTGGCCCAGGCCCTCGTCGTACAGCGCAGAGACCCGGTCGGCCAGCTCTCCCGGCGCCGCGCCCTGGACCATGACCTGCTCGCACAGGCGCTCCAGGAGCTTCGCGGGGTGCTCCGCATCGGCGAGCCGCGCGAGCTCCTCCGCCGACGCCATCCCGTAGGGCCGGTGGGCGTCCATGTAGTTGACGAACAGGAAGCAGGGACGGTCGGCGCCCCGCTCGTCGAGGAACCCGAGGGCGCGGTCCGTCATGGCCGCCGCGTCCTGCCGGCGGACCTCGTAGGTGTCGAAGCCCTGGGCGAGTCCGAAGCGGTTCGCGAGGTAGACCGTGTTCGCGACGAAGGCCGCGGTCTCGTAGCCCGCCGCCGCGAGACCCTCCGCGAGGGTGAGGTGGTCGGGGTGAAGCGGGTGCGCGTTGTCGACGTACTCCTCAACCCGGAACCCGTGGGTGCCGTGCTCGAAGGGGAAGAGCCCCGTGAACATGGAGGCGTGGGACGGGAGCGTCCACGGGGCGGTGGCGATGCAGGTGCGGTAGCGGTCCGCCGCCGCCGCGAGGGCGTCGAGGCCAGGCGTCCGTACTCCCTCCGCGCCGTAGCACCCGAGTCGATCCGCCCGGACCGTGTCGAGGGACAGCACGATCACGTTCGGCGGCGGGGGCGCCTCCCCCGGGCCGCACGCCGCGAGGAGCGACGCCAGGAGGGCGACCTGGGGCGCCCTCATCGACCGCCCCCGTATCCGAGCTCCCCCATCTCGTCCGCCTGCGCCGGCGTGAGCTGGTCCGGGAGCACCCGCTCGCCCTCGTAGCCCCCCTCGGAGAGGACCGCGTCGAGCAAGCCCCCCATGAGCTGGACCACCTCGGGGTCTTCCGCCGCGGAGTTCGTCCCCTCCGCGGGGTCCTCGGCGAGCGTGTAGAGCTCCGCGGCGCCCGAGGAGTCCACGATGAGCTTCGTCGATCCCTCGTAGATGGCGATGCGGCGGCGACGGAACCGATCCCCGAAGCGCTCGAGGTCGCGCATGCGGCTGTAGTAGTTCTCCACGATGACCGGGTGGCTCCCGGGCGTGCGCGCGAAGGCCGCGGACAGGGACGGGAGTCCTGCGGCCTCGAGCCCCCGGGCCACGATCCCCGGGACGTCCACCGAGGAGGCGCGCGTCTCGATCACCCGGCCCTCGCGCTGCCCCGGCGACTTGACGAGGAGCGGCACCCGAACGAGGTCCTCGTACACGTCCTTCGAGTGCTCGACGATCCCGTGGGCGCCGAACGCCTCGCCGTGGTCCGAGGTGATGATCACCAGGGCGCCCTCGAGCAGCCCGCGTGCCTCGAGCCCGTCGAGTAACCCCCCGACGTGGACGTCGAGCTGGGTGACCGCCTCCTGGTGGAGCTCTCGCACCGCCGCACCGATGTCGTCCGCCGGGTCGCCATGGACCATGACCCGGTCGATGAGCTCGTCGAGGGCGGCGTGACCGTCCCTCCCTGGCCGCCCGTGGGCGTAGGGGCGATGGGCGTCCATGTAGTTCACGAAGAGGAACGCGGGCCGGTCGCCCCCGGCGCGCTCGTCCAGCCAGTCGAGGGCGCGCGCGGTGACCCCTGCGCCGCCCTCCCGCCGCACGTCCCATGACTGGAACCCCGCGTCGAGCCCGAGGCCTGGCCGGAGGTAGACCGTGTTCGAGACCACCCCGTGGGTCGCGTAGCCCTCGCCCGCCAGCGCCTCCGCGAGGGTGCGGAAGCGCGGGTGCAGGGCGAACACGTTGTCCCCCCGGTGCCCCTCCCCTGGAAGGAAGGTGTGGGCCCCGTGCTCGAAGGGGAAGAGCCCCGTGAACATGGACGCGTGGCTCGGCATCGTCCACGGGGCCGTCGAGCAGGCCGACTCGTACCGATCGGCGGTCGCGGCGAACCGGTCGAGGTTCGGCGTCGCGCCCTCGGGGGCGCCCTGGACCGAGAGGTTGTCCGCCCGGACCGTATCCAGGGAGATCAGCACCACCGTCGGCGGAGCGGCGACAGGCCCGCCACAGGCGGCGAGGCCGAGGAGAGCGAGGGAGGCGCGGAGGACGGTACTCATGGGCCAGCAAGAGGCTACGGGCCACGGGGAGCGGTGCGAGCGACCACCGGAGAATCCACGGGGCGCGGGTCCGCGAGCCAACCTCGGGGGGCCTGGTTCGTACACTGCCGCGGCGCCTCCCATGCGACTCCTCACCGTCACCTCTGCCCTCGCCTGCTGGGCCCTCGCCCTCACCGGCTGCGGCGCCTCCGAGGATGGGACACGGGTGCTCGTCGTGGGATGGGACGGGGCCACCTTCGACCTCCTCGATCCCCTGGTCGACCAGGGTGAGCTCCCCCATCTCGCCGCGCTCCTCGAGCGGGGGCAGAGCGCGACGCTGGAGTCCACCAGGATCCCGATCAGCAGCGCCGCGTGGCCGACGATCACCACCGGCGTCGGGCCCGGCGTCCACGGGATCTACTCCTTCTTCCAGACCGAGCCCGACAGCTACGACGTGCGCCTGGTCTCGGCCGAGGACGTGGCCGCGCCCCCCATCTGGCGCGTCCTGTCCGGGCGCGGCCAGCGGAGCCATGTCTGGGGCGTGCCGATCACCTACCCGCCGGAGCGCATCGACGGCACGCTGGTGGCCGGGATGCTCAGCCCCTTCGCGGCCCAGTACGCGCACCCCGCCGGTCTGGCGGACGACCTCCGCGCGAAGGGATTCGTGCCGGACCTGGGCGTCTGGCGTCAGGACGAGGTGGCGGACCTCGCCGCGATCGAGCACCAGCTCGACCTCAAGGAGCGTGAGCTCCTCGACCTCGCGAGCCGGCGCGACTGGCGGCTCTGCATGTTCGTGTTCAAGAGCCTGGACGTGCTCTGCCACCGGCCCAACCTCAGCCTCCAAGGGCCTGAGATCAGCGGGCTGCTCCGGCGTCTCGACGGGATCCTCGGGAAGCTGGTCGAGGCCGCGGGTCCCGAGGCCACGGTGGTGTTCCTCTCCGATCACGGCTTCCGGAGCTACCGTCGCACCTTCAACCTTCACCGCTGGCTGGTGGAGGAGGGCTGGAGCGTCCAGCGGAGAGGAGAGTCCACGGGCGCCACATCCGCCGGCCCCCTCGCGGACGCCAAGGCCTCCCAGCGCGCCGCCCGGCTGGCGACCCTCGACCTCGGCACGAGCCGCGCCTTCGCGGACGTCGCCGAGGGCAACTTCGGCGCGATCCGGCTCAACGTCGCGGGACGAGAGGCCGAAGGAGTGCTGCCCGAGGGGGAGGTCGAGGCCGCCCTCGAGGCGCTGACGGCGAAGCTCCGCGGCCTCGAGTTCCCCGCCGGGGTTCCTGTGGTCCAGGGGGTCCACCGTGGCGCGGACCTCTATCCGGGCCCCCTGCAGGAGGAGCGTGTCCCCGACCTGATCGTGGAGTTCGCTCCGGCGTGGCGTGCCTACACCGACGTGTTCGGCCCGCCCATGTCCGCCGGGACACAGCCCTTCCCCGACCATGCCCTGGACGGCGTGCTGGTGGTCGCTGGGCCGTCGATCAAGGGCCATGGAGAGCGAGCCCGGGCGCAGCTCACTGACGTGGCCCCCATGCTCTATCACCTGATGGGAGAGCCCGTGCCCTCCCACCTCGGCGGTGACCCTCGGCCCTCCCTCGAGCGGCGGCCGCGGCCCGTCCGCCGCATCCCCGCCAGCGAGGACCGCGGCATGAGGGCCCTGAAGGGGGACTTCGGCGAGCCCACCGGGGCCGGCGAGGAAGAGGTCACCAGCCGCATCCAGTCCATCGGGTACGGCGGCTGATGACGCGTTCGGTCGTAACGCAGGTCGCAGCCCTGCTCGCCGCGGCGTGGGTGCTCGCCTGGGTCAGCTACGGCCCGGTGAGCGGCGGCGCCCTCCTCGGCTTCGACAGCTACCCCCTCATCGCCGCCTCGCAGGTGAACTCCGCGGGTGACCTGTTGCGCACCTTCGGCGACGAGTTGATGGGCGGGCGCTACCCCGACGGTCGCTTCTACCGTCCGCTGGTCCACCTGAGCATCGGCCTGGACCACGCCCTCGGCGGGCTGGACCCGTCCCGGTTCGCCCGCACGGACATCGCCCTCGTGGCCATCTCCGCCACGCTCCTCGGCCTCCTCGCTGGATCACTCGCGGGCACCCTCGCAGGAGCCCTCGACCGGAGACGGTCTCGGTCGGCGGCCATCGCCGCGGGCTCCGCCGCCGCGCTCTTCATCCTCCACCGGGCCCAGCTCGAGGTCGTGCCCTATGCTCCGCGCCGTGCGGACGCCCTCGCGGTGCTCTTCGTGGCCGCCGCCGCCCTCGCCGCGCGCAGGGGTGCTCGACCCGGCTGGACCGCGGCCCTCACCCTCTGCGCCCTGCTCTCCAAGGAGAGCGGCGTCATCGCGCTGCCGGTGGTGATCGCCGCCGCCGGCACTCGCCCGGGTACGGACCTCCGGACCTGCGCCCGCGCGGCCATCGGGCCGGCGCTTGGGTTGGCGATCGGCCTCGCCGCCCGAACGGCGGTGCTCGGCGGCCTCGGTGGACACGCGGAGTCCGGAGCCCCCCGGGGAGAGTCCCTCGGCTCAATGTCGGTCGCCCTCTGGCGGGCCGTCAGCGACGTGATTCCCGGAGGGGGTCCCTTGTTCGCGCTCCTCGCCGCCGCAGGACTCGCCGCCCTCTTGCTCGAGGCCGAAGGCCGGGGCAAGGCCACCGCCTCGCTCCTCGTGGTGTGGATCGCCGCCGGCCTCCTGATCACGTCGGTGTCCGGGCGCTTCCATGACTGGTACGCCCTGACGCTCGTCGCTCCCCTCTCGGTCCTCGCCGGGGCCGCCACCGGCAGCCGCCGCGTGGGCCCCCTCTTCGGCGCCTTGGCGGTGGCCCTCGTCGCGATCGGCCAGGCCCGCTCGCCCCAGCGAGCCACCCTCGCCGTGGCCCAGGCCGTCTCGCAGGACCAGGCGGAGCGGTTCCAGGCGCTCCTCCACGCCACCCCGTCCGGTGGGACCGCGACCTTCGAGCCCTGGGTCTTCGCCATCTCCACGGCGCCAGGAGCTCCGCCGATCTTCGTGCACGCTCCTTACAGCCTCTCCGCCCTGGCAGAGCTCACCCTGAAGGGCCAGCCCGTCCTGCTCTCGAGCGGGACGGAGCGACCTCTCCCGACCCCCGACCAGATCCAGGTCCAGCTCGTGCCCGGCCTACCACTCCCGGCCACCCTCGCGCCGCGCTGACCCCCCCTACCCCACCTCGGCAACGGAGCCTCCATGCTGCTCACCCTCACCCTCCTCGTCGCCGCCCAAGACCCCTCGGGGCTCCGCCCGCTGGAGGCCATGGACCTCTTCGAACTGGAGGGCGTGGCGAGCCCCGCGGTGTCCCCCGACGGCTCCCAGGTGCTCTTCACCCGCGTCGGCTTCGACGTGATGAGCGACAGGCAGCGTCGCGAGCTCTGGCTTCACGACGTGGAGAGCGGCGACGCCCGGCCGCTCTTGGAGAACGTGGGCAGCGCCCGGTGGTCCCCCGACGGTCGCCACATCGCGTACGTGAAGGGCGCAGAGGAGGACGGGGCTGAGGTCTTCGTGCGCTGGATGGACGACGGGACCACGCGTCAGGTGACGCGCCTCGCCGGATCCCCCGGCTCCCTGCGCTGGTCCCCGGACTCGCGGCGAATCGCGTTCACCATGGACGTGCCGCGCGAGTCCAAGCCCCTGGCCTCCATGCCCAAGCGGCCCGCTGGCGCGGAGTGGGCCCCGGCCCCCAAGGTCGTGGAGCAGTTCCGCTACCGGGCGGATGGCGGCGGCTACCTCGAGGACACCGACCGTCAGGTCTTCGTGGTCGACGCCATGGGCGGCACCCCCAGGCAGCTCACCGACGGACCGGCTGACCACGGCGGCGGGCTGATGTGGGCAGACGACGAGACCCTGGTCTTCAGCGCCAACCTCCGGGAGGACCGCCACGACCACCCCAACGACACCGACCTCTGGTCGATCCGCGTCGCGGACGGGGAGCTCACGAAGCTCACCTTCCGCGAGGGGCCCGACGGCGGCGCCGCCCTCGACGCGGCCTCAGGGACGCTCTTCTGGACCGGGTTCGACGACCGCCGGCAAGGGCACCAACAGCGCGAGGTCTACGCGCGGCCGCTCGGGGGCGGGGACAGCCAGGTCCTGACCGAGGGGCTCGACCGCTCCCCGGGGGGCCTCATCTTCGACCAGGGCTCGCTCTACTTCTCCTTCGTGGACGAGGGCCGGACGCGGGTGGGGGTGACCAGCGCCGGCGGCGGCGTCGAGGTCCTCGACCTCGGCCTGCACGGCATGGGCTCCGGCCGGCCGTACTCCAGCGGCGAGTTCCACGTCGCCGGGGGCACCATGGCCTGGATCGGCGGCGACCCCGCGTGGCCCGGCGAGCTCCACGTGGCCCGGCAGGGTCAGGCGCCGCGCCAGGTCACCGACGTGAACGCCGACCTCCGGGCGACGATCGAGCTGGGCGCGGTGGAGGAGATGTGGACCGAGACCAGCGCGGACGGCCTCCGCGTCCAGTCCTGGGTGATCACTCCCCCGGGCTTCGAGTCGGACCGGACGCACCCGCTGATCCTCGAGATCCATGGCGGCCCGTTCTCCGCCTATGGCCCCGCCTTCACCTTCGAGCTCCAGCTCATGGCCGCCCAGGGCTACGTCGTCGTGTACGGCAACCCGCGGGGCAGCACCAGCTACGGCGAGTCCTTCGCCAACCGGATCCACCACGCCTACCCTAGCCAGGACTACGACGACCTCATGGGCATGGTCGACGCGGTGATCGAACGCGGCATCATCGACCGGACGCGCCTGTTCGTCACGGGCGGGAGCGGCGGTGGGGTCCTGACCGCCTGGATCGTGGGCACCACCGACCGCTTCAAGGCGGCGGTGGTCGCCAAGCCGGTGATCAACTGGATCTCCTTCGCCCTGACGGCGGACGCCTACGACTTCTTCTGGCAGTACTGGTTCCCGGGCGCTCCCTGGGATCACTTCGAGCACTACTGGGAGCGCTCACCGCTCTCCCGCGTGGGGAACGTGACCACGCCGACCATGCTGCTCACGGGCGAGCAGGACTTCCGGACGCCCATCTCCGAGTCGGAGCAGTACTACCAGGCGCTCAAGATCCAGGGGGTCGAGACCGCCATGGTGCGCATCCCCGAGGCGGGCCACGGCATCGCGCGGCGCCCGAGCCACCTCATCGCCAAGGTGCTCCACATCCTCGCCTGGTTCGAGCGGGAGCGTTAGCGCGGGCCGAGGGCGGCCAGCCGCGCGTCCAGGCGGCGCAGGAGCTCCGGCGCCGCGTCCGCGACGCCCGCCTCCAGCAGCTTGCGCCTGGCGCTCTGCAGGAGGGCGCGGGCCTTGTCGTCCCGCCCCTCCACCGCCTCCAGCTCCCCGAGCTCCCACCAAGCCCGCCCGAGCCACTCCGCCTGGCGCGCCGCGGGGTTCGCCGCGTACAGCTCACGGCCGCGCAAGTCGGCCTGCTCCAGGAACATCCGGGACTCGGCCAGCTGCCCTGAGAGGCGCAGGGAGCGCCCCAGGGCCCAGTCGGCCTGGAGCCGCTCCATGGTCGATGCGCTCCCCTCGGAGAGGAGCTGCCGGGCGCGCTCGAAACACCGGGAGGCGTCGCTGAACTCCCCGCGCGCCTCCAGCAGCCACCCGTGGTTGGACCAGAGCGCGCTCTCCCACCTGGGCTGCTCCTGCCCCTGGCAGATGTCGATGGCCTTGAGGCTCCAGTCCAGCTGCGCCTCACCCTCGGTCACCAGCGCACAGAGGCTCGCACCCTGCATGGCGCGGACCTCGAGGCCGTTGTCCCCGCAGAGCTCCACCAGCGCCTCGAAGGTGTCCAGGGCCTCGCCCGACTGCCCCCGCTTCCACTGACGGACGCCGCGGGCCAGCATCACCCGGCTCCGGGCACCGTCCCCCTCGTCCTCGGCGTAGCGCGCCGCGAAGGACATCCAGCGGTCGCTCTCCTCGGGGTCGTCCTGGAGCGCGTTGATCGCCGCGGCCTGCGCCGCCGCCTCGGCCGCCAGGTCGTCGTACCCACCGGAGAGCGCCGCGAGGTACAGGGCCGAGTACATGTCGAGCGCCTGCCGATAGGCACGCCCGTTGAAGGCCTCATCCGCGCGCCCGAGCTGGCGCACGAGGGGCTCCCGCGGACTCGACTCCTCCGCCTCGACCTCGGTGCTCACGCAGCCGCCCATGAGCCCGAGGCCGAGGCCCCAGGCCGCGAGGAGGCCCAGGCTCCGCCGCATGGACCAGCCCAGGCGGCGAGGGCCGAGGGAGGGCTCGTCCGGGGCGCTCAACGGTCCGTCTCCGCCGGCAGGTTCTTCCGCTCGACCTCTCCGCCGTAGCCCAGGGAGCGGAGGGTGTCGATGGTGGACTGGTCAAGGGTCCCGCCCAGGGAGACCGGGGCGTGGGCTTGCTCCCACTCACGGATCAGCTCGGCCATCCCCTCGGCGCGGGCGGGGTCCTCGATGGGGCGCCGCTCGTCGGGGTCTGCGGCGAGGTCATACAGCTCCGGCTCGACCCCGAACTTCTTGCGCCGGAACTCCTTCGGGAGGTGCAAGCGCCAGCGCTCGTCCACGGTGACCGAGTGCGACCGGGCGCAGACGGCGAAGAGCGCCGACCGCGGGTCAGCGGCCTGCTCGAACATGGCCTGGCCCGGCTGGGGCCGCTTCACCGGCAGGTCGCACAGTCCGTGGAGCGTGGGGACCACGTCGATGTGCTGGACCCAGTCGGGGCGGCGGACGCCCCTGGGGACCCCCGGCCCCGCGAAGACAAGCGGGATCCAGACCTGCTCGTCGTGGAGCATGAGGCCGTGCCGACGATAGAGGTCGGGCGCCTCGTCCTCGGGGTGCTTCAGGTCCGGGAGCGAGGGACGCTCCATCAGCCCCTCCCCGTGGTCCGACGTCACGACGATGATCGTCGACTCGAGGAGCCCGCGCTCCTTCAGCGACTCCACCAGCTGGCCCAGGGCCAGGTCGAACTGATAGACCTCGGCGTCGTACAGGCGCCGGATGCCCTCCACCGTCTCCCAGTCCTCGTCCGAGAGGCCCTCGGCGAGCATGGTCGCGGGGTGGTCCTCCCGCTGGGCGTCGAGGGCGGCGCGGGCGGCGTCGCGGACCGCCCCCTCGGCGTCCGGCTCGAACCCGCGAGGATCAAGGGGCTCGTAGGGGTGGTGGGGGTCCACCGGGTGGAGCCAGAGGAAGAACGGGCGCTCCTGATCGGCCCGTCCGTCGAGCCACTGGAGCCCCTTCTCGAGGACCTCGTCCGCCCGCCAGGACATCTGCTCGGCCCGATCGACCACGAAGGACTCGATGCCCCGGTCGTACCCCAGCCGGTCGTTGAGGATGGGATTCGCCACGACGGCGGCCGTGTCGTAGCCGGCGTCGAGGAAGCTCTCGGCCATGTGGACATGGTCCGGGAGGATCGACGGGTCCGCGAGGCTCTTCACCTCCCCCGTCATCAGCATGCTCATGGACGGGAGGGTCCAGGAGGACATGGCGAAGGCCCGCTCGAAGACGGTGCCGCGGTCCGCGAGGGCGTCGAGGTTCGGGGTGGTCGGGCGGAAGTGACCGTAGGTCGAGGTCCGGTCCGCGCGCAGGGTGTCGCAGACGATGAAGACGACGTTGGGGCGCTCCACCTCGGGCTCCGCGCAGCCGCCGAGGGCGGCCAGCGAGGCCAGGACAAGGGGAGACCAGCGCATCGACAACCCGGCCCTCAGGCGCGGGCCTGCTGCCCCTCGACCATCTCGCGGAAGCGGGCGAAGAGGTGGGCGGAGTCGCCGGGGCCGGGGGCGGCCTCGGGGTGGTACTGGACGCTGAACACCGGCAGCGTCCGGTGCTTCATCCCCGCGAGGGACATGTCGTTCAGGTTCCAGTGGGTGGGCACCAGGTCGTCGGGCAGCTCGGAGTCGTCCACGACGTAGCTGTGATTCTGGGAGGTGATCTCGATGCGCCCGGTCTCCTCGTCGCGCACCGGGTGGTTCGCCCCGTGGTGACCGAAGGGCATCTTCTTCGTCTTCGCCCCGAGGGCCAGGGAGAGGATCTGGTGGCCGAGGCAGATCCCGAACACGGGCACCGCCTGGACCAGCTCCCGCGCGCTCTCCACCGCGTAGTCCACGGCAGCCGGGTCGCCGGGGCCGTTGGAGAGGAACACGCAGTCAGGCTCCATGGCCAGGACCTCGCTGGCGGGCGTCGACGCGGGGACGACGGTGACGTCGAAGCCGAAGTGGACGAGGCTGCGGAGGATGTTCCGCTTGGCGCCGAAGTCGTAGGCCACGCACTTGAGGCGGTCCCCCGACCAGGAGCCCTGCACCTCGGGGAACGACTCGTCGTAGGCCGAGGACCACTGGTAGGTCTCGGCGCAGGTGACCACGCTCGCCAGGTCCCTCCCGTCGGTGGAGGTGGCGCCCTTGGCCTTGGCCACGAGGGACGCGGGGTCGCTGTCCTCGGTGCTCAGCACGAATCGGAGCGAGCCCTGCTCGCGGATGGCCTTCGTGAGCTGGCGGGTGTCCACGCCGTCGATGGCGACGACCCCGTGACGGTCGAGCCAGTGCTCGAGGGTCTCGGTGGAGCGGTGGTTCGATGCCACCGTGGAGAGTTCCTTCATGACGAAGGCCTCCGCCCAGCACCGGGAGGACTCCATGTCCTCGTCGGCGATGCCGTAGTTGCCGATGAGCGGATAGGTCATCACGACCCCCTGGCCCGCGTAGGAGGGGTCCGTGAGGATCTCCTGGTAGCCGGTCATGGCCGTGTTGAAGACGAGGTCACCGCTGACCTCACCGCTCGCGCCGACGGAACGGCCCTCGACGACCAGTCCGTTCTCCAGCGCGAGCCAGGCACGCGCTCCGTTCTCTTCCACACTCATGACGTTCTGGAGCGGCCGCTCTGGGCGGCTCGCACGATCTGACGGTTGATCTGGGCCGCGGCGAAACCAGCGCCGAACCCGTTATCGATGTTGACGACGGTGACGCCCGACGCACAGGAGTTGAGCATCCCGAGGAGCGCTGCGACACCCCCGAGGCTGGCTCCGTATCCCACGGACGTGGGAACCGCGATCACCGGCCGGTCCACGAGCCCCCCGACCACGCTCGGGAGCGCCCCCTCCATGCCCGCGACCACCACGATCACGTTGGCCTCCCGGATCCGCGGGGCGACGGAGAGGATGCGGTGGATCCCGGCCACGCCGACGTCGGGGATCTGCTCGACCGCGGCGCCCAGGAAGCGGGCGGTGACCGCCGCCTCGCGGGCCACGGCCCCGTCGCTCGTCCCCGCGCTGATGATGGCCACGTCCCCCGCCGCCTCGGGCAGCGTCCCTCCCACGGCGGTCCCAGCGCGGTCGTCCACGTCGACGTCCATGGCGCGGGCGAGGGCCACGCGTCCGGCGGGCTGCACGCGCGTGGCGAGGAAGCGGCCGTGGGCCTCCATGAGGGCGCCGCAGATCTCCACGAGCTCCTCCGGCGACTTGCCCTCCCCATAGACCACCTCGGCGTGCCCGCAGCGCTCCTCGCGGTCGGTGTCGAGCCGCGAATGGCCCAGGTCCAACTGGCCCGCGGTACCGAGGGCCTCGAGAACAGGGTCGACGCCCTCCTTGGCGGAGAGGTTCCCGTCCTGGATGGATCGGAGGAGACCTTCGAGAGCGCGCCTATCCACGTCGGGCGCCGATTCTAGCGATACGGGGGCCGGGGGGGGATACCCCCTGGCCAGGAACGGCGGTCACCGATCCAGGGAGCGCGGGGAGGCGTCCAGGTCCAGCCCTGCCACCAGGCCAGCCTCGAGCCGGCGCCAACCGAGGCCAGCGATCATCACCGCGTTGTCCGTGCAGTACGCCGGCGAGGGGAAGAACGCCCGGACGCCCTGGTCCGCTCCGCGGGCGTGCATGACCTCCCTCAGCCTGCGATTGCACGCGACCCCGCCGGCCACGAGCACCTGCTCGACCCCGCGCTGCTCCGCGGCGCGCAGGGTCTGGGTGACGAGCGTGTCCACGACCGCCTCCTCGAAGGAGGCCGCCACGTCCGCCCGGTCGGGAATCTGGTCCGGCGGTGGGGTCGGCTGGAGCGCATCCCCCCCCCGCAGGTGATACAGGACGGCGGTCTTGAGGCCGCTGAAGGAGAACCCGACCGGCCGCTGCTCCGCCCCCGGCTTGCGCTTGGGGGAGTAGCGCGGGAAGGCGATCGCGTCTCGCCGCCCCTCCAGGGCGAGGCGCGCCACGGAGGGTCCCCCGGGGTACTCGAGGCCAAGGAGCCAGGCGACCTTGTCGAAGGCCTCTCCGGCCGCGTCATCCAGGGTCGTGGCGATACGCGTCATCTCCAGGGGCGAGCGCACCTCGTAGAGGGCGGTGTGCCCGCCGGAGACCACGAGCGCGAGGCAGGGGAACTGCACGGCGTCGGGCTCCTCCATGGTCGCGGCGTAGACGTGGGCCTCGATGTGGTCCACGTCCACGAGGGGGAGCCCCGTGGACCAGCACAGCGCCTTGGCCGAAGACAGCCCCACGAGGAGCGATCCGATGAGGCCGGGGCGCGCGGTCACCGCGACGCCAGCGAGGTCCTCGAGGCCCGCGCCAGCGTCGGCGAGCGCCTGGTCGATGGCCGGGAGGATGGCCTCGAGGTGCGACCGCCCCGCCACCTCCGGGACCACGCCGCCGAACTTGGCGTGCTCGGCGGCCTGGCTGAAGACCACGTTCGAGTGCACCTCCACGCCCGCCTCGACGACCGCCGCAGCGGTCTCGTCGCAGGAGGACTCGATTCCCAGGATCAGTCTTCTCTCCATGGTGTCCCTTCGGGGCTCAGTCGCCTCGTCCGCTTCGCCGGGCCGGCGCCGGGTGCTCGCCCCGCAGGAGGGCGCGCGCTGCGTCCAGCTGCGGGTCCTCCGGTGCCTCGGGCAGGACCACGCCGCCCTCGGCCGCCGACCACTCGGCCAGCTCGTCGAGCATCGAGGTGGGCGGATCATATCGGGCGATCCATCCGTGGACCCGCGCGCGCTGCTCCGGGTCCATCTCCACGATCATGTCCGGCAGGATCCCGCTGGACCGGTCGGGGTCCGCGCTCTTCTCGAAGTTGCGACCGCTGGGCGAGTAGTAGTAGCCGCTGGTGACCTTGGCCCGGCTGCCGAAGCGCGGGAAGGACTGGGTCATCTGGATCATGCCCTTGCCGTAGGTCGGCGCCCCCACCACCACCCCGCGTCGGTAGTCCTGGAGCGCGCCAGCGAAGACCTCGCTCGCGCTCGCCGTGTCCTCGTCCACGAGGACCACCAGGCCCATCCCCTCGAACAGCGCCTCGACCTCACCCGCCTCGTAGGACACGCTCCGGTTCCGCCCCTCGGACGTCACGATGACCCCCTCGGCGATGAAGCGCGAAGCCATGTGGACCGCCGCGTCCAGGACACCTCCAAAGTTGAAGCGGAGGTCCACCACGAGGGACTCCACGCCTCGCTCCCGGAGCGCGAGGACCGCGCTGTCGAACTCCTCCGCCGTGCGGTGGCTGAAGGAACGCACCGCCAGGTACCCGGTGGACGGCGCCGATTCCAGGAGACCGGCGTGGCGGACGGTGGGATCCAGGAGCAGCGCGGGCTCGACCACCAGGTTCCGCTGGCCCCCGTCGAGCCCCTCCACCAGCAGAGAGATCTCGCTCCGGCCCCGCGCGGACAAGAGGGCGCGGATCTCGGGGCCAGAGAGCCCCTCCACCGGGGCACCATCCACCTCCACGAGGCGGTCCCCCACCCTCACGCCAGCCTGCGAGGCCGGCGAGCCGGCGAGAGGGAACAGGACCTGGCCTCGGGAGATCGGGGAGCGGAAGACGACGCCGATGCCCCGGAAGTCACCGTCGATCTCCCGCCGCACCTGCTCGGAGCTCTCCTCGTCGTAGTAGCGCGAGTAGGGGTCCAGCCCGTCGAGCATCCCGGAGAGCGCCCGGGTCACCAGCTCCTCCGAATCCACCTCGCGGACGAAGTGACGCCGCGCGAAGTCCTGGACCGCCTCGAACTCGGCCGTCGCGGGGTCCTCGGGCTCGGGGAAGAGCAGGAACGCGATCATCAGGACGAGCATCCCCGACATCATCCCGAGCGCGAAGATCGCGATCGCCGCCTGGCCCGAGCCCTGGGCCCGGGCCTGGAGACCATCATTGGGGGTGCCGCTCACCGGGATTCCGGCTCAGGCCATCATGGCCTCGAGCTCGGCACCCTCGATGCCCAGCTCGGCGAGCGCCTTGCGGGCGTCCTCATCCCCGGGGGCCACGCCGTGCCAGCCGGGCTGGTCCTCCATGAAGGAGACGCCCTTGCCGATCAGCGTGTGGCAGATGAGGGCGCTCGGGCGCGCCGTCTCCTCACGGGCGGCGACCAGGGCGGCGTCGATGGCGTCAATGTCGTGGCCATCCACATCCAGCGCGTGCCACCCAAAGGCCTCGTACTTCTCACGGAGGTCCCGCACGTCCATGACGTCGCGCATGTGGCCGTCGATCTGCACGTTGTTGAAATCCACCAGCACCGTGAGGTTGGAGGCGCCGTAGTGGGCCGCCGCCGTCGCGGCCTCCCAGATCTGGCCCTCCTGGCTCTCTCCGTCCGAGGACGCGCTGTAGACGCGGGTGTCCCAGCCGTTCGACTTGGCCGCGAGGGCCATGCCCAGGGAGACCGAGAGGCTGTTGCCGAGCGACCCCGTGGAGAAGTCGATGCCCATGTCAGGGGTCCGGTGCGGGTGGCCCTGGAGGCGGGAGCCCAGCTTCCGGAAGGTGAGCAGTTCGTCCCTCGGGATCAGCCCCTTCTGGGAGAGGATCGAGTAGTAGCCGGCGCAGGTGTGCCCGTTGCCCAGCACGAAGCGGTCCCGGTCAGGGCGGTGGAGCGTCTCCGGGGAGAGGTTCATGTGCCGCAGGAAGAGCGTCGCCATGAAGTCCGCCATCCCGATGGGGCCGCCCGGGTGGCCGCACGCGGCGGCGTGCACCATGCGGACGGTGTCGATGCGGATCTGGCGAGCGGCGGCCTCGACGGCGGCGCGGTCTGCTTGAGAGAGCGTCATGGGATCAGGCCTGCTTGCGCTTGAGGAGTTGCTGGGCGCGCGCCACGAGGCCCGCGGCGTCGAGACCGTAGTGGGCCAGGAGTTCGTCCCCTGTGCCGCTCTGCCCGAAGGACCCGTTCATGCCGCACATCTCCATGGGCACGGGGTGGGTGCGGACGACCGCCTGGGCGACCGCCTCACCGAGGCCACCGTTCTCCTGGTGCTCCTCCGCCGTGAGGATCGCGCCGCAGTCGCGGGCGGCGCTCTCGATCGCGTCGCTGTCCATGGGCGAGATCGTGGACATGTTCAGCACCCGCGCCTCGATCCCCATGGTGGAGAGCGTGTCCGCAGCCTCGAGCGCCGCGGCGACGGTCACCCCCATGGCGACGATCGCGAGGTCGCCGCCGTCGCGGAGCATCGCGGCCTTGCCGAACTCGAAGCGATAGTCGTCCGAGAAGACCACGGGCGTGGACGCCCGGGAGAGCCGCACGTAGACCGGGCCGGGGATCTCGGCCGCCGCGAGGACCGCCTGGTGAGCCTCCACGGCGTCGGCGGGGACGATGACCTGCATGCCCGGAATCACGCGCATGATCGTGACGTCCTCGAGCATCTGGTGGGACTTGCCGTCCTCCCCCACCGTGAGGCCCGCGTGGGTCGCGCAGATCTTGACGTTGAGCTCGGGGACGCAGACGCTCTGGCGGATCTGCTCGAACGCCTTGCCGGTGGCGAACATGGCGAAGGAGCTGGCGAACGCGACCTTGCCCTGGGAGGCGAGGCCCGCCGCGACGCCGATCATGTTGGCCTCGGCGACCCCCATGTTGAAGAACCGCTCGGGGTGGGCCTTGCCGAAGGCCTTGGTCTTCGTCGAGCCGGAGAGGTCGGCGTCGAGGACGACGACGTCCGGATTGGAGGCTCCCAGTTCGAGGAGAGCTTCTCCGTAGGCGTTACGGGTGGCGGCCTTCCGGGGCTCCACGCCGTCGAAGAGCGGCGCGAGTTCGGGGGTTGCGATCATGGGCGGGGGGGGCCTTCGCGGGGGGGGGTCGGGTGCTCGCCGGGACCGCGCCCCGGCTGCGAAAGGTCTTTGTACCGCGTGACCGGAAGCGCAGTCCACGCGCTCTCGGCGGAAGTCTCGACGGATCACGAGGCGCCCCGGATGACCTCGAATGGGGTCCCGGGGACCTCCCCATCGGACACCCCCCAGAAGCGGACGGCCCCTGGCGGTGATTCCGTATCCTGAGGACAGGCTCCACGCTGGCACGCTTCCTGCTGGGGAGCGGGACGTCCCCAGGACACCACACCCGACCGCCATGAAGAACAGCACTCGAATCCCTCGCTCCTCGACCTTGGCCCTCGCGCTGGCCCTCGCTGGCGTCCTCTCCGCAGCCGAGGCCGCCCCGGCCCCCGCGGTCCAGGAGAAGCGTACGGCCACCCTGGAGCTCGCCAAGCGGACCTTCAAGAAGCTGGATGCCAACAAGGACGGCAAGGTCTCGCTGGCGGAAGCCGGTCGGACCGGCGTCCCCGCCAAGGCCTTCAACGCGCAGGACGCGGACGGCGACAAGCTCCTCTCCGAGAGTGAGTTCATCCTGCTGTATCGGGACCTGCTGGCGAGCGGCGGTTATCCGATCGCCTCGGACCTGGAGCAGGCGGTGAAGGGGATCCAGGCGGACAGGAAGAAGGCCGCAGAGGAGCAGCGTGTTCAGGCGGCCCGGAAGAAGCAGGCTGACCTCGACGCCAAGCGCACCCAGGACGCCCGACAGAAGCAGGCACAGGACAGCGCCGAGGCACGGACCGCCGCGGCACGCAAGCAGCAGGCCGAGCTCGACGCCAAGCGCATCGAGGAGGCACGCATGAAGCAGTCCCAGGACAGCGCCGAGGCGCGCACCACCGCCGCCCGCAAGCAGCAGGCCGAGCTCGACGCCAAGCGCATCGAGGAGGCGCGCAAGAAGCAGGCCCAGGACAGCGCCGAGGCGCGCACCACCGCCGCTCGCAAGAAGCAGGCCGAGCTCGACGCCAAGCGCATCGAGGAGGCACGCAAGAAGCAGGCCCAGGACAGCGCCGAGGCGCGCACCGCCGCCGCCCGCAAGCAGCAGGCCGAACTCGACGCCAAGCGCGTCGAGGAGGCGCGCAAGAAGCAGGCCGACGGCGGCGACAAGGCGGACGCCAAGAAGCCGACCCCGGTCCCCACCAAGCCCAAGAAGGTGAAGAAGCCCAGGACGCCGGAGGACGGGACGGCGCCGCCCTCCAAGGACGGCGGCAAGGGGCGCCCGGCCTCGGGCGGGAGCGACGGCGCCTGACGCCAGGGCCCTGTCGCCAGGACTCAACAAGGCAAGCGGGCCGCGTCTTCCTGGGGAAGACGCGGCCCGCGTCGGTCAGAGGCTGAATCAGCCCTGGCGAAGGGCCCGGATCAGAAGGTGCTGTGCTCCGGCGCGTTGTTCTGCACCGTGGATTCTCCGGCCTGCCAGTGGAAGCCGCCCTCGAGTCCGCCGTTGGCGCCGGGGATGAACACCCGGTTCGGGTTGTGCTCATCCACCGCACAGCCGAGACGCTCGAACTCCTTGGACGTCAGGCGGAGCTCGCGTCGCTGGGTGGCGAGCCGCGCCACCACGGTTCCGGTCGTCGCGGAGGAGCAGCCCTCGAGTTTCATGGCCTTGAGGGTGCGCTCTAGCTCACGGATCGCCCGGCGGCGGTCGGCGACCTCATTGAAGATGGCTTCCAGCAGGGGAACCAGCTTCGAGGCGTTGTCGTGATCGTACGAATGCTTCATGGGGGGCCTCCAGTTCATGGGACTCTCGTAAGAGCCGGATCCCGCGCCGCTCCGAAGGGTGGAAACCCAATCCAAACAGCGCCGCACCCGGCTCGGCTCAGGGAGTCATCGGCCTCCGGAGGCCCCGCATGCGCGATACCTCCACTGTTTTGTGCCCCCAGCCCCGAATGAGATTTCGTGGCCCCGACACCCATGGGGCTGTCTCGAAAGGGGGCCAGGATCAGCAGATCGAGATCTCGTCGGGGGCGGTCTCAGCCTGGTACGCGTTCCAGACCGCCTCCGCCACCGCGTCAGGCGTCGTCACCGCCGCACCGTCCAGTGAGCCCTTCCAGGGCTCCAGTCCGGGCGTGTCCACGAATCCGGGCAGCACCGAGGTGACCCGGATGCCCTCGGGCCCCAGATCCGCCCGGAGCCCGCGGGTCATCCCCTCGACCCCCGCCTTGGAGGCCGCCATGAGCGACTGGCCCGGGCCGGGCTGGCCCGCGAGGTGCGCCCCCACGTTGAAGACGTGGGCCCGCTCGCTCTCGCGCAGGGACGGCAAGACCTCCGCCATGACCAGGAAGGGCCCCGTCAGGTGCACGGCCAGGGCCCGCTCCCAGTCGTCCACGCCCAGCTCGTCGAAGGGCTTGAACTCCACCAGCCCGGCGCAGTTCACCACGACGTCCGTGGCCCCCTCGAAGAAGTCCACGGCCCTGAAGACCGCCGCCTCCACCGAGCCGTGGTCGCGCATATTGGTCTGGCAGGCCTCACCCTGCCCGCCAGCCGCCTCGATCTCGCTGACGATCGCATCGAGATCCGCGGAGGTGCGGGCGGCGACGGCCACCATGGCGCCCTCGCGGGCGAAGCGCAGCGCGATCGCGCGGCCGATACCCCGGGTTCCACCGGTGATGAAGACCCTGAGGGGGCTCTGGCTGGAGTCAGTCATGGTGCAGGAGTGTATCCCGATGGCCCCCCCTGGCGCCCGGAGCGTCGCCACTCCCCGGCAAATGGCCTCGATCCGGCCCGGCGGGCGGTAAGCTTCGGGCACGGGTGGGCCGCTCCGGCCCGCACCTGGCGCGATTCGCCACCGGATCCCCGAACGGGACCCAACCCCACGAGCCGTCCATTCCCTTGGCCATCAACGAGCACGTCATCCGCTGGAGCGAGATCCGGCTGCCCCACCCGTCCAGGAAGGGCGAACTCATCTCCTGGAAGGTCGATGGGCCCTTCTCGCTGCGGAGCTACTACGAGGTCGAGGGCTCCGGAGGCCGGATCGAGCTCGACCTCAGCCACCGGAAAGAGGACGGCACCATCGAACGGTGCCTCCACTGCGGATCGGCCGGGCTCAAGGGGCGCATGGAGGCCTCCCGCGCATCGATTCTGATGGGGCTCCTGTGGCTCGCGCTGGCCGCAGGGCTCGCGCCGTGGACCTATGGACTCTCGGTGGCCGTGGCCGCCTACCCCCTCTGGTTCCTGTGGACCAACGCGTCCAGGATCCAGAAGTGCACCTCCTGCGGCGCGGAGTTCGTTGACTTCCGCATGGGCCCGCGGCCCTGATCCGCCGCCCGAGAACCTGAACAACGAAGAGAGCCCCGCGCCACTGGCGCGGGGCTCTCTTCATGGATCTTGGATGGGGCGAGCCCGAAGGCCCGCCCGATCCAACCTGATCAGAAGGCGGCGTTGAAGCCGACCCGGATGAGGTCGCCGTCACCGGCG
>JADHOC010000031.1 GCA_016779205.1 Planctomycetota bacterium | reverse complement strand
CCTCGGTGAGGGCGGCGCCGGCCACCGTGGAGCTGCGACGCGGCAGGCGCTCGACGGTCGCGTTGACCTGGATCTGGAACTCCCCACGTGGACCCGCGCTCTCACCGTGCCAGAAGCGGTTCCCGAGGCCGTCCGACTGGATCGAGCCCTCGATGGGGGCGTTCACCGTCAAGGTCTCCACGCGCTGAGCCGAGGCCTCGCGCGGGAGCGGGACGAACACGTGGAGCGGGCCCTCTTCCGCCAGCTCCGGGACCGTCACCGAGAGCTCAAGGGCGAGCCTGCGGCCAGCCGCGGACTCAGCAGCGGAGCCGCCGCCGGCGGGCGCTTCTACCCGCGGGGCGGGTCCAGCGCAGCCGACGGCGAGGGCGAGGGCGAGGGGGATGGTTCGATGCATGGGGCGCCGTCGCGGGGGGGCGCCCCCGCGTTCATGCGGGCCCGGAAACTCCGGGCCGGCGTCGCGTTCAGCGGGGCGAGTGGATGAAGGCGGTGGACACCCGGGAAGGGTAGCGGAATCCCCGCGCAGATCTCCAGCGTGAGTTCGGGTCGCGGTCAGCCGCGGACCGCCGGGCTGTTCGAGACTTGTAGCTCGCCCCGGCGACCGTCGAGGTGCCCTGCCCGCTCGGCCTCCCCCTTCCCCTCGCGCTCCGGCGGCTTGCTCGACTCGCCAGGCACCTTGGCTGGAGCTTCAGGGGCCGTCCGATCCGCGCCCTCGCCGCGGGGATGGGCCTCGAAGAACTCCCAGATCAGCTTTGTCGCTGGCACGGTGCGCCGACCGCCGCGGGGCCACCCGTGGTCGCCGCCCTCGATGCTGTAGAGCGCGACCTCGGTCCCATCCTTCGGGTTGATCCATCGATCCAGGTGGACCCGGTCGCCCTGCAGTTCCTTTCGATCCGTCGGCTTGCAGTCGCCGTGCTTGGCGAACCGCTCGGCGGACTCGACGGCCGTGGCGGCGCGCCATCTGTTCTTGCCGTAGGGGACCACGCGGTCCGCGATGCCATGGAAGGAGATCACGGAGACAGGGGCTGCGGGGCGCCCCCGGTCCAAGGACAAGCCAGCCACGGGGCCGATTGCGGCGACCTTGTCCCCGTGGGTGGCCGCGAAGCTGTAGCTCATGAAGCCGCCGCTGCTATGCCCGGTCATGTAGACGCGGTTCGGGTCCACCTCGAGCTCGTCGACGACCTCGTCGATAAGGGCGGCGAGAAAGAGCGAGTCGTCGGTCGGCTTGCCGGCCCACGATGCCCTCCAGCTCGTCGGTCTCCCGAGCGCCGTGGGGAAGGCGACCACGAAGCCCTCCTGATTGGAGAGCTGCGTCCAGCCGTAGTACGCGCTGGCCGCCTGCTTGCCGTTGCTGGTGCGGCCATGGAGCATCACCACCAGGGGGACGGGGTCCTCACGGTCTGGCGAGTCGTAGGCCTCCGGGATGTGCAGGAGGAACTCGCGCTGGTCGTCCCCGATCTCCATCGTGCGGCTGTGGGTCCCCGCGGCGTCGGTGCCCTGGGGTTCAGGGTCGTGGACAGGGTCCTGGGAGACCGGGAGGGGGGCGGCGAGCAGGGGCGCGAGCGCGAGGACGAGGTGGGAGATGGTCATGCGGGCGGGTACGGGCCTCGATGCGGGTGGGGAAGAGCGTGGATCATAAGGCGTGACGTCGCGACCCATGATCGACGCAGCCGCTTCGCGCGCACTGCCTCGTCCAACCCATGGGGCACCCCAACGTTCCGCGCGCACAGAGGGAATCGGGGTCCTCAGCCAAGTGGCCCGGCGGGGGTCCAGTGCGGGAGGGCTGGCCCCCGCAGCTCCGGTCGCCGCAGCGAAGGGACGGGGGGCTCGCCGGCGCCATCGCGGACGGCCTTCCTGGCGGACGGAGAGCCCTCGGGATACGAGGGGGGGCGCCGCAGCAAAGGCCACGGCGCCCCCCCTTCGGGTGCTATGAGGGCGGAACTGGCCCGCCTCGTTGGCGTTGGCTCAAAGGCCGATGGTGAACGCAACCGCGTCGGAGTACCTCGCGCCGGCGGGCGCCGAGGCGTCGCGATACAGGTACTGGAAGGCCAAGGTGTCACCGGGGGCGAAGCCGCTGCCCCCCGCACCCAGCGGCGCGTAGACGACGTCCTCCAGGTCGATGGGGAAGGTGAACTCACCGCCGGTTGCGAAGCCGTAGCTGACGCGGTTGCCCGAGCTTGTGATGCACGCCAGCCCGAACGGGGACGCCTGCGGTACGTCGGTGAGCCCGGCGATCATGACGCCGAACGAGTCCACGGGGAGCTCGTAGGCGTACACCGCAGAGTCGTTCAGCTGCAGAGAACCCGACCCCAGGATCGCGAGGATCCCCTGATTGATTGGATCGCTGGAGGTGGCGTAGCAGCGAAGGTCGTACCGGCCGCAAGGGAAGTTCTGGTCGCCAGGGGTGTCGAATCCGCTGAGGCTGAAGGACCCAATCCTCCAGCCCTCGCCGCATCGCACGGCCTGGGCAGGGACAAAGCTCCCGCTGGGGCCGAGGTCCGCGAAGCCGAGCGTAGAGCCGTAGTACTGGTCACCGCCGCCGATCTCCTCGACGAGCGAGACCGCGTCGACCACCTCGCTCCAGGGCGTGATGTCCAGGATCCCGTCGTCGTCTGTATCGAGGTCCTCCTGGAGGACGCCGGTGAAGTCCCGCACCAGGAGGTGGGTGACGTTGTCGCTGTTCTCGAAGCCGAGCGAGGTGGTGAGGTCGGGGGTGACGCCGAGGGTGAACGAGCTCTCCGCAGCAAGGAAGTAGCCCGAGGCGCCCGTGGAGAGGCCGGCGAGGTCCGTGATGGACTCGACAACGCCCGAGTCGCCAGAGCCGTCCCCGATGACGATGTAGCTGAGGGTGGACAGGTCAGCGCCGGGCTCGGTGAGGAGCTCGAAGTACTCGTCGATGTCGCTGCCGGGCTGGTCGATGCGGATCTCGTTGATCCGCGGGGCAGGGCACATGGGCGAGTTGGCGCTTCCGGGGGTGTCGGTGGACCCCTCGCCGAAGTCGCCGACCTGCCAGCCAGCGGTGCACTGGAAGACGTGGCCGGGGACGAAGGTCCCGTCGGGGCCGACGCTGGCGCCGCCGAACATCATCTCGTAGGTCTTGTCGCCGGAGAAGGGCGTCTCCACAAGCGCGACCACGTCGATCACATCGCTCCAGGGCGTCACGTCGAGGAAGCCATCGTCGTTGGTGTCCAGGTCGTCCTGGAGCGTGCCGGTGAAGCCGGTGACGAGCATGTGCGTGACGTTGTCGCTGTTCTCGAAGCCGAGCGTGGTCGTGAGGTTCGCCGTCCCGAGGCTGAAGCTGCTCTCCGCCGCGACGAAGTACCCGTTGCCGTCGACGGTGTTCCCGGTCAGGTCCGTGATGGACTCGACCACTCCGGCCCCTGCGGACCCGTCGCCGATGACGATGTAGAAGACGTTGGTCAGGTCGAGTGAGGGGTCGCCCTTCAGCTCGAAGTACTCATCGTCGTCGGAGCCAGGTTGGTCGATGCGGATCTCGTTGATCTCGAGCGCGCCGCTGAAGCCGCCGCCGCCGCCAGCGATGGCGGAGGTCAGGGCGAGGGTGGAAAGGAGAGTCATGGGTTTGGAGAAGCAGCGGTAAGAGTCGTTCCGCGCCAGATGCGTCTGGGCTTCTGTCCAAATATTGGAACGCCTATTTGTCCGCTGGGCCGCATCCTTCGAGATAAACCTGCCGTCAACGGCTCCGCGACGGCCGAGGCGGCGTCCTCGCCGGGGCCACCAAAAAGGAGGGAGCGGCGCCGGCCGCCCCGTGGGGGGGGCTCGGGGCGCCGCGGCCGACCGACTCCTCCGCTCAGCGGAACGTCACCGAGTAGCCCTCGGTGAAGTTCGAGGTCGGTCCGGGGTTCGCGTCCCGGTGCCAGCACTGGAAGTTCCAGGTATCCCCGGCGAGGGTGGCCGTGGCGCCCGTGGGGGTGGGGATCGCCGCGGCATCGACCACGAGGCGGATGGTGCCGCTGGAGCCAGAGTTGGCGGCCTGGGACAGGTAGCGGCCCGTGGTGCCCCCGACGCACAGGGTCCCCTGGCCGCCGCCGACCATGGGCACCGAGGCCTGGCTGTTCGCGACCACGAAGAAGCCGCTCTGCTGGGGCGGCAGCTGGGTCGCCACCAGCTCCAGGTTGTTCTGCACCAGGAAGGCCGTGCCTTCACCCACGATGGTTCCGACCTGTCCGGTGGAGTTGGGAGCCCCCTGGCAGTAGGCGGCTCCGATCCCGGCGCTGCAGCCCACGTCGTAGACCCGGAACTCGTCGATGGCGGCTTCGACGATGTTGATCCGCCCGGTGTCCGAGGCGACGAAGCGCAGCTGCACCTGATCGGTGGGTACGACGTACTCGGGGACGAGGAAGGCGGCGCGGATCCACCCGCCGTTGGTGCCCGGCCCCAGGGGCCCGACGGTCTCCAGCGCAGCCCACGTCGCGCCGGCGTCGTTGGAGATGAAGACCTCGAAGGCGTCGTCCGGGTCGTTCTGGCCGTAGACGTTGGAGAACCAGCGGTAGTACTCCACCACCGGGTACTCCATCCCCGAGAGATCCAGGACCGGCGAGAGGAGCGTCGTGAATCCCTGGTCCACGTCAGCCTCGGTGTTGTTGGCGAACGCGGCCTGGCCGGTGAACCAACACTGCCGGCCGTTGACCGGGTAGCCGCCATTGGGCTCGGCCTGGGTCCCGATGGGGCGCTCACGGGTCCACTGGCCGCGGGAGGCCGTGTCCCCGGGCAGGTCGCCCTGCCACCCGTTGTCGGTCTGCATGTCGTCGTAGCGCGCCGTGGTCACGGCCTCGCCGACGAAGGAGACGAAGGGGAGGAGCGGGGCTCCCGCGGGGTAGGTGGACTGGACGCCCGAGGGGGTCCGCGCGCTCACGTACCAGGTCACCTCGGCGCCGCAGGGGAAGGTCGGCATCTCCGCGGTGTAGGTGCCCGGGGCTGCGCCGGCGGTCATGGGTACGGCGATCGGGCCATTGCCGCCGTCCACCACGAGCTCCACGGAACCGGGGGCGATGGAGTTGCCGTTGATCGAGCGCACGTTGGCGGAGACGCTCTCCCCCGCAGGGCTCAGCTCGCGGAGCCCGGTCGGGTCAACGTCCACGCCGAGGGGGTCGAAGGTCCAGACGAACAGCCCGCGCTCGAGGTCGCTCCCGATCACGGTGCCGCTGGGGAGCCCCACATAGCAGCTCCAAAGGCCGTTGAAGCTGGACGAGGTCAGGTCCGGGGCGGTGTCGAAGGAGGCCACCTCCACCGGAGTGTCCGGGTCACTCGCGGTGTCAAAGACGCGCAGCCCGGAGGTGTAATTGGCCTGGAACAGGAGGCCGTCCCGCTCGTACATGTTGTGGCTGATGCTGGCCACGCCGTTCGTGAACTCTCCGATGAAAGAGGCGTTGCCCGGGTCGCTCACGTCGAAGACGCGGGTGACCGTCGTGTTCACACCGGCGTTCTCGTCGAGCTCATCGCCGAGGTAGAAGCGGCTGCGGTCCGGGGAGAGCCAGCCCTGGTGGCTGTAGCGGCGGTTGGGGTAGGCGATCTGCTCGATGCGGAACGGGAAGTTCTTGTTCGTGACGTCGACGATGGAGAGCCCCGTATCCCCGGACCCGTTCCCCAGACCCGCGCAGCAGAACGCGAGCTGGCGGCCGGCGTAGGGGCCGCTGGTGTAGGTGACCACCTGGGCGTCATGGACGTAGCGGCTGCTCCAGGAGCCGACGTACTGCGGACTCGAGGGGTTGGCGAGGCTGTAGATGCGCAGCCCGTTGCCGCCGCCGCCCGTGCGGTACAGGTATCCGCTCACCTCATCGATGGCGACGTTGTGCGTGGCGTCTGTCCCGTTGCCCGTGATGGTGTTCTCCAGGCTCACCAGCCCGGTGTCCACCGCGGAGAGGTCAATGACCTGGATCCCCTGGCCGCCCTCGCTCACCGAGTAGGCGCGGTCCTGGTAGACCTTGACGTCCCGCCACAGGCTGACGGGGCCGGGAATGGTCGCGATGAGCGAGGCGTTGGCAGGGTCGGTCACCTCGACGACGACCGTGCTGTTCGAGGTCCCCATCAGGGCGTACTCACGCCCCGACGGCGAGGCGTAACCCCAGCAGTCGTTGCCGGAGGCCGAGTCCCCGAGGTCCCCGAGCGTGAGCCATGACTCGAGCCGAAGTCCCTGGGCCGCGAAGCTCAGGCCTGACCCCGCGTTGGCAGTCGGCAGTCCCATGGTCGCGGCGGCGCCCCGGAGGAACCCTGGGCCGGAGTACGCCGGGCGTCGATCGAGGATCTTGGGGTCGTCGTCGTGCCAGGGGCCGGCGGCCGCGACGCTGCCCGCAAGGAGGATGGCGCACGCCGGGGCGGCGAGGGCGACGAGGGCGCGTTGGACAGAGGGTCGAGTCATGTGCTGGTCGAGGGGGGTGGGACGGACAGCGGGTTGGGAGGCCGTCCATCTCAGCCTAGCGCCCTTGGTGGTCCTCGGAACGGACGTGCTCGCACGTTCCGGGGTTCCGGGGCGCGGGGCCGCAATCGCTGTCTCGTCCAGGGGCGCAGGGGGCCTTGCGTCCCGTGGTTGGAGTGGGAAGCCCCTCAAGGCAGGAGGGGCCAGGCGCTCCGGGTGGAGTGCCTGGCCCCTGACCGCCCAGGGACTTCGGGCGACGGTCCTCAGAGGGTGAAGTTCACCGTGAGGGCGTTCGAGAGGTTGAACATCGCGCCGCAGGGGCCGCCGAGGTCGCGGTAGAAGGTCTGGAAGTGGAAGGTGGATCCCACCGTGATGTGACCGGAGGGCGAGAAGCTCGAGGTCGAGTAAGCGACCAGGCCCATGGAGACGTTGGGGGTGCCGCGTCCGATCGAGGCCGTGCCGCCGGCGGTGGAGTAGGGCGGGAAGCGGTGGATCGAGCCGGCGACGCAGCGCAGTCCGTTGGCGAGGGCGGCGGGCGGCGTGGTGCCGGTCCCCATGACGGTCATGGCGAAGGACCCCGCCGGCATCCCGCTGGTCGTGAGGACGAGGTTGTCCAGGGTGACGCTCGAGCTCCCGCTGCCGGTGAGCAGCGCTCCCGTGCCGATGCCGTTCAGGCAGCCGGTGGTGGGAGATGCGTTGCCGCAGGGCGCAGCCGCCATGGGGCAGAAGCAGAAGGGCGCGCCGACCGGGGCGGAGGAGCAGCTGTCCGGGACCCCGTCCTGGTCGCCGTCGATCACGAGGCCGAGGGCGATGGCGATGGCGTCCTCGCGGCTGTCCCCGTCGCAGTCGAAGAGGTCACCGCCGATGTGATCCGCCGAGTCCAGGTCGTCGCCCAGGCTCACGCCGTGGGTGCGCACCGTGAGGAGCCCGAGGGCCTCGGCCGGGATGAAGATGGCAGGGAAGGGGGAGGCGCCGCCAGCGACGGGCGGGATGAGCAGGTCACCCTCCTCGATGGGGATGCCGAACTGGCTGTCCGGGCGCCCGATCACGGCGGAGCCGCGGCGGACCGAGAAGAGGATCATGTCCATGCCGTTCTGCCAGCCGTAGGGGCCCGGGGAGACGTCGGCGACGCCGTTCCCGTTCTCCCAGAGGATCAGGGCGTCGATGTCGTCGGTGAGCGGCGCGACCAGGTCGAGGCCGAGGGACGGCGCGCTGGCCCAGAGGGTCATCCCCGCGCCGGACTGGACGAAGATGTCGGCTGCGCCCACGCCGTTCGCGGCGGCGGCGTTCGAGTTCGGGATGCCCTCACGGCCGTCGAACATGCCGCCGTCGAGGCTGAAGTAGACGGCGCCACCGGGGGCGGTGCCGGGCTCCACGACGTCCATGGCGTCCTGGTTGTCGCCCATGTCGATCGGTCCGGGGGCGGGGAGGTTCGGCTCCTTGAGCCCGATGGACGGGTAGGTGAAGCCGCTGGCGGAGAACGCACCGTCTCCGTCGATCATCCCGATGTTCCTGCCCGGCATCGGCGGGAGGGGGCCCGGGGGCAGGGTGTTGAGGTTGCCGAAGGTGTCGGCGGAGCTGTCGCCGGCGAGGAATTCGCTGTGGACGTTGGGGAGCGGACCGCCAGGGCGGCCCGCCGCGAACTCGTCCACGCTGAAGAGCAGGTCGCCGCGCTGGATGGGCAGGTTGGGGCCGAACTGGTGGTCGGTCCCGCGGCTGAAGGCGTCCACCTCGATGGCGCAGGGCATCCCCGGCCCGCGGCCGACGCAGCCCCCCGGGAGCCCGAGGTCGGCGGCGTGGCCGAGGCTGATGGTCGGCGCGGCGGCGAGCCCCGTGGCGGGCATCAGGGTGGTGGTGGAGGGGTGGTAGAGGTCGCCGTCGGTCATGGGCACCCCGCTGGACGCAGGAGAGCCCATCGAGGCGCTCTGCCAGTCGATGGAGAAGGAGAACTGGCTCTGGGCCGCGGCGGAGGAGGTGAGGAGGAGGGCGGAGCTGACGAGGGTGAGGGGGCGGAGTTGCATGGCTTGGTTCCTGGTGTTCAGGGGGTGTTGGGAGCGCGGGGCCGACTGGACCCGTCACCCCCAAGTGCGCCCCGCCTCACCGGGCGGACAGCCATTCCCGAAGACCTGCGATCTTCAGCCCCTTGTCGGGCGCAAGTGCCCGCATGCCAGTGGCTAATGTCCCGCTCGGAGCGGCCCCCAGAGGGCCCCAGGTCGGCGCCCCCGCCTGTCCCCGCGCCCCTTAGACCCCCGCGAGGAGGTGCTCGGGCAGGGTCCCCTCCGCGAGCCGGGCCCGCAGGCGCTGCCAGCGCTTGCCGGTGGCCTCCGTGGAGAGGCCCAGTCGCTGGGCCACCTCTCCGAGGGGGAGCCCCTCGAGCCCGCAGTGGACCACCAGCTTGCGGTCGTCCTCGGGCAGGGCGTCCACCTCCGCGCGGAAGGCGGCGAGGCCCTCGTCGCGGGAGAGGCGCATGGAGACGGCGGTCATGGTGTCCTGGAGCTCCCCGAACTGCTGGATCTTGGCGGTGGTCCCCGCCCCCGCCACGTCCGCGCGTCGTGTCTTCCGGACGGCCTCCAGGAGCACATTCTTGGCGATGCGGAAGATCCAGAAGCGGAACGGCGTGGCCTCGGGGTCGAAGGTGTCCATCTGCCGCCAGGCCCGGAACCACACCTCCTGGACCACGTCCGAGGGGTCCACGTGCTGGCGCTGCTCGGGGCGAATGCGGAACTCGGCCCAGGTCAGGAGCGCCGGGGCGATGTGCTCGTAGAGGCGCCCGAAGCTGTCGCTGTCGCCGTTCTTGACCTCGGCGAGCCACATCCCGGTCACGCCATCCAATGAGTCCTCGGAGCGCTCTTCCATGTCCGGATCTTATCGAGATGGCTCCAAAGGGCGGCGCGCCTCCTAACATCGGGGGGATGGAGGACCCCGGATCCGAGCCCGGCGCCGCAGGGGGCGCGGATGAGGACGCCGTCGTCTTCGACTTCCTCTCGGAGTTGCTGGACGACGAGGCCGGGGCGGGCGTCAGGCCGCTCGGGGAGTACCTTGCCCGGTATCCGGGGCACGAGGAGGCGGTCGCCTCGGAGTACCTGCGGGCCACCGGCCGCGCCGAGGTGGTCGAACCCTCGCCTGCCCCGGGGCCCTCGCCTGCCCCGGGGCCCTCGCCTGCCCCGGGGAAGGGGGCCGGGGCGAGCGAGAAGGGCGCAGGGGACGGCAGGGTCATCGGTCACTACCGCCTCGACCGGGAGCTCGGCGCCGGCGGGCAGGGGGCCGTCTGGCTGGCCCGGGATGAGGACCTGGGGCGCCGGGTGGCCCTCAAGCTGATGACCACCCCGTTCATCACGGAGGAGCGGCGGCGCCGATTCCGGCGCGAGGCGGAGAGCATCGCCCGGCTGGACCACCCGGGCCTCGCGGGCGTGCACGACGCGGACGTGGACGCGGAGCCCCCCTGGATCGCCATGCGCTACGTGGAGGGGACCGACCTCTCCCGCGGCATCGAGGCGGCGCGGGAGGCGCTCGTTGGAGGTGGTCGCCGGCAGCTCGACCCTGAGGACCTGCCCCTCATTCCGGGGACGCGGGCCGAGCTCGCGAGGGTGTTGCGCTTCTTCGAGCGCGCGGCCCGCGCGCTCCACGCCGCCCACGAGGAGGGGTTGGTTCATCGGGACATCAAGCCGGCCAACCTGATGGTCTCCCCGAGTGGAGACCCGGTGGTGCTGGACTTCGGCCTCGCCCGGATGGCGGAGGCTGAGGGGGAGACGCCGGACCCGGCGCTCACGCGGGAGGGGGAGGTCTTCGGCACGCCCGCCTACATGGCGCCGGAGCAGCTGTCCGGCGGCGCGGCGGAGACCGACGGGCGCGCTGATGTCTGGGCCCTGGGCGTGAGCCTGCACGAGGCCCTCACCGGAGAGCGCCCCTTCCAGGGGGAGGGCCAGCATGGCCTCGCCCTGGCGATCCTCAACGCGCCGATCCCCGACCCGGTCGAGCGTAACCCCGTGGTGACCGCGGAGGTTCGAGTCATCCTCGCGACGGCCATGGAGCGCGACCTCGCGCGGCGCTACCCGTCGGCGCTCGCCTTCGCGGAGGACCTGCGTCGGATCCGTGAGTTCGAGCCCATCCAGGCGCGCCCCGCAGGGCGCTGGCTCCGCCTGCGGCGCTGGTGCCGGCGGGAGCCCGCGTCCGCGGTGACCGTCGCGGCGCTGGGCATCGGCTTCGCGCTCACGGCCGTGGGTCTGAAGGTCAACGGTGACCTCCTGGAGACGTCCAACGAGAACCTCTCCCTGGCCGAGGCCCGGCTTGACCTCGCCACGGCCCGCAACTTCCGGAACCGGGTCGTGGACTTCGAGGCGCGCTCACCGGCCGGCGCCCTCGCGCTGGCCCTCGAAGCCAATGAGCTCGTCGACACCTGGTGGACCCGCGCCGCGCTCGTGGGGCCTCTGCAGCGGGTCTCCCTGGAGCGAATCTTCGAGGTGCCGGCGGGGCGCGCGTGGGACGCGGCGGCGTTTGGGGGCGGCGGACGAGTGGTGGCGGGCTCCTCGGAGGGCCACGTCTCCGTGTTCGATCTCGATCAGGGGGAGCTCCTGTCGAGGCGACAGCTCTCCGCCGTCGACGGCGAGCCGGGGGACGTGCGCCGCATCGTCCTCTCGCGGGGCGGGGACGAGGTCGTGACCATCTCCACCGACGGGTGGCTCCGGAGCCTCGAGCTCCCCGGTCTGGCGCCCGTCTTCGAACGGGACCTCGGCCTCGGTCCGCTGATCTGGATGGATGGAATGGAGGAGGGTGCAGGAGCCCTTGTCCTCTCACGCGCAGGCACGGTCGCGAGGATCCGAACGGACGACGGCGCGATCCAGATGCGCTTCGAGGTCCCCGAGCGATCAGCGACCGAGGTGCTCTGGGTCCCTGGGACGGACGCGCCATCCTTCCCGGACGGGCTGATCCTGACCGGCCCACGTTTGCGGTCGGGCGAGGCGCTGGCTCGAGCCAAGGAGGTACGGGCCTGGTCGCCGGAGGGCGAGCCCGTGGGGACGGTGGGGGTCGACGACAACATCCGGTTGTTCACCTGGTTCGACGGGGGGGTCCTCGTGGCGGATCAGGGCGGCGGACTCCGCCACGTCCGGCTGGGCGCCGAGGGTGCCCTCGAGGCCCGTGACTGCGCGAGGGACGGGGATCGTCCGGTGGAGTGCCTCGTCCGATCCTCGAGCGGTGACGTGTTCGTGGGGCAGGGCGCGGGGGGGAACTCCCGGGTCCTGGAGCCCTCGGGTCCGCCGGTCCTCCTCGGGGACGAGGTTCGCTCCCGCGGTGTGGTGGCGGCAACCTGGCGCCCGGCCGGTGCCCTCGTGGTCGCCGGTGGGGACGGGACGCTCCGCGAGCTCGAGCGCGACGGCGAAGGCTGGAGGTCCGTGCGAGCCCACGGGCAGGAATCCCTGGAGTACGGGCTCCTGCCGCTCTCCGGTGGGCGGCTCCTCTCCTACGGCGGCAGGGCTCGCCTCAGCCTCTGGCGGCCCATCGGGGTTGCGGGTTGCTGGAGGCTCCCGGTGGTCGACGGGGCGGGGCCGGCCCGCGCCGTGCTCGCGCTGGAGGGGGCCGGGCGCGCGAGCGGCGACGTCATCGTGACGGCGCATCCCGGAGGCGAGGTGCGTGGCCTCGTGCTCCCAGCGGCTGCGCCCCGTGCGGGCTGCGGTGAGCTGCTCGAAAGGCACGGTGGACCTGAGGCGGCGCCGCCGCTCCTCGCGGGGGCGTCGGCCGCCGGTCGATTTGCGTCGGCTGGCGACGACGGCCGGGTGGCCCTGCACGATGTGAGCGGGGCCAGCGTCGGTCCGGAGTGCGCGGCGGACGGCGCACGGGCGCTGGCGCTGGGCGTCTCCGCCTCCGGGACCGTCGCAGCAGCAGCCTTCTCCGGCGGCCTCATCCGCGTCGTGGTGGAGGGCGCCGAGGCCCCGCTGGAGGTGAGCCTCGAGGGAGCCCGCGCGGTGGCGGTGGACCCCGCCGGCGAGTGGGTCGCTGCCGGGGACGAGCGGGGAGACGTGCGGGTGTACGACCTGGCCGACGGAGAGCTGCGGCTGCGCTGGACCGCGACGCCGGCGTCTGCGGGCCGCCTCCCCGGTCGGCGCTCCGCCGCGGTCACCGCGCTCGATGTGACGGCAGACGGCGCGCGGCTCCTCTCGTCGAGTCGCGAGCGGTGGGTGGATGAGTGGACGGTAGCGGACGGACTTCCGACGGCGGCAGGCCTCCAGGTCATGGGCCATCGCTGGTCCCGGTACCTCGGGGACGGCGCGCGGATGGTGGCCGTGGGGAGGTCGTGGTCCACGGTTCGGGTGGACGCGACGCCGGCCTTCGCGGCGGAGGGCGCCGCCCGGATCTTCCCTGAGCGGCGACACCGGGACGAGCACACGGCGGTCACCGTTGCACCCGGGGAGGCGCCCCAGGTGCTGACCGCGTCCGGTGACGGGACCGTGCTGGTCTGGGACGCGGGGGGCGGCGCGCTCGTGACCAGGTTCACCGAGCACGAGGGGGCGGTGACGGACGTGCACGCGGGCATCGCGGGCCATGCGGTCAGCGTCTCCGAGGACGGCACCGTCGCCATGTGGCCGCTCCGTGGAGTCGAGCTTGCCCGGCGGCATCAGCCCCGGGGGCTCTATCCCGAGGAGCAGCAGCGGCTCGAGCTCGATGCCGGGGACCGCTGAGTTCTGCGTCCTGGGGGGAATAGGGCGGGCGGTGTTTCGTACCGGGACTGGGGCCGGAGGAGGCTGCGCCTCGCACCGTAGACTGACTTTCCTCCTTCCGCTCGCGACCGTCATGCCCAACTCCAAGCCGTCCTTCTCCCTGCTCGCCTTCGGCATCCTCCTCGCCGGCGTCGCTCAATCAGCGCCCCAGCAGGGGCCGCCTCTCAGCGAGGTGCTGTTCTCCATGGATTCCCAGGGGCCGTCCATCAGCCAGCAGCCCACCCCGGGCGGCCTGCTTGTGACGGAGGCGGACCTGCTTCGGATCGTCGGGCCGACCTTCTTCACCCCGCTCGCTCCGGTGGCGGCCCCCGGCAACTTCCTGAGCTTCTACACCCAGTGCCTGGGCCACACGCCGGGCTTCTCCTGCGGCATCGAGGTGGACGCCTCCTCCTTCGGCCGTGACGCGCTGCTCCAGGCGTTCCCGGGCTACACCTACGACATGTACTTCTCCGTGGACGAATTCGCGACCGGGCTCGCCGGCGGCGGACCCCGGAGCGTCACGGGTGAGGCCTCCTTCTTCGAGGCGGCGGCGGACATCTACGTCACCGGGATCGACGCCTCCGGCCCGGTCTTCGGCTTCGGGGAGAACGTGCTCGTTCAGGACGGCAACGGCGAGGGGTCCACCACCCAGGGGCCCGCGATCGCGCCGGGCGTGGGGCTCAAGGAGCCGATCATCCCGAGCCCCCAGGTCCCCGAGACCGGGGATAACCTCGACAGCCTCGACATCCGGACGATGGGGGCGCCCAACCTGCCCTACTTCTTCTCCCTCGAGGCGGGGTTCAGCGACCCCAACCAGCCGAACGTTCCGGTGGCGAACTCTGCGGGCAACCAGACGGACCCCAACGGCCTCCCCTTCAGGGGTGGGGACGTGATCGTGCTGACGGGGCAGGGGCAGACCCTGCTGTACGCTTCCGCCGACGTCCTCGGGTTGGACACCGTGGGTGGGGCGAACTCGGACGACATCGACGCCCTCGTGCTCCGCGAGAACGGCGTCCCCGGGTACCAGCGCTCCCAGGCCCCGTTCGATTGGCTCGGGGGCCAGGGCCCGGCCAGCGACCTGCTCCTCTTCTCCGTGCGCCGGGGCTCCGCGGTGATCGGTCAGCCCGACAGCCGCTTCGGCATTCCCATCAGCGAGGGAGACATGCTCGGCCCTCCCTTGCCCGGGACCTCGACCCCCGCGATCTACATCAACGCAGAGCAGGTCGGCCTCGACCCCGGGGACGATATCGTCGCGTGCGACCTCCGTGACGGCGAGCAGCGCCCCATCAATGACTGCAACGACAACGGAGTCGAGGACGCGCTCGACATCGCCAACGGCGCCTCCGACGACAAGGACGGCAACGGGGTCCCCGACGAGTGCGAGGAGGTCGGGACCCCCGACTGCGACTGCGACGACACCGCCGAGTCGAGCTGCGGGAACACGGCTGGCCCCGACGAGGGGTGCCTGAACAACACCGGCCTGGGCGGCAAGCTCCGGGCGATCGGCACCAGCTCGCTCCTGACGGACAGCCTGGAGCTGCAGGTGAGCCAGGTGACCCCCAACACCTTCGGGATCGTCGTCCTCGCGGACGGGATCTTCAGCGGTATCAACCCGCCGGGGAACAATGGCCGCCTCTGCCTGAGCCCTGGAACCAACGGGATCTTCCGCATCGGGATCGAGCCGACGGGGGCGGGCGGCGCGTTCACGGCGGGCCCCGGCCTGTTCCAGGACGCCGGTTCCCTCTCGAACCCCGTCTTCGTGGCGGTCGGGGAGACCTGGGGCTTCCAGGTCTGGTACCGGGACCTCGGCGGGTCCTGCGGTGGAGGACTCTCCAACCTGACCAACGCCTGGGTGCTCACCCTCACGCCCTGATCCGGCCTTCGGGGGGGGCTGCCCTCCGGCGCACGACCTTTCCTCCGACGGAAGGATCTTGTGCCGGAAAGGGTGGACATATCGAGAGGGCGCGATATAACGGGTCATATGCCCAGGCGATCCACACCGAAGCGCGGCGAGGTCGAGCGTCCCCTCCTTTCGGATAGCGTCGACTTTGACGGTGCCGCCGAGTGCCTCAAGACTCTCGCGCACCCAGGCCGGCTCCGGCTGGTGAGCCTCTTGCTCGAGGGGCGCTACCCCGTCGGTGTCCTCGCGGAGGCCACGGCCCTCTCGC
The DNA here is from genome assembly GCA_016779205.1 of Planctomycetota bacterium. Classification (GTDB taxonomy): domain Bacteria; phylum Planctomycetota; class UBA1135; order UBA1135; genus Saltatorellus. The sequence goes on along the minus strand of JADHOC010000031.1, from coordinate 23,693 downwards.
CCAGCGTCACGAGCGAGCACCTTCGCCTGCTCGAGCGCTGCGGCCTGCTCCGCAGCGAGCGGGAGGGGAGGCGGGTCTTCTACTCCGTGGCCGAACCGCTCCTCGTGAAGATCATCGGCTGCGTCCACGACCGCTTCGCCGCCTGACCCGGCGACCCAACAAGCTCACAACCCTCCGAGGCCAGGGCCTGGCCTCACTCCCACCAACACCCTGTCTGGCGGCGCCTGCCTCCCCGTTGCCTTCTCCCCGCCCGGGCCCGTTCATGCGGCCCGGGCTCCCTGCCTGGAGATTCAGCCTTGACCGTTTCTTCCACGGTCCCCGTCGCTGCCGCAGCGATCGATGGGGCCCTGCGTGTCGATGTCCGCACCCCTGGAGAGTTCGCCAGGGAGCACCCTGCCGGGGCGATCAACGTTCCGCTGGGGGGGCTCTCCGGGGAGGGCTCCCTGCTTCGGGACCTCGGCGGCGATGTCGGCTCCCCGGTCTTCCTCTTCTGTCAGACGGGGCAGCGGGCGCGCCTCGCGCAGGCGCGGCTCGCCAGTGCTGACCGGCGAGTCCTCGTGGTGGAAGGCGGCCTCGAGGCGTGGCGGGAGGCCGGGCTCCCCGTCGTGGAGGGGACGGGGCGCGGGATCTCCCTGGAGCGCCAGGTGCGGATCGTCGCGGGTACCCTGACCCTGCTCGGGGCGGTGCTCGCCTTTACCCTGCATCCAGGCTTCGCGGCCCTCTCCGGCTTCATCGGCGCGGGGCTTGTCTTCGCCGGGCTGACGAACTCCTGTGGCATGGCCCTCCTGCTGGCCCGCTTGCCCTGGAACCGGGCCGCGGCCTGCGCGCCGGCGCGCGCCCACCCCTCTCCACGCTGAATCCCAACTCCCCTCTCGCTCGACCGAACACGATGTTGATCCACCAGTGCTACCTCGGGTGCCTCTCCCAGGCGAGCTACGTCATCGCGGACGAGGAGGCTGGGGAGGCCCTCATCGTCGACCCCCGACGGGACGTGGAGGTCTACGAGGCCTTCATGGAGGAGCGGGGACTCCGGCTGGTGGGCGTGGCGTTGACCCACTTCCACGCGGACTTCCTCGCCGGGCACCTGGAGCTCAGGTCCCGCCACGGGGTGCCCATCCATCTGGGGGCCAAGGCCGAGGCTGAATTCGAGTTCTCTCCGCTCGCGGAGGGGGACGAGCTCGCGGTGGGCGCGGTGCGGATCTCCGTCCTGGAGACACCCGGGCACACCCCGGAGAGCGTGAGCTACGTCGTCCGGGCCGGCGCTGACGCGCCGCCGTACGCGGTGCTCACCGGGGACACCCTGTTCATCGGGGACGTGGGCCGACCGGACCTGTTGGCCTCGGTGGGGGTGACCTCGGCGGAGCTCGCGGGGATGCTCCACCACTCCCTCCACGAGAAGCTCATGGCGCTGCCGGACGAGGTCCTGGTCTACCCCGCCCATGGGGCCGGGTCGCTCTGCGGCAAGAACCTGAGCACGGATACGGTCTCGACCATCGGAGCCCAGCGGACCGGCAATGCGGCGCTCCAGGCGCCGGACGTGGACGCCTTCGTCGAGATGGTCACGGCGGAGCAGCCCAAGGCCCCCGGGTACTTCCTCCATGACGCGGTCCTGAACAAGAAGGAGCGCCCGCTGCTGGAGGAGACCTGCGCACGGTCGATGGTCCCGCTGGACCTCGATCAGGTGCGTGCCCGCGCACGCGACGGGGCTCTCCTGCTCGACGTGCGACACGAGGACGAGTTCCACGATGGCTTCATGGCCGGCGCCATCAACGTCGGCCTCAACGGCCGATTCGCGCCGTGGGCGGGGAGCGTCATCGCGCCTGGTCGCGAGATCGTCGTCATCGGGCACGCCGCGCAGCTCGAGGAGGCGGTCGTCCGCCTCGGGCGGATCGGATACGACTCCGTGGTCGGCGTCGCGGACTGGGCGGCGCTGGAAGGGGGCCTGGAGGAGGACGAGCGAGATCGGACGCGGCGCGTGAGCGCGGACGACGCCGCGGCCCACCTCGCGGCCAGCGGCGCGGCCATCGTCGACGTCCGGGCGCCGGGTGAGCACCGCAGCGCGAGTTATCCGGGGGCGCGGAGCGCGCCCCTCGATCGCCTGACGGAGGCCGCCGAGGGCTGGAGCCGCGAGGAGCCGCTGCTGGTCCACTGCGCCGGGGGCTACCGCTCGTCCTGCGCGGTGAGCCTCCTCCAGGGGATGGGGTTCCGCGAGGTCGCGGACCTCGAGGGCGGCTTCCACCCGGGGCTCGTGGCGACGCTCTGAGGGCCCGGACGCCGCCTCAGGCGATGATCTGGCGGAGGACCCGGCCGTGCACGTCCGTCAGGCGCACATCCCGGCCGGCGTAGCGGTAGGTCAACCGCTCGTGGTCGAGGCCAGAGAGGTGGAGGACCGTGGCCCACAGGTCATAGACGTCGCAGGGGTCCTCGACCGCGTGGTAGCCGAGCTCGTCCGTGGCCCCGAGGACGGTGCCGCCCTTCACGCCCCCTCCGGCCAGGAACACGCTGAAGCCGTGGGGGTTGTGGTCGCGCCCGTCGGAGCCCTGGGAGAAGGGCGTCCGACCGAACTCCCCTGCCCAGACGATGAGGGTCTCCTCCAGGAGGCCCCGTGACCGAAGGTCCTTGATCAGGCCCGCGATGGGCTGGTCGACCTGATAGGCCATGGCCCCGTGGCCGCGCTCCAGGTCGCCGTGCTGGTCCCAGGGGTTGGCGGCGCCGCCGGCGCCGATGTTCTTGGTGATGCAGCTGAGCTCCACGAACCGGACGCCGCGCTCCACGAGGCGGCGGGCCAAGAGGCACTGGCGCGCGTACGCGGCCTTGGTGGGTTCGGGGTCGTCCAGGCCGTAGAGGGCGCGGGTGGCGGCGGTCTCCCCGTCGATGGCGCAAACCTCGGGGACCGCCGTCTGCATCCGGAAGGCGGTCTCGTCGTTCCGGATGGCCGCTTCGAGGTCCCGGTCGGGCGAGCGCTCGAGGAAGCGGGCGTCCAGCTCGGCGATCAGGTCGAGCTGGCGGCGCTGGGCCTTGGGGCCCAGGGCCGGGGCCACGTTGCGCACGGCGGGGTCCCGGTCCGCCACCAGGATCGAGGCCTGGTGGTGCGCGGGGAGGAACCCGCTGCTGAAGAGGCCCACGCCCCCGTGGGGCGGCACGGCGCCGCCGGCCTGGAGCACCACGAAGCCGGGGAGGTTGTCGCTCGCGCTCCCGAGCCCGTAGTGGAGCCATGAGCCCGCGCTCGGGTGCCCGAGGAACGGGAAGCCCGTGTGCATGAGGAAGTTGCCCTGGGCGTGCTCGTTGACGCTGCTGGTCATGGAGCGGATGACCGCGAGCTCGTCCGCCACCGTGGCGATGTGGGGGAACATGGAGCTCACCGCGAGCCCGCTCTCCCCGTGCCGGTGGAAGCGGAAGGGTGACGCCATCACGTTGCCGTTGTTGTTGAACTGGGTCCGCTGCACCGCCACCGGCATGGGCTGGCCGTGGAGGCGCTCCAGCTCGGGCTTGGGGTCGAAGGAGTCCACCTGGGACACGCCCCCCGACATGAAGCAGAAGATCACGTGCTTCGCGCCGCGGCGCGCCGCCTCGCGCTCCGCCGCCCGGCGGACCCCTGCGGTGGACGTGTCGGCGGTGAGCCCGGCCAGGGCCAGCATCCCGAAGCCCGTGGAGCTCCGCTCGAGGAAGCGCCGGCGGGAGAGGGCGCGGTCGAGGATGGGGTCAGCGGACATGGATGAACTCCTTCAGGTTGAAGAGCGCGTGGGCGACGCGGGTCCAGGGCTCGTCCCGCGCGCTCGGCGGGCCGAGGGCGTCGAGGGCGGCGCGCCCGCTCTCGAGGCGGCGCTCCGCGTCGAGCAGCTGGTCCCGCTCCGCTGGCGACAGGGCCGCCATGAGGTCCTCCCGGCGAACGGGCGCGCGCCCCTCGAAGGCCGCGAGCGCGTCCTCCGCGGAGAACGGGTGTCCGTGGACCGCCGCGCGGAGCACCGTGCCGCGGAAGAGGCGGCTGGGCGCTGGGTCGCCATGGCGCAGGCCGAGCAGGATGTTCCAGTCCCCCGCCCGATACTCGGCGAGGGGCGCGGTGCGGATCGGGTGGCCCAGCGGAGTGCCGTTGCGGAAGGCGGTGACCGTCCCGTCCTCGGCGTAGCTGAGCACCAGGTGCACGGGGTCCGCTCCGCCGATCTCGTCGTCGCCGTCGAGGTCTGCGGTGCGCTTGAAGTTGTCCGAGCCGGGGACCCACCGACGGGACCTGCGCTCTCCGAAGACCAGGGCGTCGAACTGGCCGCCGTCGCGGTTCTGGACCGAGACCACGCCGCCGCCGCGCTGGTCCAGGTCCTCCACCTGGACCCACGCGGCGATGGCGCGAGCGCCGAGCGGGCGGTCGATCCCCTCGGTGGAGGCGTACCCGTCGCCGTCGAGGACCAGCCCCTGACCTTCGAGCCGCGCGGTGCCGTGCAGGGTGAGCCGCGGCGGCGCCTCGAGGACTTCGGGCCCCCGGGTGAAGTCCCAGGCGGCGATGGCTTCGGGCTCGATGGCCTCCGGGGCGCCGGCCCCTTGGCCCTGAGGCGCCGGGGCCATGCGAGTTCCGACCACCTCGCGCGCCCGGCCCAGCAGGCGGTCGGCGGAGGCGCGCGCGGCAGCCACCTCCTCCTCGAGGCGCCCACGCTCCTGATCGGTGCCCACCGCCTCGTCTGCGCAGGCCGCGAGATGCCGGAGGAGCAGCTCGCGCTCGGCGTCCGCAGGCGGGCGGCCGGTGGCGGCCTCCCACATTCTGGAGAGGCGCTCCGCGTCCGAGCCGGGGCCCCTCCGGGTGCGCTCCGCCCAGCGTCCGGCGAGGTCCCAGGTGAGCGGGTCGTTCAGCAGCGTGAGCGACTGGGCGGGGACGGTCGTCGTGGGGCGGGCGCCCACGGGGGCGAAGGGCACCGGCGCGTCGAAGGCCAGGAGGAAGGGGTCCATCCGATTGCGCCTGGCGCGCACGTAGACGCTGCGTCGGGTGGTGCCGGGACCCGTCGCCGCCGGCGGCCCGTACATGCGCCCGTCCAGGACGCCGGCCACCTCGACCATGGCGTCGCGGATGGACTCTGCGTCCATGCGGCGGATCGAGGCGTGGGACAGGAGGGCGTTCTCCGGGTCCCGCTCCAGGGCCTCCGGGGAGGCGTCCGCCGAGCGCATGAAGGCGTCGGAGGTGACCACATGGCGGATCAGCTCCTTCACGGACCAGCCTCCGCGCACGAACTCCTTGGCCAGGTGGTCGAGGAGCAGCGGGTGGCTGGGGCGCGCGCCGAGGCGTCCGAAGTTGTCCGGGGTGGCGACGAGACCGCGGCCGAAGAGGTGGTGCCACACGCGGTTGACCATGACCCGCGCGGTGAGCGGGTTCGAGGGGGCCGCGAGGGCGTCGGCGAGCTGGAGCCTCCCGCTGCCGTCGGCGTCGAACGGGGTGGGGTCGATGGCCTCCAGGAACCGGCGCTCCACGGGCGCCGCTGGGCGGCGGTGGTCCCCGCGTTCGAAGAGCGGCCAGTCCGCGGCGTCGGCCTCGAGGAGCCCCGGGACTCGCGTCGGCACGGGGACCCCCGCCTCGAGCTCCCGGTACCTGCGGGCAAGCGGCCCGGCCTCACGGAGGACGTCGAGCTCGTTGGGGAGGACGCCGTGGCGCAGGCAGGCGTCGAGCAGCAGGGCCTCGGCGTCGGTCGACGTCGCGGCCTCCCAGCGCAGCACGACACCGCGCAGGGCCTCGCGGGCGGCAGCGGCGGGGGGTGCTCCGTCGCCGCTGGAGGCCATGAGCCGCAGCAGCGTGTCCGCGGGCTCGGGGTCGCGCGCGGGCTCCTCCCCGCGCGGGAGCAGCGCGACCTCGCGCACCCCGAACCAGCTGCGGTCGCCGCCGGTGATCTCCACGGGGGCGTCCTGCCCCGTCACGAGCTCCACGTGGATCGAGTCGCCCGCCCAGTAGGCGAGGTCGAGCCGCTTCCAGTCCCAGCCCCCGCCGCCGATCCCGGCGGTCTGGTACACGGTGCCCTGGCGCGGATAGTCCTGGACCACGTGGCGGAACCGGGCGCCCTCCCCGGCGACGAGGCCCCAGAGGGCGAGGTCCTCCCCGAGGTCGAGGCGACGTGATTGCAGCACGCCCCGGTGGCGAGTGGACGTGAGGTGAGAATAGAGCCCCCCCGGGTAGATGCCGGTGAGCGCCTCGGGCCCCTCGGTGGCGACGGTGAAGTGCCCGGCCTGGACGGGGCCGGCCTCGAGTCCGGGTCCATGGGCGAACCACCGCTCCGCCTCCTCCGGATTCGCCAGCTCCCACCGCTCCATGTTGGCGGCGGCGCCCGCCTCGATCGTCCTGGCGGCGGCGTCGGCGGCGTCGCGGCGCCACCCGGGGTCCGCCGCCGCCCGCTGCACCGCACGGAGGGGGTGGTCTCCTTCGAGCTCCGCTCCGACGGCCCGTTGGAGCCGCTCCAGGGACGAGGCGTCCAGCAACGCGGCCAGCCAGTCCTCGGCGAGGGCGCCCCGCAGGCCGCCCCGGAGCGCCCCGAGCTCCATGTTCACCGCGCCGTCGAAGGGACCGGCGTTGGCGTCGAGGATCCCCGGGCGGCAGGACGCGAGCACGCCGAACAGCGCCGTGTAGTCCGCCTGGCTGATGGCGTCGAACTTGTGGTCGTGGCAGCGGGCGCAGGAGATGGTCTGGGCCTGGAAGGCCTTCCCGAGGACGTTGATCTGGTCGTCGACGAAGCGGACCTTCTCGTCCAGGGGATCGGTGGGCAGGTAGCCGTGGTAGACGAGCCGCCAGTGGGCGGTGGCGAGGATCGACTCGTTCAGGCGCCCCTCCGCATCCAGGCGGGGCTCGAGCAGGTCGCCCGCCACGTGCTCCCGGACGAAGCGGTCGTAGGGGAGGTCCTCGTTGAAGGCGCGAATCAGGTAGTCGCGGTAGCGATACGCGAAGGGGATCTGCGGGTCCCCCTCGGAGCCGTGGGAGTCGGCGTAGCGGACGACGTCCATCCAGTGCCGCGCCCAGCGCTCGCCGAAGTGGGGGGAGGCGAGCAGGCGATCCACGAGACGCTCGTAGGCGTCGGGCCGCGGGTCGGCCTCGAAGCGCTGGAGCTCCTCGGGTGAAGGGGGGAGGCCGGTGAGGACATGGGAGAGGCGCCGATGGAGCTCGCGCCGGGGGGCGGGGCCGGCGGGCTGGAGTCCCTGCTCGCGGAGGCGTGCTCCGATGAAGCGGTCGACGGGGTGGTCCGCGCCCGCCACCTCCGGGAGGGGCGGGTCCTCCACGGACCGCAGGCTCCACCAGTCCATGCGCCGCGCGAGGCGCGCCTCCCAGGACAGGAGCGCCTCCACCTCGGCCGCGCCCGGGGGCTCGTCCCGCGGGTCCGCGGCGCCGGCGAGGATCCAGGCCTCGAAGTCGGCCAGGACCTGGTCGTCGAGTCGGGCCCCACCCTCGGGCATCTCCAGCCCCTCGAGCTCGTGCCGCATGACCTGGAGGAGCACGCTCTCGCCGGGGTCGCCCGGGCTGACGACCGGGCCGAAGAGGGACTCCTCGCGCATCCCGGCGCGGTGGTCGAGCTGGATCCCGCCCTCGGCCTTGCCCGCGCTGCTGTGGCAGGCGTAGCAGTGCTCCACGAGCACCGGCCGGATGTTGCTCTCGAAGAACTCCAGCTCGTCCAGGGAACCCGCCTGGCTGGTTGGGAGTTGAGCGAGGACGAGGAGGGGAGCGAGGACCAGCATCGGGCGATGGGGAGCGAGACGCTCCCTCGCCATGGTAGGTCGACGCTGAATCCGTCGAGGGGGCGAGCCGGAATCAACCCTGGTGCCCCCTGGCCCCGGCCTCGGGCGCCGCGCCGGCCCTCCGGGGGCCCGGGCTTGGTGCGCGTCGCCTGGGACCCTCGGTGGAGGGCTGGGCCCCTCAATGGAAGAAGCCGGCAATCCAGTGGGGCTGGATCACCGGCGTCATGGAAAAGCAGGCGTGTCGGTGGGAAGGACTCGGAGCCGGGCGCGTCAAACATCCGCACCCAAGCCTCCGGTCCCATGCAGCTTGGGCGACGATTGAACGTCGGTCAAACTGAACCTCGGCCCCGATGGGGCTGGAGGAGTGGCCCAAGGGGATCTTTCCCTGAACGGAGCATGGGGGCTCGCCGGGAAAGATGCGGCCCAGAGATGTCACGGGCCGGTTGGTAGGGTGGTCCCCATGCTGCTCCTGCTCGCAATGCTGCCCTCGATTCAGATCGAGAGGCCGCCCGCGGATTTTTCCCGTGAGGTCCGTCCGATCCTCGCGGAGCACTGCTTCGCCTGCCACGGGCCCGACGCCGCGGCCCGCAAGGCGGACCTGCGGCTCGACATCGAGGGAGACGTCATCCGGGACCGTGGCGGCTACTCGGTGATCGACCGTGTCGTGACGGAGGACAGTGAGCTCCTGCTGCGGCTCCACGGGGACGGTGTCCTCGAGCGCATGCCGCCGGAGAGCGAGGAGCCGCTCAGCGACGAGGAGCGTGACATCCTCCAGCGGTGGGTCGCGGAGGGGGCGCCGTGGGATGATCACTGGGCGTTCCGAGCGCCCACCCGCCCGACGGTCCCTGCCGGATCCGCGCGGTCCTCCAGCCCCATCGATGCCCTCGTTCAGGCGCGGCTCGTCGAGGAGGGCCTCTCGCCCTCCCCGGAGGCGGATCGGTACACCCTTCTCCGTCGGGTGACCCTCGACCTCACGGGCCTCCCGCCGACCCCGGCCGAGATCGAGGCCTTCGTGGCTGACGAGGCGCCGGGGGCATTCGAGCGAGTGGTGGATCGCCTGCTGGCGTCACCGCGCTTCGGTGAGCGGATGGCGCTGCAGTGGCTCGACGTCGCGCGCTATGCCGACACCAACGGGTACTCCATCGACGGCGGCCGGCACATGTGGGCGTGGCGTGACTGGGTGATCGGGGCGTTCAACGACAACATGCCCTTCGACCGGTTCACCGTGGAGCAGCTCGCGGGCGATCTCCTGCCGGACGCGAATGACTCGACGCGCATCGCGTCCGGCTTCAACCGCAACCACATGAACACCCACGAGGGTGGGACGATCGAGGAGGAGTACCTCGTCGAGTACGCCGCGGACCGGGTGGCGACCACCTCCCAGGCGTGGCTCGGGCTGACCATGGGGTGCGCTCGCTGCCACGACCACAAGTACGACCCGATCTCGCAGCGGGAGTACTACCAGTTCTTCGCCTACTTCAACTCCATCTCCGATCGGGGGAACGACGGGGACGGCGGGAAGAACTCCGTGCCCTTCATCCCGGTCTTCTCCGCGCAGCAGCAGCAGCTGCTGGCGTCGCTGGAGGTGGAGGAAGAGCGCCTGCGGGGGCTGCTCGAGGCGGAGAGCCCCGCGGCGTCAGCCCGGCTGGCCAGCTGGATCGAGAGTGAGGCCGCCCGTGCGGGCTCCCGTCAGGCGCCGATCCTCGGCGCCTGGTCGCTGGCAGGCCCCTTCGTGGCCGAGAGCGGGGACGCGGCCTTCAGGACGGACTTCGGGCCCGAGGTGCCGGGGGCGGCGGCGGGCGCCGAGGTGGAGTGGACGGTGCGAGAGGACCTGAAGGACGGGGTCCCGCACCCGCTGCCCACCAACAACGCGGCGACCTACCTGCGCCGCACCATCGAGTGCGCCGAGCCCTCACCGCTGGAGCTGGCCTTCGGCAGCGATGACTCCATCCGGGTCTGGTGGAACGGCGCGCTCGTGCTGGACGCCAACGTGCGGCGGGGCGTGCAGCCCTACCAGGAGTCCGTGTCCGTCCTCGCCGTCGAGGGCGCCAACGAGCTGCTCGTCAAGGTGGTCAACTACAGCGGGCCGGGAGGGGTCTTCTTCGACCTGACCTCCAGCGGGCCACCCGCCGACGTGGTCGAGGTGCTCGCCCTCGCGGAACCCTCGCGCAGCGAGGAGCAGAACGCTCGGTTGGCGGCCTACCACCGCACCATCGACCCCGCCCTCGACGGGGTGCGCGCCGAGCTTGAGTCGGTCCGGAGCGAGGCCGCGGGCGTCCGTGGGCAGCCCATGACCACGGCCATGGTGATGGAGGAGCGCGAGATGCGCCGCCCGGCGCACGTGCTCATGCGCGGGGTCTACGACCAGAAGGGCGACGAGGTCGAGCCCGGGACGCCCGCGGTCCTGCCGCCGCTTCCCGCGGGCGCGCGGGGGGATCGGCTGGGGCTCGCCACCTGGCTGGTGGACCCGGCGCACCCGTTGACCGCGCGCGTGGCGGTGAACTCGTACTGGCAGCTGCTGTTCGGGACGGGGCTGGTCGACACCCCGGAGGACTTCGGCGTCCGGGGCTCGCTGCCGAGTCACCCGGAGCTGCTCGACTGGCTCGCGGTGGAGTTCGTGGAGAGCGGGTGGGACGTGAAGGCGATGCTGCGCCGGATGGTGCTCTCCGCCACCTATCGGCAGGACGCCTCGGTCTCGCCGGAGCTCCTCGAGCGAGACCCGCAGAACCGTCTGCTGGCGAGGGGGCCACGCTTCCGCCTCCCGGCCGAGCTCATCCGCGACGTGGCGCTCTCGGTGAGCGGGCTGCTCTCGCCGAAGGTGGGCGGCCCCAGCGGGCGCCCCTATCAGCCCGACGGCCTGTGGCGGGAGATGAGCCACTACGGGAGCACCCCGGCCACCGAGCAGATCTACGTCCAGGACCACGGTGAGGGCCTCTATCGCCGGGGCATGTACACCATCTGGAAGCGCACCGTGCCCCCGCCGACCCTGGCGGCCTTCGACGCCCCGAGCCGCGAGGTGTGCGTCGTGCGCCGCTCGAGGACCAACACGCCGCTCCAGGCGCTGGTCCTCCTCAACGAGACCGGCTTTGTCGAGGCGGCGAGGGCGCTGGCGCAGCGGGTGATGCTCGAGGCGGCTGGCGACCGAGACCGGATCGGCCAGCTCTACCTCCTCGCCGTGGGCCGCGAGCCCGATGCCGAGGAGCGGGAGGTGCTCGGGGCACTGGTGGAGCGGGAGCGCGCCCGCTTCGGGGAGCGACCCGAAGAGGCCACCGCGCTGATCTCCGTGGGGGAGTCCCCGCGGGACACCTCCCTCGAGCCCGCGGAGCACGCGGCCTGGACCCTGGCCGCGGCCCTGATGTTGAACCTCAGCGAGACGGTGACGCGAGGATGATCGAGCTCACACGACGCGCCTTCCTCGGTCAATCGGCCGGAAGCCTGGGGGCCCTCGCGCTCTCTCGCCTGCTGGGCGGGGACGAGTCCGTGCTCCCGCACTTCGCGCCCAGGGCCAAGCGCGTGGTCTACCTGTTCCAGTCCGGCGGCCCGTCGCACATCGACCTGTTCGACTACAAGCCGGTCATGCGCGAGCTCCACGGTCAGGAGCTCCCCGAGTCCGTCCGCGGGGGGCAGCGCGTGACCGGGATGACCGCCGGGCAGAAGAGCTTCCCGGTGCTGGCGCCGCCCTACGAGTTCAAGCAGCACGGGGAGAGCGGCGCCTGGGTCAGCGAGCTCATGCCGTGGACCGCTCGTATCGCGGACAAGCTGTGCTTCCTCAAGGGGGTGCACACCGATGCGATCAACCACGACCCCGCGATCACGACGATCAACACGGGGGCCATGCAGCCCGGCAAGGCGAGCCTCGGCTCGTGGCTGAGCTACGGGCTGGGGAGCGAGAACCGCGACCTTCCGGCGTACCTGGTGCTGCTCTCCCAGGGCACGGGCAAGGACCCGGGCCAGCCTCTCTTCTCGCGGCTCTGGGGCTCGGGCTTCCTCCCGCCGTCCCACCAGGGCGTGCAGCTGCGCCCGGGCGCGAACCCGGTGCTCTACCTGCAGAACCCGCCGGGGGTGGACGCCGCCACCCGACGGGCGCTCCTCGACGACCTCGCGAAGCTCAACGGTCGGCACGCCGACGCCACGGGTGACCCCGAGGCCCGCACCCGCATCGACCAGTACGAGATGGCCTTCCGGATGCAGACCTCGGTGCCGGAGCTCACCGACCTCACCAGCGAGCCCGAGGAGGTGCTCGAGCTCTACGGGCCCGACGCCCGCAAGCCGGGCACCTACGCGGCCAACTGCCTGCTCGCGCGCCGCATGCTGGAGCGCGGGGTGCGGATGGTGCAGCTGTTCCACCGCGGGTGGGACCAGCACCTCAACCTGGACCGGGAGCTGCGGGCGCAGTCCATGGACACGGACCAGCCCAGCGCCGCCCTGGTCTCGGACCTCGAGCGGCTCGGGCTGCTCGAGGACACCCTGGTGGTGTGGGGCGGCGAGTTCGGACGCACGGTCTACAGCCAGGGCAAGCTCGGCGCGCCCGGCAGCGGTCGCGACCACCACGGTCGCTGCTTCACGGTCTGGATGGCGGGCGGCGGCATCAAGCCGGGGATCACCCACGGCACCACCGACGACTGGTCCTACAACGTGGTGGAAGGCGGCGTCCACGTGAACGATCTCAACGCCACGATCCTGCACCAGCTCGGCATCGACCACGAGCGCTTCACCTACCCCTACCTCGGCCTCGATCAGCGCCTCACCGGCGTGGAGGAGGCGCGGGTGGTCCGGGAGATCCTGGCCTGAGGCGAGCAGGGGGCGTGGTCAGACGCCGCTCCCTCGCTCGGCAGCGGGTAGCCCGGGGCTCAGTTCGGGACCGCGGGTCGACGGAGTCGAAGGCCATTCGAGGTGGCTGCGGCATCGGGTCGCTCGGGGATTGACCCCATGATGAAGGGCTCGAGAGGAGGTAGGGTTCCACTGGATCTTCTCCATCACCGACCCCATCCCATGACTCGATCCCTTCCCGGCCTCGCCGCAGCGTCCCTCCTCCTCGCCACCGCCGCCTCCGCCCAGGTCACGCCGGTCTGCACCGACACGTTCGAGTACCCGATCGGGAGCACCTTCCACGGGCTGCCGGGCGGGACCGGCTGGTCGAACAACTGGTACGTCGACGGTGGCGGCAACGCCGCGTACCTGACCCAGGACAACACCATGACGCCCAACTTCGCCCTCAGCGACGGCGTCGGCGGGCACGCGGTGCAGCAGTTCACCTGGAACTCGGCCTACCGCCAGATCGACCTCGCGGCGCACCCGGACCTCCTGGACACCGCGACGAACATGTGGGGCCGGGACGGCGCGGTCCTGTGGGTCTCCTACAGCATCGAGAAGTACGCGGGAGGCACCACCGAGGGCTACTGCGGCCTGTCCCTCTGGAAGGCGGGGCAGTCCCTCCCCGAGGCGATCTTGCTGGGCTCCGGCTGGGACCTGGACGAGTGGGGCATCGACGACGAGGGCGCCACGGGCCGTCCTCCCGAGTTCGTCGCGGGGAGCAACGCCTCCCAGGCCGCGCGGCTGGTCTACAGGATCGACTGCCTGCCCGGGGACGAGCGGGTGCAGATGTGGATCGATCCCGCGACGCCCTACCCGACCGGCGGCGCTGACCTCGATACGACCATCGTCGACCTCAAGTTCAACGAGATCCGCCTCTCCGCCGGCGGCAACTTCGGCGACACGGTGATCTTCGATGACATCGAGATCGCGAAGGGGACCGCGGCCGGCACGGTCGGCACCAACTACTGCGCCGCCAACATCAACTCCACCGGCGCCACCGGCTCCATCGCCGCGATCGGTTCCGCGATCGCCAGCGCGAACAACCTCCGCCTGGAGGCCTCGAGCCTGCCGAACAGCTCCTTCGGCTTCTTCCTGACCAGCACCTCCCAGGGCGCCGTGGCCAACCCCGGGGGCAGCTCCGGGGTGCTGTGCCTGGGCGGCGCCATCGGGCGCTACGTCGGCCCCGGGGAGATCCTCAACTCCGGCGGCAACGGGACCTTCTCCCTGCAGCTCGACCTGACCCAGACCCCGACTCCCGTGGGGCTCGTGTCGATCCAGGCCGGCGAGACCTGGAACTTCTCCGCCTGGCACCGCGACGCGGTGGGGGGGAGCACGACCTCCAACTTCACCGACGGCGTCGAGGTCACCTTCCTCTGATCGCCCCGGCGGGCTCCTCACTGGGGCCACGGCAGACAGGCGCGCCCCGTCTCCGCAGCACTGCGGAGGCGGGGCGCTTCACCTGGGGCAGGGGCCGCGGGGTCCGGGCCACCGTCTCTCGAGGCTCAGGCCTTCGGTGTGGCGAGCTCGAGGAGCCGGTGCCCCAGCACTCCCTCGGCCACGACGCCCGGCAGGTCCACGGGCACGGGGTGGGTCGCGAGTCGCAGGGCGTCTTCGGCCACGCGCCCGTCGCCCCGGGGGATGCAGCGGGGTGAGATCCCGGCGACCTGGAACCCGGAGGCGAGCAGGGCGCTCGCCACCGCCGGCGTGCCGGCGTCGTCCAGGGGTAGGTCCACGTAGACGGTTCCGGCCCCCGCGCCAGAGGCCATGGCGTCCACGGTGGCCCGGATGGTCTGCTCGGCCCCGGGCTCGATGCGGTCGGCCACGACCCACGCGGTGCCCAGCGCGCCGGAGAACCTGCAGTGCACGGCCTCTCCGCTGCCCGGGGTCGGGCCGGGGCCGTCGCCGCCGAAGTGGACCTCCCGGCCCCGAGCCCCGTACAGGTCGGTGAGGAGCTGGTGGAGGGACTCGGGGGCGTGGGCCGCGAGCGCGGGCTCCTCCCCGAATGGATGCCAGTAGAGGAACGTCGAGCCCCTCCCGCCCTTGTCGTGATCGGTGGACTCGCCCGCGACGCCGCCGCGCAGGGTCATGCTGCCAGGGATGAGCCCGAGCTGGACGGCGGTGGGGACCGAGCCGAACTTGATGTTCATGCGCTGGCTCAGGGGGTGCATGGCCGTGGGCTGACTCCAGATCCCGAGCAGCCCGAGCTCCTCGCCCGCCTTCTCCACCGCTGCACGCATGGGCTTCATCAGCCCGTGGCCCCGGTGTCGGTGGTCGATGACCGCCTGCCCCGCCTCCCCGGTGGGGCCAAGGTCGGGGCGCTCGAGGGCGTAGTGCCCGACGATGTCGCCGTCTGGAGACTCGCAGACGATCGAGTGGAGCTGGCCGCCGCGGTTGAGCTCCTCGATGCGGTCCGGGACATAGAGGTCGGGGTTGGCGTAGGACCTCCCGTAGGCCTCGTAGATGCGCCGGGCGACCTCGAGGCCGTCCTCGGGTCGGTAGCCCCGGATACGGTACTCGCCCGTCTGCTCCGAACGATCCAGGTCGGTGTGCTCGGCGTGCTCCTCCTCGAGTCGGTGCTGGACCGCCTCCAGCACATCGATCGCGGCGTGGGGACGGTGAACGCGGAGGTGCAGCTCGGATCCCTCGGCGCCCCTCTGCGTCCACCAGAGCCGGTCGAAGGCGGGGACCGGGCGGACGCGGTCCGCGATGTCACCGCCCGCTTCGGGAGCGCCCCCCTCCGGTCCGGTGCCGTCGCCGAGGGGGATGCCGTGCTCGAGGATCTGAAACTCCAGAGCGACGGCGTCGATGATCGCGTGGACCTCGAGGTCAACGACGGGGTCCCCCTCACGCGCGAGCGTGTCCTCGATCAGGGCGAGGCTTGAGAGGAAGGCCGCCCGCAGGCGTTCCAGCTGATCCCCCTCGAAGTCGGCGACGCGCAGGGCGTGGCTGGCGAAGTCCTTCGCGAGCTCCCCAAGCTCGGGGAGGCCGGGGAAGGCCAGGCTGAGGTGAAGGTGGTCGGGGGTCTCCATGGGGGAGAGTGTGCCGTGGGGAGCGGAGAGGTGACCCCGCGAACTGGTCTGGGGCACCGCCGCCGATCGGATCCGGGGGGGCTGGGCGAGCCGTTCAGCCTCGGGCGCGGCCGCTGGGCCCGGGCCGGGTCAGCGGTAGGGCCACTTGCCGCCGCCGCCGCCGAGGTAGCGGTGCCCCTCAAGAGCCGCGCCCTCTCCACGGGAGCGAGGGTCGCCTGCGTCCTCCAGCCCGCTCGCGAGCTCTCGCTTCAGGGCCTCCAGGGTCTCCCCGTACACGGGGTCGTCCGCGAGGTTGTGGACCTGCATGGGGTCGGTGCGGAGGTCGTAGAGCTCGAACTCGGGACGCTTGGCGAAGCACAGGTCGAAGTAGGGGCGGACCGCCTCCTCATCCCGGTGCTCCCAGAGGAAGAGCTTGGTGGGGCCGTTGTCGCAGTCGCCGAACCATGACCCGCGGGTGGCGCAGTTCTTGTGGTTGGGGGTCCCCGCCGGCCAGCGGTCGGGGAAGAGGTTGTGGACCAGGAGGTGGTCCATGGTGCGCAGCGCGCGCACCGGATAGCCCTCCATCAGCGGCGCCTCCTGACAGGGCACATGGCGCTCGCGCCCGATCAGGACCCGGTCGCGGAACTCCATGGTGCGCAGGAAGTCCTCCTCACCGATCCGGGTCATGAGCGGCAGCAGGCTGCGGCCCGTCATCTGGCCGGGCACCTCGAGCCCGGCGGCCTCGAGGAAGGTAGGGGCGACGTCGGTGAGTGAGACGAGGTCACGGACGGTCTGGCCTGCGACGAGGCGATTCCCCCAGCGGGCCGCCAGGGGCACGCGGGCGCCGGAGTCGTGGACGTTGCCCTTGCAGCGCGGGAAGGGCATGCCGTGATCCCCGGTGACCACGAGCAGGGTGTTGTCCAGCTCGCCGATGGCCTCGAGCTGGTCCATCAGCTGCGCCACGTCCCGGTCGAAGCGCTGGACCTCGAAGTAGTAGTCGGCCACGTCCGAGCGCACGACGGGGTCGTCGGGGAAGTGCCCGAACAGGTGTACGTCCTCGAGCGCGATCCCGTCCGCCGCGCCGCTGCCGGCCTCGTAGCCGCGGTGGGGGTCCCAGGCGCCGAACCAGAAGCACAGGGGCGCGCCCTCGGGCCGCGCGTCGAGGTAGGCCTGGACGCCCTTGTACTTCTTGCCCGCGGGGGCGCCCTTGCCCGGACCCCACGCCTTGCGCCAGGAGCCGACGTGGTAGCCCGCGGCCTCGAGGAGGGCGGGGTACTCGGCAAACTGGTCCTGGGGCCACTCGTTCCACAGGTTCGCTCCCGCGCCCAGGCGGAAGAAGTGCTGGCCCGTGAGGATCGCGCCGCGGCTCGGGGTGCACGACGGGGAGGAGACGAAGGCCTGCTCGAAGAGGACCCCCTCGCGGGCCACGCGGTCGAAGGCCGGGGTGGCGACCGCCTTGTCCCCGTAGGCGCCGGCGTGGGGCCAACCCCAGTCGTCGGCGATGGCGAACACGAGGTTCGGGCGCCTGGGCTCGTCCGCCCCTGTGGGCGCGGCCGGGGTCGTGGGGCCCTGTAGCGGAGCGGCGGCGAGGAGGGCGAGGGGGAGGAGCATCATGGCTCAAGGGTAAGGTGCTCGCGGTCTTGCTCCCACGGGAGTCCTGCGCGGGCGACTGAAAGCGGACGGCGAGTGAGATATTTGCCGGCCCAGGTCGCAGGCTCTGTGCGTGAGCGAACCTGGACATGACCCTTCCCGATCGAGGGCCACGGACGACCTGAGCCCCGACCCGTCGGCGGCCACGGGAGGCCCCCGTGGACCTGGGGCGGCGCTGGCCGGCGCCGCCGCGCGCCTCCTCTGGCTGACGCTCGCTGGGCTGGTGCTCGCGAGGCTCGCCATGGCTTGCGCCGACGGGCACTGGGGCCTCGAGCTCTCCACCCACTTCGCGTTCCAGTACGCCCTCATGGCGCTGGTCGCGATGGCCGGTTTCGCGTGCCTCGCCCGGCCCCGCGGGGTCGGGCTCGCCGCGGTCGTGCTGGCCCTCCACTCGAGCCCGCTGCTTGGGCTCACCGGCGCGCCGGAGGCCCCCGCGGTGGGCGCGTCCCGGAAGACCCGCCTGCTCATGGCCAATGTGCGGACCAGCAACGCCAACCGTCGGGGCCTGATCGACCTGGTCGTGGCGGAGCAGCCGGACGCGGTGCTCCTGCTGGAGGTGAGCGAGGCCTGGCTCGCGGACCTCGCGCCGCTCGACGCCGAGTATCCCCACCGGCTCGCGGAGCCCAGGGGCGACAACTTCGGCATCGCCCTCTACTCCAGGCGGCCGCTGACCGATGGGCAGATCGTGCAACTCGGCGACGCTGGGGTCCCCACCATCGAGTGCGGCCTCGAGGGGGCCGGCCTTCGGTTGCTCCTGACTCACCCTGTCCCGCCCATGGGGAGGCGCGCAGCGGCCGAGCGGGACCGGCAGCTGGAGGCGGTCGCCCGCCGGGCCCGCGAGCTCGGGCCGCGGGTGGTCCTCGCCGGCGACCTCAACGCCACCCCCTGGTCCCCGATCTTCTCCCGCGTCCTCCGCCTCGGCGACCTCCGGGACTCGCGAGAGGGATTTGGTCTGCAGCCCACCTGGAGCGCGGGCCTGCCCTTGCTGGCGCGGATTCCGATCGACCACGTCCTGGTGGGAGCTGAGGTGACCGTGATGGGGCGGGAGGTGGGGCGCGCCATCGGATCCGATCACCTGCCGGTGCTCATCGACCTGCGCTGAACCGCCGCAGGCTCAGCGGCCTTCGAGGGCCTGGGGGTAGGGCCCAGGGCGCGGTAGGTCTTTCCCGCGCTCGCAGGGCGAGGTCGCCTCGGGCTCTGGAACCAATTCGACGGTTGTGAAAGTATCGCCGCAGGCAAGCCTCGAGCGTCGAGGCCGACCTCGACGAATTCCCCTCACATCGCTTCTGTGCCCATGCGCCCCTTCCTGCTGATCGCTCTCGCGAGCTTCGCCGCCAGCTGCCAGTCCGCTGACTCCCCGTTCACCAACGGGAACCTCTTGACCGAGGTCACCGAGGATCCGTTCGGCGGCGCGATCCCGTCCCCCGAAGGCGGGTTGGCCGTGACCAACTCGGTCAAGGTCTGGGAGCCCGGGTTCCAGACGCCCTGGCACTTCCACCCGTTCTCCGGCCCCGCGACGATCATCCAGGGCGAGCTGACGATCGACTACGACCGTGAGACCCCGATCTACGCCCTCGGTGCAGAGAAGAAGGCGACGGTCCGCCGGACCTTCAAGGCAGGGGACTCGTTCATGGCGGTCGCCAACACCTGGCACACCTCCTACAACCTCGGCAGCGAGGACCTGATCTTCACGGTCGCCTGGATGGGCGCCAAGGGGCAGCCCCTGACCCAGTTCCACGAGGAAGGGGAGTAGCCGCGTCGCCTCACCGGGGCCGAGGGCGTGTCGGAACCGGCCGCGGCCCGGCCCCGGGCCAGCTCAGGACAGTCCGCGGCGCAGGCGGCTTCGGGGCCGGGCGGCCTCGAACCTGGCCGAGGAGCGTGAGGGCGCCGGGGAGGACCTCGAAGGTGGCGGGGAGGACGCCTGGGGCCTCGCCGTCCAGGTCGAGGTAGGCCGGGTCGTCGCCCATGGGCTCGGCGGTCAGGCGGCGGGCGCGGAAGGTGTGGACGAAGCTGCAGCCCGTGTGCTTGCCCCGGTAGATCGAGGCGGTCAAGGAGAGCATGCGCGGGATGGAGCGCTGCTCGATGATGACCCCGTCCAGCCAGCCGTCGCTGGGATCGGCATCCGGCGCCATGCGCATGCCGCCGCCGCAGAACTGGGCGTTGCCCAGGGCCACGGTGTTGATCCTGAAGGTCCCGAGTACCTTGCCGTCTGCGGTGAGCCGGACCACGGCGGGCCGGTACCGGAAGAGCCCGCGGACCGACGCCAGGAAGAACGACACCCTCCCGCCGAGCGCCGTGCTGGACCCCTTGACGAGCTCGTCGATCAGGCCGCTCATGCCGAAGGTGCCGACGTTCACGAAGTGACGCACCTGGGCGGGGCTCGTGGACTCGATCGTCACTCGACCGAGGTCGAGGGGGCTCGTCGGGGCGTCGACCAGGGCGCGGGCCGCGCCGACCGGGTCGCGCGGGACCTCGAGCGTGCGGGCGAAGTCGCCGCCGGTGCCGGCGGGGAGCACGCCGAAGGACACCGCGCCTTCGGGGGGCGACGCCTCCATGATCCCGTTGACCACCTCGTTGTGGGTCCCGTCCCCTCCGAGGGAGAGGAGCGTGTGGTGCCCGTCGAGGACCGCCTGGCGCGCGAGGTCTGTCCCGTGCCTGGGCCCCTTGGTGCTCTGGAAGCGAACCGGTCCGAGGATCCCACGCAGCTCGGGCTCCAGCTGGATCCATCGACGCCCGACGCGGCCGCTGCCGGCGGCGGGGTTGACGATGACGGTGGTTCGCTCGGGGTTCAGCACGATGTGGAGGTCACGCCCCTTCAGCGGAGCGGGGAGCTCGCGGCGCTCACCAGGGGTCCTCTGCTCCCCTCGCCACGGCCACCGCCGCAGGGGGGGCGCGACGTGGAGGCCGGAGCCCTATGAGACCATCGTAGGTTCAAGGGGCCTCACCCCGCCAAGCCGACCCTGGTTTCTGGTCCGCGCAGCGCAGCGTCGATCTATCCTGCGTGGGTGAGCCAATCCTCCCAGCACTCCCTTGCCCAGCGGGCGCTTGAGCTGGTGGCCACGGTGGTGTTTGCAGCCTATGCGCTGGCGTTCACGGCCAGGCTCGCGGCCGAAGCCCATGCGACGCCGCAGGCGCTCTCCATCGCCGCGGGGCTCGTGGGCGGATATCTCATCGCGGACCTCCTCTCGGGGCTCGCGCACTGGGTCGGGGACCGCTTCTTCGAGGAGACGACGCCCATTATCGGACCCGGGTTCATCGCGCCCTTTCGCCAGCATCACGTGGCGCCCGAGGAGATGGTGGAGCACGGCCTCGTGGAGCTCGTGGGTAACACCGCCGTGCTGGCGCTGCCCACATTGGCGGCGGCCTTCCACCTGCTCGACCTCGCGTCGGGCGCACCGCTCACGCTCCTCGCCGGCGCGCTCATCCTGAGCGCGATGGTCGGGGGCGTCTGCACGAACCTCTTCCATCGCTGGGCTCACATGGAGCGTCCGCCGCGCCTCGCGCGGTGGATGCAGGCGCTGGGCGTCGTGATCACCCCCGAGCGCCACGCCGTGCACCACTCGAACGGGTTCGACTCGTCGTACTGCATCACCACGGGCTGGCTGAACGCGCCCATGGACCGGCTCGGGGTCTGGGCCTGGCTCGAGCGCAGGCTCCACCGCGCGGGTAGCCGGGCCGGCCAGAAGACCAGGTAGGCTGGCCTACTCGAAGGTCACCCGCACCGCGTCGGTGAGGTCCGAGGTGGGCTGGCCGGCGAGGGTGGTGCGGTGCCAGGCCTGGAAGTGCCAGGTCTCGCCGGGCTGGACGGCGACGGGGCCGGTGGGCTGGGGGATCGCCGTGAGATCGACCTGGGCCACGAGGGTCCCGAGGGTGCTGGAGTCGAGGACGCCGCCGACCGCCCTGCCGATGCTGCCCGACACGCAGAGGCGGCCGATGCTCCCCGGCACGGGGAGGGTGTTGCCCGGGGTCCGGGAGGCGACGAAGTAGCCGACGCTGTGCTGGGGCAGGAAGCGCGCGATGAGCGTGAGGTCCCCGTCCTCGACGGCGTCCGAGCCGACCGCGACCATGGAGGGGAGGAGGCTCGCGCCGCCCCCGCTCGAGGTGCAGTAGGTGCCGCCAACGGCTTCGCAGCGGTCGAGGACGCCGTCGCCGTTGCCGTCCATCCACGGCGTCCTCGCGATCTGATCCCGGTCGGTGGTCCCGTCGCTGTCGCAGTCGTCGAGGACGAGGTTCGGGCGGAGGCCGAGCTCCCAGCGGAGCGGTGGGCCCTCGAGGCGGCGGGTCCAGAGGAGGTCGAGGTCGCCGTCCCCGTCGATGTCGCTCGGCGGCGCGATGTCGAGGAAGCCGGTGACGTAGCCGTTTGCCTGGAAGGCGGGAGCGCTCGGCCGGGGGCCGGTGAAGCGGCCCGCGCCGTCGTTCTCGGAGCGGAACTGGGCGAGGGTGCTCCACTCGGACGAGACCAGGTCCAGGTCGCCGTCGAGGTCGAAGTCCGCGAGCAGGTGGCGATTGTAGAGCCCGTCGGAAGTCGGGGTCCCGCCCTCGTCGAGCTGCTGGCGGATGAAGGTGGCGCCGGCCTGGTTCAGGAGCAGCTCCGGGCGGAAGGGGTTGAAGAGCCCCGTGAGCAGCACGTCCGACCACCCGTCCCCGTTCATGTCGCCCGTCTGCAGGTAGGGGAAGCACACCCCGGTGCTGCTGAGGATCACCGAGGAGGACTCGATCTGGCCAGCGCTGGAGTTCTCGAAGCGCTCTACCCAGTCAATCCCGAGGATGCAGGCGCTGTATGCCGTGAGGATGTCGGGGTCCAGGTCCCCGTCGAGGTCCGTGCTGGTGATGGTGTTGGCCGGCCTCGTGGTCGGCGTGAGCAGGCTGGCGGCGGCCAGCCCGCCGGGCCCGTTCTGGAGCCAGCTCAGCGCGCCGTCGGTCCCCGGCGCCGGCAGGTATGTGCTCACCACGAGGTCGGCGTACCCGTCCACGTCGAGGTCCGTCACGTGCACGCTCTCCCATGGGCCCCCAAGGGAAACGGGCGGGCTGAAGGTCCCCGCGCCAATGTTCTCGAGGAGCACGGACTCACAAGTTCGCCAGCAGACCAGGTCCATATCGCCGTCACCACCGACGTCGAGAGCGATCAGTTGGCGACTGTTCGTGGAGCATGGCCGGGTCGCCAGGGGGCGGTCGAGGCCGAAGCCCCCCGGTCCCAGGTTGCGGCGCCAGGAGACCTCATCCCTGATGGCAATGGCGACGTCCGGGAGCCCGTCCCCATCGAAGTCCGCGACCGTGACGTCGGGTGGGTCGGCGAGGTCCGTGGCGATCACCTCCACGCGCCCGAACCACTCCTCCTGGCACGCGTCCAGCACCCCGTCCCGATTGCGGTCCAGCACCTGGTCGGCGGCGATCTGGACCGCGTCCAGCTGCCCGTCGCCATCGCAGTCATCGAGCTGTGCGAGGCCGGGGGCTGCGCAGCAGACCATGAGGCCAAGGGTCGCGGCGCGGTGATCCATACCCGCAAGCGTAGCTCATCCCCTTGTCCCACCGGGCGGTGACCCGATGGGCGCGCCGGTCTCAGCTCTCAACGTGAGCTTCCGGGCTCACTCCCGAAGCAGCTCGGCCGTGAGGGGGGGGCGGCCCCGGTGGTCGACCGGCGGCCACCGGGTCCGTATGGCGTGCCGTGGAGGGTCAGGGCTTTTCCGGCTCGAAGGGCGCCGTCGGGTCCCTGCGGCTGGCGGGGTCGAGGGTCACGCCGCCGGGGGACGCGGCCTTCACGATCCCATAGAGATAGACGACGGTGCCCACGGGGCAGGACTCGGCAGCGTCCTTGAAGTCTCCGAAGCGGGCGGTGACGCCCCCCTCGAGCTCGACCACGCAGTCCTCTGGGTCGGAGACGTCCACGGAGCGGACCTCGCCCCGCACGGCGACCTTCTCCCCGACATGGTCGGGCGCGATGGCGGCGGCGTCGACGGCCTCGAACTGGGCGGCGGGCTTGCCGTAGTCCATGGTCCAGCCCTGGCAGCCCGCACCGAGGGGGAGGAGGAGGGCCAGGGTGAGGGCCAGGGTGAGGGCCGGCAGGCTGCGAGCGATTCGGGGAGAGCGGATCATGTCGATGGGTCAGGGTTCGGGAAGACGTGGCGTGCCCCGGGTCCCACGGGCGGGGGCGGGGCGATGGCAAAGGCTACGTCGGCCCGCGAGGAGCTCTCCGCAATGGTGCCATGCGGCCCGATAAGCGCGCCGAATCGACGGCCAGGGCCTCGCACCGGTGGCGGGCTCTTGACTTGGTGGCGCTCAGGGGCAGGGGCCATTCTCGCAGCAGGCCCCCGCGCCGCACTCGACGAAGGTCGCGAGGGCGTTCGAGAGGCACAGGATGGTGACGAAGAGGAGCGCGCCGCGGTCGAAGCGGGTGGGGCGCCGCACGGTGCCCGCCGGCTCGTCGCGGATGAGGCAGAGGAACACGGCCGTCCCAGCGATCGTGGTCAGGAAGACGATCGCCGCCCAGGTGTACAGGTGCATGGCGAGGACGGCGGAGCCGTAGCCCGC
>JADHOC010000030.1 GCA_016779205.1 Planctomycetota bacterium | reverse complement strand
GAGGATCCGGCGCGCGACGAGCGGGTCGGTGAGGGTGGCGACGCGGTGGCGGCGGCCGCCGCACGTGGGGCAGCGCAGCACGTCCACCGCGAAGGTCCGCTGGAGGAGCTCGGCCCAGCTCTGGCGCTGTGCCTTGGCCCAGGGGTCGGCTTCGGGGTCGGCTTCGGGGTCGGCTTCGCCGATGCCTTGCGCGGGACGGGGGAGGGGACGGTGCGGCGGGGGGCGATGGCATCGCGCAGGGGCGAGGCGGGGGCGAGGACGCCGAAGTAGGTCCACTGGTGCTCGCGCGGGTGGGGGACCAGGGCGGCGAGGGCGGAGTTGTGCGCGATAGTTGCTACGACTCCGTACTCCTCTTACACTGCTACTACCCCTTCTGATCCGATGCTCGCCCTGATCGCCGTCGGCATCGCTCTTGCCGCGGTGGCCGATCTGACCCTGCTCCTCTCGAACATCCGTGCCGACGTCCAACAGTCGTCAGGAGTCGGGGGGCGCCAGGCACGCGCCGAATACTGGATCCCGCAGCTCGAGGAAGCGATTGCGAACGAGCCGGGGACCGACGCTGCGTACTCGGCTCGAATCGACCTCGCGGGCCTCTACATGACCGTGGATCGAGCCGGATCCGCGGTGGCCGTGCTCGACGACGTGATCGCATCGGGGCGAGACTGCCGGAACCGTGCTGCGCGCGCACCTCGACGGTGCGCGCGCGGCGCTGCTGATGCACGGTGAACCGACCCAGTTCTTCGACTACACGAGCCGCTTCGCGGCCAAGGTCGACGAGTACCGTGCGGCGGGCGTCGTGTACCCCGGACTGTTCGACGACAAGCTGAGCCGGATCGAGCTCGTCGAAGCCCGGTACCTCTCCGACAGCGCGCATTGGCTCCTGATGGCGAACCGTGGCGGAGGAGATGTCGCGGATCGCGGCATCGCCGCGTTGATGCTCGAGTACGCATCCGAGCGGATCCTCAACTACACAGCTCGCGTCGGTGTGCTGGACTCCGAGGCTGCCGCGGAACTCCTGTATCGCAGGGGAACCCATCTGTCGGAGGCGGCGGCCCTCTACGACAACCTCGGCCATGCCGAGTCGGCAGCGCGGCTGCACAACGGCGCCGTGGAGCCGCTGACGCTCCTCGTCATGAGCCACGGCGAGTCGTCGTTCGGCCATGAGGCCGCAACGCTGCTCCTCCGGGAACGGTACCTCGGCGGCGTCAGCCTCTCGATCTACGCGGAGTTCGCCGAGTCCATCGCGCGGAGGCTGGCGCCGGGGCACGAGATCCTCACGTTCCTCCGAGCGGAGGCCCTGAACCTGTCCGCGAACCCGCGCACTCTCGTGGCGGCGAACCGGATCTTCGAGCTGATCGCCGAGCTCGAGGAGGAGTGGTTCGAGGAGGAGTACCAGCTCCACGTGAACTACCAGTGGTCACGGATCGGCCATGCCCGGAACGCACTCGAGCTGGGTGACCTGGAGAAGGCCGAGGAGATCCTCGAGGGGCTCGACGGGATCGCGATCCGGGGCGAGTACCTGGCCGGCGAGCTCGCGGACGTGACCCGGGTCGCGCGGCTCTACGGCGCGCGCGGACTGGGCCCGAGCTTCGTCGAGCCTGAACCCGAAGGAACCGATCCGGCTCCCGTCCCCGTGCTCGACGGAGCCCAGGACGAAGAGCCTCACGTGGCGTCGGCCCCCGTGAGGTTCACCGAGCCCATCCGAACCCCGGAGCCACGGGACCCGCGTCCCTTGCCCTGGGGCGTGATCGTGCTCTCCGGGCTCATGGCGCTCATCGTGATCAAGCGCCTGAGCTAGTGGGCGAGGGGCGCTGCTCCGCCGCGATCGGTGGGGCGCCCCAGTGACGATCCGATGGCCTCGCCCTCGCCGCCCGGGAGCCGGGCGTCGGTAGATAGATGGGATGAGAAGGCCGGTCTCTCGGTCGGTGTACCTCGCGGTTCCCAAATCGAAGACAGGCTCGAAGCCCAGGAGAGACCGGGCCGTGACCAAGGCGATCACGACGAACGCGAACCGGACCATCGGCATCGACCTCCGAAACCGCACGGGCCACGTTCCCCCGGTGTCAGCGTAGTTGCAGCTGCGGCCGGTCGCGAGTGCGCATGGAAGCAAGGCGGGACCCGTCACTCGATCACCCCGCGGTGATCACCTGGAACGACCGAACAAAACACCCGCGATGTCCTGACCGACAGGGGCCTTCCCATGGAAAGCGATCCAAGGCGCCACTTGGCGAAGCAGAGGATCTGGGGGGGGTGGTTGAGGGGGAGCAGAAGGGAGGGGCGATGACCGCCCTGGCCGAGGGCTCGGCCCAGGGAAGGGGAGCAGAAGGGAGGGGCGTGGACCACCCCGGCCGAGGGATGGGCCGCTGGCCGAGGAGCTGCCTCTGTTCGTACGCCTCCGGACACCACCGCCAATTCGAAATCCAGCCCGGTGGCCCTGCAGGCCCCTTCCGCAGCCCAAGCCAACGCCGCCCGGGCCCCGTTCAGCGTTTCCCACTCCGGCAATCGGAGTCGCCGCGAGTTATCCACTTGGCCCCGTTGGGGGAGGGCATCACCGCTCGCGCCAGCCGGGGACAAGCGATCCAAGCTGCCAGTTGGCAGAGCAGCGGGTCGTTGGGGGTGCAGGGGGACAGTAGAGGCGGGCGATGGCTGGCTCAGAGAAGGGTCGCTGCGTCGTGTACGGTGCCAGGCACCCATCCACCGCTATTGCCCCCGGCACCGACGGACTGCCAGGTGGCCAGCCTCTCCCACGGCTGCGCGGTAGTCCTCGGCTTCACGCAGCAGCCGTCGGTGATGACCAACGAAGAGGCGGCGGCAGTGACTGGGAGATCGTCCCACGAGCGCTCCGAGTCGCGCCCAGGTCGCTCCGGCGAGATCACGGCCCAAGCCCACCCGGAGGACGAGGTGGAGATCCGACGGCATCGATATCCGGTTCTGCCAGTAGGTCGGGGTCGGGGTGGGGCCGAGAGTCGAGCTCCACTCGCCCCACTCTGGAGCGACCCCCCAGGAGAGAGGCCGAAGGAGCGGCCTCCTCCAAGACCGGGGGTACGGGCCTCTTCAGGGAGCCTTCGCCTCGGAGGGTGCTGGTCGCGGCCCGAGGGTGACGGTCACGGGGTAGTGGTCGGAGACCTCGTCGAGGACGCCGCCCCGGGGCAGGGTCGCGGCGGTGGCGCGGGCCATGGCGGCGGGGGAGAGGAGGATGAAGTCGATGCGCTCGAGGAAGCCCGCCTGGGTCTTGGGGGTCCTCGAGTGGTCGAGCACGCGGCTGGGGAAGGTGCCCCCCGAGGTCGCCTCCTCGCCCAGCACCCGATACGCGGCGTCAGCGACCCCGGCCTCGGCGAAGCGGGCGAGCACGCCGTAGTCAAAGGTGCGCTGGGCGATCAGGTTCTTGCCGCCCGCGCGCCGCTCCCGCAGCGGGGTCTGCCCGTCCAGGTGGGCGCAGTCGAGGGGATGGTGGGCGTTGAAGTCGCCGAGCACCACGACCTCGCGGCCCTCGGCGGTGAGGCGCTGGATCAGGGGCGCGAGCACGGCCACCTCCCTGCGGCGGAAGGCCCAGTCGCCGGGGTGCAGGTGGACCACCACCACGTCGAGGCCGGCGGTGCGGGCGTGCAGGTAGCCGTGGTGCATGCCCGCGAGCCGTCGCTCGATGACCTCGATCGGGGTGCGCGAGGTCAGCGCCACGGGGTAGCCCGACTCCTTGGCCATCACCGCGTGCCCATGACCCCAGGCGCGCGCGGTCTCCAGGAGCCGCTCCTCGGTGAAGCCGTTGACCTCCTGGAGGGCGACGACGTCCGGGGCCTGGGCCTCGAGCCAGCCCTGGGCCGCCTTCACCTGGGTCCGATCCAGGAAGCCGCGCAGGACGTTCCAGGTGATCACGTGGGTGCTCCCGGGTTTCCGCGCCGTGGCCTCGTCAGGCTGGAGCGCCGCGGCGAGGGTGAGGGGGAGCAGGGCGAGCAGGGCGAGCGGCTGGGGTCGAAGCATGCCCCAAGGCTAGGGCGCAGGTGGAGGCGCGGGCGCGCCTCTTCCCCAGGATGGGTCCGGGGGCCCCGGCGAGGAAGGGGCCGCTAGGATGCGGGCCCCCTGGGGGATCGCCATGAAGGAGACCGAGCTCGATGAAGACCTGGTGGAGGCCTACCGGGCGACCCTCTACGAGGTCTTCGGTGTTGAGGGCCTCACGCTCCGGATCGGCGCGGCCTGCGGGGAGCTCTCGAGGCTGATGGCCGAGCACGGGGCACGCTGCGCGGCGTTCGTGACGGCCTGCAACCCTCGGAGCCAGGCGCTCAGCGAGGAGGTCAACCGGGAGCGAGGCGCCACCCTCCTCGCGGACCTCGTGGCCGAGGGGCGCGTCTGCCTGGCGGGGCAGGGGCGCCACCCGGACGGGGGCTGGCCGCCCGAACCGAGCCTCCTGGTGCTCGGCCTGGATCGCGTGGCCGCCAGCGAGCTCGGGCGCCGCTGGGACCAGAACGCCGTCGTCTGGGTGGGAGAGGACGCCACCCCCGAGCTGGTCCTGCTGCGCTGACGAGTGGAAAGCGCGGGCTGGATCGGAGGAGTCCTCTCCGGGGGACCGGCCATCCCGAACGTTCCGGGGCTTCCGCGCCTCGCCTTCGCCGGGCCGGGCGAAGTCCGCAGGGTCAGCGGAGGCGATCCGCTACCATCCCCGAGGCAGCGCGCCTCGCCGCACCGCTCTCCATGGCTTCCGAGTACAAGACGACCCGCCGCGTGGACTTCGCGGACACCGATATGGCGGGGATCGTGCACTTCGCCAACTTCTTCCGCTGGATGGAGTCGGTGGAGCACGAGTTCTTCCGCTCCTTCGGGGTGCGGGTGCACGAGGCCAAGGCCTTCGGCTTCGTCCGGGCGCACGCCTCGTGCGACTACCAGCGGCCGGCCCGCTACGACGACGAATTGCACGTGCGCCTGGTGGTCGAGAAGAAGACCGCCAAGGCCCTGCACTACCGCTTCGAGTTCAGCGCGGCCCAGGAGGCCGGCGGCGCGCCGGAGCCCCTGGCGTCCGGTCGCCTCGAGGTGATCTGCGTGACCCGTGACACACCGGGCGGTCCGATCCGCTCAACCCTCATCCCCCCGTCCATCGCCGACCAGATCGAGGTCGCGTCGTGATCCACTCCGCTCTCAGCACCGCAACCCTGCTCATGCCCACCTCCAACGGCGCTGCCGGCGGCAGCAACCTCTGGCTCCTCTTCGCCCTCATGACCGTCGCCAGCTGGGGGCTCTACGGGATCTTCCTCCACATGGGGCAGATGGGGATGAAGGACCCGGTGAACGGCCGCTACAAGGCGTTCCTCATGGTCGGGGTCGCCTACGTCCTCGTCGCGGTGCTCGCACCCGCGGCGATGATGATCATCAACGGCTCGGACTGGAAGATGCCCTTCGACGGCTGGACCCGCTCGTTGATCGCCGGCAGCGTCGGCGCCATCGGTGCCTTCTGCGTGCTGCTGGCCTTCGGGGCCAAGGGGCAGCCCGCCGTGGTCATGTCGATCATCTTCGCCGGCGCTCCGGTCGTGAACGCGGTGGTGGGCCTCTCCCTGCACCCGCCCAAGGGCGGCTTCAGCGCGATCTCCTGGCAGTTCTACGCGGGCATCCTGCTCGCGGCCTGCGGCGGCATGCTCGTCATGCTCTACAAGCCGGCGCCCGCGGCCGCGGCCCCGCCGGCCGCCGTCGAGCCCGCACCCTCCCAGGGCGCCGGGGGAGACTGACCGGTGGGCGCTGACCCGCTGCTGCGACTGGAGGGCGTGACCAAGGTGTTCGGGGCCGGCCCTGGACAGACCGAGGTGCTGCGTGGCGTCGACCTCACCCTTGGCGCGGGCGCCAGCGTCGCGGTGGTCGGTCCCTCGGGCTGCGGCAAGAGCACCCTGCTCAACATCGCCGGCGCCCTCGAGCCGCCCACCTCGGGTCGCGTCCTCTTCGATGGGGAGGACCTGACCGCCCGCGGCGCCGACGCCCTCGCGGCGTTCCGAGCCGCCTCCCTGGGCTTCGTCTTCCAGCATCACCACCTGCTGCCCCAGCTCACCGCCGTCGAGAACGCCCTGCTCCCGGCGCTGGCCGAGCCCGGCGGCTCGACGCCGAGCGACCTCCGAGACCGGGCCGAGTCGCTCCTCGAGCGCGTGGGGCTCAGGGATCGGATGGGCCACCGACCGGGCGCCCTCTCCGGAGGGGAGCGCCAGCGCGTCGCCGTCGTGCGCGCCCTGATCCTCGGCCCGCGCCTCGTCCTGGCGGACGAGCCCACGGGCTCCCTGGATGAGGCGCACGCCGAGGGGCTCGGGGACCTCTTGATCGAACAGGCCACCGAGGAGGGCGCGGCGCTGCTTCTGGTGACCCACTCCGCCGCCCTCGCGGCCCGCGCGGCCGGGACCGTGACGCTCCGCGAGGGACGCGTGGTGGAGACCGCGCCGGCCCGCTGAGCGCGATGGGTCCGCTGCGCCTCCTCCTCGCCGGCCTGCGGCACCAGGCCCGGGTTCACCTCGGCGTGATGCTGGGCGCCGCGGTGGCCAGCGGCGTGCTGGTGGGCGCCCTCGCGGTGGGGGACTCCGTCCGGTTCACGCTGGGCCAGCGCGCCGCGGCGCGGGTGGGCTCGGTGGACGCGGCCATTGCGGGCGGGGACCGCTTCTTCCGCGGCGCCCTGGCGGATGAGCTCGCAGGGAGTGAGGCGGTGCGCGGGGCCGCGCCGATCGTGCAGCTTCCCGCGGTGGCGAGCACCCCCCGCGGGGACCGGCGCGTGCTGGACGCGCGGGTGCTCGGGGTGGACGCTCGCTTCATGGCCCTCGCGCCGGCGGGGCCCGCCGCCGCGACCGGCCCAGGACCCCGGGAGGCCTTCCTCGGGGCGCCCCTCGCCGAGCGACTGGGCGTCGCCGCGGGCGACACGGTGGTGCTGCGGGTGGAGCAGCCCAGCGCCGTCCCCCGGGACCTCGCCCTCTCGCCCGATGACAACACGGCGGCCCTGCGGGTCACCGTGAAGGAGATCCTCTCCGACGCCCGCTTCGGGGCCTTCGCCCTCGACGCCTCTCCGACGCCGCCGGCCAACGCGCTGGTGGATCTCGCCTGGCTCCAGGAGCAGCTGGAGCTCGGCGGCACGGCGAACCTCATGCTGCTGAGCCTCGAGGTGGAGGACCCGCTCGCGATGGAGCGCGCCACGGCGCGGCTCGGGGAGAGCTGGCAGCTGGCGGACGCCGCCCTCCAGGTGACCACCCTCGACTCAGGAGAGCGCGAGCTCTCGTCCACGCGCATCTTCCTCGATGAGCCGGTGGTGGAGCTCTTGGACGGGCTCGACGCGGCGCCGCTCACGGGCGTGTTCACCTACTTCGTGGACTGGCTCCGCGTAGGGGGCGCGCCGGAGGGGGCGGGCCTGCCGTACTCCATGGTCAGCGCGCTCGGTCCCATCGGAGGCGGAGGGACGCCGCAGGGCGCGCTGCTCTCCCTGAGCCGCGGCATTCCCCGGGGCGGGCTGCGGCTCGGATCCTGGGCGCTCGCGGACCTCGCGGCCAGCGGCGTCGAGCTCAGGCCGCAGAGCGAGGTTGAGCTTGAGTACCACGTGGTGGACGCCTCGCGGCGCCTGGTGACTCGCAAGCACACCTTCGCCTTCGCGGGCGCGGCGCCCGAGGTCCCCGACGCCCTCGGTGAGCTCGGCCCCCTCGAGGGGACCGTGGCGGGGGAGGAGCTGATGCCGGACTTCCCCGGCCTCGCCGACGCGGACAGCTGCCGCGAGTGGGAGCCGGGCACCCCCGTGGACCTCGACGCGATCCGGCCCCAGGACGAGCAGTACTGGGACGACTTCCGGGGGACGCCCAAGGCGTTCATGAACCTCGACGACGCCCGCGAGCTGTGGGCCAGCCGCTTCGGCGCGCTCACCAGCGTTCGCTTCGACGCCGCGGACGAGGACGCGGTGCTGGCGGGCCTCCGCGCCGGGCTGGACCCCGCCCTCGTGGGCCTGTTCCTGGTGGACGTCGGCGGCGCGGCGCGGCGGTCGAGCGAGTCGCCCACGGACTTTGGCGGGCTCTTCATCGGCCTCTCGTTCTTCCTGATCGCCGCCGCCCTGCTGCTCACCGCGCAGCTGTTCTACTTCGGCGTCGAGGCCCGGGAGCAGGAGCTGGGGCTCCTCGCGTCCCTCGGCTTCGCGCCGCGCCGGATCGTGCGGCTGCTGCTCGGAGAGGTGGCGCTGGTCGGCGGCGTCGGGTCGTTGCTGGGGATCCCGCTGGGGCTCGCCTACACCCGCGGCGTCCTGCGCGGCCTCGACGGGCTGTGGTCCGACGCGGTGGCGAGCCAGACCATCGACTTCCACGTGACCGTGGCTTCGGCCTTCGGAGGGGCGGCGGGCGCGCTCCTCGCGGTCCTCGCCGCGGCGTGGATCGGGCTGCGCCGGGCGGCGCGCCGCTCGCCCGCCCAGCTCCTCGCGAGCCGGCCCGGGGCCGAGCTCGCCTCCGCGGCGCCGCGCCCCGGCCGGACCTACCTCGCGTCCGGTCTGCTGGCCATCGCGGCCCTGGGGGCGGCGGTCACGGTGGACCCCGCCGCCGGGCCCGCGGCCTCGGGCGCCTTCTTCGGCGCCGGCGGCGCGCTGCTCGCGGCGGGGCTGCTCCTCGCCCGGCTCTGGTTGCGCGGGAAGCGCGGCGGCGCCGGCGACCCCCTCGGGAGCGTGTCGTCCCTGGGTGTGACCAACGCGACCCGCCGCGCCGGCCGCAGCCTCGGCACCGTCGCCCTGATGGCGATCGGGGTCTTCCTCGTGCTCAGCGTCGGGGTGAACCGCCTCGGGCCCCCGGCCGACACGGCGCGCCGGGACTCGGGGACCGGGGGCTTCGCCTTCTACGGGCGCACGAGCCTGCCGCTGCTCCATGACCTCACCACGGTGGAGGGTCTGGACTTCTTCGGGCTCACCCAGGAGGAGCTGGAGGGCGTGGCCGTGGTGCGCATGCGCGCGCGCGACGGCGACGACGCGAGCTGCCTCAACCTCTCGCGCCCCGCGGCGCCGCCGCTGCTGGGCGTGGACCCCGCGGCGCTGGCGTCCCGCGGCGCCTTCGCCTTCGCGAAGGCCGAGGCGCACGGCGACGGGTCGCCGTGGGACCTCCTGACGGGGACCTTCGAGGACGGCTCGATCCCCGCCATTGGCGACCAGGCGAGCCTGATGTGGCAGCTCAAGGTCGGGCTCGGCGACACCCTGGACTACGTGGACGAGCGCGGCCGAGCCTTCAGGGTGCGGATCGTGGGGGCGCTGGCGGACTCCGTCCTCCAGGGCGAGCTCGTCATCTCGACCGCCAACTTCGAGGCCCGCTACCCGAGCCAGGGTGGCTACCGCCGCTTCCTCGTGGACGCGCCTTCGGGTCGCGCGGCGGAGGTCCGCGGCCTGCTCACGTCGGCCCTCGGGGACGTGGGGCTGGAGCTGCAGCCCACGGGGGATCGGCTGCAGGCCTTCCACGCGGTCCAGAACACCTACCTCTCCATCTTCCAGCTCCTGGGGGCGCTCGGCCTGCTCCTGGGGAGCGTCGGGCTCGGGCTCGTGGTGCTGCGCAACACCCAGGAGCGCCGCGGCGAGCTGGCGCTCCTGCAGGCCCTGGGCTTCCGCCGAGCGCGGCTGCGCCGGCTGGCCCTCGCGGAGTATGGCCGGCTGCTCCTTGTGGGCCTCGGGGTCGGGGTGGTGGCGTCGCTGCTGGCGGTGGTGCCGCTGCTCGGTGATCCCACTGCGGACGCGCCCCTCTTCCGGCTCGTGTCCCTGGCGGGCGTGATCTTCGCCAGCGGACTCCTCTGGATCGTGCTCGCCATCCGCGTCGCGGCGGACCGGGCGCCCGCGGCGGGCCTTCGGGCGGACTGAGCCGCTAGACTGCGGCGGTCCGCGCCGTACTCGACGGCGCGCTGCGTCGCGACTCCGGACCCGCCGATCATGCTCCACGCGCTCCTCCTCAGCCTCGCGCTGTGCCAAACGCCCCCTTCGCCCCAGGGCGTGGCGGTCCCCCAGACGCCAGCGGCCCCCCCGGCGCCAGCAGCTCCACAGGGCTCGACGGCCGAGCAGGCCGAGCGCGAGGCCGCCTTCGCGGCGCTGCTGACCGGCGCGCGGCTCGAGGGGTACACGACCCTGACCGACGGCGAGGGCAACCTCGTGAGCGAGGAGCTCGAGGCGGACAGCTACAGCCTGACCCGCGTGGCCAAGCAGGACGACGGCAAGTGGAAGTTCACCGCCCTCATCAACTACGGCGGCCGCCCGATCCCGGTGTCGGTGTCCCTGCCCGTGGAGTGGGCGGGGAGCTCCCCGGTGATCAACGTCGAGGACATGTCGGTCCCCTTCATGGGGACCTACTCGGCGCGGGTGCTCTTCGACGGGGACCGGTACGTCGGGGTGTGGCGCGGCGACGGCTACGGCGGGCACATCCTCGGCAAGGTCGTCCGCGACGAGCCGGAGCCGGCGGTGGACGTGGCCGAGCCCACGACCTCGATCCACTGGCCGCAGTTCCGCGGCCAGCGGGCCAGCGGCGTCTCGGAGGGCTACGACCTGCCGGAGAGCTTCAACCTGGAGACGGGGGAGAACGTGCGCTTCCGCGTGGAGGTCCCCGGCCTCTCGCACTCCTCGCCGGTGATCCATGGGGACAAGCTGTTCCTGACCACCGCGATCCGGGAGGACGGCGAGCAGGGGCTCAAGGTCGGCCTGTACGGCGACATCCAGCCCGTGGAGGACACCAGCGAGTTCCGCTTCGAGGTGCTCTGCTACGCCAAGTCCACTGGCGAGCTGCTCTGGCGCCGTGAGGCGTGGAAGGGGGTGCCGGCGGTGAAGCGTCACCTCAAGGGGAGCCACGCCCAGCCCTCGCCCGCCTGCGACAGCGAGCGGGTGGTGGCGTTCTTCGGATCCGAGGGGCTCTTCGCCTTCGACCACGACGGCAACAAACTCTGGGAGCGCGACCTCGGCGTCCTCGACGCGGGCTTC
This sequence comes from Planctomycetota bacterium, assembly GCA_016779205.1. Classification (GTDB taxonomy): domain Bacteria; phylum Planctomycetota; class UBA1135; order UBA1135; genus Saltatorellus. Next base: position 30,552 of record JADHOC010000030.1, on the reverse strand, counting down.
TTCCGCGACCGCGGCGCCCAGTGGGGCTTCGGCAGCTCGCCGGTGCTCCACGGCGGCAAGGTTGTGGTGCAGTGCGACGTGCAGGACCAGAGCTTCGTCGCCCTGCTCGACGCCGCCACCGGTGAGGACGTCTGGCGGGTGGACCGCGAGGAGGAGTCCGGATGGTCCACGCCCACCGTGCACGTGAGCGCCGAGCGGAGCCAGGTCATCTGCAACGGCTGGAAGGCCATCGCCGGCTACGACCTCCGGACGGGCGAGACCCTCTGGACCGCGGAGCCCGGCGGGGACATCCCCGTGCCGACGCCGGTGGTGTCGAACGGGGTCGCCTTCATCACCAACGCCCACGGCCGCTTCTCGCCGATCTACGCCATCGACCTGGAGGCCACCGGCCACGTCTCCCTCGAGGAAGGGGAGGACGAGTTCATGCTGTGGGGGATCAAGAAGCGCGGCAACTACATGCAGACGCCCATCGTCTACGGCGACGCGGCGTTCTTCTGCCGGGACAACGGGATGCTGAGCTGCTACGACGCCACGGGCGGCGAGCGGCTCTTCGCCGAGCGCCTGGACGAGGGCCGCTCCGGCTACACGGCGTCGCCGGTGGGCGGGGACGGCAAGCTCTACATCACAAGCGAGGAGGGCTCGGTCATCACCGTCCGGGCGGGCCGCACCCTGGAGATCCTCGCCCGCAGCGACCTTGGCGAGGAGTTCATGTCCACGCCCGCCATCTCCGAGGGCACGATCTACTTCCGCTCCCGCGGCCACCTCACCGCCGTGGGCCTCTGAGCCCCGGCGCACCCAAGCGAAGACCCCAAGCGATGACCCACAAGTACTGCACCGTCGAGAGCGATGGCGAGATCCTGATCGTCACCATCAACCGGCCGGAGGTGCTCAACTCCCTCGACGTTCCCTCGAGCATCGAGCTCAGCGAGGTCTTCGACGCCTTCGAGCAGGACGACACGCACCGCGTCGCGATCGTCACCGGCGCGGGGGACAAGGCCTTCTGCGCCGGGCTGGACCTGAAGTCCCAGTCGGGCTCCACCGGCCTGCCCCAGTGGCCCATGTCCGGCTTTGCAGGGCTCACCGAGCGGTACGGCGGCACCAAGCCGATCATCGCGGCGGTCAACGGCATCGCCGCTGGCGGCGGGTTCGAGCTGGCGCTCGCCTGTGACCTGGTGGTCGCGGCGGAAGGCGCCCGCTTCAGCCTCCCGGAGGCGCGCATCGGCCTCGCGGCGCTCGCCGGCGGCATCCACCGCCTGTCCCGTCAGATCCCGTTGAAGCACGCCATGGGCATGCTCCTCACCGGCCGCTCGGTGCCGGCCGAGGAAGGGGTGCAGCTGGGGTTCGTGAACGAGGTGGCCCCGGCGGAGGACCTCATGGCGACCGCGCGCCGCTGGGCGGAGCGCATCGCCGGCTGCGCGCCGCTCGCGATCCTCGCCACCAAGGAGGTGGCCATCGAGGGCATGCGCCACGGCACGGTGAAGGACGCCATGAACATGCGCTACCCCGCGGTGGAGCGCATGGTGAACAGCGAGGACTTCATCGAGGGACCCAAGGCCTTCGTGGAGAAGCGCAAGCCCGTCTGGAAGGGCAAGTGACCCGCGCCGCCGCCATCTCGCTCGCAGCCCTCGCCGCCTGCGCGGCGCCTGAGGGGCCGCCCGAGCGTTGGGCGGACGCGGCGCCGCGGGGCGTGGACGTGCTCGAGGGCGCGGCGGATCCGGCGGTGGTCACGGACCCCTCGCTCCGCGCCGCGATCGACGCCACCGGGTTGCCGTGGCGGGTTCGGCATCGGCGCTCCGGGATGGAGCTGCTGCTCGTCCCGCCCATGGGCTTCGAGCGAGGGGCGGCCCTGGGGGACCAGGAGGCCGCCGACGACGAGCGCCCGGCCCACGCCGCGGCGGTGACGGCGCCGTTCTACCTCGGGCGCCATGAGGTGACGGCAGCGGAGTGGGAGGCGGTGACGGGCGAGCGCCCGGGCTTCTTCAGCGCCGTCTCCGGTGACACGGCGCCCATCGAGAGCGTCTCGTACTTCGCCGCCCAGGACTTCGCCGCGGCCGCGGGGCTGCAGCTTCCCACCGAGTCCCAGTGGGAGGCCGCCTGTCGGGCCGGGGGCGTGGGGGCGCGTCACGGCCCCCTGGATGAGGTGGCCTGGCACCGCGGCAACGCGGGCGGGCGACCCCACCCCGTGGGGGGCCTGGCGCCCAACGCCCTCGGCTTCCACGACATGCTCGGGAACGTGTGGGAGTGGACCCGCAGCGGCTACGTGGCGGACGAGTACGCCAGACGCGCGGGGGCCCTCGCGACGGAACCCCTCGACGCCAGGGGGGCCGCCCGCGGCACACCGCGCACGGTGCTCCGCGGCGGCTCCTGGTTCGATCCGCCCAAGCGAGCGCGGGCCTCGGCGCGCTACGCCACCGAGCGAGACCTCACCGCCGGCCACGTGGGCCTCCGCGCCGCCCTGGAGCTCACCGCTCCCACCACTCCCCGCACCCCATGAGAAAGCACCGCCTCTGGATCCCTGGCCTCATCCTCCTCGGCGCGGGGATCAGCCTCGCCGTCAGCGCGATGCGGTCCCGGGAGGACCTCACGGAGGGGGCGCTCCAGCAGCTGGTGACCTTCGTGGTCGCGGCCCTGCTGATGGCCCTCTGGTGGCTGTTCTTTTCCGGCTTCCGGGCCGTGGTTCGCCTCGGTGGGTTCGTCGCCCTGACCGCGCTCGTCGCGGCGCTGCGCCCCCTCGTTCACACGGACGGGACCTCTGGCTCGAGCATGCCCACGCTCCGGTTCGGGCTCGACGACCAGGAGGTCCTGCCGATCACGCTCCCCGAGCTGCAGGGGGAGCCCGTGGAGTCGCGCCCCCTCCAGCTGGCTCCGGGGGACTGGCCCGCGTTCCGCGGCGCCCGGCGGGACAGCGTCGCCCGGGGCGAGACCCTCGGCATCCCCGCCGGGGCGAAGCTCCTCTGGAGGCGCCCGGTGGGCGAGGGGTGGTCGTCGCTGGTGCTCGTGGGGGACTGGCTCTTCACCCAGGAGCAGCGCGGGGAGTTCGAGTGCACCGTGGCCTACGACGCGGCGAGCGGAGAGGAGCGCTGGGTCCACGCGGACGAGGACCGCTACGACACCTACCTCGGCGGCGTCGGTCCGCGGGCCACGCCGACGTTCAGCCTCGGCGTGCTGTACACGGTGGGATCGAACGGCCGGGTGAACGCCCTCGAGGCCCACACGGGGCGGGTCCTCTGGACGCGGGACATGCTCGAGGATGGCGGCGGCGGCCTGATCGAGTTCGGGATCGCGTGCTCACCCCTGGTCCGCGAGGACACCGTCTACGTGGTCCCTGGCGTGAACCCCGGCGGCGGCGCGGGGTCGGCGGCCGCGGGGGTCCTCGCCTACGACCGTGCGGACGGGACCGTGCGCTGGAAGGGGGGAACGCGGCCGGCCGGGTACACCGCCCCCTGGGTCGGGACCTTCGACGGCGAGGAGCACCTGCTCGTGTTCGGCCTCGAGGGCCTCTCGGGCCACGACCTGGGCACCGGCGCGGAGCTGTGGTTCACCCCGTGGGGGAACACTTTCAAGAACGGCAGCGTCATGCCGCTCGTCGCGGAGGGCGAGGTCCTGCTCAGCGTGTTCAGCAACGGCGCCAAGAAGGTCGCACCCCGCCGGACGGCGGGTGAGGGCGCCCCGGCTTGGGAGGTCGACGAGCGCTGGCGCCAGCGGCGCTTTCAGCTCAAGTTCAACGGCGGCGTGAAGCGCGGCGACCTCCTGGTCGGGCTCGACGGCGGGATCCTCGCCTGCATCGACTGGGGGACCGGGGAGCGGTACTGGAAGGAGGGCCGCCACGGCTTCGGCCAGATCCTCCTGGCCGATGACGGTCTCCTGATCCTCTCGGAGTACGGGGAGGTCATCGTGGCCGGCTTCGACCGGGAGGGCGTGACCGAGCGCCTGCGCTTCGAGGCCATCGACGGGAAGTGCTGGAACCACCCGGTGCTCCGGGACGGACGCGTCTTTGTGCGGAGCGACGCGGAGATGGCCTGCTACGAGCTGCGCTGATCGACCCAGGGTGAGCCGCCCGCTCCGGCGGCGGCGGACTATCCTGGGGCCATGACCCTCGCGCTCCTCGCACTGATTCCGGTCCACGTCGTCGGCGACGGGCCCGTGGACTTCGGGCGGGACGTGCTGCCGATCCTCTCGGAGTACTGCTTCGACTGCCACGGCCCCGACGCGGCGGCGCGCAAGGGGGACCTGCGCCTTGACGTGCACGACGACGTGCTCTTCGTGGCCGAGCCGGGCGCGCCGGAGGAGAGCGAGCTGCTCGCGAGGCTCGTGCACGACGACCCCGAGCGGGTGATGCCGCCGCCCTCCACGGGGAAGGCGCCGACGGCGGCCGAGCGGGAGCTGCTCCGGCGCTGGATCGAGGAGGGCGTGGCCTGGGAGGGGCACTGGGCCTTCCAGCCCGTCCAGACGCCGCTCATCCCTGCCATGTCGCTCCCCTCGGGGGAGCTCACGGGCTGGGACCGCGACCCCCTGGACCTCCTGGTGCTGCACCGACTGGGCCAGCAGGGCATGGCGCCGTCCCCGCCTGCGGAGCCGGCCACCTGGCTGCGCCGAGTGCACCTGGACCTCACCGGCTTGCCTCCGACCCTCGAGCAGCTGGACGCGTTCCTCTCCGGCGAGGTGACGGACGCCCAGGTGGTGGACGGGCTGCTCGCGAGCGACGCGCGGGCTGAGCACCGGACCCGCGAGTGGCTGGACCTCGCGCGCTACGCCGACACCAACGGCTACCAGAACGACTTTCGCCGGGACCAGTGGCCCTGGCGCGACTGGGTGCTGGGCGCCTTCGCCGCCAACATGCCCTACGACCGCTTCGTCATGGAGCAGGTGGCAGGGGACCTGATCGAGGGCGGCGGGCGCGACGCGGTGCTCGCCACCGGGTTCCAGCGGAACCACCGAACGGTCACCGAAGGAGGCTCCATCGATGAGGAGTGGCGCGTGGAGAACGTGGCCGACCGCGCGGAGACGAGCGCGACGGCGTTCCTCGGCCTGACCGTGGGCTGCGCCCGGTGCCACGACCACCGCTACGACCCCATCTCCCAGGTGGACTATTACCGCTTCTTCGGCTTCTTCGATCAGGTGGACGAGAAGGGCGTCTACTCCGAGACCCGGGGCAACGTCCCGCCGCTCCTGCGGGTGCCGTCCCCCGAGCAGGAGGGGCGCATGGCCGCGCTCGAGGCGCGCATCGCGGACGAAGAGGCGAGCCTCGCCGCGCTGGCCGCCACCTCGGCCGAGCGGCACGCGGCCTTCCGCGCCGCGAACGGGGACGTCATCCCGGACCTGCCGGCGCCCCTCCTCGAGCGGCGCGGCGCGGTGCTCCTCGACGGCACGCGCGAGGGAGCCGCGGACCTCGGAGGCGGCGTCGAGTTCGAGCAAGACCGGCCGTTCACCGTGACCCTCTGGCTGCGTCCAGAGTCCCACGGCGCGGTCTACAGCCGGATGGAGGACAGCGACCGCTACCGCGGCGTCGACCTGGTGCTGCTCGGGGACATGCGTCCGGCGGTGCACCTGATCCATCAGTGGACGGGGAACGCCATCAAGGTCGTGGGGAGCGATCCCCTGGAGAAGGGGGCGTGGCACCACATCGCCGTGACCTACGACGGGTCCCGCAAGGCCGCCGGGGTCACGGTCCATGTGAACGGCACCCTCGCCAGCCTGAAGGCCGAGGTGGATCGCCTGGCCGGGACCCTGACCACCGATGAGCCCCTGCGGCTCGGGACGCGGCGCTACGCGGGGGACCTGAAGGGGGAGCTGCTCGACTTCCGGGTCGACGGCCACGCCCTCGATGGGGCCGCCGTCCTGGCCCTCGCCCGCGGCCGGGCCGCGCTGGAGGACGGCGGGCCGTTCTACCTCGCGGTCTTCGACGAGGAGGCGGCCCGGGCGCGGCGCCGCCTCGCGAAGACCCGGTCGGAGCTGGAGCGGATCGAGCGGGACGAGGTCCCCACCGCCATGGTGCTCCGCGATCGCGAGGAGCCCCGGGAGACCCGCCTCCTTCGCCGGGGGCAGTACGACCGGCCCGAGGGGGAGCCCCTGACCCCGGACGTCCCCGAGCTCTTCGGGGGCCTCCCCGACGGCGCGCGCCGGGACCGGCTCGGGCTGGCGCGCTGGCTGGTGGATCCGGCCAACCCGCTCACGGCCCGCGTGGCGGTCAACCGCGTCTGGGCGAGCTTCTTCGGGCGCGGCCTCGTCGCGACGGCCGAGGACTTCGGCATTCGCGGCGCGCGGCCCGAGCACCCCGCGCTCCTCGACCACCTCGCCGCCGAGCTGGTGGCGAGCGGCTGGGATCTGCGCGCGCTGGAGCGGCGGATCGCGCTGTCGGCCACCTACCGCCAGTCGTCGGACGCGAGCGCCGCGGAGCGGGAACAGGACCCGGCCAACGGCTGGCTGGCCCGCGGCCCGCGGCACCGGCTCGACGCCGAGGGCGTCCGGGACCAGGCGCTGCTCGCAGCTGGCCTGCTGGTGCACAAGGTGGGCGGCCCCTCCGTGAAGCCCTACCAGCCGGCCGGGCTCTGGAAGGAGCTGGCCGGGGGCGCCGGCCAGGGGGCCTACCTGGAGTCGACAGGGGACGACCTGTTCCGCCGCTCCCTCTACACCTACCGCAAGCGGACCGTGCCGCACCCCCAGCTCACCACCTTCGACGCGCCGGGCTTCGAGCTGTGCACCGCGCGCCGGCCGAGCACCAACACGCCCCTCCAGGCGCTGGCGCTCCTGAACGGGCCCACCTACCAGGAGGCCTCCCGACACCTGGCGAAGCGGATGCTCCAGGCCGAGGGCGAGGAGGCCCGGATCACCCTCGGGATGCGCGCGGTCCTCTCCCGCGGGCCCACCGCCGCCGAGCTGGAGGTCCTCAAGGGCGCCCTCGCGCGGTACCGGCGCGAGTTCGAGGCGGACTCGATGGCCGCGGTGGAGCTGCTCGGCGTGGGCGCCACGGCCGCCTCACCTCGCACCCGCACCCCCGAGTGGGCGGCGTACACGATGATCGCCTCCACGATCCTGAACCTCGACGAGGCGATCACCCAGCGATGAGCAGCGACGAGCAAGACCTCCGGCGGTCCGCCGCCCTCGGCGCCGCCCTGCGTACCAACCGGCGCACCTTCCTCGGTGGAGGCGTGGCGGGCCTCGGGGCTCTGGCCCTGGGGAGCCTGAGCCCAGCGCTTGGCAGCTCACTCGCGCCCCGTTCGAAGGCCAAGCGGGTCATCTACCTCTTCCAGTCGGGCGCGCCCTCGCAGTTCGAGACCCTCGACCCCAAGCCGGGTCTCGTGGATCACTTCGGTGAGGAGCTCCCCGAGTCCGTTCGCAAGGGGCAGCGCCTCACGACGATGACCTCGGGTCAGTCCTCCTTCCCGATCGCGCCGTCCAGATTCGGGGCCACGCGGCGTGGGGAGTGTGGGGCGCTGATGGGGGACCTGATGACCCACACGGGGGCCATCGCGGACAAGCTCTGCATCGTCCGCTCCATGGTGACGGACGCGATCAACCACGACCCCGCGATCACCTTCGCCCAGACCGGGTCCCAGCTCGCCGGGCGGCCGAGCATGGGGGCGTGGCTCTCCTACGGGCTCGGCTCCATGAACGAGGATCTGCCAACCTTCGTGGTGATGGTGTCCTCGAGCGCCACCAAGCAGCCCCTCTACGCGCGGCTGTGGGGGAGCGGCTTCCTGCCCACCCGTCACCAGGGCGTGAAGCTGCGCAGCGGAGAGGACCCGGTGCTCTACCTCGCGAACGCCCCCGGCATCGACCGGGAGCGGCGGCGGGCGATGCTGGACGACCTCAGGCGGCTCAACGGCCTGCGGGACGACGAGGACCCCGAGCGCGACACGCGGGTGGAGCAGTACGAGCTGGCCTTCCGCATGCAGGCGGCGGTGCCGGACCTGACGGACATCTCCGACGAGCCGGAGTCGGTGCTGGAGCGCTATGGGCCCGACGTGCGCCGGCCGGGGTCCTTCGCCCGCAACTGCCTCCTGGCGCGCCGCATGGCCGAGCGCGACGTGCGCTTCGTGCAGCTCTTTCACATGGGCTGGGACCACCACGGCAACCTGCCCAAGGACCTCACGAAGTGCGTGAAGGACACCGACCAACCCTCCGCCGCGCTGGTCCAGGACCTGGAGGAGCGCGGGCTCCTCGACGACACCATCGTGGTCTGGGGTGGAGAGTTCGGCCGCACCGTCTACAGCCAGGGGGAGCTCACCAAGGAGAACTACGGCCGGGACCACCACCCGCGCTGCTTCTCCATCTGGCTCGCCGGCGGCGGGTTCGCGCCGGGGGTCACCCACGGGGAGACCTGCGACCACTCCTACAACGTGGTGCGGGACCCCGTCTCCACCCACGACCTGCACGCCACGCTCCTGCACCAGCTGGGCCTCGACCACGAGCGGCTCACCTACCGCTTCCAGGGCCGCGACTTCCGCCTCACGGACGTGCACGGGGAGCTGGTCCGCGGCATCCTCGCCTGAGGGCCGCTCGAACACGGGGAGGACCCGGCGCTCCTGCCGGGACATACCGCCAGCAGCCCCCTGCACCTCGCCCATGCCGATCGCCGCCGTCCTCTGCGCCCTCGTACCCGCGCTCCCCGCCCCTCAGGAGGAGGCCGCCCCGGCCGCCGAGCGCCCACCGACCCCCGGGCTGACGTCCCACGCGGCGCCGCGGCCCCTGGCCGAGGGGGCGGTGACCGAGGACTGGCCGTCGTTCCTGGGGCCGCGGAGGGACGGGATCTGCCGGGAGACCCCGCTGCGCTCGGACTTCGGCTCCACGGCTCCGGCGCTGGTGTGGGAGCTGGAGCGGGGGGACGGCTTCGCGAGCCCGGCGATCGCGGACGGGCGACTGGTGTTCACCCACCGGGTCGGCCGGGAGGTTCACGTGGACTGCCACGAGGCCCTGACGGGCGAGCGCGTCTGGCGGCACTCGTTCCCGTGCGACTACTCGGGGCGCTACTTCGATCACAACGGTCCCCGGGCGACGCCCACCATCGCGGACGGGCGCGTGGTCGTGCACGGCGTGGGCGGTCTGCTGGTGGTCCTGGACTTCGAGAATGGCCGCGAGCTTTGGAGCTTCGACAGCAAGGAGGTGCTCGAGGTGGGGGACGACTTCTTCGGCGTGGTCTCCTCGCCCCTGGTGGTCGGCGACATGGTGGTGCAGAACTTCGGAGCGCCGGGCGGTCCGAGCGTGGCGGCGCTCGACCTGGAGACTGGCGACCCGCGCTGGCTCGCGGGATCGGAGTGGGGTCCCAGCTGCGCGTCGCCGGTGCTCGCGACCATCGCGGGGGAGCCGCGCATCCTGGTCATCGCGGCCGGCGAGTCCCGCCCGCCGGTGGGCGGCCTGATGATCATCAGCCCCGAGGGCGAGGTCACCACGCGCTATCCCTTCCGGAGCCGGACGACCCTGAGCGTCAACGGGCCCAGCCCGGTGCCCATGGGGAACAGCGTCTTCCTCACGGCGGCCTACAACGTGGGCAGCGCCGTGCTGGACGTCGACGAGGAGGGGCGCGGCGTCGAGCGCTGGCGCGACCGCCGCTCGCTGGCCCTCGAGTTCGCGACGCCGATCTTCACGGACGGGTTGATCATCGCCGTGGACGGCGTGTCGGGCCGGGCGGGGGCGCTGGTGGCCATCGACCCCAAGGACGGCAAGGAGCGCGCGCGCACGGCGCTGACCTTCGACCAGGAGATCGGGAGCGGCGACCGCAAGCGCACCCTCTCCACGAGCCTCGGCAAGGGCGCCGTGATGGAGGCCGATGGGGTCTTCTGGGCCCTGGGCGACACCGGTCAGCTGGTGACGGCGCGGCTCGGAGAGGAGGACTTCGAGGTCATCTCCCAGGCGCCGCTCTTCTACGCCGCCGAGACCTGGACCCCGCCGGTGATCTGCAACGGCCTCTTGTACGTCTGTCAGAACAACCCCGGCCGCGGGGACGGCTCCGCGAGGCGCCTGCTCTGCTACGACGTGCGGGGCGAGTGAGGGGCCTCAGGCCCGCCGTGCGGGCCGCCTGCCGTTGAGCATCCACCCGATCGGCGTCGGGCGGATGAGGAGCGCGTAGGTGAGGAGCAGCGCCGCGAGGCACGCGGTCACCATGACCCCGAGCTTCTGCCAGGCCGGGAGCTCCCAGCGGGCCACGGCCCCCTGGAGCAGGAAGACCAGGGGCAGGTGGGCGAGGTAGATCCAGTAGGACGCGTCGGAGAGGTAGCGGACCCAGGCGCGCTCCCGGTGGAAGAGCTTCGCGGAGAGCCCGATCAGGCCGAGGGTCATGGTCCAGGCGAAGGCGGCCTGCATGACGGCGGGAATGAGCGCCTCGAGCTCGCCGCCCTGGGCGCGCTCCGCGGCGGCCCCCGCGGTGAGGAAGATCACGATGGCGACGGCGAGCATCGCCGGCCAGCCGCGCGTCAGGCTGCGGGTGTCCGGGTCGAGGCCGCGGACAGCGGCACCGAACAGGAAGAAGACCCCGTAGTAGGCGAGCACCAGCGGGTCGAAGGCCAGGGCCGAGGACGTGCTGGGCCCGAAGAAGGTCAGCCCGCGGTGCAGCATGATCGCCTGGAACGTCGCGGTCAGGGGGACGACGGCGATGAGCGCCAGGGGGGACACGTAGAGGGCCGAGTTGGACGCGGGGGTCCACCGGGCGGCGATGGCGAACACCGGGAGGCTGAGAACGAGCAGGCCCATGAGGTACCAGAGGAACCAGAGGTGCCCGAGGTCGAAGTCGGCGAGCTCTTCGAGGAGCCCGCTCCCGGGGGGGCTCGGGTCCAGGACCTCGACGCTCTCCGACGGAGCGCCGGCGAACACCGCCGCCGTACGGCGGACGCGGTCTGGCATGACGCCCAGGTCCACGTCGTACCGGACGAGGCTGGCCACGAGCTGCGTGAGCCCCTTGCGCTCGTCGCCCCAGGGCCAGAGGGAGAGCTCCATCGGACTCGTGCCGTCCCGGTTCCGAACCCCCGGGTCGGCGCCCCGGGCGAGGAGGACCCGGCTGGCCTCCGGAGCGGCCCAGAAGGCGGCGCTGTTCAGGGGCGTGCCCTGGGACCCGTCGCGGATCTCCAGGTCCGCGCCGAGGTCCAGGAGGAGCTCGCAGACCTCGGGCTGATCCGCGGTCGCGGCCCAGTGCAGGGCGGTGAGCTTGAGGTCGTCCCTGGCGTTCACGTCCTCGCCCGCGGCGATCAGGGCCTCGACCCGCTCCCGGTCACCGGCTCGGGCCGCCGCCCAGAGGTCGAGCTCCGCGCCGCGGGCGCCCACCTCCGAGCCCCCGGCGACGTCCTCGAGGTCGAAGACCGAGGCGGTGGCGCGGACCCGGCCGGGCATGGCGGCGAGGTCCAGATCGAATCGGATGAGCCCTGCGACGAAGGTTGTAGCCACCAGTCGGTCCTCGGCCCAGGGCCACCTCGCCAGGTCCACCGCGCGGGTGCCGTCCTGGTTGCGGGCCTCCGGGTCCGCGCCGCGGGCCAGGAGGACCTCGCAGGCCGCCGCGGATCCCCAGAACGCGCCGCTGATGAGGGGCGTCGAGGCGGACCCGTCCCTGGCCTCGAGGTCCGCGCCGAGCTCGACGAGGAGCTCGCAGGCGGCGGCCTGGTCCTCGGTCGCCGCCCAGTGGAGGGCGGTCAGCTGGAAGTCATCCCTTGCGCTGAGGTCCTGTCCCTCCACGCCGAGCGCCCGGAGGCGCTGCAGGTCCCCGGCTCGGGCGGCAGACCACAGGTCGCGGTTCGGATCCGTCGCCGGGCCCTCGGTCCCCCTCGGGGTCGAGCTCGCCCGGGAACCCTCGGGCGCGTAGCGCAGCGCGAGGCCCTCGCCCACGGACCAGTGCATCAGGGGGAGGATGGTGAAGCACGCGACCACCATGGGGACCAGGACCCGCCGGATCCGGTGCCCGACCAGCCCGCGCGCCCCGCGCCGCTGCCAGAGCATCACTGCGAAGTAGCCGCTCAGGAGGAAGAAGAGCGGCATGCGGAAGCCGTGGATGAACGCGAAGAGCCCGGTCATCCCCTCCGTGCGGACCTCGTCGGTGATCGGCCAGGGGACGAACGACAGGGAGAGGCACGCGTGAAGCACGACGCCGAGCGACATGGCGAAGCTCCGGACGGCGTCCAGGTCGTGGCGTCGGACCGACTCGGGGGCCCCGCTCGAGGGCGAGTTGGAGCGCGGGCTGGCGGTCGTGTCGACGGGAAGGGTCGTCATGTTCGGGATCCGATCGGCTGGCGGCAGGCCGCCTCCACCTTCGCACGGACCGCGCGAGTATTCTTCGCGCGGGCCTCGAAACCCCGGCTCAGCTCCCCGTTGGACCGAGCCCGGCTGGCCCACGGGCCGGCCACCCCCGGGCTCCCATGGCAGGGCACCGCGCGGGCCTCGGCCCGTTGGGTGCCCGTTGGGGCCCGTTCAGGGCAGCTCGCGGATCCGGAGGTTCCGGAACTGCACGGGGGCGGCCTCGGCCTCGAGGGCCAGGTAGCCCGTGGCCGGCTGGCAGTCGCGGCCGCCGTTGACCTCCTCACCGTTCACCCAGAGCCGCACCTCGCCGTTGATGGCGCGGACGTAGTAGTGGTTCCATTCGCCGTGGGGCCGCGTGAGGCGCTGGGTGGGGAAGCTGCGGGTGCTCTTGGGCTGGCCGACCTTGTACGGCGCACCGTCCTCGTCCGAGTACTCGATGGCGGGCGTGAAGGCCTTCATCTTCGAGGCGCCCACGGGGAAGACGTCCCCGTGGCTCGTGAACCAGTTGGAGTGCTTGCCCTTGTTCTTGAGCCAGTTGGCCTCGTAGCCGAGGTCGAGGACCTGGACCTCGATGCCGCTGCGGGGAAGCGTGCCAGGGGGCAGGTCCGTGAAGGCGGACTCGGGGCACCACAGGAACAGGCCGGAGTTGCCGGCGAAGGTCTCGTGCTTCCACTCGACCACCATCTCGAAGTTGGTGTAGGTCTTCTGGCTCCGGGCGCCGCCCACGGGCCGCCCGGTGCAGTGGATCACGCCGTCCTCCTCGCGCCAGGTGGTGTCGTCGCCGTTGACGTTGACGAAGTCGGCGAGGGTGAGGGTCGTCCAGCCCTCGCCGTCCACGTGGGCGCGCTGGAGCTCGGCGGCGGGGAGCGCGGCCCACAGGCCGGCGGCGGCCGGGATTGCGGCCAGGGAGAGCTTGAGGAGGTTCATGGCGGGGTCAGTCCTTGGACTTGGCGAGGCAGTAGAGGAAGTCGCCCGTGCGCAGGTAGAGCCGGTCGCCCACGGCCACGGGGGAGGAGAGGGTGAAGGAGCCGTCGAGCTCGTTGACGGCCAGCTGCTTGAATTCAGGGCCCGCCGCGAGGACCACGGTGATGCCCTCCTCGTTGGTGATGTAGAGCTTGCCGTCCGCGAGCAGCGGGGACGAGGACACGGTCCCTTCGACGGTCCGCTCCGGGCCCCAAAGGGCCTCGCCGGTGGCGCCCACGATGCAGGTGACGAGCCCCGCGTCGTCCACCATGTAGAGGTGGGTCCCGTCACTCGCGGGGGTCGGAACATCGGGGCCGCCGCGGGTGTCCCAGCGCCAGCGGACGTCCTCGTCGGTCAAGGGCTCGCGGCCCCCCGTGTCGATGGCGAGCACGGGCCGCTCGCGGGTCGGGGCCACGAGGACGTCGCCCACCATGACGGCCGACGGCACGATCCGGTAGTTGGTGGCCTTGCGCGGGTTCAGCCCGTTCACGCGCCAGAGCTCCTCGCCGGTATCGAGGGCGTGGCCCGTCACCACGTCGCCGCCGGTGATGACCAGCTCCGCTCCGCCCTCGCGCTCGATCACCAGGGGCGTGGTGTAGGCGTCAGGGGACTCGCGCGGCGCGTCCGTGGGGCGCTCGGCGCGCCAGCGGAGCTCACCGGACCTGGCGTCGAAGGCCGCGATGTAGGACGGGTCATCGGTCTTCATCCCGTGCAGCACCTGCACGATCAGGAGGCCATCGTGGAGGACGGGGGAGGAGGCGTAGCCCCAGAGCAGCCCGAAGGGGCCCCAGCGCTCCTGCAGGTTGGTGGACCACGCCAGCTCGCCGGTGAGGTCATGGGCGCTCACGGTCCCGTTCCCCGTGACGGTCCACACGTGGCTCCCGTCGGTGACCGGCGAGGCCGAGGCGCGATTGGCCTTGTAGTGGAGCTCGTTGCCCTCGTCCAGGTTCCGGGTCCAGCGCACCGACCCGTCCACGGCGCTCAGGCAGTGGAGCAGCATCTCGGGGCCCCCCGGGTCGCGGCGCGGCCGGCGGCGTCCCTTGGGCTGCTCCTCTGAAGCCCTGGGCTCAGGGGCCGAGGCCGAGAGGACGAAGAGGTGGTCGCCGCTGATGGCGGGGGTCGCTCCGGAGAAGGTGGGCATCGGGGTCCGCCAGATCACGTTGTCCTCCACCCCCCAGGTCGTGGGGAGTCCCGCGGCGCCCGGGGCGGTCCCGCGGTGCTCGGGGCCCCTCCAGTTGGACCAGCCCGTGGGGTCATCGGGAGCGGTCGCGGGCTGGGGTGCTGGCACGAGCGTGGAGGCGCCGAGCAGGGCGATGGGGAGGAGGAGCGTCATCTTCGGGAAGGGCTGCGGGTCCCCGCATCCTATCGCTCCCGCCGCGGATTGCGGCGCGGGGCGCGCGCAACCCGGCCGCGCTACTCCGAGGCCAGGTGCTCCATGACCTTGAAGCGGAAGATCCGGTCGCCCCGCACGTAGGCCACGCCCACGTCGCCGGCGTGCATGTCTTCCTCCACCCCGACGGTGAACTCACGCGTCCGCTGACGCGGCAGCCGCGCCGTGATCCGGCGGGCCCGCCGCCGCCTCCCGAGGGTCTCCGGGGGGCCGACCCCGAGGACGCCCATGGGCGTGGCCCAGTGAGCGTGGCTGCCCGTGGCGCCGCTCCTCCGGCGGCGGCGGTTGCCGGCGGAGTTCATGCCGGAGAGCGCGAGGAGCGTGAAGACACCGGCGCACATGGTGGCCATCGAGTCGGCCGTGAAGGCGAGCACGGCCGTGAACCCACCGCCGATCAGCAGCACGGCCAGCCCCGCGGGCGTCTGGATCGCCTCGGAGAGCGTCATGGTCAGCTCCGCGTCGTGGCCCGTCCGGTAGCGGAGCTCGCGCTCCCTCCGGGACGCCCGGCGGAACTCCTGGAGGCGCCGCTTGACCCGCCGGCGGCCGGCGTTGGCCTTGTGGAACTCGAGCGACTTCTCCACCCGGCTGAGCGCGGCGTCCATGACGTCCGCGGGTACCTCCTTGAGTACGACACGCCTCCGGGAGCGCAGGTCGAAGTCGGCCCAGGAGAGCACGGTGCCGCAGAATCGGCAGGCCTCCTCCTTCCTGGAGCTCGGCGCCGCTCCGCAGCCCCGGCAGAGGGGGAAGTCGCGGGTCCTGGCGGTCGAGGTGGAGGACACAGTCGCGCTGCCTCGGGTCAGAAGAAGACGACGCTCACTGCGTCACTGAAGTTCGCGGTCGGGCCGGGATTCCCGTCGCGGTACCAGCACTGGAAGCTCCAGGACTCGCCGGGCTGAACGGCGACGAAGCCCGTGGGCTGGGGGATCAGACCCAGGTCCATCGTCAGGTCGAAGAGCCCGCAGGCGCCGCCGCCCTGGACCTGACCTGGGCCGGAGAGGCGGCCGATCGAGCCGCCCAGGCAGAGGGTCCCCTGGAACCCGCCGGCCATGGGCGTGTTACCGAGGGTCTGGCTGGCGAGGAAGTAACCGATGGAGTTGGGCGGAAGCCCCTGGGCACGGACGCGGAGCTGGTTGTCCGCGATGGCGGGGCTGCCCGTGGCGAAGAGGATCGCGGGGAAGCCCGTCGAGTTCGCAACCGGCGCGCACCCGGTGAAGGGGGTTCCGATTCCAGCCTCCGAGGGCGTGAAGTTGTCGAAGGCGACCCCCACCTGACTCACGGGCGCGGTGCCCGTGAAGGCGATCTCGATGGAGGCGATCTCCGGGAGTCCCGAAGGAGACTCCACGGACCAGGGCGTCGCGGTTCCGTTCCCCGGGTAGCCCCCGCAGGGCGAGGCGCTCGAGTGCTGGACGAGGGCCGTGGCGATCACGACCCCCGAGGCGTTGGAGGCGGAGATCGTCCACTCCTCGAAGGTGCCGCTGTAGGCGTCCACGTCGAGGAGCACGGAGGAGGCGCGGACCACGGGGGTGGTGTAGACGATGCGGAGGTTCCCGACAGAACCCAGGGCGCTGTCGTCGGTGAGGAACGAGTCACAGACGCCGGCATTCTGGACGGCCGTATCGGCGCCAAAGTTGTCGGGGCAGCCCGCGAACGCCGTGCGAGGGGGGCCGACCTTGGCGATCTGCGGGAACTTGATGAACGCTCCCGTGACCCGATCGACGATCTCGAAGCGGACCCCGAAGGGCGCAGCTTCGTACTCGTTGGAGATGAACTGGAGGTCTGCCGTGGGGGCGCCGCTTGGGAGCGTCTCGAAGTCGATGGTCTGGGCCGATGCGACGCTCACCATCAGAGCCGCGACGATTGGGGAGAGGGGAGTGGTGTGCATGGCAGTCAAGTTGCTGGGGCGCGGATGGCGTGGGCACCGCGGCCTACCGAAAGCCCGGCTTCCAACATACCGTGGGGGAGCGAACTTGCCCGGCGCCTCGCCCGTCCCGGTCGCTGCGGTCCCACAAGGACAAGACCTGGACGCGCACTCGCCTCCCAAGGACCCTCAACTTCGGCCCCCGCCATGCTCGGAAGCTCCGCCCTCCTCGTACTCGCCCTCTCGACCGCTGCCCCCGCGGGCGTGAGTTCCTCCAAGGGCGAGGCGCCCCGGCTGCTCTTCCTCACCCATTCCGCGGGGTTCGTGCACTCGGTGGTGCGCCGTCCCGCGCCCGACCAGCTGGCCCACGCAGAGCGGGCCCTGAAGGAGGCGGCCGGTGGGCGGCTGCAGGTCGACTGCACCCAGGACTGCGGCGACATCACGCCGGAGAACCTCGCGCGCTACGACGCCGTCCTCTTCTACACGACGGGGTCGCTCCCCATCAGCGACGAGGGCAAGGCGGGTCTGATCGAGTGGGTCCGCGGGGGAGGCGCGTTCTGCGGCGTGCACTGCGCGACGGACACCTTCTACGAGTTCGCCGACTACATGGGGCTCGTGGGGGGCGCCTTCGACGGTCACCCCTGGCACGAGGAGGTGACCATGACCGTGGAGGACGGGGTGCATCCCTCCACGGCTCATCTCGGGGAGCACTGGGTGCTGACGGACGAGATCTATCAGTTCAAATGGTGGCGCCGTCACCCCAACCACGTGCTGCTCTCCCTCGACACCAGCGTGAACGATGTGGCGCGCGGCAAGCGCGTGGACCGCGACTATGCGAACGCGTGGTGCAAGGACTTCGGTCGGGGGAAGATGTTCTACACCGCGCTCGGCCACAGGGAGGACGTCTGGACGAACCCCGCGTTCCAGGAGCACCTGATCGGCGGGATCGAGTGGGCGATCGACGGGGAATCGGTCTCTGTGCCGGCGCCCCCCGGAGCCGTGGTGCTCCTCGATGTCGAGGACCGCCGCCCGTCGAGGACCCTCGCGGGCTGGCGACACGCCGACGGTGGCGCGGCGAGGTGGCGGGTCACGATCCCCACGCCGCACGCGAGCACGGAGGAGGCCTTGGCGCCCGCGGAGGACGCGGCCAGCGGACACCCCGCCGTTCGGACCGGCTACATGCAGGTGGTGCCGGGGACAGGCAACCTCTTCACCCGCGCGGAGCTGGGGGGGGACTGCCTCCTGCACGTGGAGTTCATGGTGCCGCCGACGCCCGAGACCAACGGGTGGCAGGACCGGGGCAACAGCGGGGTCTACGTCCAGGGACGCTACGAGGTCCAGGTCCTCGACTCCCTGGGGCTGAAGCTCCGGAGCGGGGATTGCGGCGGGATCTACGGCAAGCACGTGGCGGCTGTCGACGCCTGCAAGCCGGCGGGGCACTGGCAGAGCTACGACATCGAATTCCGCTCGCCGCGCCGGGACCGCGAGGGCGCGAAGACGGAGAGCGCCCGCATGTCGGTCTGGCACAACGGGATCCTCATTCACGACGACGTGGAGGTGGATGGGCCCACCGCGGCCGCCGTCGGCGGGGACGAGCCCGGCTTCGGCCCGCTCATGCTCCAGGACCACGGTCACCCGGTCCGCTACCGGAACATCTGGGCCATGCCGCGTTGAGCGCGTGGCCCGCCGCCGCGCAGCGCCGCCGATCATGAGAATGGCGTAAGGAGATGGGCTCCAGCGAGCACATCCGCGTCAGGGCAGGCGCGCCTTGGCAGCCGAGTGCTAGGCTGCTCGCGACGTATCCACGGTCCCCTTCCCGGCGCCCCTTGAGGCGTCTAACGGCTCGATGAACCGACTCCACCTCCTCGCCTGCACCGCCGCGCTCACGCTCCTCTCCACTGCCGCTCCCGCCGCGGCGACGGCCCAGGCCAGTGAGAACTGGCCCTCCTGGCGAGGCCCGGACCACAACGGGGTCGCCCCCTCGGGCGGCGCTCCCACGGAGTGGGGCGAGGAGAAGAACATTCGCTGGCGCGCCGAGCTCCCCGGGCTCGGGATCTCGACGCCGGTGGTGTGGGGGGACTACCTCTACGTCACGAGCGCCGTCGAGACCGACAAGCTCGCCGACGGTTCCAAGGCGGAGGAGCAGCCTGAGCCGGAGGAGGGCCGGCGCCGCGGGCGCGGCCGGCGCGGGCGCGGCTCCTCGGGGCCCAAGAAGGTCCACGAGTTCCGCGTCATGTGCGTCAGCCGCGCGGACGGGAGCGTGGTCTGGAGCAAGACCGTGGCGGAGACCGCGCCGCACGAGGGCATCCACGGGACGAACTCCCAGGCCTCCGCATCGCCGATCACCGACGGAGAGCACATCTGGGCCTTCTTCGGCTCGCGTGGTCTGCACTGCCTCGACATGGAGGGGACCATCGTCTGGTCGAAGGACTTCGGGAAGATGAAGACCCGCAACGAGTTCGGCGAGGGAGCGTCGCCCGCCATCCACGGCGACAAGATCGTGGTGCTCTGGGACCACGAGGGCGTCGACTTCATCGCGGCCCTCTACAAGGAGACGGGCAAGGAGGCGTGGCGCACCGAGCGCGACGAGGTCACCACCTGGGTCACGCCGCTCATCGTCCCGGTGGGCGACCAGGTGCAGGTGATCACCACCGCGACCGACGCCTCCCGGGCCTACAACCTGGAGAACGGCGAGCTGATCTGGTCCATCGGCGGCATGACGACCAACTGCATCCCCACGCCCATCCACCAGGACGGCGTGGTCTACCTCATGAGCGGCTTCCGCGGCTCCGCGCTCCAGGCGATCAAGCTTGAGGGCGCATCGGGGGACCTCAAGGAGAGCAAGAACCTGCTCTGGAGCTACGGCAAGAACACCCCTTACGTGCCCACGGGCGTGCTCGTGGACGGGAAGCTCTACTTCCTGCGGGTCAACTCCGGCCGGGTCACGTGCCTCGACGCGGCGAACGGCAAGGAGTTCTTCTCGGCGGAGAACCTGGGGGGGATCCGGTCGGTCTACGCCTCCCTGACGGCCTCCGGCGACCACATCTATGCGGCGTCCCGTGAGGGGGAGACGGTGGTGTTCAAGATCAGCGAGACCTTCGACCAGGTCGCCTCCAACAACCTCGACGACGCCTTCGACGCGTCACCGGTCATCGTGGACGGCGAGCTCTACCTTCGCGGCCGCAAGGCGCTGTACTGCATCGCCGCCGAGGGCGAGTGATCCCCTTCGGGGGCGGACTTGCACGCCGGCGCGTGTGGGTCCCGATCCAGATTGCTTTGCACGGTAGAGTCTACGGGTCATGGACCGATTCACCGCCTTCAACCTGATCTTCTTTCCCGCCGCCGGAGGAGCCGCCACCCTGGCGGCATGGGGAGCGTGGAGACGAGGATGGGCGCTGCCCCTTGTCTGTACCCTGGGCGGCGTTCTGCTGTTCTGGGGCGGGCTGATGGCCGCCGTGGGCAAGTACTTCTCGATCTGGCAGTCGTCCCCGGATCCGCCCGACGAGGCGTTCTCCGATGGCGCGTCACTCGTCTTCGTCCTCCTCGTCGGCTGGGTCCCGGGGGTGGTGCTGATCGGTACGAGCTTCGCCGTTTCCCGCTGGCTCTATCTCCGTCGCACCCGGGGCGAGTCCGCCTGACCGGGCCCCTGGGCTCGCCGCGTTCGGGTCAGTGAGGGGGCGGGCGGGCCGCGCGGCCTGACGGTCCTCGAAGCGGCCCCAGAACTCCTGGATGGCACGGCGGGGTCCGTCCGCGTAGACCGGATTGGCCGCCTCGCACTCCTCCAGGTCCAGCCGGAGGAAGTCCAGCACCGCGGCGCCCTGGTCCTTCGAGAGCCCCTCGAACCGGGGCGTGTTGAAGTCGCTCGGCTCCAGGGCGTAGCCGAGGAACTCGCCCACCTCGCAGTCGGGGTCCAGGGCAGCGAGGAGGAACGCGGGTAGGAGCGCCCTGAACGTCCGGGCTCCAATGAGCGGCAGGTCCTGCTCCAGGGCCTCGGCGAGGGCGGGATCCACGGATCTCCAGTCGCGCCCGCGGAGACGCTCCTCCAGCTCGGTGCACTCCGGGCAAGGGCAGTCCACGAGGGGCAACGGCGGCGGCCCCACGTCGAACCAGGCCGCGCGGATCCGCGCCCGCACTCCGTCTGCCGGGGGAGGTCCCTCGAGCGGCGGCGGCTCGTCGTCGTCCCTGGTCATGCCACCGCAGCATACGCGGGGGCGGCCGCCGGCTCCCACCCCCGGAGGGGGCAGGGACGAGCTCAGTACAGGGTGACCTGGACGGGCAGGGAGAAGTTGGAGACCGGCAGGCCGAAGATCGAGTCCCGGTACCAGCACTGGAAGTGCCAGGTCTCCCCGGACATGGCCGCCACCGGACCCGTGGGCTGGGAGAGGCCGTCGAGGTCCAGGGCGAGGTTCATCTCGCCCGACGGCGTGGCGGCCTGGGCGAACGAGCTGTAGCGACCGATGGACCCGCCCAGGCAGAGGGTGCCCACGGCGTTGCCGGGGTTCACGACCTGCCCGGTGGTGGTGCTGGTGAGGAAGTAGCCCACGGCGCCGCCCGGGAGCGCGTCGCACCTCACCTCGAGGTCATTCTGAAGGATCGACGGGCTCCCGAGGAGCGACGTCAGGGCGACCTGCCCGGTCTGGTTCGCCGAGGCCGTGCAGTAGGGCTCGCCCACGGGCGGGCAAGCCACCGGTGCGTAGAACCCCGGGCTCCCGATGTCACCGTTCAGGGACGTCATCGAACCCCAGGCGTCCCCCTCGGTGGCCTGGGTCCAGCGGTAGATGTCGTTGATGCCGAGGCCCGCGTCGCACCCGTGCCCGCTCGCCTCACGGGCGCGGAGGGTGCCGGGGAAGTCCTCGTCCCCGTACGCGAGCACGTCGACTGTCGCCCCCGAGGCATCGAACAGATGGATCTCGTCGTTCCGTCCAAGGGATGCGACGGCGTTCCCGCCGAGCACGGTCGTGATCCCGAGGCCCCAGCTCGCCGCGAAGTTCGAGGCGATGCGGTCGGTGACCAGGATCGAGTCGCCGGGGTCGACGATCCCGGCGAGGGAGAGGTCGTAGGTCCCGGCGATGGCCGATTGGTCATCGATGCTCCAGTCCTCGAGGTCCACGGGCAGCGAGGACACGTTGGTGAGCTCGATGAACTCGCCGTCGAGGCCGCTGTACATGTACTCGGTGATCTGGATCTGGCCCGAGGCCTGGGCGGCGAGGGCGCCGAGCGCGGCGAGGGAGAGGGCCGCGCGGGCGGAGGTGGAGCGGGGGGAGAGAGTCATGGGAGAGCGGCTCATTCGAAGTTCACCGAGATGCCGTTGGTGAAGTTGGAGACGGGCTGGCCGCCCACGGAGTCCCGGTGCCACAGCTGCCAGCACCAGGTGTCGCCGGGCAGGGCGGAGACGAAGCCGGTGGGCTGGGGCAGGGACGCGAGGTCGAGGGCGAGGGCGATCTCACCTGCCGTGCCGGAGTTCCCGATCTGGCCGGGTCCGACGTAGCGCCCGATGGGGGCGCCGAGGCAGAGGTTGCCAAGGCTCCCGCCGGGGTTCGGGGAGAAGCCGGTGGTCGCGCTCACGAGGAGGTAGCCCGTGGAGCCCGCGGGCAAGCTGGAGGCAACCAGGGTGACGTCATTGTCCGCGACCTCCCGGCTCCCGTCAGCGCGCAGCTCGGAGGCGGCGCCGGTGGAGTTCGGGTTGGCGACGCAGAAGGGGGTCCCGATGCCGCCGCACGGGGCCGCCGTGAAGGAGCCCGGGTTGCCGACGTCGCCGTTCAGGGACGTGACCGAGCCCTGGTAGTCCCCCTCGAAGGAGAGCGACCAGAGGAGCGGATTCTCGGCCCCGAGCCCGTCCGAGCAGATCCAGGCGGAGGCCTCACGGGCGCGGACCGAGCCGGGGAAGTCCTCGTCCCCGTAGATCAGGCGGTCCTCGATGGCGCCGCTGGCGTCAAACACATAGATCCCGTCGTTCCGGCCGAAGGTCGCGTTGACGTTGCCCTCCAGCACGACCACCCCGGAGAGGCCCCAGTCGAGCTGGAAGGAGGCGGCGGCGCCCTCGGTGATCACGATGGAGTCGCCGGGGTCGAGGGTGCCCGCGCTCGAGAGGTCGAAGGTCCCGGCGTTGGCCGAGCTGTCATCAATGCTCCACCCGGTGAGGTCGATCGGGGCTCCCGAGGTGTTCGTCAGCTCGACGAACTCGTCACCGTTGCCGGAGTACATGTACTCGGTGATCCGGATCCCGGCGCTGCCGAAGGGGTAGCTGAAGCCAGCGGGCTTGCCCTCGGCGAACTTCGGCGCGTATCGCTGTCCGCCTCCGACGCCGGTGGGGGCGCCGGCCTCCACGTAGTAGTCAAGCCGGCCGCCGGGCGTGCCAGGGATGGGGAGCAGGGCGCCGTACACGCCGTCGCCCGCGGCCCCGTCACCGTTCTGGCCGTCGTCGAACATGGGCACCGGGATGAAGCGCCCCACCTCCCTGTAGTAGAGGTTGGCGAAGGCCACGGACGAGCCGGGGGTCTGGATGCGGGCCGTGACGAAGGTCGGCGTGCCGACGGTGGGCGCGGCGGGCGTGTGGGCCAGCTCGGTGATCTCCGGCTGGACCTTGGTCAGGTCCGATTGGGAGAGCAGGAAGTTGCGCCGCGTCACCAGGTACTGCTCGAGGCCCGGGCACGGGAGGCTGGAGCCTCCAACGTTCACGAAGGTCTGGGTGTTGAAGTTCGACTGGAACTGGGCGTAGGAGTAGAGCCGCTTGGGGTCGGCTTGGACGGCGGCGTCGATCAGCGCCTTGTAGCCGAGGAGCTGGCCCTGGAGATCGGCCCAGCTGAAGTCCTCGAGCATGGTCCGGTAGTGCGCGAAGTAGCGCTCCCGCAGGCGCGGGATCGACATGAGCCGGGACACGGCGGGTCGGCTCCCGGAGTTGAAGCGATAGGTCGGGGACAGGTTGGTGGTGGTGCCGCCCGGCCAGCCGAACAGGCTGACGCCCCACGACTCGTTCCCGTCGTGCTGGTGCAGGTTGATCCGGTCATGGAGGGGGTCGTAGTAGACGTTGAAGTCCGCCCCCTTCGAGATGTAGCTGTCCTCGTCCATGAACAGGTTCTCCGCCACGAGGGCCCAGATGGCCCCGTCCACGGCGAACTTCTCGTCGATGGCGGCGGCGTTGGTCCCTGAGTTGTTCAGGGCGAAGGTGCCGTCGATCATCGGCTGCCAGGGCTGGGCGAGACCGCCGTCGTCCTTGAGCTGATAGTTCTGCGCGTAGGAGTTCGGGTTGGTGCCGATGTAGCGCAGCGCGTCCTGCCCGGTGGAGATATTGAGCGCCTTGTACCGGGCGCCCCCCTCCTCCTCGAAGTACTCCTCAAGGAGCTGGGTGTTGTACTGCTGGACGTTGACGTAGACGCCCCAGTTCTCCCCGTTCAGCCGGAGCTGGACGTGGTTGCCGAGGCCCGCGGGCGTGTACCGACGCACGAAGCGGAAGAACCCGATCTCGCGGCAGAACGTGGGGTCCTCGATCCCGTTGTTCAGGTTGAGGGTCCGATAGCCGAGCAGCCGCGCTGCGTTGTCCGACTCGGTGATCTCGATGTTGAAGGACGTCTTCTGCGAGCCCGGAGGAAGGAAGAAGAAGGACGAGTTGCCCTTCACCCGGATCCCGACGCCCGGGATGGTGATGGGCGCGGGGAGGTCAGGACCGGAAAGCGTCAGGTCGACCACGATGTTGGTGCCCGTGCTCGATGTGGCCCGCAGCCCCGGCCAGAAGTTGGTCGTCGGGAGCGTGATGTCGATCGTCCGCAGGACCGTGTCGTCGTAGAGGTCGGGCTCCTGGGCCGATGCGAGGGGAGCGAGGGCGAGGAGGCCGAGGGCAGCGAGGTGACGCATGGGGAGAGATCAGGGGAGAGAGCCGAGGGCCGCCATCATACCGCGGGGCAGGAGAGTGGCTCCGTCCCGCGTCGGGCGAGTCGCGCCGCTGGGCGCACAACCCCCCTAGATTCGCACGATGGGACGAGCGACAGACCATCTGTTGGTTCTTCCGGGCCCTGGGTCTTGGGCCTCGGGCGCCCTCGCCCGCCGGGAAGCGCCGCGGCGCGCCCCGGCAGACTTGTCACTGGGGCGTGGCCTGGCCGGCGACGTTCCGGGCACCGGGCGTCGGACGGGCCGTACGCGCGAAGGGCCCGCGCCCATCCTGGGTTCGCGCGTAGCTGTGGTCGTCCCGCAGAGGGGGGATCGACGTCGAATCGAACGACACCCGCGAGAGCTCACTCGGCCCTGAAAGGCCGAGGAAGTCACCGCCCGACGAGAGCCTGAAGTTGACGTGCGTCGGCCCCTGGGAGACGTCATCGTCTGCCCAGAAGAGGAGGTAGCCCTCGGCCGGGATGGTGACGCCGGCGGGGATCTCGAACCGGGTCGGGTCCTCGGGGTCGTCCGTCAGGTGGAAGCCCCCGAGGTCCAGCGGGGTGTCCGTCAGGTTGCGCAGCTCGAACCAATCCTCGAACTGACCGGCGGGGTCCGCCACCGTGCGGGAGTTCGCGCTCTGGATCTCGTTGATGCGGACACGGAAGCCGGAGCAGTAGGTCCCGGTGAAGGGCGGGCTCCACTGGGTGCCGTCGAAGGCCCGTGCCTGGATCCTTGAGGTGCCGCGGGGGAGGGGGATCGGCCCCGTGGCGGCGAGGGCGGCCGGGCTGATCGCCCCGAGGGAGAGGCGCGGGTCCGACCCGTCCAAGGTGTAGTAGACCGGGGCGGAGCTGGAGAGGGTCAGCGGGGCGCCGTCTCGGTATCGGCCCGGCGGTCGGGACGGAGACGGCGCCGCGATGGAGGGGAAGAGCTGGGGCGTGGCGGCGAGGAGCTGCTGGAGCAGCACCTGGCTGCGAATGGGGAAGAAGTCGTTCAGCAGCCGATCCCGTTCCACCACCCAGTCCGTCAGGTTGAATCGCCCAGGGGCCTCGAAGTAGTTGCCCCAGCGCGCGTACTCCATGAGCACGGCCGGGCCCAGCTCCGTCGCGATGTCGTGGTAGCGGGTCGCGGGGACGTTTCGTTCGGGGAAGGCAGGGTCGTAGGGGGTCCCGATCACGTCGAACCCAGGTTCCACCCAGAGCGAGCCGCCAGGGGTGAGCAGGTGGAGCTGCGCGCGGTCCGCGAGGAGCACGCGGTAGTCGGGGTGGGCGAGGGCCGCCGTGTGAATGAAGTTGACGTTGGCTGGGCTGCCCGACTGAAGGCCCGTTCGATCCCAGAACCCGTCATTCACGGCGGTGACGGCGCCACCCCAGTAGAGGGTGGCCTCCGCGTCCCAGTTGTGAAACCTGAAGCGGCCGTTGGGGTCCACGTCCGCGGGGTCGGCCGAGTTGCGCGCGTGGGCGGTGGCCATCCAGTTGTTGTGGGGCCAGTCCGTGTTGCCCACGTACCAGTTCATCAGCATGTAGTCCGCGTAGTTCACGAGGTCGACCCGATCGACCAGCGCCTGGTACGCGTCCTCTCCCTGCCACTGCTGGCCCGGCGCGACCCCCGTCGCGACGATGTCTCGCACCTCTTTCCAGAGGCCGGGTGCCGCGCTCCCCACGGGGTTGTTGTTCCCGGCCGCGACGTTGCCCCGCTTGATCCAGTCGTATTCCTCGGGGTCGCCACCGCCGTAACCTGCGGCGAAGCGCTCGTCCGGTCGCTCGTGGAGGTGCAGGACGCCCCAGTAGAGGCCGTTGAGGTAGAGGTGCACCCAGCGGCCATGGGGCGAGGGGTGGTCCATGTCCTGGTGGGACTGGGCTGCGAACTGGTCGCGGGTCTCCTGGGCGTGGATCTTCGTGGTCGAACCGGCGGGACCGTTGATGGAGAGCTGGCTCGCGCAATCGAGGACGAGGTAGTCGAAGCTCTCCAGCGCGGAGTCCTCGAACACCTTGTGCTCGAGCTTGGAGGGGCCGAACTCGGACTTGAACTTGAGCGCCATGGAGAGCTGGCTGCGCTTGATCGTGCCGGTGTTCGTCCCCCCCTGGATGCTCACCCCGCAGTCGATCTGGAACTGGAGCCCGCTGTCCGGGTCCAGCCACTCCAGCGAGCACGGCCGCTCCCAGGCCTCACCCTCCTCGGTCGAGTTGGCGTAGATCCCCAGGAGGCCCGACGGGGCCATGAACCCGAACAGGTCGTCGGGGTGCATCTGAAGTGAGAGAGAGGGGATCGCATCGAGGGCCGACTGCACCTGTTCAGGGGTGTAGGGGGCGGTCACGAGGCTATCCAGGCCGTACCAGGCGCCAGGGCGGCTGCCGCCGAGGTTCCAGTTGATGCCGGCCTGGTCGATCCACTCGGAGGGGAGGCCCCGACCCAGGGCGGTCGTCAGGTCCTGGTCCTCGACGAGGCCCTGGAAGATCCAGGAGCCCGAGGAGACGGGGGAGGGGAGCGCGTTGCTCCTGAAGGCGCGGGCCCTGAGCGTCGTCGTCTCGGTGAGGAGCAGGGGAGACGCGTAGGCGGCGTCCTGGTTGGTGGGTTCCCGACCGTCCAAGGTGTAGCGGATGGTGGCGCCCGGGGAGGGGTGTTGTAGCCCCAGCACAACCGGTCCGGACTCGAACCTGGGGGAGCGAGAGAAGGTCACCGGGTCCAGGGGGGCGCCGCCTCCTCCGCCACCGTTGGCCGCGCCGGGCGAGGGGGGATCGAAGAACGCCAGCGTGACGAGGTCCGATTCGTATCCGTAGGAGACGTCGGCGGACTGCGCCGGGAAGGTGGGGAAGAACTGGGTGGCGATCAGCCCCACCGGATTCACGAGGGCGAGGTACTCCCCGCCCGTAGAGAGCCGGAAGTTGGTGTGGAGGGGTTGCCCCGCCACGGCGCGGTCCTTGCCGGAGGCGAAGACCACGAGGAACCCGCCGGGGGCGAGGGTTTGCGCTGGGAGGACCCACTTGGAGAGGTCTCCGAGGTCGTCCGTCAGCCGCCAGCCCCCGAGGTTCAGGGCCGTGGTCGAGGGGTTATGGAGCTCGATCCAGTCGTTGCGGTCATTGTCCTCGTCCTGGATCCCCGCGTCGTTCCGGGCGAGGAACTCGGTGATGATCGGCTGTTGAGCGGAAATCGCACAGACCAGCGAGGCAGCAACCACCGCGTACGCGGCGATGGAGTTCGGACGGAGACCAAGCACGGCAGGCAACGCTTCTGGGGTGTGGGGAATTCGAGACGACCCTCGAAGGACGAACTGGCGGGCGCTCACGGGACCTCAATATACTGTAAATTGCCCCTTCGGCTCTGCTTTCCGAGCTGCCTAGAGATGTCCCAAGACGACCGCACACTCACCTCTCGATACGAGTGGAAGTACTTCGTCCCGGCGAGGCTTCTGCCGTCGATCCGGGCGATGGTGCGGCCCTTCGTTCGCCCTGACCACTTCGCCCGGAAGAGCACGGACTGCCGGTATCCGATCGTCAGCCTCTACCTGGATGGTGACGGGCTGGAGCTCTACCGGACCACCGTGGAAGGGCACCGCAATCGCTTCAAGCTCCGGGTGCGTGCCTATGACGACGACCCGAGCTCGCCGGTGTTCCTCGAGATCAAGAAGCGCTCAAACGTCGTCGTGAGGAAGACGCGCGCCCGCGTGAGCCGCGAGGTGGCGGAGGCTGTCCTCAACGGGCGTCCCACCGCCCTCTCCCAGATGGAGGGGGCGAGCGAGTTTGCGCTCCGACTCGATGAGCTCGCCGCTCGACCGCTGGTCCGGGTGCGGTACATGCGCGAGGCCTACGAGTCAGCCCACGGCGACCCCGTGCGGTTCACCATCGACACCGAGGTCGAACACGCCATGACGTCGACGTCAAACCTCGCGCTGGAGGCGCACCGTGAATGGGAGCGGACGCCGACCGAGGGCGCGATCGTCGAGCTGAAGTTCTCGGAGCAGTGCCCGTCCTGGGCGACCCGGCTCATCGATCAGCTCGAGATCAGCCGGGAGTCCATCCCCAAGTACGTGCTGTCCCTCGATCACGCCATGGATCAGGGCACCCTCTTTCGACCCCGCCAGACCCAGCTGCGGCACGCCCTGAGCGAGTCGCGGCGGCCCCTCAGACTCCCCAATGCCTGAGCTCCGTTCGGCCATCGATAGCCTCGTCGCCGGTGGGGCGGCTGGCAGCGCGGGCGTCTCCGCGCTCCTCGCGTCGCTGATGATCGCGGCCTTCATCGGCCTCGCGGTGGCCTGGGTGTACCAGCGCACGCACCACGGCCTCTCCTACTCGCGCGGCTTCACGCAGTCCCTGGTGGTCCTCACGATGGGGGCCACGCTGCTGATCTTCGTCATCGGTGACAGCCTCGTCACGGCCTTCGGGCTCCTCGGGGCGCTGGCCATCGTCCGCTTCCGGAACGTCCTCAAGGACACCCGCGACACGGTCTTCGTCTTCTTCTCCCTGGTGCTCGGCATGGCGGCGGGGACCCAGCGCTACGGCATCGCGCTCGTGGGCGGAGCGGTGCTCATGTCCGTGGTCACCTACCTCCACCTCGTGGCCTTCGGCTCCAAGACGCGCTTCGACGGCCACGTCACCTACGCGGTGCGGAGAGGCGACTCCGGCGGGGATGAGTGGAAGGCTGCGTTGGCCCGGATCGACGAGGTCCTGGGTCGCTTCTGTCGAGGGATCGAGAAGATGACCTCCCATGATTCGGACGAGAGCGTCGAGGTCGTCTCGGCCGTCCGACTCCGTGACCCCGAGCGGGGCAGCGAGATGGTCGAGTACCTGCGCGCGACGCCCGGCGTCGTCGAGGCCAGCCTGGTCCTTCGGGATCGTTACGCCGAGCTCTGATCGCGCGACACCATGGAGATCGAGAACCGACCGACCGTCGATCAGGCGATGCCCCCGCTGCCGAAGCGTGTCCCCACGCCGATCGGGCTGCGGCTGCGCGACTTCATGCGGGCCCCTGGTCAGTTCTTCGTGTGGATCGGGCTCGGTTTGACCGGGCTCTGGGCGGCTGGCACCGCGGTGCCCACGCCGCAGCTCGTCGGGGTCGTCACGGCGACCGAGGTGGCCCACGCGTTCGGCCAGGCGGGCCTGCTCGCGGCGGTGCTCGTGGAGGAGGGGGACGAGGTCAAGCCCGGCGATCCGATCGCGCGGCTCGACAGCGGTCCCCTGGAGGCGCAGCTCTCTGTGGCCGAGCAGCAGCTCGCGGCGGTCCTGGCGGACGTCACGGCGCTCGCCGCCTCACAGGCAC
Organism: Planctomycetota bacterium; assembly: GCA_016779205.1. Classification (GTDB taxonomy): domain Bacteria; phylum Planctomycetota; class UBA1135; order UBA1135; genus Saltatorellus. The sequence continues at coordinate 1,006 of JADHOC010000030.1, read as the reverse complement.
TGGCCGCCGCCGAACGCCTCCTGGCGATCGGCGAGAACGACACCGAGCTCGTCCAGGATGGTCAGGCGAACCGGAGCCGGGTGCGGGATGAGGTCTGGCGCCTGCAGATCGAGGCGCGGGAGCGTCGGCTGGCGATCCTCGCGCTCGAGGTGGAGATCGAGCGGGATCTTCTGAAGGCGGATCAGGTCCGGGTCCAGGCGGAGCGGCTCGCGCCCCTCGTCGACCAGGGCTTCGGCCGCGCTGCCGAGAAGCAGGACTTCGAACTGGAGGAGCGCACGCTCCTGGGGCAGGTGGCCGCCAACCGCGAGCTCCTCCAGGCCCAGAAAGAGGAGCGAGTCGCCTCGGTGGCCAGCCTCGATCGCGCGCGCGGCATCCTCGAGGGCCTCGAGGCGCCCTCGCCCGCGGTGGCGGCGAGGGAGGCGGTGCAGCGCTCCGCCCGCGCCGCGGACGACGCCGCGATCACGGCCCTCACCCAGCGGGTGGAGATCCGGCGCGCGGAGCTCGCTGCCCTGCGCCTCGAGCAGGACGGGCTGACCCTCTCGGCGACCATCGCCGGCCGGGTGGGCCTCGTCGAGTCGCGCCCTGGGCAGGCTCTGCTCGCGGGCAGCACGGTGGCGCTGGTGGAGTCCGCCGACGCGCGGAACGTGACGGTGTTCCTGCCCGAGCCCTCCGCGCCCGAGGGGGATGCGCCCGCGGTCGTCCTGCTCTCCCGCCGCACCTCACCTGCGGAGGTCGCTGCGGCGGAGGTCGTCGGGTACGGGCGGGGCGTCGAGGAGTTGCCGGTGCGCCTCTGGCGGCAGCCCCAGGTGCCGGAGTTCGGTCGGACGCTCATCGTTCGACCGCCGGCTGCGCTCGGGCTCATCCCGGGCGAGGTGCTCGGCGTCCAGCTCGAGCAGCCCTGACGGGCGCGCGCCACCGCCTGGTGGGCCGGCATCGGCGCGCCCCCGGCGCCCGGGAGACCGTTGTGGTGGAGGGGCCCTACCGGGAACCGGCAGGGCCCGCCCAG